>NZ_JAALGE010000028.1 GCF_011057645.1 Marisediminicola senii | reverse complement strand
CATCTCGTATGCCGGGCACGACGCAATGCTGACCTGCGATCTCACCGCGGGATCGAGCGTGCGCATGCGCATGGCCGCGGTCGACCTGCCCGAGGTCGGCGAAACACTGCGCCTGGCGGTGCAGCGCCCGGGGCTCGCATTCCCGGTGGCCTGACCCCGGGTCACAGGTCGAGCACGAGCCGCGGGCAGGCCGCGCGCGAGACGCAGATCATCATGGTGTCGTCGTAGGACTGCTCCTCGGCGGTGAGCACCGAGTCACGGTGCTCGATCTCGCCCTCCAGCACCGGCGTCTCGCAGGTGCCACAGGTTCCGATGCGGCACGACGAGACGACGAGCACCCCGTTCTCTTCGACGACATCGAGGATGCTGCGGTCGATCGGCACCTCGACGGTGATGCCCGACAGCGCGAGCTCCACCTCGAAGGTCTCCTGCCAGACCGGCGGCCCGAACTCCTTCGCCTCGAAGTGCTCCACGTGCACGAGTCCCGCCGGCCAGTCGGCGGTCGCCTCCTCGACCGCGGCGACGAGCCGGTTCGGGCCGCAGCAGTAGACCGCGGTGCCCGGCTTCAGGCCGCCGAGGAGAGCGGCCGCGTCGAGGCGGTTCCCCTCGTCGGCCGCGTAGACCATGACACGGTCGCCGTGTGCTTCGACGAGGTCACCCAGGAACGCCATCGTCGCGCGCCGGCGACCCGCGTAGACGACGGTGTAGTCGATGCCCGCGGCATCCGCCGCCCTGGCCATCGACAGGAACGGCGTGATGCCGATGCCGCCTGCGATGAACACCACTGCCTGGCCTGGCACCGGTTCGTAGCCGAAGTGGTTGCGCGGGCCGCGGATGCGCACCGGCTGGCCCTCGGTGACGGTGTCGTGCACGATCGCCGACCCGCCACGCCCCTCGAGCTCACGCAGCACGGCCACCCGGTAGCGCTGCCGGTCACCCGGGTCGCCGCACAGGGAGTACTGCCGAACGATCACGTCGTCGTCGCCGGGCAGGAGCAGGTCGACGTGCGAGCCGGGGGTCCACGGCGGCAGGTCGCGCCCGTTCACGGCAACCACGTCGAGGGCGACGATGCCCTCCGCCACCTCGGTGCGGCGCTCGACGATGCAGTCGCGCTCCACGTCGCTGAAGAAACTCACGGGTATACCTCCACGGTGCGATCCTCCATCGGGCTGTGACTCACGCCTTCTCTCCCTCGGTCTCGAGCAGCGCCGGATCCCAGACGCTGTCGACGTCGCGCACCGCGAAGTGCTGCTTGACGATGAACAGCCGATACACCCGCCCACTGTCGGTGTACCAGCGATGCGGGGTACCCCCGACGTAGTACAGCGAGTCGCCCTTGCGCAGCGGGAACAGCCCCTGCGGGCCGAGGTCGACCGTGCACCGGCCGCCCATCACGTGCAGGAACTCGTCCTCGTCGTGCGCATGGTACTCGCCGGGGTCGGCATTGCGCCCCTCGAACGCCATCGGGTGAAAGCTGCGGTCGCCGTGCACGAGCAGTCGCGCCTCGCCGAAGCCGTACGGCCCGCGGTCTCCCTCGTTCGCCCGCACCAGGGTGGGCGCGGAGCCGACCGGTACGCGCCCCAAGTCCGCCGCGCCGGCGAGCAGTTCGAGCTGGCTGGTGCCGAGCGCGCGGGCGATCTTCTCGAGCGACGACATGCTGGGGCTCGCGAGGCCGCGCTCCACCTGGGAGAGAAAAGAATGCGAGAGGTCGGCCATCGCGGCGAGCTGCACGAGGGTCAGGTCGTGCGAGCGCCGGACGGCCCGCAGGTGGTGGCCCAGCTGCTCCGCGTCAGAGGTGCTGTCGGTCTCCATGGCCACTGACTATATGGGTTGTGGCTGGTGGGGAAGGCCACGAAACCGGGGCGATCCCCGGGGTTGCTGGGCGCGTCTCCGGCCAATTTACGCACTGGGTATTGCCACGACACATGATCGAAACGTGGCGTGCGTAGATTCGCCGATGTTGAACCCATCAACATTCCGGCATCGGACAGCATCTCCGAGGAGCCCCGTGGACCTTCCCCGCCCCCTGTCACTGCTGCGTCGAGCGACCCTGCCCGACGGCCGCATCGTCGACGTGGAACTCGCGGGAGACGTGGTCACCGGCGTGCGTGCAGCCGGCACCGGCGCCCCCTCCGCCAACGAGGTCGACCTCGACGGCTACCTGCTGCTGACCGCCCCCGCCGACCCGCACTCGCACCTCGACAAGGCCCGCTCCTGGGATGCCATCCAGCCGCCGATGGGCGACCTGATGGGTGCCATCGAGTCGTGGCGCGAATACACCGCCGCCATGGACGAGGACGACGTGGCAGAGCGGGCGCTCGCGCAGGCACTCGCCATGCTCGAGCGCGGCACCACCGGCATCCGTTCTCACGTCGACGTGCTGCGCGGCGACGACCCCCTGCTCGGTGCGCGCGCGATGGCCAGGGTGCGCGACGAGCTCGACGGCCTGCTCGACCTCGAACTGGTCGTGCTCGCGGGGCCCGACGTGCCGGATGAGCACATCCACGGCGCCCTCGACCTCGGACTCGACCTGGTCGGTGGTGCACCGCACCTCGCCGACGACCCCAGTGCCGACCTGCAGCGGCTGCTCGCCATCGCGCTCGGCCGCGACATCGGCGTCGACCTGCACACCGATGAATCCCTCGACGGACCGGCCACCCTCGAGGAGTTCGCCGCCACCGTGCGCGGCTGGAACCGCAACGTGACCGCAGGGCACTGCGTTCGCCTCGGTACCCTGCCCACCGAGGAACGCCTGCGCGTGATCGACGCGATCGTCGAGAGCGACATCGGCATCGTCGCGAACCCCATCACCAACCTCTACCTGCAGGGCTGGGGCCACGAGTCGGGCGGTCTGCGCGGCCTCGCCCCCGCGCGGGAGCTGCTCAGCGCGGGAGCCCGGTTCGCGGCCGGCGCCGACAACATCCGCGACCCGTTCAACCCGCTCGGGCGCAGCGACGCCCTCGAGACCGCGATGCTGCTCGTGATCGCCGGGCACCTCACCATCGACGAGGCATATGCCGCCGTCAGCGACGGGGCCCGCGCCGTGATGGGACTCCCCGCCGCGGGCGCCGTCGTCGGTGCGCGTGCCGACTTTCTCGCGATCCGCGGCGGCAGCCTCGCCGAGGCGGTCGCCACCGCGCCCGCCGACCGGAAGGTGATCCACGCCGGGCGACTCGTCGCCTCGACGACCGTGAGCACGACGGTCGCCCAGCCCGCGAGGAGCCGGGCCGCCGCCGGGGCTGCCGCCGCGGCGTCCATCGCCCCGGCATCCGCCACCGCGGCACCCGCCACCGCCCCCGTTCCGTCGACCGCCAGGGATTGAGTACATGACCACCACCACCGCTACGTCGAGGACGGCCCCCGTGACCACCGACACACTGCTCGACTTTCGCAACGTCGCGATGCAGTTTCCGAATGGCACGGTCGCGCTCTCCGGCATCGACCTGACCGTGAAACGCGGCGAGTTCGTCACGGTCGTCGGACCGAGTGGATGCGGCAAGAGCACCCTGCTGCGTATCGCCTCGGGTCTCGAGAACGCGAGCGAGGGAACCGCGGCGCTCGGCACGAAACGGATCGGCTACGTCTTTCAGGACGCGACGCTCCTGCCGTGGCGCACCGTGCAGGCGAACGTCGAGTTGCTCGCCGAACTGAACAAGCAGCCCCGCAAGTCGCGCGCCGCCAAGGCTAAGGAGGCGATCGAGCTGGTCGGGCTCTCCGGGTTCGAGGACAACCTCCCCAAGCAGCTCTCCGGTGGAATGCGCATGCGCACGTCGCTCGCGCGGTCGCTGACCCTCGACCCAGAGCTGTTTTTGTTCGATGAGCCATTCGGTGCGCTCGACGAGATAACCAGGGAACGGCTCGGAGACGAGTTGTTGCGCATCTTTACCGAGCAGCGCTTCGCCGGACTCTTCATCACCCACTCGGTCGCCGAGGCCGTGTACCTGTCCACCCGGGTAGTGGTGATGAGCGGACGGCCAGGGCACATCGTCGACGAATTCGAGGTGCCGTTCGACTACCCGCGCGACCCCGACATCCGATTCACCCCCGAGTTCGCCGCCCTCAGCGGCAAGGTCTCACACGCACTCCGAGAGGGCCACTCATGAGTACCGAAACCAGCACAGGAACCGATACCGGCAGCGGCACGACACCTGCGGTGGCCACCGCCGCTGCGGCTACCGTGCCGGTCACCCGCAGCGCCGCTGCCCGCTCGGGGTCGGTCGCGAAGCTCTGGGGCCCGCCACTGGTCGTCTTCGCCGTTATCGTCGCAGCGTGGATCGCGCTGGCCGCGATCCTCGACGCGTCGCCACCCCACGTGTTGCTGCCATCGCCGCTGCGCATCGTCGTCGACTCCTTCTCCACCGAGACCCTCGACGGTCAGCCGAACCAGCCCATCACCGGAGAACTGCTGAACGCCATCGCGCTGACCATGCAGGTCGCGCTCTCCGGACTCGCGATCTCGATCGTCGTCGGCATCGTCTGGGCAATACTCATGTCACAGGCCCGCTGGGTGGAACGGTCACTGTTCCCGTACGCCGTGATCCTGCAGTGCGTACCGATCCTCGCCCTCGTCCCGCTCATCGGCAACACCATCGACTACGGCATCGAGGCTCGCATCCTCGTCTGCGTACTCATCTCACTGTTCCCGATGGTCTCGAATACGCTCTTCGGGCTGCAATCGGTGGAACGCAGCCAGCGCGAGCTGTTCAAGCTGCAGAAGGCCAGCCGCTGGACGGTTCTGACCAAGCTCCAGCTGCCGAATGCACTCCCGGCGATCTTCGCCGGCATGCGGATCTCTGCCGGGCTCGCGATCGTCGGGGCCATCGTGGGCGACTTCTTCTTTCGACGCGGACAGCCCGGCCTTGGCATCTTGATCAGCAACTACCAGTCCCGGCTGCAGACGCCGGAGCTGTTCGCCGCCGTCATCGTCGCCGCTCTGCTCGGGGTGCTGATCTTTCTGATCTTCGGCTGGATCAGCAAACTCGCGGTCGGCCGCTGGTACGAACCGGCGTCCTGACCCCTCCGGATCGCCGCTTTTTTCCACGTCACCTCCGCCCGTTTCCTCGCAGTCCATGCCCGCCTATTTCCGAACCCTCCTCCCCAACCCCTAGGAGAACCATGCACAGCACAGCACGTCGCACCATTGCCACCGTGGGCGCCTTCGCGACCCTCGTGGCCCTCGCCGGATGCTCCTCAGACGGTGGGGGCGGCGGCGACACCGCGGCGCCCGCGACCGACATGGAAATCGGCGCGATCGACCTCTCCGAGGCGTGCCCCGCCACTGTGACCATACAGACCGACTGGAACCCGGAGTCCGAGCACGGGATGCTCTACCAGCTCCTCGGCGAGGACTACACCGTCGATGCCGACCTCAAGACGGTCTCCGGACCGCTGATGGCCTCAGGCGAATACACCGGCGTCGACGTCGAGGTGCGGTCGGGTGGTCCGGCCATCGGCTTCCAGACCGTGCTGGCCCAGATGTACCAGGACACCGACATCACCCTCGGCTACGCCGCAACTGACGAGCAGGTGCAGCTCTCCGCACAACTGCCCGTCACCTCGGTGCTCGCCCCGCTCGACATCAACCCGCAGATGATCATGTGGGACCCGGAGACGTACCCCGAGGTCGAGACCATCGCCGACCTCGGCGACACCGGCGCCATCGTGCGCTACTTCGGCGGGGCCGCCTATATGGAATATCTGATCGCCGACGGCCAGCTGTCGCTCGACCAGGTCGACGGCGGATACGACGGCTCGCCGGCGGGCTTCGTCTCCGCGCAGGGCGCCGACGCGCAGCAGGGCTTCGCGAGCGCCGAACCGTATGTCTACGAGAACGAGGTCGCGGACTGGGGCAAGCCCGTCGCATTCGAACTCATCCACGACGCCGGGTGGCAGTCATACGCGGCCACCATGGGGGTGCGTTCCGCTGAACTCGAAGAGCTCTCTCCCTGCCTGGAACTGCTCGTCCCCGTGATGCAGCAGGCAACCGTCGACTTCTACGCCGACCCCGCCATGGCCACCGACCTCATCCTCGAACTGGTCGACGCTTTCGACACCGGATGGGTCTACTCGCAGGGCGTCGCCGACTTCTCCGTTGCTCAGCAGGTCGAACTCGGGCTCGTCAGCAATGGCGACAACGAGACCATCGGCGACTTCGACACCGACCGCGTGCAGGAGATCCTCGACGTCATGGGGCCGATCGCCACCGACCTCGGCACCCCGCCCGCCGACGGCCTGACCGTCGACGACCTCGTGACGAACGAGTTCATCGACGACAGCATCGGACTGCCGTAGCCGTTCGCGGCACCACGGCTGCGGCCGACCGCACTCCGCGGGTCGGCCGCAGCGCCCGCATTACCCGCATAGCCCAGCACCACCCGCAGCACCCGCAGCACCCGCAGCACCCGCAGCACCCGCACAATCTGCACCACCCGCACAGCCCAGCATCACCCGCGCCACCCCCGCACCACCCTGACAAGAAGGAGCACGCAGTGTCTATCGAGTCCCTCCACGCGGAACTCACCGCCCTGCTCGGCCCGCGCGGAGCCTCGATAGAACTGCGTGCCAGGGAGAAGGCATCGGTCGATGGGGCGAAGATGTCGCCCATCATCACCGAGCTCCTCCCCCTCGGCCTCGCCGACATCGTGGCGTTCCCCACCTCTGCGGAGCAGATCGCCGAAGTGGTGGCCGCCGCCGTGCGGCACGGCGTCGCCATCACCCCACGTGGCAAGGGCACCGGCAACTACGGCCAGGGCATCCCGCTCGAGGGCGGGCTCGTACTCGACATGTCGAAGGCCCGCGCCATCGTCGAGGTCGGCGACGGCGTGATCACCGCCGAGGCGGGCGCACCGATGGTCGCGCTCGAGCAGGCCGCCCGCGAGACCGGCCAGGAGCTGTGGATGTATCCGTCCACGGCCCAGTCGAGCATCGGCGGTTTCCTCGCCGGCGGCTCGGGCGGCACCGGTTCGATCGAGCACGGCGCCAACCACCAGGGCTTCGTCGCCGCCCTCGACGTCGTGCACGCGAGCCCGGAGGCCCGGCTCGTGCACGTCGAGGGCGACGAGGCGCAGGGCTACGTGCACAACTACGGCACCGCCGGCATCATCGCTCGCGCGACGGTGCGCCTCGACCCGGTGCGCGACTGGCAGGCGCTCTACGCGAGCTTCGAGAATTACCATGACGCCCTCGCCGTGCTGCGCGACCTCGGCGACCTCGACCCCATCCCGCGCCTCATCTCGGCGGACCCTCCCGAAATCTCGAACACCCTGCCGATGGATGCCGCGATCCCCGCCGATCGCGCGAGCCTCCGCGCGATCCTCGACCTGTCCTCCATCGCTGCCGCACGCGACATCATCGAGGCGGGCGGCGGCCGCGTCGACGACGTTCGCAAGGGCCCGCAGGCCTGCGTCAAGCTCAGCACCCTCTCCTACAACCACCCCATCGAGTGGCTGCAGAAGAGCGCGCCCGGCGGCTACTTCCACCTCGAGGTCGGCGGCGACGCACTCGTCGACCGCATCGACGAGGTGCACGCCGTCTACCGCGGCGGCATGCTGCACATCGAGGGACAGCGTCAGAAGTTCATCGGCATGCTCGCGGGCATCTACGAGAGCCCCGAGCAGGTGTACGCCGGAATCGAGGCGCTGCGCGAACTCGGCGTCGGGGTGCACAGCCCGCACCAGTGGTTCGTGGACTTCGAGGTCGAGCGCACCCGTGAGCTCGCGGCATCCACCGACCCCCTCGGCCTGCTCAACCCGGGCAAGCTCGTCACCGAGCTCGTGGCACCCGGCGCGGGAAAGCTCACGTGACCGGCCGCCGCCTCGTCGAGCTGTCTGGGACGGCCGCGACCACTGCGCTCGGGCCAGACTCCATCATCGTGATCCCCACCGGGGCCATCGAGCACCACGGTCCGCACCTGCCGCTCAACACCGACGCGTTGCTCGCGGGCGAGCTCGCCGAGGCCGCGGTCGACCGGGCGGCCGCGGACGGCCTCGACATCTGGATCCTCCCCACCCTCAGCTACACGAAGTCCGACGAGCACCACTGGGCGCCCGGCACGATCTGGCTGTCGTGGGAGACCCTGATGGCGACGTTGGTCGACATCGGCCGGTCGGTGGCCGCGACCCCCGCGCGCACCCTGGTGTTCATGAACGGTCACGGCGGCAACGGTGCGCTGCTGCAGGTGGCGAACCGGGAGCTGCGGCGGCGGTTCGGGCTGCGCACGTTCACCATGCCGGCCGGGATCCAGCGGGCCGGCACGGGGGCCGGTGCTGGCGGGGGTGCTGGTGCTGCTGCTGATCCGCTCGCGGGCGCCGACGAGCTCGGCCTCGGCATCCACGCCGGGCACGGCGAGACGTCGCTTGTGCTGCACGTGCGCCCCGACCTCGTCGACATGTCGCTCGCCGAGCGCAACGTTCCAGAGCACGTCGCCGGTTTCGAGTACATCGGCTTCAACAACCGGCCGGTCTCATTCGGCTGGATGAGCAACGACTTCGGCCCCAGCGGCGTGATCGGCGATCCCACCCTCGCGAGCGCCGAGGCGGGTGCCACCCTGTTCGACGAGTCGGTGGCCGCGTCCGTCGCCGCGCTGCATGAGATCGCCCGGTTCCGGCACGGCGCAGGACAGTCGTGATGGATGCCGCGATCAGCGCGATCGACCCGATCGCGCGTGCGCGCGGCTGGCTGCCCGCAAACGACGACCCGGCCCGGCCGCAGATGACCCTGGCCACGACCGGCGTCGACGGTTTTCCCGCGGCGCGCACCGTGCTGCTCTCGGCGGTGACCCCGACCGGGTTCTCGTTCAACACCGACCGCAACTCGCACAAGATCGCCGATATCGAGGCCGACTCCCGCGTCTGCCTGGTCATCGTGTGGCCGAATTTCTACCGGCAGCTGGTCGTGCAGGGCGAGGCGCACCGGCAGAGCGACGACGAGCTCGCGGCGGCGTATGCGCGACGATCGCCCTACCTGCGGCACCTCGCCTGGCTGAACAGCGCCCAGTTCGCCCGCCTGCCGCTGCTCGAACGGCGCCGGCAGTGGGCGGCGGCGGAGGCCGAACACCCCGAGGGTCCGCTCGACGTCTCGCCGCACTGGACGGGGTACAGCGTCACCCCGACCCGCATGCTGTTCTGGGAGTCGGCGACGGATGCCGCGAGCCGACGCACGGAGTACAGCCGGGTCGATGCGGGGTGGACGGTCGACTACCTTCCGGGCTGATCGGCCGCGGCATCCACCCCTGGTTGAGCATTTGTCCTGATGAGCCGAGGATTGCTCGGTCACGACGGGCAAAGCTGATAATTTGCTTGACATTGGCAGACAGGCGTTTTACGGTCGTTGTGTCGCCCGAGCCCCCGGTTACGTCCACTACGAGACTCCGGGGGCATCATGCTTTCATCGCGGTACACGCGCCCTCTTTCTTCGTTCCCCCCACTCGATGGAGCGACACCTGCGGGCGCCGCCTCGCCGTTCCATCACCAGCCTCCGCGCCCTGCTGACCGAGTGCCGACTCGCTCGCACGGGCCCGGAGGGAGCCGGACCCCGACCCGGCTCCAGGTGTTGCTCACGTAGCGCACCCCGCCGGTCGCGCGCCCTTCCCCCCGGTTGATCGCGGCGCGCGGCCGGCCCTTCCTCGTGCGGCATCCGGCATGCTGCGGGGCCCCCGGAACTTTCATCATTCAGGGACGTTGCTGCCGAAGCTTTCAGCATTCAGGAATGCGGGTATCGAAACCCTCAGCATTCAGGAATGTTGCTGCCGAAGCTTTCAGTATTCAGGAATGTTGCTGCTCAGGCACCCAGCATGAAGGGATGCTGCTGCCGCGGCTGCCGGCCTTCCTGAATAGTGCAAAATACCTACACGACGCCGAGACGCGTGCCGATCTCGGCCATCGCCTCGGCGAACTCGCGGTCGCGGCCCAGGGCGGCACCGCCCGACAGGTTGACGCCCGCGACCCCGTCGATCGCGAGCAGCTGCTCGCTCAGCTCGACGGCTGCGGCGATGCCCTCCGCGCGCGGGTTGGTCGCCGAAAGGATGCGGTCGAGGTATCCATCGGGCAGCACGAGCGAGGTGAACGAGCGCAGCAACTCGGCGCTGCCGGTGTCGACCACCACCGGAACGCAGGGGATGTAGCGAAGCGGACGCGCCGACAGCCCGCCGACCCGCGCGATGAACGCCGCGACCGCGCCCGCACCGCCGCAGTGGTTGACGAAGCACACCTCGGCGCCGGCACGGGCCTTCTCCGCCAGGCGGTCGGCGCGGCGGTCCACCGGAACGCTGGCCGGAGACTCCGCGACCGAGACGAGGTGCCCCGCATCGGCGGCGAGCGCGGCCAGCCTCGTCGAGTCGAGGTCGAACACCGGCTGCGCGTCGGCACGCGACCCGAGCGCGGTGTGGTCGCCGGTCACGCAGTGCACGCCGGCGACCCCGACGTCGAGCAGGCCGGCGAGCTCCGCCTCGAGGGCGACGCGGTTGCGGTCGCGGCAGGTGAGTCCGGCCCAGGGCTCGAGCCCCGCGTCGCGAATCAGCGCTGCCCGGTAGGACGGCGAGAACTGCACCCGGTTGCGCGGCGAATCCCCGGCGAGCACGGCGTGCACCGACCCGCGCAGCACTGCGGCGGTGTCGCGGATCGAGCCGGAATCGAGAGCCGTGGCCGCGAAGTCGGCGACGACCACGCGGCCCCGCGCGAGCAGGGTGCGCATGCGGTCGGCAGGGGTGGGGGTGGATGCCGCAGCGTCAGTACCCGCGGCGGTAGGCGGGGCGGCGCGCGGGGTGGTGCGCGCAGCTCCGGTCGCGGTGACGGTGTCGGCGGGGGTGCCGGGCGCTGCGGCATCCATCGGGCTATCGCGGCCGTCGATGACGCCGGTCCACCGCACCGTCGGAAGCGGAAGGAACACGCACGGGTCGGGCGACGCCTCGCAGGCGCCGTCGGGCTGCACGCCGCCGCACGGTCCGTAGACCATGCGCTTGGGGCATTCGCCCACGCCGGGGAGCACGGTCACCACGACTCCTCCCGACCCCTGCACGATAGCGCCGCCGTGTTACTTGCGCGTGTCGGGGAGGGTGACGGCATTCAGGAATGCGGGCGGGTTGAGTCTCAACATTCAGGAACCCGGGCGGATTGATCGTCATCATTCAGGAACCCGGGCGGAGTTTGTTTCGTCATTCAGGAACCCGGGCCGCATTCGGGCGTGATGACACCGCCGAACTCCCAGATACGTCCGAACCGGCCCCAACCAGCCCCAACCAGCCCATACGTTCCTGAATGATGAAAGCACCACCCCAGCACGGCTGACCCGCCCGCCCGCCCGCCCGCTCGCCCGCCCGCTCGCCCGCCCGCCCAATTACTGCGCAACCGGCCAACACCGGCCCGCACATTCCTGAATGATGAAAGCACCACCCCGGCACGGCCCACCCAGCACGGACCGCGTCCCCCGAAGGAGTCCCCCATGCTGCCGTCTTTTGACCTCGTCATCGTCGCGCCGTCCGCCCACATCGACGGGCGCAGCACGGGCGCCAC
Organism: Marisediminicola senii; assembly: GCF_011057645.1. Taxonomy (GTDB): domain Bacteria; phylum Actinomycetota; class Actinomycetes; order Actinomycetales; family Microbacteriaceae; genus Marisediminicola; species Marisediminicola senii. The sequence continues at coordinate 27,220 of NZ_JAALGE010000028.1, read as the reverse complement.
GGTCGGCGTCACCGACGGGCGCATCGTCTTCATCGGCGATGTGGATGCCGCCGCCACGGGTACCACAGAGGTGCGGCTCGCCGCAGACGAAGTACTGCTGCCGGGCCTCGTCGACACGCACGTGCACGTCAACGAGCCGGGACGCACCGAGTGGGAGGGCTTCGCCAGCGCGACCCGTGCCGCGGCGGCGGGCGGCGTGACCACCATCATCGACATGCCGCTCAACAGCATCCCGGCCACCGTGGACCCCGCGGCCCTGCAGCTGAAGCGCGGTATCGCGGCCGGCAAGGCAATGGTCAACGTCGGGTTCTGGGGCGGTGCCGTGCCCTCGAGCCTGGGGTACCTCGGTGCGATGCACGACCGCGGCGTCTTCGGCTTCAAGGCCTTTCTCGCCCCGTCGGGCGTCGACGAGTTCGAGCACCTCGACACCGAGCAGCTGAACCTCGCGCTCGACGAGATCGCCGCCCTCGACTCGATGCTCATCGTGCACGCCGAGGATCCCACCGTGCTCGACGCGCACGTGAACGCGGGCGGCCGCGGGTACCGCGAGTTCGTGGCATCCCGCCCGCCCGAAGCCGAACTGACCGCGATCGAGCACGTCATCGCCGGGGTACGCCGCACGGGTGCCCGCGCGCACATCCTGCACCTGTCGTCGGCCGCCGCCCTCCCCGCGATCGCCGCGGCGCGCGCCGAGGGGCTGCCGATCACGGTCGAGACCTGCCCGCACTACCTGTGCTTCACGGCCGAGCAGATCGCCGACGGGGCGACCCAGTTCAAGTGCTGCCCGCCCATTCGCGACGGGGCGAACCGCGACCTGCTCTGGCAGGGGCTGCTCGACGGCGTCATCGACATCATCGTCTCCGACCACTCCCCCAGCACACGCGAACTCAAGCTGTCGCACGACGGGGACTTCGCCCTCGCGTGGGGTGGGATCGCGGGCCTGCAGCTGGGGCTACCCGCGATCCACACCGAAGCGCGGCGCCGCGGCATCCACCTCGACCGGGTCGTCGAATGGATGTCGACGCGCCCCGCAGACCTCGTGGGCCTCGAACGCAAGGGCCGCATCGCGGTGGGCGCCGATGCCGACCTGGTCGTTTTTGCTCCGGATGACGCCTTCACTGTGCACGCCGACGAGCTGCAGCACCGCAACCACATCACCGCATTCGACGGGTCATCGCTCACCGGCGTGGTGCGCCGAACGTGGCTGGCCGGATCGGTTGTGGATATCGCCGCGGACGCCCTCCCCGGCGGCACGCTGCTGTCCCGCTGAGCGACAGATCGCTGCCGGGGTGAGCGCGGTCAAGGCCCGAGTTCACCAGCCCGGGAATCTGTACAGCGAAACCCCGATCGAAACACCCCGGTTACATCGCAGTGGTGTAATCGGCCCATGGCAATAGTTCTGGGAGACCACCAATACGGCAAGGCCGAATCCCGCGTGGTGCGCTTCGAGCGCGAAACCGCCCGCCACGAGATCCGCGACCTCAACGTGAGCACGAGCCTGCGCGGCTCATTCGCCGAGGCGCACCTGTATGGCGACCAGTCGCAGATCCTGCCGACCGACACCCAGAAGAACACCGCGTACGCCTACGCGAAGTCGGTGGGCATCGCCTCGATCGAGCAGTACGGCCTGGCGCTCGCCCGGCACTTCGTCGACGACGTCGAACCGGTCTCCGGTGCACGCGTCGAGATCGAGGAATACGCCTGGCAGCGCGCCGTCGTCGACGGCAAGGAGCACGACCACACCTGGCTGCGCACCGGGCGCGAGACCCGCACCGCCGCCGTGTCGGTCGAGGGGGCAGGTGACGAGCAACGCGTCGACGTGATCGCCGGGCTCAAGGACCTGGTGATGCTCAAGTCGACCGGGTCGGAATTCCACACCTTCCTCTCCGATGAGTTCACGACACTGCCCGAGACGAGGGACCGCGTGCTCGCGACGTCGCTCGTCGCCCGCTGGCGATACATCAGTGCCGCCGTGCTCGACGCCGATTTCGCGTGGGACGCCGCCTACGCGAGCGTGCACGACATCATGATCACGCAGTTCGCGACCCGGCACTCGCTGGCCCTGCAGCAGACGCTGTGGCACATGGGCAAGGCGGTGCTCGCGGCGCATCCGGAGATCGCCGAGATCCGCTTCGCGGCCCCGAACAAGCACCACTTCCTCGTCGACCTCGAGCCGTTCGGCATGGAGAACCTCGGCGAGGTGTTCTACGCCGCCGATCGCCCGTACGGACTGATCCAGGCGACGGTGACCCGCGATGATGCTCCGGATGCCGGTTCCGCCTGGAACCCCGGGGCGGGCCTCGCGTGAGCGCGGCAGACAACGACGGGGTAGGTGTGAGTACAACAGAGACGGGGTCGACGATGACAGGTGTGAGTGAGACGGAGAGCGGTGCGGAAGGCGCGGCGGAACTAGGTGGTGGCGAGGTTGGCGAGGTCGCAGCAGAGCAGGGCGGAGCAGACGGCGGCGCGGCCGACGACCAGCGCTGGCTCGCGATGGCGGTCGAGCTCGCGACGCAGAACGTTCGTGACGGCGGCGGACCGTTCGGTGCGGTGATCGTGCGCGACGGCATGCTGCTCGCGACCGGACAGAACCGCGTGACGCGCGACTTCGACCCGACCGCGCACGCCGAGGTGATGGCGATCCGGGCGGCCGGTGCGGCCCTCGGCGACTTCTCGCTGGCCGGCGCGACCCTCTACACCTCGTGCGAACCGTGCCCGATGTGCGCGACCGCATCTCTGTGGGCGCGCCTCGACCGCGTGGTCTTCGCCGCCGACCGGCACGATGCCGCGCGCGGGGGCTTCGACGACCTGGAGTTCTACGAGCTGCTCACCCGCGACCGCGCGACGTGGCCGACCGTCGTGCAGCCAGTCGACCTCGGCAACCGCACGGAGCCCTTCGACACCTGGCTCGAGACCACCACGCGCACCGAGTACTGACCGCGCGCGTAGCTTTCATCATTCAGGACCGCCCGGCCGGTTCCTCGCATCATTCAGGAGTGCCCGGCCGCAGGCACGCGTAATTCAGGAACGCTGGGCAGATTCGGCGGTGAATGACGAATGGATGCAGCATCTACTGGTCATTCGGGAGCCGCCGGCCTGGTCCCGCCGCAATGGTTCCTGAATAATGCCAACCCGATCGTCGGCGAGAGCTACAAGCCGCGGTCGCCCTACGAGCCGCGGTAGCTGCTCACGCCGTAGGGGCTGAGCAGCAGGGGTACGTGGTACTGCTCCCCCGCGGCGACCCAGAATTCCAGGGCGACGGACGGAAAGAACGCCGTCTGGCCGGTCGCCGCGAAGTACGCCTCGGTGTCGAAGGTGATGCGGTACCGGCCGGGCGCGACGACGTCGTCGGTGAGGTCGCCGATGCGTCCGTCGGCATTGGTCACACCATCGGCGACGGGATCCCAGCCCTCGCGGTCGGGCTCCTCGAACTCCAGCGAGATCGGCACGCCCTGCGCGGGACGCCCGAGCGCCGTGTCGAGAACGTGCGTCGTGATCTGGCTCATGCGGCCACGCTCCCGAGCAGCGTGCGCAGGCGCAGCAGGGCGATCTCGCGCAGCTGCTCGCCCACGATCGCGCGCTCGGTGTCGGGGTCGAGCTCGAGGCGGCGGTGCAGTTCGGCGACGATCTCGGCGCGGGTGCGTCCGGCAGCGCGGATCAGGAACACCCGGTCGAACCGCTGCTCGTATGCCCGGTTGCCCTCGGCGAGCGCTAGCGCGAGGGCCGCATCGTGCTCGTCGGGGGCGCTCTGCTCCGAGCGCGACAGCCCGGCCGACACCGTCTCGCCGAGCGGACGCACCCCGATCCGCGGGTGATGCGCCATTGCCTCGTCCACTTCCGCGTCGCTGAGCGGGGATGCCGCCTCCTCCGCCACGGCCAGCAGCGCCTCGAGGTCGGCGAACGGTGCGGCGGACGCCACGTCATCCACCCACCGCTCGACGGCGAGGGCGGCGGCGAGCGTCTCGCGCAGGTCGGTGTCGGCAATCTCGAGCACGGGTCCCCCAGCGGGCATCGGTACGGGCGTCGGGTTAACTGTAGCGGTGAGCATTCCGGGGCAAGAGGGCACGACGACACCCGCCACGATGCCTGGAGCAATGCCCGCCACGACCCCCACCCCCGTCATCGGCATCCTGCTCGCCGCCGGGGCCGGGCGACGAATGGGCATGCCGAAGGCGCTGGTGCGCGGCGCCGACGGGGTGCCCTGGGTCGAGCGCGGCGTGCGGCGGCTGCTCGAGGGCGGATGCAGGCGCGTCGTGGTGGTGCTCGGAGCCGAGGCATCCACCGCTCGAGGGCTGGTTCCGGATGACCCGCGCGTCACCGCGGTGGTGGCCGCGGACTGGCAGTCGGGCATGGCGGCTTCCATCGCGGCGGGGCTTTCGGCTGCCGCCGACGCGACGGTGGATGCCGCCGCTGCGGTCATCACCCTCGTCGACCTGCCCAGCCTGCCGACTGCTGCGGTGCGCCGGGTGATCGGCGAACGCGGCATCCCCCACGCCACCCCGAATGACGACACCTTGCGGCAGGCGGTCTATTCCGGCACCCCCGGGCACCCCGTGCTGGTCGGCCGCTCGCACTGGGCGGCCATCGCGCGAGAAGTGCGCGGGGATGCCGGGGCGCGACCGTATCTCGTCGATCACGGGGTGGCGGAGGTGGAATGCGGCGACCTGTGGAACGGGCACGACGTCGACGAGCCGCACGGGTAGGTAGTCCGAACACGCCGACGGCGTCACGGCGTCACTCGGTTATGGCGTTGGCGCGTTCCCAGAGCAGGTCCTGCACCATGAGGGCGAGGTTGCGCAGCACGATCCGGTCCTGCTCCGGAAACTCCCGCGGCTGGGTGTCGATCACGCAGAGCGTGCCTACCCGGTAGCCGTCCGGGGTTTCGATGGGGTAGCCAGCGTAGAACCTGATGAACGGGGCGCCGGTGACCCCCGGGTTTGCGCTGAACCGCTCGTCGGTGGTGGTGTCCTCGACAACGAACGCGGCGTCGTGCCGGATGGTGTGGTCGCAGATCGCGTACGCGCGGGGGCTTTGTGCATGCAGCGGACCGCGGACTGCCTTGTGCCATTGTCGGTCCCGGTCGACGAAGGTCACCGTCGCCATGGCCGTTCCGAAGTGCTCCTGCGTCAGCCGGGCTAGGCGGTCGATCTCGTCTTCCGGTTCGGTATCGAGGATCTGCAACCGGTCCAGTGCCTGCTGGCGCCTCAGTTCGTCGACCGTGGCGGCCAGGGCGCTGGATTGATGAGCGCTGTCGACAGCACCGACCATCGCACTATCCACAACCGCATCGTCGACACCCGCGATGTCCGCGCGCGCCCGGTGCATGAGTTCCACCTCCAGTCGCGCCGCCAGGGCGGGGCCGAGGTTTGCTGCCCACTCGCGGTACAGCATTGGCGTGGGCTCCTCGACCGGGAGATCGCTCAGCCGCAGCACCAGGCAGGTGTCTTTTCTCGCTTCACAGAGCTCGGCGAGAGCCTGATTCAGGCCCGACATCCTGCGGTTGCCGCGTGTGATGACAGCCCTCGATGCACCGCGGATGGTGCCCAACTCGCTCAGCTCCAGCACGGCAGTCAGAACGGGGCGTCCGGCGCGTGCCTGGATCCCGTCGAGAACTGCGGCCATCGTCTGCCGCCACACCTCGGTGGGCATGTCTGCGAACGCTTCGGAGTGACCGAGGCTCAGCAGCACCGCGTCTGCCCTGCCCACCACGAGGGAGCCGATTTCGGCGACGAAGTCGACCGCAGCCCATCGTTCCCGCACGTTGACCGAGACGTCCACTCCGCGGTGCAGGCGGGCAGCGAGGGATCGTGCGACTGTGCCGGGCAGCGCCAGGTCATGGCTGAGCACCCCGTGTCCGAACACCACGCCGGTGCCCAGCACGAGCAGCCGGACCGGGTCGGGTCCCGGCGCGTGACACGCGGCGATACCCGGCGGTGGCCTGGGGACAACGCGCCGTGAGGAATACCCCAGGTCGACGAGCCTGTCCACGACGGATTGCACTATCGCGACATTCATCTGGCCCCCGCCCCTGGACACCGCGCGGACGAACCGCGTTGCAACATCACAGGAACCGTATCAGGCCTCTGGGGCAGTCGGGGCGATCCTATATTCATGGGAGCGCGCCCACCCCGACCAACCCGGCCGACCCAGACAGCGACCGCGACGACCGCTCGAATTACCCCGTGTACCCCGCCGCCACAGCCCACACCGCGGCCTCGAACGCGTCCAGCGCGACCGCGACGTCTGCCTCGATCACCGACTCGTCGGGGTGGTGGCTGATGCCTCCCGCGCACCGGATGAACAGCATCGCGAAGTCGGTCACGCTCGAGATCGCGACCCCGTCGTGGCCCGCCCGGCTGTGGAATGCGACCGGCGCGGCATCCCCCGTCGACCGGATGCCGCTCTCGATCGCCGCCCGCAGCCCCGGGTCGCAGCGCACGGCGGGTGCGGTGTAGATCTCCGTGGACTCGAACGAAAGCCCTCGCCGCGCGCAGATATCTTCGGCCGTCTCGCGGATGCGGCGCAGGCAGGTGTCGCGGTCGGCATCGTGTTCCGCACGCAGGTCGAGGCTGAAGTCGACCCGCCCCGGGATCACGTTGACCCCACCGGGAAACGCCTGCAACCGCCCGACCGTGCCGATGGTGCCGTACTCGCGCGACAGCGCCTCGACCGCGACGACGAGCTCGCTCGCCCCGACCAGCGCATCGCGCCGTTTCTCGAACGGGGTGCCGCCGGCGTGCCCGGCCTTTCCGGTCATGGTCAGCGAGAACCTGCGGGCCCCGGCGATGGATGTCACGGCCGCGAGGCTCTTGCCGAGGTCCTCGAGGATCGGCCCCTGCTCGATGTGCGCCTCGAGGTACCCGACGAGGCTCTCGCGACGCCGCGCCGCCCCGGGCAGCCGGGCGGGATCGAGCCCGAAGTCCTGCATCGCCTCGAACAGCGTGATGCCGTCGGCGTCGGTGAGCTCGAACAGCGCGTCGTCCCAGGCTCCCGCGAGCGCGCGACTGCCGAGCAGCGCCGTGCCGAACCGGGTGCCCTCCTCGTCACTGAACGCGACAACCTCGAGCGCGAACGGCAGCGCCCGACCAGACGAGTGGATGCGACCGGCCACCGCGATCGCGAGCAGCACCCCGAGCATCCCGTCGTAACGACCGGCATCCGGAACGGTATCGATGTGCGAGCCCAGCAGCAGCGCGGGCAGGTCGGGCGAGGAACCCTCGAGGCGCGCGCATTGATTGCCCGCGGCGTCTTGCCACGTCGACAGGCCGGCCTGTCGCATCCATTCGCCGACCAGGGCGTTCGCGGCGGCGTGCTCCCTCGAGAGGTGCAGGCGTTCGAGGTGCTCCGGGTTGCTCGAGAGGGTGGCGAGCTCGTCGCAGCGCTCCATGATGAGGGCGGCGTCGCGGCTCACGGGTTCCGCCTCCACAGGCTCGGGTTCCGCCGACCCGTCGCCCGGCGCGCCCGCATCGACAGCGCCAGTCATACCGCGGCGGCCTCCGTCGCCGTGCGCTCGACCTCCGTAGCACCAGCGTCAGCACCGATGCCAGCATCAGACCCCGACGCGGCCGCGTCGTCCGCGTACAGCTCGAGCGCCGCGCCGACCCCGCCGCCGCCGGTGACCCGCACCCCGCCGGTGCGCAGCACCTGCTCGAGCACGGCGAGGGTGGTGAGCACGGTGTCCTTCCGGGCGTTGTAGCCCATGGTTCCGATGCGCCAGATGCGCCCGTGCAGCGGACCGAACGACGTGCCGATCTCGATCCCGTAATCGGTGAGCATCGCGGCGCGTGCCTTGTCGCCGTCGATTCCGTCGGGGATCTCGATGCCGACGACGTTGTTCATTCGGTGGTTCTGGTCGCCGAACAGGGTGAGCCCCAGCCCGGTGAGGCCGGCGGCCATCGCGGCACCGTGCAGGCGGTGCCGCTCGACGGCGTTCTCCATGCCCTCGTCGACGAGCAGGCGCGCGCACTCGCGGGAGCCGTAGAGCATCGTGGTGGCCTCGGTGTGGTGGTTCAGGCGCTTCTCGCCCCAGTAGTCCATGATCATCGCGAGGTCGAAGTAGTTGGAGCGGATCCGCGACGCGCTGACGGTATCGCCCTCGGAACGGATGCCCGCCTCGATGCTCTTGCGCCGGTTGATCACCTCGACCGCGCGCGGTGACAGGCTGATCGGGGCGCTCCCGGACGGGCCGGCGAGGCACTTCTGCAGGCCCGCGGTGGTGGCATCCAACTCCCACGCATCCATGTGGAACTCGTTGCCGGCCAGCGACGCGGTCACGTCGGTGTAGAACAGCACGCCGTGCCGGTGGCACAGGTTTCCGAGTTCTTCGAGGGGCTGCGCGAGCGTGGTGGAGGTGTCGCCGTGCACGACCGCGAGCAGTTTCGGACGCACGTCGGTGATTGCCTGCTTGATCTGCTCGACCGTGAACACGGTGCCCCACTCGACCTCGATCACGTGCACCTCGGCGCCGCAGCGTTCGGCGATCTCGCGCAGCAGGTGGCCGAAGCGCCCGAAGATCGGAACCAGCACGCGGTCGCCCGGCTCGATCAGCGAGACGAGGGCGGCTTCGATGCCGGCGCGGGAGGTTCCGTCGACGAGGAAGGTCTGCTCGTTCTGGGTGTCGAACACCGTGCGGTAGAAGCCCATGGTCTCGGTCATGTAGGCGGTCATCGCAGGGTCGTACTGCCCCACGAGGGCGGCCGACATGGCGCGCAGCACGCGCGGGTCGGCGTCGATGGGGCCGGGGCCCATGAGCAGGCGCGGGGGCGGGTTGATCTGCTGGGTTGCCATGCGTTCGATCGTACTGAGCCGGGGTTACGGTCTCGTGTCATGGGTGCCCCAAGGTTCGCGATGGATGCTGCGGCGGGCGATCAGCGCATGGTGTCCTGCCGTGCGGCTACGAAGTATCGCGAAGTCGCAATCGGTACGACGTCGGCGATTCCCCGAGATGCCGCTTGAATGCCGAACTGAACGCGCTCTCCGAGGAGTAGCCGAGGGTGAAGGCCAAAGCGCCGACACGGGTGTCGCTGTCCCTGAGCTCACGTTGCGCCAGCAACATCCGCCAGTTGATCAGGTAGGCCAACGGTGGGGTGCCGGCGACATCGCGAAAGCGCTGCGCGAACGTGGTGCGCGACATCGAAGATGCGCGGGCGAGGTCTCCGAGGCTCCAACTCCGTCCTGGCTGTTCGTGGATGAGGGCCAGTGCGGGCCGGAGCCGTTCGTCGGTCAGCGCCTACAACCATCCGGCGGGCATGTCGGCGTCGTGGATGAAGCCGCGGATGATGTCGAGAACGAGTAACTGGCCGTACTGGCGTATCGCGAAGTCCGCTCCGACCCTGCGCGCGACGATCTCCGAGAACAGCCGCTGCACGTGCCCGCGCAGTTGCGGGCCGACGGCGCTGGATCCCCCGATGTGCGCGACGGGCGGCAGGGCGCGGAGCAGCAGTTCCTTGCCGGTGGGGTTCAGGTCGACTCGACCACCGATCAGGATGTCGACGTCGGACGCGTTGGCATCGGCGTCGCTGATCACCGCCCCCGCTGATGGCGGTTCCACGACCAGTGCCTCCCCCGGCCCCTCCCCACCCTCCAGGGTCAGCCAGGACCGCCCGTTCAATACCGCGACGTCACCGGACTCCAGAACGATGGGTGCGTCGATCCCATTCGCGGTGAGAGTGGCGCGGCCCCGAACAACCGCGATGAACTTGAGGTCATCATCGATGACGCTGCGCGTTCGCCAGCGGCCCCGAACGGCGGAGCCGCCGGACACGACACTGCGCACCTCGACCAGGTCCAAGACCTCGGAGAGTCGGTCAATTGCCATATCGGGACTTTAGAGCATGTAATGCGGACTCGACATTATTCGCAATCCCGATGACGGGCGGCAGGCTGAATTCACAGTTCGACGTTCGTGAAAGGACACCACCATGACTGACCACATGATCGCCCTCATCACCGGAGGCAACAAAGGCATCGGCCGCGAAATCGCCGCGCAACTGGCGGCGCTCGGCCACACCGTCATCATCGGCGCGCGCAGCCTCGAACGTGGAGAACGAACCGCGGCTGAGCTCCGCGCCGATGGCGGAGCCGTCACCGCCGTCGCGCTCGACGTGACCGATCCCGGTTCCGTCGCCGCCGCTGCCGAGAGGGTCCTGGCCGACCACGGGCGCCTGGATGCGCTGATCAACAACGCCGGGATCAGCCACCAGCCCGGCGCCGACTTCGCCGGCCAGCTGCCCCGCACCGCCGACGTGGACCACGTGCGCTCCGTGTTCGAGACGAACGTGTTCGGCGTGATTACCGTCACGAGTGCGTTCCTGCCGCTCCTGCGCCGGTCCGAATTGCCCCGCATCGTCAACGTCTCCAGCAGCGCGGGATCCCTCGCCGCCATTTCGGACTTCGGCAACACCGATCCGATCGCCCTCGGCTACGTGCCATCCAAGACCGCGTTGACGGCGGTGACGATGATGTACGCCCGGGATCTCGTCTCGGAGAACATTCTCGTCAATGCCGTGTGCCCCGGTTTCGTCGCCACCGACCTCAACGGCCACCGTGGCCTGCTCACCCCCGCGCAAGGTGCCCGCTCAGCCGTGATCATGGCGACGATCCCCGCCGACGGGCCCACCGGCACGTTCACTGACGTGAATGGCCCCGTCGCCTGGTGATATCCGCGGCCGGTGCCCGCACGTGCATGCGCGCGTGCGGGCTTCGGTCAGCTACGCGAGCGCCCGCGCGAACCGCTCGCACGCGTCGATGAGCGCGAGGTCGCTGCCGCGCGGCCCGACGAGGCAGAACCCGACCGGGCCCTCCGCGACCTCCAGCAACGGAACCGACAGCCCGGGCGCCCCGAGGATTCCGGCCACGCAGGTCAGCCGCAGGGTGCGCGCGCGGGTGCGCTCATTCTCTTCCGCGGACGCGGTGGCCTGAGGGGCAGCGGATGACGCGGAGGGAAGCAGCAGCGTGCGTCCGGCGAGGGCGGCCTCGAGCTCGGCCCGCGCCGTCTCGAGGGCAGTTCGGGCGGCCCGCTCGTCCTCTGCGGTGAAGCCGGAGGCCCACGCGAACCGGCTGGCGATGTCGGCCCCGAGCGCTCCCGGATGCGTCGCCACCCACGCACCGTGAACGGCCCACGCCTCGGCGGCCTGCACCGTACGGAAGCACTCGAGCAGTCCATCGGCATCGGGCAGTTCGACGGTATCGAGCGCGGGCACCAACCCTTCGTCGCCGAGCCGCGCAACCGTGTGCTCGAACGCCGCCCGCACGTCGTCGTCGGCGAGCGCACTGAGCGCGTCGCACGTGACGAACCCGGTCACGGTCGCATCGCCGGCGAGGCTCGTGGATGCCGCGGCCCGCAGCATCCCGGCATCGCGGGTCAGCCAGCCCACGGTGTCGAACGACGGCGCCAGCGGAAGGAGCCCGCCCCGGTCGACGGCACCGTGCGTCGTGCGGAGGCCCCAGAGTCCCTGGTACGACGCGGGCACGCGAACCGATCCGCCGGTATCGGTGCCCAAGCCGATGTCGGCCTGCCCGAGGGCGACCGCGGATGCCGGCCCGTTCGACGAGCCGCCGGGGATACCGCCGACGACCGCCGGGTTCGGCGGGGTGCCGTAGTGCGGATTGCGCCCGGCGATGCTGTAGGCGAACTCGTCGGTGCGCGCGATGCCGGTGACCTCGGCCCCGGCGGCAAGCAGCGCGGCGACGGCCGGGGCGTGCTCGGTCGCGGGCCGGGATTCCGCGAGGTAGGCGGGCACTCCCCCGCCGACAGCGTGACCGGCGACATCGAACAGGTCCTTCACGGCGACGCGCAGGCCGGCGAGCGGCAGCGGGTCGATGCGCTGCGGTTGATCGCCCAGTGCGCCCGGCACCAGCGGGGTGCCCACCACCCGCCAGACACTCGAGTCGATGGCGGGCGGGGGCGCGCTCACGTGGGCGACGTCGATCAGCCAGCCGGCGGCATCCCGTCGCCACAGCTGCGTCTGCTGCCCGCGTCCACCCCGCACGGGTGCGCCGACGGTCACGACGAGGGCGTGGTCGTCGTCGATCGCGCGCACATGGGTGCTGTGGATGCTGCGGCGCGGCGTTCCCCCGCGGCGAGCGCGGAACGCGGCGATGCGGTCGTGCCCCACGAGCACCCCGGAGGCATCGCCTCGCAGCGTGTCCGGCCCCGGCGCGAAGAAGGCGTCGAGCGCCTCCACGTCGTTCGCCATCAGCGCCGCTTCGTATGCCTCGACAGCGTCGAGCAGCCCGGCGGGGGCGTCGGTACGCGGCGGCACGGCACCCGGCACGGCGGGTGAATCGGGGTTCACGCGAGAACCGTCAGCAGCAGCATCCATCTGATCCTCACCCACCGAAATCACTCACCCGAATGCGCGCGTGCACGCCCTTCACGAGGTCGACGACCTGCGAGATGTTGAAGTCCGTCGCGGCGCTGAGGTAGGCGTAGGCGAGGTGCGCGTCCATGCCGTAGCGCGCCCGCAGCAGCGCGATCGCGGCCCGCACGCACTGCCGCATCGCCTCGTCGAGGTCTTCGTCCATACCGGTCGGCACCAGGAACTCGCTGGTCTCGGCCATCGGACCGACCAGTTCACCGAACTGCGCGATCGCGTCGGCCTGGGTCACCACCTCGAAGCGCAGGTCGGTCCGCAGCGACGCCTCCATCGCGGTGAGCGACACCTCGCCGTCGCCCTGCGCGAAGTGCGGGTCGCCGACGTAGGCGAGCGCACCGTCGACCTGCACCGGGAGGTACAGCGACGACCCGGCGGTCAGCAGGTTGATGTCGATGTTGCCGCCGTGGCGCCCGGGCGGCACCGAGTGCGGACGCACCTCGTCCGACACCGCGACGCCCATAATGCCGAGGAACGGCGCGAGCCCGAACGTCACCCGCTTCTCGCCGCCCTCGGTCAGCGGAAGCGACCCGCGCCCGTCGGCGTCGACCGACGCGAACACGCTCACCGTCTCGCCGCCGGCCGGGTACTCGTCGGGCAGCGCGCCGCGGGTGTGCCGGTTCGAGATCACGCCGTACGGCACCCGGCGCTGGGTGTCGAGCACGGTCACCCTGAGCAGGTCGCCGGGGCGGGCACCCGCGATGCGGATGGGGCCGCTGACGACGTGGGGTCCGTCGGTCGTACGGTCTCGGGGGTAGCTGGATGCCGCGATCGCCACGGCATCGGCCAGAACGTGGTCGCGGTCCACACCGTGCGCGCCGAAGAATGCGGCGGGGTCGCGCCCCTGGTCTTCGAGGATGCCCTCGTGGCTGAGGGTGTCGATGGTGACCTCGTCGCCCGAGTCGATCGTCATCACCGGGCTGTCGGTCGCGCACGGCAACCGGCCCCAGAGATAGCTGCCTGGCTCCACGGGCACGTACTTCGCCGACCGGATGGGCCCGTCGCCGGCATGGAGGATCTCGGGGTCACCGTGCATTCCGACCGCCCGTTCGCTATCTACTATCGTTTTCACAGCCAAGACTCATCCTCACAGTAGCGTCCGGTCGCCCATGGTTCGGTCGTCGGGTCGGCATGGTGTGGAGTCCTGCCCGCATCAGCCCTGCACCAGTCCCGCCCCGATCCCGACCCGCCCCTCGACCCCTGGAGTACCCGTGCGCAACCGGCTTCGCGAACACCCCGTCGGACTCCACCTCGGCCTGATGCTGGCGCTGACCTTCTCCACCGGCGTGATCGACGCGGTCGGCTACCTCGGACTCGACCGGGTGTTCACCGGCAACATGACCGGCAACGTGGTCATCCTCGGCATGGCGCTGGTGGGAGCTGACGACCTGCCGATCTTCGGGCCGATCGTCGCGCTGATCGGGTTCATGCTCGGCGCCGTCGTCGCCGGACGCACACTGCGATCACTACCCGCCGGCTGGACGACCCACTCCACCGCGCTGCTCGCCGCGGTCGCCGTGGTGATCTCGGCGTCGGCGATCATCACCGGGGTCAGTGGACCCGACCGCCCGGAATGGGTCGCCCTCACCGTGACCGGCCTGCTCGGGCTCGCGATGGGGATCCAGGCCGGTGCCGCGCGGCACATTGCGGTGAAGGATGTCACGACCGTCGTCGTCACGTCGACCATGGTCGGCCTCGCCTTCGACTCCTACTTCGGGCAGCGCGGAGGCCAGCCGTGGAAGCGCCGCCTCGGTGCGCTGATCCTCATCGGTGCGGGAGCGGCGGCAGGGGCCTACCTGCTGAACTTCGGCCTCGTGTGGGGAATGACGCTGTCGGCGGTGATCTCGATCATCGTCGCGATCCTCGGACACATCGGCCGGCCGCATCCACCCAAGCCAGAGAAGACGGCGTAAACGCGAGCCCGGCCCGTCGATACGCCGCGATAGCGCCCGCTGAGGCAGCTACCCGGTCAGCGCCCGTCCAGTCAGCGCCCGCCCAACAGCTGCTGCAGCCAGCGGTAGCTACGCTTCGGCGTGCGGTCGCGGGTGTTGCGGTCGACCGCGACCAGACCGGTCGGCTGGGTGAAGCCCGCAGTCCAGTCCCAGCCGTCGAGGAACGAGTCGATGTCGAAACCGGCGATCGTCACCCCGGCGACGCCGGCGCCTGATGCCATGTCCGACAGCGCGGCGAGGTGATCGCCGAGGTAGCCGATGCGGTGCGCGTCGTTCGGCGGCGAGGTGTCGTCGCCGGGCACCCGTGCGACGTCGGGGTAGCTCGCGCCGGTCGTGACGACCACGGGCGGGAGCGCCTCGCCGTAGTGCGCGCCGAGCTCGCGAAGGGTCGCGACGAGGGCATCCGGATCGGCGTCGAGCTCGACGACCCTGCCCACTCCCGCGCCGATTCCTGCGCCGACGACCCGGCCCGCACCCGCGCCGACTCCCGCGCCGATGCCAGCCGCACCGCCCGCCACGAGCCGCACCGGCCCGCGGTACACCACGCCGTAGCGGTCGATCGGCGCCGACATCACGGCGAGGTCGCGCGGGTCGACGCGCTCGAGGTAGTCGAACAGCTGAGGGGCCGCATCGCGCTGCTCGTCGGAGGGCGACGGGTAGCGTCCGAGCAGCACCGGGTCCGCATAGAGAGCGTGCTGCACGATGCGGTGCAGCGACGCCCGCAACGCGTCATCCATTCGGTCCGACGCCGGCTCGACAACGGTATGAACATTGTCGATACCGATGGTTCCGCGCACGTCGGCCGCGCGCAGCGCCTCGACAGCGAGGCCGTGTCCGAGCAACTGGTGGTGGGCGACCGAGACGAGTCCTGGGCCCGAGTTCACCGAGCCGCCGAGCATGCTGCCGAGGGTCGCGCCGGGCGCGTGGCGGCCCGATCCGTACCCCGACGTGGTGACCGTCGCGGGCTCGGTGAGGGTGGTCCAGGCGTCGACGCGGTCGCCGAACGCCTCCCCCGCGAGGTAGGCGAAATCGGCGAGGCGGCTCGCGGTGTCGCGGTTGAGCCAGCCGCCGATGTGCTGCAGTGGCTCGGGTACATCCCAGTGATGGAGGGCGACCGCGGTGTGGATGCCGGCCCGCAACAGGTCGTCGAGCAACCGGTCGTAGTACGCGATCGCGGCACGGTTGGCCCCGCCGCGACCCCCGGGCTGCAGGCGCGGCCAGCCGAGTGACAACCGGTACGAGTCGACCCCGAGTTCCCGTAGCAGCTGCACATCGCCAGCGGACCGGTGGTACTGGTCAGCGGCGATCGCGGCATTGCTGCCGTCGGCGATGCGGCCGGGCTGGGCCATGAAGGTATCCCAGGTCGATTCGAGGCGTCCGTCGTCGCGAAAAGCACCCTCGACCTGAATCGCCGAAGAAGTCACCCCGACGACGCATTGCGCAGGTATCATGGCCGCGAGGCCGAGGGGGGCCCGTAGCCACTCAGATTCATTGGGGCGGCGCATGGTCTCTCGAATCACTCGAGGGTCGTCGCTGTGAATCCGCAAGGGGGCAGGGCGCACGACCCGAAGGCAGGGTCGGAGGAGGTTCACGCCGACTCCGCACGATAACAGCACCACACCACACGGCATACCCAGCCGTAATTGCATTGGATCCACGGTGACTCACCCGCAACCCGCGAATCACCGCAACGTACCCCGCCGCTCTGGCCGGGGCGTTGCCCGTCTAGCCCGAGTTCTCACTGCAATAGCTATTGCGGCCACGGTCGGCATCGTGCCGCTCGCCGCGGCACCCGCGGCTGATGCGACTGCGGCGGGTGCGGCATCCACCGTCACTGAATTGTCGACCGCAGCGCCGTCTGCGGCACCGACCGTCTCGCCCACTCCGAGCCCCAGCGCCGAGGGCGTCACGCCGACCCAGAAGCTCGAGCCGTTCTCCGAGATCGACGAGGGCCGGCCGGCGGCGATCCCCGGCACCACGATCACCACCGACCCGGCGGGCTTCACCCCGACCGGCACGGTCAACATCGGCGGAACCAAGCAGTCCGGCAGCTCGGTCGAGGTCACCCTCGGTACTGGTGCGACCCTGTGCGAGATTCCCGAGACGGCGGCCACCAACTGGTCGTGCACCGGCGCGACCCTGCCGAATGGTGCGGCAATCCGCCTGGTCGCCACCGAGTCGGTACCCGACGGCACCGCCGCTGCCCCCGGCGAGACCACGGTCGATGTGCTCGCGCCACCCACGATCGACGGCGACGGGGCGTTCCTCACCACCGGGCTCGTCTCCGGGCGCGGGCACGCCAACAGCACGGTGCGAGTCACCATCGACGGCGTCGTCGACGCCAACTGTTCCGCCGTTCCCGTGCAGAGCACCGGGTACTGGGCCTGCAACACCGCGCGGCCCACCGGTGGACCCTTCGTCATTCGCGCCCAGCAGTCCAACGGCGCCATCGCCGGCGGGCAGCTCTCGGCGTACTCCCCCGCCCAGCGGGTCACCATCGACCGGGATGCCCCGGCCAGCGCCGTCATCACCTCGCCCACGAACGGAGGCACTGTAGCCAGCCAGACCTTCACCGTGTCGGGTACCGGCGAGGACCGCGGCAACATCGACGTCTACCTCGACAACGTGCCGGTGTGCTCCACCGTGGTCTCCGGCTCCACCTGGGACTGCGTCGTGGCCGGCATGACGGGCGGGTCGCACACGCTCGTCGCGGTGCAGCGCGATGCCGCCGGCAACTACGCGTCGCCGAGCACACCCGTGCAGGTGTCGCGAGCCGCGGCATCCACCTCGCCCAGCCCGTCGACCACGTCACCGTCGCCCTCGACGAACCCCGGGCGCCCGTCACCGACTACCCAACCCGACAATGGGGCGAATGCACCGCTGCCCGGGGATCCGACCAACCCGGGCGATCCCGGCGACCCGGGATCGGGTGGCTCCGGCGGCTCGGCCGATGGCGATGACGCGGGTGTTCCCCCGGTCGCGCCGACCGATGAGGTTCCGCCGAACTCCCCCGACGAGGCCCTGTCGAACTGGGGTTCGCCCACGACCTTCGGCACCAGCCTCGCCGCGCCCGCCACCTCCGCGACCGCGGCGAGCTGGTACACCGCACCGCTGCTCGCCCTGCTCTTTCTCGCGCTGATCGCCCTGCCGCTGCGCGTGCTGTCGTCGACGGTGCGCGAACGCTACTTCCGTTCGGGCACGCAGCTCACCGGACGCAACCAGGATCGCCGCCACGTCGAACCCGAGGCCGCCCCCGGTCCGGTCGCGGCATGGCTCGCCAGCGGCATCCTCGTGACGGTCGCCGCGGTGTTCATCGCGCTGACCGGCGGGGTGAGCGGCGAGGTGCGGTACCTGCGACTGTTCCTCGCGATCGCGCTGGGTCTCGTGGTGCTCAACATCGTGGGCACGGTGGTCGCGATCCGGCTCGGGGGGATGGTGGCCCGCATCCAACCCACCCTGCGTTTTCTGCCCGTGATGCTACTCGCCGCCGCGATCGCCGCGGTGGTCTCCCGCACGGCCGACCTCGAACCGCCCCTCGTCGTCGGCGTTTTCGGCGGAGCCGCGTTCGCCGCCGCGACCCCGCTGCTGCAGCGGGCGCAGGTCAACCTCGTGCAACTCGGCGTGACGACGGCGCTCGCGGCGACCGCGTGGCTGGTGAACGGTGTCGTCGGGCCCGGCCAGGGCTTCTGGGCGCTGGTGGCGAGCGAGACGCTCACGACCATCTGCCTGGCCGGCCTGGGGTCGGCGATGGTGATGTCGCTGCCCATCGCGTCACTCCCAGGGCGCGCCATTCTGGAGTGGTCGCGGCCCGCGTGGCTGGCCACGGTCCTCGTCATTGCGACGATCACCGCGAGCATCGTGTTCGGCGAGGTGCACTCGATTGCCGCGATGCTGCCATGGATGCTGGCTGCCGCTGCGTTCGCCGCCCTGAGCCTCGCGACGTGGGCATTCGTGCGCTTCATCGAGCCGCAGAACCGCTAGCGCTACCCTGGCGGCCACCGCCACAGCTGACGCGAAATCCGTAACGCCACCGTCACAAAACGGGCCACCCCTGAGGGTGTACTGTCGTCCTGAATATTCCGCTATGGGGTTCCCATCAGGTCTTCTCCGGGCTCGGTTGGCAGTTCCGCGTGCAGCACCGCACAGTTCAGCGCCATGACCGTTCACAGAGAGGCTCGCGACGCGTATGTCCCTCGATGACACGCCTGGCTCCGTTGAGGATGGTTCGAATCCGCAGGATGATTCGAATCCGCAGGATGGTTCGAATCCGCAGGATGGTTCGAATCCGCAGGATGGTTCGCTCGCCGATCCATTCGTCGAACTGCTGCCCGTCGACGGTGCGGCCATCTCGGTGGTCGGGTCGAACGGGAACGAGCACGCGACCATCTCCTCGAGTGACGAGGTCGCGGCGCGGCTGGCAGAATTGCAGTTCGAGCTCGGCGAGGGTCCGCACTGGGAGTGCCTGCGCTCCGGTGTGCCGGTGTTGGTCGACAACGTGGCGACCTCTTCGCCCGAGCGGTGGCCGATCTTCGCGGCGACCGTCGACCCGCTCGGTGCGTTGTTCTCGATCCCGCTCATCATGGGTGCCGCGACCATCGGCGGCGTGGATCTCTATCGGCGGCAGCCGGGCAGATTGAGTCCCAGCGAGCAGGTCAAGGCGGTCAGTCTCGCGGTCGCGGCGGCCGGACCCGCCGCAAGATGGGCGATCAAGAGCGCGGCTGACGACGGATACTTCCCGACCCCCGGTGCCCCCGAGATGCGACGCGAGATCCACCAGGCGACGGGGATGCTGCTGGTGCAACTCGACCTGACCGCGACCGAAGCACTGGCCAGGTTGCGGGGTATCGCGTTCGCGACGAATCGTCCACTTCACGATGTCGCCCACGACGTCGTGGAAGGACGTCTGAAATTTACCGACACGCCCTAAGCCGACGTGTAGCCTCAGACCACGGCTGCAGTATCGCAGTATTGAACGGAGACGAGCCGATGCAAGAGCAGGATTCCCGGGAGGTCCGGCTCAGTGCTGCCTTCGTGAAGCTGGCAGACACGCTGATCGCAGATTACGACATGGTCGATCTGCTCGACACGCTTGTCACCGAATGTACAGCCTTACTCGATGTGAACGCCGGCGGTCTGATGATTGCCGACGCTCGCGGTGAGCTGCAGCTCGTGGCATCCACCAGTGAGCAGGCGGACTTCGTGGAGGTCAACCAGCTCAACGCGGGTGCAGGACCCTGCCTGGACTGCTTCGCGACCGGGGTCGCCGTTTCGGTTGCCGACATCAACGACACCGGCGACAACTGGCCGGCGTTTCGGGTCGCGGCGGCGTCGCAGGGGTTCAAGGCGATGCACGCAACCCCGATGCGGTTGCGCGGCCAGATCATCGGCACGATGAACCTGTTCAGCGTGCGCGCGGAGCAGATCAGCGATCGGGACATCACGGTCGCGCAGGCGCTGGCCGATGTCGCGACGATCGGCATTCTGCAGGAACGCAACATCCGCGATTCGAGCATCCTGACCGAGCAGCTCGAGCGGGCACTCAGCAGCCGGATTCTCATCGAGCAGGCGAAGGGCGTGATGGCCGCGGCATCCAGTATGGATATGGATGAAGCATTCTCTACGTTGCGCAATTTCTCGCGCAACAACAACATCAGCCTGCGGGCCGTGGCCGAGTCGCTCGTGAAGCGCACCCTTCCGGTGTCGACGATCATGCAGGACACCCGGGCGCGCGCGCAGAAGCAGCACACGCCGTCGGGGCCAGCGAAGTAGGCGTAGCGCTGCTGGGACTGACTAGCTCCGGGACTGCCCGGCTGCGCGTTGGCGGGCTGCGCGGCTGCCGGGTGTGGCCGTGCCGGGCTACGGGGCTGCCGGGCTCGCGCTGCTGGGTTTGCCCGTCTAGCGTCCGGCAGACACGAACCCGGGCGTGAATGATGCGCTCGTGGGGTACTCGACCGCTGACCAGCCGTTGATCGGACCCGTGGTCGGTGACCGTACGTGCAGGAAGCGCCGGTAGGCGTGCATGGCGAGTGCGCGGAGGTTCTGGCTGTAGCCGATCAGTACCCGGTTGCTGTGGTCGACCTCGGGCGTGACCGCGCGGTACCAAGTCTCGTCGTCGAAGCGCAGGGTGCGGATGATCGCCCAGGGCCCCATCCACTCGTCGACCATGAGCAGTTCGCGCCCGGGTTCGTCGTCCGTCGCACGCGCGTCGCTGGCGTCGCCGATCTCGCCCGCGTCGCCGATCGGGCGGGCTTGGTCGAGGGGATGCCAGGGCACGTTTTGCTCCAATCTCGGAGCAGCCGGCCCTGCGGTGACGACCTTACGGCAGGGGTGCGACGTGCGGTCGGGTGGTGGGGAGGTACTCAGAATTTGGCTATCGCGGATGGTGCAGAATGGGCGCCATGTCGACTGACCCACACTCCGGTCCGGTGGGCGAGAAGGCCTGGGCCGAGGATGCGCTGGCTCGTGATCGCGGCAGGGTGCAGATGTTCAACGCCACGCGCCCCGACGGACTGGACGGCTGGACCATCGCCCTCGAGCAGTATGACCTCCTGGTCGAGGTCATCCTCGCGACCATCGACCGGTTCGCCGACGACGACGGGTCGGTCCCCCTCCAGCTGATCGTGACCGAGGCGCAGCAGCAGCTCGGTGCGAATGCCGCGTTCCCGGGCGGACGACTGTCGAACTACGTGCGGTACACCAAGGTCGACCTCGAAGCACGATGCGTCGTCGAGCGGGTGCCGCGCAGTTCGCCGCAGCGAGTGCGCCTGTTCGCGGGCTCTTGAGCTGTCGCCCGTCTGCACCGACGGCTACAGTCCGCCTGCACCCTGGGCTGCAGACGGCCTGCATCCTGAGCTGCGACCCGCCTGCACCCTGAATTGGTCAGTACCCCCGGTGGGACTCGAACCCACACTGAAGCGATTTTAAGTCGCGTGCCTCTGCCATTGGGCTACGGGGGCCCGGCCCCAGCGTGATGCCGGGGCCGCGCTACGAACCGGCCGATTACGCCTTCGGGCGCGACGCGTACTCGACAAACGCCTCGCGTGGAGTCTCGCGGGCCTCGATCGACACGATGTCGCGACGCAGGAAGAAGTTCAGGATCCACATCGTGAATACGCGGATCTTGCGCTCCCACATCGGGATGGCCAGGCCGTGGTATCCGCGGTGCATGACCCAGGCGGGCAGTCCCTTGACCGAGATCTTGCCGGACTGGAACACGCCGATGCCAAGCCCGAGGGTGGCCACCGCGCCGAGGTTCTCGTGCTTGTACTCGACGGGAACGTCTCCACGGATGCTGCCCACGATATTCTTGGCCATGAGCTTGCCCTGGCGCACGGCGTGCTGCGCATTCGGCACGCACATTCCGCCGACGCCCTTGCCGGTGAGGTCGGGAACGGCGGCGACGTCGCCCGACGCCCACGCGTCGGGGATGACCCCGTCGTCGTTGATGACGCGGAGGTCGGCCTGCGCGCGCAGGCGTCCACGCTCTTCGGTCGGTAGGTCGGTGTTGCGCAGCACGGGGTTGGCCATGACGCCGGCGGTCCAGACGATGAGGTCGGATTCGAAGCGCTCCCCCGTCGACAGTTCGACGTTGCCGCCGACAGCGGACTTGAGTTGCGTGTCGAGGTGCACTTCGGCGCCGCGCTGGGCGAGGTTCTTAAGCACCCAGTGGCTGGTCTTGAGCGACACCTCGGGCATGATGCGTCCCATCGCCTCGACGAGGTGGAAGGCCACGTCGTCGAACTTCAGGGTCGGGTAGTAGCGCAGCAGCGAGCTGGCGAGGCTGCGCATCTCGCCGAAGACCTCGATGCCGGCGAACCCGCCACCGATGACGGTGAAGGTGAGCAGGCGGTCGCGTTCGGCACCGGCGGGGAGGTTCGCGGCACGGGCGAAGTTCGCGAGGATGCGGTCGCGGATCGCGGTGGCTTCTTCGATCGTCTTGAGGCCGATCGCTTCATCCGCGACTCCGGGAATCGGGAAGGTGCGCGACACGGATCCGGCGGTGACCACGATGATGTCGTAGGCGAACTCCCACGGCTCACCGACCTCGGGCGTGATGGTCGCGGTCTTGGCCGCGTGGTTGATCGCGGTGACGCGTGCGGTGACGACCTCGGACTTGTAGAGGTGACGGCGCAGGGCAACGACCGCGTGACGCGGCTCGATCGATCCGGCAGCGACCTCCGGCAGGAACGGCTGGTAGGTCATGTAGGGCAGCGGGTCGACGACGGTTACTTCGGCTTCGCCGCGGGCGAGCCACTTCTCGAGTCCGAGTGCGGTGTAAAAACCGGCGTATCCGCCGCCAACGATCAGGATCTTTTTGGTCACCCACAAAACTTACACCCGTATTTGCGGGGTGCATTTCGCGGTGCTGGCGGGTTTCAGCGGGTCAGAAGCGCAGCCAGTCGGGCGGGTTCTGTCCCTCGCGCTTCGCACGGGGTTCCGCGTTACCGCCGTCAGTACCGCTGCCGTTGCCTGCGCCCGCGCCCGTGCCGCTACCGGTGCCGCTACCGCCGGACGCGTCGTCGTCGCTCCCGCCGATGTAGTAGCTGTGCGATTTCGTGACGTCGTCGTCACCGTCTGATGCGTACTCGGCGGTGCGCGTGCTGCGGGCGCGGTCCGGCAGGTACCCGGGGAGCCGCGGTACGGGGGCCGTGCGCGGCGACGCGGTGGCGCCCGGCTGCGCATCGTCGGGGGTGGATGCTGCGCGCTGCGGGGTTCCCGTCGCCGCGGCATCCATCGCCCCCGGCCTGGAGCCGACGTGCCAGGCACCGCCCGGGTCAGGGACCTCAGAACCAGTCGGCGCGGCTCCCGCACCGGCGAGGCGCAGGTACTGGCGGATGGCGAGGCGCGCGGTGAAGGCGAGGGCCGCGAGGAACGCGGCGAACACCAGTAGCGGAACCCCCGTGTCGCGCAGCGTGTCGGTGCGCGGCAGCAGGGCGACGAACGGGTTCTCGCGCTCCGGGTCGATGTCGGGCAGCACGACCGGTGGCGCTTCCGATGCGTCTGGCGTGGGCTCGGGGGTGGGTTCCGGGGTGGCTTCGGCGCGACGGTAGACGCGGATCCACTCGGTGAGGTCGCCCATCGGGTTCGCCTCGACTGCGTCGACGTCGGCGGATACCGCGGCGGCCGCGTTCATGAGTCCGTAGCCGTAGATGGGGCTGGGAACGTCGGCGTTCACCGGGGTCGCGGTCTGGATGACCCGGTTGATCACGTTGTTGGCGTCGAGCTCGGGGTGGGCGGATCGCACGAGGGCGACGAGTCCGGAAACCAGCGGTGCGGCGCCGCTGGTGCCCTCCCACTCGAAGTAGCGGTTGCCGGGGGCTGCGCCGACCAGGGACTCGCTCGGTGCGGACACCGAGATGGTGGTGCCCTGCGCGGAGGCGTCGAAGCTGGCTTGTCCGCTCTCGTCGACGCCCGCGACGGTGAGCACGCCGGGCATGGTCGCGGGCGCGCCGACACTGGTGGTGCCGCTCCCCCGGTTGCCGGCGGCGGCGACCACGACGACGTCGTTCTGCATGGCGTAGAGAAAGGCGTCGTCCCAGCTGGTGGGCCAGTCGAGGGTGTTGCGGGTGAGCGACATGTTGATGACGTCGGCCCCGTTGTCGACTGACCAGCGCACCGCCTGGGCGATCTGCTCGTCGGACGTGATCGTGCCGACGCCGAACCCGACCGAGACCGAGAGGATGTCGACGTCGGGGGCTACGCCGATCACGCCGTCGCCGTTGCCGGGGCCGTGCCCGGATCCGGCGAGCAGCGACGCGACCATGGTGCCGTGGTTGCTGTCGTTGCCGACCGGGGTCTGCCCGTCGGGGCTGCCGACGCCCGAGACGTCGGTGCCGCCGACGACTGTACCGGCGAGATCCTGGTGGGTGCCGTCTACTCCGGTGTCGATGACGGCGACGGTGACGCCGGAGCCGCGCGTGGTGCTCCACGCCTGGGTGACGCCGTACGACGACAGCCAGTATTGGCGGTCGCGCACTTCATCGGCTGCGGCGGGTTGGGCGATGAGCAGGATGGATGCCGCGGCGGCCAGCATCGCGACGGTGACCCGTACCGCGGTGCGGGGCGCGGTGGCCCGGGCGGCGCGCGGGGTGACACGCGCGGTGGTGGCCCGGTAACGGCTCACTCGTAGACGGCGCACTGGCAGACGGCGGGCGACCAGTCGGCACGTTCGAGTGCGAGGTCGCCGATCGGGTTGACGCCGGGGCCGGCCGCGAGCGAGTGCCCGGCGAGGGCGTGCAGGCACTTCACCCTGGTTGGCATACCGCCCGCGGAGATTCCGGCGATCTCGTCGACGACCTCGATGGACTCGCGGTCGCTCAGGTAGGCCTGGTGCGCGACGGCGTATCTGTCGGCGGTGTCGCCCTCGAGCAGGGCGGCGAGTTCGGGCATCACGCTGGTGGCTTCGAGGGTGGAGATGGCCGCGGTGGCTGCGGGGTGGCACAGGTAATAGAGGGTGGGGAACGGGGTTCCGTCGTCGAGGCGCGGCTTGGTGGCGACGACGGTGGGGGCGCCGCAGACGCAGCGTGCGGCGATGCCGATCACGTTGCGGGCGGGGCGGCCGAGTTGCTGGGACACGATCTCGATGTCCCGTTCGCTCGGTGGCGCGAAGGGTGGGGTCGGCACGGGGTCAGTCGCCCGATCCGTCGGGAACAGTGGTGTCGGAGCCGGTGCCGTCCGTGGCTGGCTCGTCGGCGGCTGGGTCATCGGTGGTCGTGTCGCCCTCGGTGGCCGGATCGGTGGGGTCGGTGCCGGTGGGGTCGGTGCCGGTGGGGTCGTCCGCCCCCTGGCCGCCCGAGGTGGAGCCGTCATCGGGCACGGTCACCTCCTGTACCGGCTGTTCGGCGGGCGTCGGATCGGTGCCGAGCACGGGTGCGACGATTTCGCCGGCTGCAGCATCCGTCAACCCTGCGGTCAGGACCGAGGAGAACATGGTGCTGATCCAGTCGACGTCGGTGGCCTGGATGTTTTCGCTGATGGGGAGGCCGTCGGGGGCGGCGAGGCTTTCGCCGTCGTCGATCACGAGGAGGCTGAACTCGCCGGGGAACACGTAGTCGAGGCGTTCGCGGGCGCGGGATTCGAGGTAGCTCGTGTCGTCCCAGCGGGCGCGTTCTTCTTCGAGGTCCTCGACGGCGGCCTGCTGTTGGGCGACGGTCGCCTCGAGTGCAGCGATCTCGCGCTGTTGCTCGACGAGGATGCGCAGGCTGGGGGCGAGGACCACGATGGTGAGGATCACGAGCGTCAGGGCGACGATAGTGAAACCCGAGAGGCGGATGCTGCGGAGCCACTTGGTGGGGCCCGTATCCGAGGTCGGCAGCGCAACCGGTACCTGCCGGGTGCGCTGCCGTCTCGTCATGCTCTACAGACTAAGCGGGGTCAGCTGGTGAAGCGGGGGAACGCGCTGCGGCCCGCGTAAGTCGCGGCGTCGCCGAGCTCTTCTTCGATGCGGAGCAGCTGGTTGTACTTCGCGACGCGCTCGGAGCGGGCCGGGGCACCGGTCTTGATCTGGCCGGAGTCGGTCGCGACGGCGAGGTCGGCGATCGTGGTGTCTTCGGTCTCACCGGAGCGGTGCGAGAGCACGGCGGTGTATCCGCTGCGCTGGGCGAGCGACACGGCGTCGAGCGTCTCGGTGAGGGTTCCGATCTGGTTGACCTTGACGAGGATCGAGTTCGCGGTCTTCAGTTCGATGCCCTTGGCGAGGCGGGTCGGGTTGGTGACGAACAGGTCGTCTCCGACGATCTGCACCTTGTCGCCGATTTCGGCGTTGAGCTGTGCCCAGCCCTCCCAGTCGTCTTCGTCGAGCGGGTCTTCGATGGTGACGAGCGGGTAGGCGTTCACGAGCTCGGAGTAGTACGCGCTCATCTCGCCTGCTGACGTCTTCTTGCCTTCGAACAGGTAGTTCTTCTTGTCGAAGAACTCGGTAGCGGCGACGTCGAGGCCGAGTGCGATGTCCTTGCCGGGGGTGAAGCCGGCCTTCTGGATCGCTTCGACGAGCAGGTCGAGAGCGGCGCGGTTGCTGTCGAGGTTGGGGGCGAAGCCACCCTCGTCGCCGAGTCCGGTGCTCAGGCCCTTGTCGTGCAGGATGCCCTTGAGTGCATGGTAGGTCTCGACGCCCCAGCGGAGTGCTTCGGAGAACGTGTCGGCGCCAACGGGCAGGATCATGAATTCCTGGATGTCGACGTTGCTGTCGGCGTGCGATCCGCCGTTGATGACGTTCAGCATCGGAACGGGCAGGGTGTGGGCGTTGGGTCCGCCGAGGTAGCGGAACAGCGGCAGGTCGGAGGAGTCCGCGGCCGCTTTGGCGACGGCGAGGCTGACGCCGAGGATGGCGTTGGCGCCGAGGCGCTTCTTGTTGTCGGTTCCGTCGAGCTCGATCAGGGCCTGGTCGACGAGGCGCTGGTCGGTGGCGTCGAGGCCTTCGACGTTGATGGAGATCTCGTCGTTGACGGCGGAGACGGCCTTCTGCACGCCCTTACCGAGGTAGCGCTTCTTGTCGCCATCGCGGAGTTCGTATGCTTCGAACGCTCCGGTGGATGCGCCGGATGGCACGGCCGCGCGCGAGACTGTGCCGTCCTCGAGCAACACCTCGACCTCGACTGTGGGGTTGCCTCGTGAGTCGAGAATTTCGCGGGCTCGTACTACCTCGATCGCTGACACCAGAGATCTCCTTCGTTTTGCCGGAATGTGGGGTTGCTGCGCTTGTTTCGCGCGCTGGTCATATTACTCGCGGGGCGTAGCCGGGTGGTTGCCGGGGGGTGACGGGCGGTGGGGGGTGGAGGTGGGCGGTGGGTGAGCGGCGGGTGCCGGCGGGGGGGGGGGGGGGGGGGGGGGGCGGGGGGGGGGGGGGCGGTGGGTGCTGTAGACACTGCGCGCAGCGCGCGGAGCGGGGAGGGGGGG
>NZ_JAALGE010000027.1 GCF_011057645.1 Marisediminicola senii | reverse complement strand
CCGCCTCCCAGCCGCCCCCCGCGCGGAGGCCGTAGCCGGCGGCCATCAGCCGCGGCAGGGCGAGGCGGGGCAGCGGGCGCAGGCCGCCGAGGTCTTCGAAGCTCGTGGTGAACGCGCTGACCCCGCCCGCCTCGAGGAACGAGCGCAGGCCGAGCTCGATCCGGGCCCCGTAGCGCAGGGAGTCGTGGCGGTCGCCGCCCGCCCGCAGCTCTGGCACGACCTCGTAGAGCTCTTCGTACTCGGCGACGAGGGCGTCGACATCGGCGTCGGATGCGGCATCCACCGCTTCGACCAGGTCGTTCACGCCCCAGGTGTTGACCTGCACGCCGAACTGCAGCTCGGCCTCGGTCTTGTCGCCCTCTGTAACGGCGACGAAGCGCATGTTGTCGCCGAAGCGCGCGAGCTTGAGGTCGTGGGTGGCGGCCCAGCCGGCGGCGGCGCGGCTCCAGGTGCCCACCTGCGCGATGACCGCGGGGTTCGATACGTGGCCGACGACGGTCTTGCGGGCGACGCCGAGGCGGGTCTGGATGTAGCCGAACTCCCGGTCGCCGTGCGCGGCCTGGTTGAGGTTCATGAAGTCCATGTCGATCTCGGCCCACGGCAGCTCGACGTTCGCCTGCGTGTGCAGGTGCAGCAGCGGCTTGCGCAGCAGGTCGAGGCCGGTGATCCACATCTTCGCGGGGCTGAAGGTGTGCATCCACGCGATGACGCCGATGACCCTGTCGTCGGCGTTCGCGTCGAGGGCGAGGCGCTTGATCGAGTCGGAGTCCTTGAGCACGGGCTTCCAGGTGACGGTGACCGGGATTCCGGTGGCGTCCTGCAGCGCGGCGGCGATTCGCTGCGACTGCTCGGCGACCTGCTGGAGGGTCTCCTCGCCGTAGAGGTTCTGGCTGCCGGTGACGAACCAGACCTCGTAGTCGGAGAGCTCGGGGATGATGCTGCGGGTCATGAGTTGTCCTTCTTCTGGCCGTAGACATTCTGGTAGCGGTCGAACAGCGAGTCGATCTTGTCCTGCGGAATGGGGATGGTCTCGCCGAGCTGCTTCGCGATGTGCACGGTGCGGGCGACGTCTTCTGCCATCACCGCTGCCTTGACGGCGTCTCGGGGGTTCGAGCCGATGGTGAACACGCCGTGGTTCTGCATGAGCACGGCGCGGGAGCGGTGCCCGGTGAGCGTCTGCACGATGCCTTCGCCGATCGACTCGTCGCCGATGATCGCGAACGGTCCGACCGGGATCTCGCCGCCGAATTCGTCGGCCTGCCCGGTGATGACGCACGGCACCGCTTCGCCGCGCGCCGCCCACGCGGTGGCGTAGGTGGAGTGGGTGTGCACGACTCCGCCGACGCCGGCCATGTTGCGGTAGACGTAGGCGTGCGCCGCGGTGTCGCTCGACGGGCTGCGCTCGCTGCCCTCCGAGCCCTCGACGACGGTGCCGTCGAGGTGGCACAGGATCATGTTCGACGGCGCGAGGTCGTCGTACTCGACGCCACTCGGCTTGATGACGAACAGGTCGGTGCCGGGAACGCGGCCCGAGATGTTGCCGCCGGTCCAGATGACCAGGCCGTAGCGGGTCAGCTGTTCGTGGAGCGCCGAGACGTCCTCGCGGACTGCCTGGATCCGGGCCTGCATGTCGTTGTCGGAACTCATGAGTCCGCCTCCCTCTCGCCGGCGTCGCTGACGCCGCTGTCTCTGGTCGTCGTGCCGTAGGCATCGCGCTTCATGGCCTTGAGCCGGTGCATCACGTCGTTGCCGCCGCGACCGAAGTGGTCGTGCAGCAGCGCGTACTCGGCGAACAGCCGGTCGTAGGCATCCGCCCGCGCCTCGTCTGGCTGGTAGACGGCGCGGTCGACCTTGCCCATGACCTCGCCGGCCGCGCGCACGTCGGGGTAGGCGCCGGCGGCGACGGCCGCGTGGATGGCCGATCCGAGCGCCGGTCCCTGGTCGCTCGCGATGGTCGAGATCGGCATCCGCAGGATGTCGCTGTAGGTCTGCATGAGAAAGCTGTTGCGCAGCAGGCCGCCGGCGACGATGAACTCGGTGACCGGAACGCCGCTCTCGTTGAACGCCTCGACGATGACCCGGGTTCCGAAGGCGGTGGCCTCGAACAGCGCGCGGTAGATCTCCTCTGGGCGCGTGGTGAGGGTCGCGCCGACGACGAGGCCGCTGAGCTGGTGGTCGACGAGCACCGACCGGTTTCCGCTGTGCCAGTCGAGGGCGACCAGGCCGTGTCCGCCGACGGGCTGGTCGCGCACCAGTTCGGTGAGGTGTTCATGGATGCTGCGGCCGGCCTCGGCGGCAGCATCCGTGTAGCGCGCTGGCACCTGGTTCTTGACGTACCACGCGAAGATATCGCCGACTCCCGACTGCCCGGCCTCGTAGCCGTAGAGCCCGTCGACGATGCCACCGTCGACGACCCCGCACATGCCGGGCACGTCGTGCAGCTGGTCGGAGTTCATCACGTGGCAGGTCGAGGTGCCCATGATGGCGAGCATCTGGCCCGGCTCCACCGCGCCGGCGGCGGGGGCGGTCACGTGCGCGTCGACGTTGCCGACCGCGACGGCGATGCCCTCGGGGAGGCCGGTCCATGCGGCGGCCTCGGCAGACAGCGTGCCCGCGGCATCCCCCAGTCGTCCGATCTCGTGGGCGACCTTGTCGTCGGCGAAACCGGCGAAGGCGGGGTTGAGCGCGGCGAGGAAGTCGCGGCTCGGGTATGCGCCGTCCTGGTAGATGCCCTTGTACCCCGCGGTGCAGGCGTTGCGCACGTAGCTGCCGGTGAGCTGCCAGACGATCCAGTCGGCCGCCTCGACCCAGTGGTCCATGCGGTCGTACAGCTCGGGGTCTTCTTCGAGCAGCTGGAGGCCCTTGGCGAATTCCCACTCGCTCGAGATGAGGCCGCCGTAGCGGGAGAGCCACGCCTCGTCGCGCTCGGCGGCGAGGGCATTGATGCGGTCGGCCTGCGAGCCCGCCGCGTGGTGCTTCCACAGCTTGACGTAGGCGTGCGGGCGGTCGGCGAACTCGGCAACCTCGTTCAGCGGGGTTCCGTCGCCCAGCACCGGCATGGGGGTGCTCGCGGTGAAGTCGGTTCCGACGCCGATGACCTGCGCGGGGTCGATGCCGGCGGCCTCGATTGCGGCGGGCACGGCTGTCTTCAGAACATCGACGTAGTCGGATGGCACCTGCAGCGCCCATTCCGGCGGCAGGGTCGCTCCCGTGGCGGCGAGGGTCTCGTCCATCACGGCGTGGGTGTAGTCGTGCGTCGCGGTGCCGAGCTCTGCGCCGTCGGAGACGCGCACGACGAGCGCGCGGCCCGAGAGGGTGCCGTAGTCGATGCCGATGACGAACTGGTCGTCGGGCGAGATGGGTTCGGGGGCGAGCGGCTCTGGTGAGCTGGACTCTGGGGAGAGCGGGGACGCGTCAGCCACGGGTGACTCCTTCGTCTGGGGTGGGGATGGGCGCCTGCGGGTGCAGCGTATCCCTGTAGTTAGGAGACACAGTGGATGCAGGGGCTAAATGTGATCGCTCACATTCGCGCTTCCCATGGTAGCGGGGCGGCCAGCGGTGTCAACCGCGACGGGCGTGCGACCCTCAGCGCGGCGGTGCGGTCGACGACCGGAGCACGAGCTCGGGCGTGACCTGCCGGTGGTCGACCTCGGTTGTCCCCTCGAGCTGGCTGAGCAGCAGCGCGACGGCCCGCCTGCCAAGCTCCGCAAAGTCCTGGCGCACGGTCGTGAGCGGCGGCCAGTAGTGGCTGGCCTCGGGGATGTCGTCGAACCCGGCGACGCTCACGTCGCCGGGAACATCGAGGCCCGCCTCGAGGAACGCGTGGATGAGCCCGAGGGCCATCTGGTCGTTGGCCGCGAACACGGCGGTGAAGTCGCGGTAGCCCAGCAGCTCGTGTCCCACCCGGTACCCGGTGTCGGCGGTCCAGTCGCCGAGGATCGGCGGGTGCGTGCGCAGGTCGGCGTCGCGCACCTCGACGAGGAACCCGTGCATGCGGGCCTCCGCCTCGATCCAGTCGCGGGGGCCGGCGAGGTGGATGATCTCCTCGTGGCCCAGCTCGATGAGGTGCCTGGTCGCGAGCCGGGCGCCGGCGACCTGGTCGACGGCCATGCTGCGCGGCGAATCTGCCGCGGTCGAGTCGAGGGTGACCAGCGGAACGGTCAGCGCGAGTTCGCGGAACGCGTCGAACACGCGCACCTGCGGAGCGATCACCACGATGCCCTCGACGGCCTGCGCCATCAGGTGCTCGAGGCTCTCGGTGACCGATCCGGGGTCACCGGTCACCATGCTGGTCGTGCTGACGACGTACCCCGCTGCGCGCGCGGCGTCTTCGATCGCGCGCAGGCTCGTGGTCGGCCCGTAGTGCGCGGTCGTGGAGGTGAGCACGCCGATGGTGCGCGACTTGCTCGTGACGAGTGCCCGCGCCGCCTGGTTGGGCCGGTACCCGATCTCGTCGATCACCTGCAGCACGCGCTGCCGGGTGCTCGGCTTGATGCTCGGGGAGTCGTTCAGCACTCGCGAGACCGTCTGGTACGACACTCCTGCGAGTCGTGCGACATCCCGGATGCTCGGGGCGCGGACTCGGGTGGGCTCCATAACGATCAGCGGTACCCGGCTTCATTGATGTGTACGTTCACATTGCGAGAACTCCCCCAGTATGGCGCACCGGCCAGCGCGGCGCATTACCGCGCGTGCCGGTGCACCGGGGCTCACATCACTTCTCCAGGGCCTGCAGGATGTCGCCGACGAGGTCGTCGACGCCCTCGATGCCGACCGAGAGGCGCACGATGTCGTCCGGCACCTCGAGCTCGGTGCCGCGCACCGACGCGTGGGTCATCTCGGACGGGTAGCTGATGAGCGATTCGATGCCGCCGAGCGACTCGGCCAGCAGGAATACCTCGGTGGACTCGACGAGCTGGCGGGCGGCGGATGCCCCTCCCGCGACTTTCACCGACAGCATCCCACCGAATGCGCGCATCTGCCGTGCGGCCAGCTCGTGACCGGGGTGGTCGGCGAGCCCCGGGTAGTACACGCGCTCGATCTTCGGGTGGCCGACGAGCGCCTCGGCGAGCGCGAGGGCGTTGCTGGAGTGCTTCTCGACGCGCACGGCGAGGGTCTTGATCCCGCGGGTGGTGAGCCAGGCGTCCATCGGGCCGGGCACCGCACCGGCGGCGAACTGCACGAAACGGGTCTTCTCGGCGATCTCGTCGTCGCTCGTGACGACCGCGCCGCCGAGCACGTCGGAGTGCCCGCCGAGGTACTTGGTGGCGGAGTGCACGACGACGTCGGCGCCGAACTGCAGGGGGTTCTGCAGGTAGGGCGTCGCGAAGGTGTTGTCGACGACCACGGTCGCGCCGACGGCGTGCCCGATCTCGGCGAGCGCGGCGATGTCGCTGACCTTCATCAGCGGGTTGCTCGGGGTCTCGACCCACAGCACGGTGGTGTCGCTCGTGACGGCCGCGCGCACCGCGTCGAGGTCGGTCATCTCGACCGTCTGCAGGCTGACGCCCCATGGCACGAACAGGCGGTTTACCAGCCGATGCGTTCCGCCGTAGACGTCGTTGCCCATGACGATGCGGGAGCCGGGGGTGAGGATGCCGCGCAGCAGGGCGTCTTCGCCGGCGAGGCCGGACGAGAACGACAGCCCGTGCGTCGCGCCCTCGAGGTCGGCGACCAGGGTCTCGAGCGAGGTACGGGTGGGGTTGCCGCCGCGGGCGTATTCGTAGCCGTTGCGAAAGCCGCCGATGCCGTCCTGCACGAAGGTCGACGACTGGTAGATCGGCGGGATGACCGCGCCGGTGGTGGGGTCTGGCGTCTGGCCGGAGTGGATGGCGCGGGTCGCGAAGTCGTGGGTCATGTCGCCTTTCATGGAGCGATGGCCGGTCACCCGGCCGGGAGGGGGGGTCAGGCGGAGAGGTAGGTGAGGAGGTCGTGCCTGGTGAGCACCGAGGCAGGCTTTCCGTCGTCGGTGACGAGCAGGGCGTCGGTCGACCCGAGCGCTGCCTTCGCGGCGGCCACCGATTCGCCCGCGCCGATGAGGCCGAGCGGGGCGCTGAGGTATCCGCCCACGGCATCCGTCATCTGTGCCCTGCCGCTGAATACCGACTCCAGGAGGCCACGCTCGTCGACGGAGCCGACGACCTCGCCCATCACGACGGGGGGTTCGGCGGTCAGCACCGGCAGCTGCGAAACGCCGTATTCGGTCATGATCTCGATCGCGTCGCGGATGGTGTCCGCCGGGTGCACGTGCACGAGGGCGGGCATCTCACCGGTCTTGCCGCGCACGACGTGGGCGACGGTCGCCTCGTCCGGTGCGGTGGAGAAGCCGTACGAGCGCATCCAGCTGTCGTTGAAGATCTTGCCGAGGTAGCCGCGGCCGCCGTCGGGCAGCAGCACGACGACGACGTCGTCCGGACCCAGGTCGCGGGCGACCTCGAGGGCGGCGGCGACGGCCAGGCCGCAGGAGCCGCCGACGAGCAGTCCCTCTTCGCGGGCGAGCCGGCGGGTGAGGGCGAACGAGGTGGCATCGGATGCCGCGACCACGCGGTCGACGACGCTGGCGTCGTATGCGCTCGGCCAGAAGTCCTCGCCGACGCCCTCGACGAGGTACGGGCGGCCGGAGCCCCCGGAGTACACAGAACCCTCGGGGTCTGCGCCGATGACCTGCACCGCGCCGCCGGACACC
Organism: Marisediminicola senii; assembly: GCF_011057645.1. Taxonomy (GTDB): domain Bacteria; phylum Actinomycetota; class Actinomycetes; order Actinomycetales; family Microbacteriaceae; genus Marisediminicola; species Marisediminicola senii. Next base: position 33,114 of record NZ_JAALGE010000027.1, on the reverse strand, counting down.
TCCTTGAGGTACTTGCCGACGCCGCTGATGGTGCCCCCGGTGCCGACGCCGGCGACGAAGTGCGTGACCTTGCCCTCGGTGTCGCGCCAGATCTCGGGGCCGGTGGTCTCGTAGTGGCTGAGCGGGCCGTTGGGGTTGGAGTACTGGTCGGGCTTGAATGCGCCGGGAATCTCGCGGGCGAGCCGGTCGGAGACCGAGTAGTACGACTCCGGGCTGTCGGGCGCGACGGCGGTGGGCGTGACGACGATCTCGGCACCGTAGGCGGTCAGCACGTTGCGCTTGTCTTCGCCCACCTTGTCGGGCAGCACGAACACGCAGCGGTAGCCGCGCTGCTGCGCGACGAGGGCGAGGCCGACGCCGGTGTTGCCTGAGGTGGGCTCGACGATGGTGCCGCCGGGCTTCAGCAGGCCGTCACGCTCGGCCGCGTCGATGATGCGGGTCGCGATGCGGTCCTTCGACGAGCCGCCTGGATTGAAGTACTCGACCTTGGCGAGCACGGTCGCGCTGATTCCCTCGGTCACCTTGGTGAGCTTGACGAGTGGAGTGTTGCCGATCAGGTCGACGACGGATTCGGCGTATTTCACGGGGCACCTCGGTCACGCGATGGGAGTGGGAAGTTCCGGGCCGTTGACCCGACCTGCAAGTGTACCGAGCGCTCCTGTGGTGTTACGGGGCGGTGCCGCCGGCGGCCTCCCCGGGCGGGGCGGCTGCCGCGGCAGACCCGGCCGCCGCGGCTGCCGCGTCAGATCCGCCTCAGGCAAGTGCGAGAGAATGGCGGCGCTTTCTTCTTCTCCCCATACGAACAGGACGATCACGTGGCCCCTCGCGACAACGATTCTTCGCCCATTCCCCCCTCCGCCCGCAAGGACCTCACGGTCAAGCAGCAACGCGACGCACGGCGGGCCGAGAAGGTGGCGGCACTCAAGAAGCAGCAGGAGAAAGAGAAGCGCAACCGCACCATCGGCATCGCCGCTGCGAGCGTCGCCGGCCTCGCCGTGATCGGGCTCGTCGTCGGCGCAGTGGTGACCTCGGGCGAACCCGCCGTCGACCCGGCCGACATCGTCATCGAGGGCCTCGAGGAGTTCGACGGCCTCTCGAGCACCCACGTCAACGGCACGGTCGACTACGAGCAGTCCCCGCCGGTGGGCGGCGACCACGCAGCGCTCTGGCTCAACTGCGGCGTCTACGAAGAAGAGGTGCCGAACGAGAACGCGGTGCACTCGCTCGAGCACGGCGCGGTGTGGGTCACCTACGACCCGGCAGCGGTCTCCGGCGATGACCTCCAGACGCTGACCGACGAGGTGCCAAGCACCTACTCCGTGCTCTCGCCGATGGCCGACCTCTCCGCCCCCGTCGTCATTTCGGCCTGGGGCGCCCAGGTCGCGCTCGACGGCGTCGACGACCCGCGCATGCAGCAGTTCGTCGACAAGTTCTGGCAGTCGGGCGATGCACCCGAGCCCGGCGCCGCCTGCACCGGAGCCCTCGACGGCCCCGGGAAGGTCGCCTGACCCCCGTGACACCCGACCGCACGCCGGTGGACCCTGCCCCGGCTGGCCACGCGCCATCCGGCGCGGGGTCGCCGGCGGGGTCGGCGAATGAGCACGAACCGGTGGACCCCGCTCCCCCCACCCGTACTCCCCGCTGGCGTACGGTCGTCGCGATCGCCATCGCCGGCGTGCTCCTGCTCACCGCCGGCCTCGCGATCGGGCGACTCACCGCACCGACCCCGCCCCTGACGCCGACGACCACGAGCGCCGAGGCGGGATTCGCGCGTGACATGCAGAAGCACCACCAGCAGGCGGTACAGATGTCGATGATCATCCGCGAGAAGACCGACGACCCGGCGGTCTCGATCCTCGCCTACGACATCGCCACCTCCCAGGCGCAGCAGGCCGGCCAGATGTTCGGCTGGCTCAATGTGTGGGGCGTGCCCCAGGCTGCGCCAGAGCCCGAGATGACGTGGATGACGCGGCCAGCCCTCGACGGCGAAGCCCACGACCACGGCTCCGACAACGACGCCCACGTCATGGGCGACGACATGCCCGGCTACGCCACCGGTGAGCAGATCGCCGAGCTGCAGGCGGCGACGGGCACCGCTGCCGACGAGGTGTTCCTCGAGCTGATGATCGAGCACCACATCGGCGGTGTCGAGATGGCCGAGGCCGTGCTCGACCGGTCGACCAACCGCGTCGTGGTGAACCTCGCCTCCGGCATCGTCACCGCCCAGCAGGGCGAGATCGACTACATGCGGGAGCTGCTGGCGCGCTGACCAGGTGTCGGGCTCACGCTAGACGCCGGATGCGCTCGGCGCCGGCGACGGGGCGACCGCGACTGCCACCTGCTGCCGGTACAGCCCGGAGTAGACGCCGTCGAGCGCCATCAGTTCGTCGTGCGTCCCCCGCTCGACGATACGACCGGCCTCGACCACGAAGATCACGTCGGCCGCGACGATGGTCGACAGCCGGTGCGCGATCGCGATGGTCGTGCGGCCGCGCGACGCGGTGTCGAGTGCCTCCTGCACGATGCGCTCCGAGATCGAGTCGAGCGCACTGGTCGCCTCGTCGAGGATGAGCACCGCGGGGTCCTTGAGTAGCACCCGCGCGATGGCGATGCGCTGTTTCTCACCGCCCGACAGCCGGTATCCGCGCTCACCCACGATGGTGTCGTACCCGTCGGGGAACGATGCGATGGTCTCGTGGATGTTCGCCGCGCGGGCCGCCTGCTCGATCTCGGCGGCCGTGGCATCCGGTTTCGCATACCGCAGGTTGTCGCCGATGGTCGCGTGGAACAAGTACGTCTCCTGGCTGACGATGCCGATGTTGGCGACGAGGGATTCCTGGCGCAGGTCGGCCACGTCGTCGCCCGCGAACAGCACCCGGCCGCCCGACACTGCGTGGAACCGGGGGATCAGGTACGACACCGTGGTCTTGCCGGCACCCGACGGGCCGACGAATGCCGCGTACTGCCCCGGCTCGATCTCGAACGACAGGCCGCGCAGGGTCGGAGTGGCGTCTGGGCCGGAGTCGGGGTAGGAGAACACCACGTCGTCGAAGGCGATCGCGCCCAGCCGGTCGGGGTCGACCTCGCGGGCGTCTGGTGCGTCGACGATGGCCGGCCGGAGGTCGAGGTACTGGAAGATGCGGGCGAACAGCGCGGATGACGTCTGCAGGTCGAGGGCGACGCGCATGAGTCCGAGCAGCGGCCACATCAGCCGTGCCTGCACGGTGGTGAACGCGACGATGGTGCCGGCGGTAATTGGCACGCTGTCGAGGATGAGCCACGCCGACACGAGGTAGACGATCGCGGGGATGATGGCGAGGAAGATCTGCACGGTGGCGAAGAACCACTGCCCGCTCATCTGCTGGCTGACCTGCAGCCGTACCTGGTTGTCGTTCTCCCTGCTGTAGCGAGCGACCTCGGCGCCCTGCCGGTTGAAGCTCTTGGCGAGCAGGATGCCGGAGACCGACAGCGTCTCCTGCGTGATCGCGGTCATGTCGCTGAGCGACTCCTGCGTCTTGGTGGCGATACGGGCCCGCACCTGCCCGACGCGGCGCTGCGCGATCACGAGGATCGGCATCAGCACGACCGCGACCAGGGTGAGCTGCCACGAGAGCACCAGCATCGAGACGAACGCGGCGACGACGGTCACGGTGTTGCCGAGCACGCTCGAGACGGTATTGGTGAGCACGCCGGCCACCCCGCCCACGTCATTCTGCAGGCGAGATTGGATGACGCCCGTCTTCGTCTTCGTGAAGAACGCGAGTTCCATCTCCTGCAGGTGCCCGAACAACCGCACCCGCATGGCACCCATCACCGTGTTGCCCACCCGCGCGGTCAGCCAGGTCTGCCAGACGCCGAGCGCGGCTGAGCCGATGTAGATGGCGACCATGAGCCCCACCAGCTCCATGAGCAGGCGCACGTTCGGTCCGCCCTGCGGGAACAGTCCGTCGTCGAACGCGCGCTGCGTGAGCAGCGGCGGCAGCACGGTGAGGCCGGCGCCGACGATGACCAGGATGGCGGTCAGGGCGAGGGCCGCCTTGTGCGGGGCGAAGAGGCGCCCGATACGGCGCAGCAGGTGCGGAATGCGCGGGGCCTCGGCGTTCGCCTCGCGCTGCGCGCGGGCATCCCCCGCGCTCACGCGCCCGCGCGCGCCCCGTGTTCCACTCATCGGTTCACTGTACGTCGCGCCGTCGACACGCCGACCTCGCGAGCGCACGCCCTCGGCGAACGCGGAGCCGGCGACCAGGGCCGCCGGCTCCGCGTACGTCGCGTATGGCGATCAGCCCTTCGTCGACCCGGCGAGCAGGCCGCGCACGAAGTAGCGCTGCAGCGAGAAGAACACGACCAGCGGCACCAGGATCGAGATGAATGCACCGGCCGTGAGCAGGTACCAATCCTGTCCGCGCTGGCCGACGATCTCGGCGAGCAGCTTGGTCATCGGAGCGGCCGCCCCGTCGGCGAAGACCAGACCGACGAGCAGGTCGTTCCACACCCAGATGAACTGGAAGATGGCAAACGACGCGATTGCGGGCATGCTCAGTGGCAGCACGATACGGAAGAACAGCTGGCCGTGGCTCGCCCCGTCAACCCTGGCTGCCTCGATGACTTCGCCGGGGATTTCCGAGACGAACGCATGAAGCAGGAAGATCGCGAGCGGCAGGGCGAAGATGGTGTGCGCGATCCACACCTGTCCGTATCCCCCCGCTGACCCGAGGGAGTCGAAGATCTGCACGCCGCCGATGTTTAGGCCGCGCGAGAACAGGCTGAGCAGCGGGATGAGTGCCATCTGGATCGGAACGATCTGTAGCGCGAAGACACCGATGAACAACCAGTTCTTGCCCTTGAACGGAATCCACGCGAAGGCATACGCGGCGAGGGTCGCAATCACCAGCGGAAACACGGTCGCGGGGATGGTGATCGCGAGAGAGTTGATGAAGGCTCCGGCGAGGTCCAGTTGACTGTTGCCGGTGCCGAGCACCTCGACGTAGTTATCGAAGGTGAAGCCCGGGTTCTGCACGATGGTCCACCAGCCGGTGGTGTTCACCAGTCCGGCAGGTCGGAACGAGGAGATGAACAAGCCCAGGGTAGGCAGCGTCCACAGCACCGCTATAACTAGGGCTCCCAACGTCGCCCCGCGGCTGGAGAGCCGCTTCTTGGTGCGGCCCGCCATGGTCGAGGCTTCGGACTTACCCCCGCGGTCGAGTCGTCGCTTGGTCTGGTCGTCTACCGGCAGCGACACTGCGGGCGTGGTGGCACTCATCGGTTCTCCCTCTGGAGCTTGAGCTGGCGGGCGTTGTAGATGACGATCGGGAGCACGAGCAGGAACAGCACGACCGCGAAGGCGGAGGCTCGGCCGGACTCGAAGGTGGTGAACTGCGTGTAGACCTCGTTAGCGATGACGCTCGTGTCGTTCGCGCCCGCGGTCATGGTGCGCACGATGTCGAACACCTTGAGCGAGGCGATTGAGATCGTCGTGAGTACGACGATTAGCGAACCCCGGATCCCCGGCACCGTGACGTTGCGGAACCGTTGCCAGGCGTTTGTGCCATCGAGTTCCGCTGCCTCCATCTGCTCGATCGGCACTCCCTTGATGGCTGCGGAGAGAATTACCATTGCGAATCCGGTCTGCACCCAGATAAGCACGACGATCAGGAAGAACGTGTTCCACGGCGCCTCCGACAGGAACTGCACCGGAGATCCGCCGAAGAGCACCACGACCTGGTTGAGCAGGCCGATCTGGGGGTCACCTTCCTGCCGTGCGGTGTACACGAAGCGCCAGATGATGCTCGCTCCGACGAACGAGATCGCCATGGGCATAAAGACCAGGATCTTGAAGTACTTCTCACCGCGCGACTTGTCGATGAAGACTGCGTAGGCGAGGCCGAAAATAGTCGACACGACCGGTGCGATGAGCACCCAGATGATGGTGTTGAGGATGGTGCGGATGCCCGACGGCTGGGTGAAGATCCAGACGAAGTTCTCCAGCCCGATGAAGTTTCCGCGGCCGCTGTAGAACGAGTCGTAGATGGTGCGAATGGAGGGGTAGATGAGCCCGATCCCCAGCAGCAGCACGGCCGGCGCGAGGAATCCGATGAGCTGGAACAGGTACCCGGAGCCGTCCCTCGCCCGAAAGTCGAGCAGGAAGAAGAGCCCGCCGAGTACCGCCGCGGCGGCAGCGGCCCACCAGACGGAGCCGAGGGCGAGGAAGAGACCCGCAGGGATGAGCAGGCAGGCCGCAAACCGGATGCCGGTATAGAGCCGACCGCGGCGGGGCGCGATGTCGACGATGAATACCAGGAAGGCGATGACCGCGAGGAATGCCACGATGACGATCGGCACCTGCACGAGCGGGGGGAGATTGGCCAGCACGCCGAAAAACTCGGTCATGGAAATCCTTTCGAGTACGACACCGGACTCGGTGGAGAAGTTTTATGTGGATCCTAGCGATGGGGAATCGCGCGGGGGAAGTGAGGAGCCGGTGCGGCTGTGCCGCACCGGCTCCTGACTACCCGTTGGTTGCCGTTATTCCGACGGCCAGGTGTTCTCGATCGCGTCGACCGTCTCTTCGGTCGATGCCCCGTTGATCCAGTCGACCATTCCGGAGAAGAAGCCGGCGGACCCGACTGCTCCCGGCATCAGGTCGGACGCATCGAAGCGGAACGTCGTCTCCGGGTCCTGGAGGATCGCGATGGCGTCCTGCAGGATCGGGCTCGACGCGCTTTCCGGGTCGAGGCCGGTGTTGGCGCTGATGACGCCACCCAGGGCCACTCGGCTGTTCGCCCACTCGGGGCTCGAGAGGTATTCCTGCACCGCGATGGTGTCTTCGTCGTTGGAGAATGCGCCGACGATCTCGCCGCCACCGGTCACCGCGTTGCCGCCAGCCTCCGCGGGCGGCGTGATGAATGCCCAGATGTCGGCGTCGGGGCCGACTTCGGCGTTACCGTTCTCCGGGTCGGAGATGAAGCCGTCGAAGAACGAGGCCTGGTGGTGCAGCGCGCACTCCCCGGTGCCGAGCACGCGGGCGGCGTCACCGAACGGAGTGGTGTTGATCGAACGAACGTCGCCCAGTCCGGCGTTGACGTATTCCGGGTTCTTGAGGATGGCGCCGACCGCGTCGAAGGCTTCGACGATCTGCGGGTCGGTGAATGGCACGTCGTTGGCGACCCACTGGTCGTAGACCTCGGTCCCAGACAGGCGCAACACCATGTCTTCTACCCAGTCGGTTCCGGGCCACCCGGTGGCGGCGTCAGACCCGAACCCCGCGCACCAGGGCGGTCCGCCGAGGTCGGCGGCAGCCTGCTCGGTCAGGGCAGTCAGCTCGTCCAGGGTGGTCGGGACTTCCCAGCCGTTCTCCGCGAACTGCGACGGCGAATACCAGATGTATCCCTTGATGCTCGCCATCAGGGGCGCCCCGACGAGGGTGTCGTTGACGGTCGCGTACCCGGCCCAGTCTTCTGACCAGTAGTCCGCCACGTTGGAGGCGACGCCCTCGGGCGCCGGCTGGATGTAGTCGCGACTCGCGAGGTCGGCCAGCAGGCCGGGCTGGGGGAAAATGGCGAGGTCGGGCGGGTTGCCGCCCTGGGCGCGGATTCCGATCTGCGCCTCGAACTCCTGGCTTCCCTCGTACTGGATGTCGATGTCGTTCTCTTCTTCCCAGGCCGCCCACGACTCGTTGAGAAGTTCTTCTTCGGTGTCGATGATGGTGCCGTAGATGGTCACCACGCCGTCGGCCTCGCCGGCGTCGCCGGCTCCCGACGACGAACCGCCGTTGGTGCTGCAACCGACGAGCACGAGGCCAGCGGCGGCGAACATGGCAATGGGTGCTGTGAAACGACGATGCGTGGATGTACGCATGTATTCCTCCTCTTTGAGGGTTACGGCGCGATGGGCTGCGCAGAATGTGGTTCGGGTGGAACCGCAGCCCTGGGCACGGGAGTGCACTGGGGATGCCGTTGGGTCCACTCGTAAAGTTAGGCCCCCTCACGACCGCGCGGCAACCGATTCACCGTGTTGGGCGTAACGGTTTCGTCACACTCCCCTGGTCGGGTGCGCACCCACCGCGCCGGTTAACGCAGAACAGCGCCGCTCCCGAAGGAGCGACGCTGTCACCTGCCCGCGGACGGGCAGTGGTGCAGTGCTACGGGAGTTACTTGAGGGTGACGGTGGCGCCAGCTGCTTCGAGCTGAGCCTTCGCCTTCTCGGCGGTCTCCTTGTTCGCACCTTCGATGACGACGCCGGGGGCGCCATCGACGACGGCCTTGGCCTCGCCGAGGCCGAGGCTCGTGAGCGCACGAACCTCCTTGATGACCTGGATCTTCTTGTCGCCGACCGCGTCGAGCACGACGTCGAAGGAATCCTTCTCCTCGACCTCTTCGACGGGCGCTGCGGCGCCACCGGCGGCGGCTGCGGCGACGGGGGCTGCTGCGGTGACCTCGAAGGTCTCCTCGAACTTCTTGACGAAGTCGCTCAGCTCGATGAGCGTGAGCTCCTTGAATGCCTCAATGAGTTCGTCGTTGGAAAGCTTTGCCATGATTTTTCTCCTTGTGATTCTGAATCGTTAAACCGCGCGGGCCCGAGGACCTAGTTCGCGGAATCCTGCTTCTCGCGCAGCGCATCGACCGTGCGAACGGCCTTCGACAGCGGTGCGTTGAAGAGATATGCGGCGCCGAACAGCGACTGCTTGAAGGCTCCAGCCAGCTTGGCCAGCAGCACCTCCCGGCTTTCGAGATCGGCGAGCTTGCCTACCTCCGCTGCGGTGAGGGGGTTACCGTCGAAGTAACCGCTCTTCACGACGAGCGCAGGGTTTGCCTTGGCGAAGTCACGCAGGGCCTTTGCGACGGCGACAGTGTCTCCGTGCACGAAGGCGATCGCGGATGGGCCGGCGAGGTCGACGTCGAACGACGTGATTCCCGCGTTGTTGGCCGCGATCTTGGTCAGGGTGTTCTTCACCACGGCGTACGTTGCGTGCTCACTGATCGATACGCGCAGCTGCTTGAGCTGGGCAACGGTGAGTCCGCGATACTCGGTGAGCATGACAGCGTTCGAGCTTTCGAATTTCTCCGTGAGCTCGGCGACTGACGCTTCCTTGTTCGCCATGGCACTCCTTTGATTGGTGGTGTTTGCGCCGGGACCGGAGGAGGGGGTCCGCACACGAAAAAAGCTCCGGCACAGGGGCACGGAGCTTGGTCTCCCGGAGGAGCAAACTACACACACCTGCGCTGGTCTTCGCGTGAGCGAAACTTCTATCGACGGCCCACGAAAGATCGCTCGCATCGTGTGCACGCCGAAAACCTGCGGTCTTTGGCTTCGCTAAGGGTAGGTGATTCCCGGCGAGAACGCGAATCGGCCCGGCAACAACGCCTCGCCGGGCCGATCGGGGGTGCTACACGTGGTCGCGCCAGGAGTGCACCGGCTCGTAGCCGAGCACCCGGCGCGCCTTCTCAATCGACAGCAGGGACTCGGTGTCGCCGAGCTCACGGATCACCTCGACGCCCGGGTACACCTCTGCGGCGAGGTCCGCGCTCTTTCTGGACATCACCGTGTCGGCGTTCGCGATGATGTAGGCCGCAAAGCCCGGGATGCGCGCTTCGAGCGCGCGCAGCACGGCCTGGGCCCCGTCGCGCGCGTCGATGTATCCCCACAGGTTCCACTTGCGGGAAGTGGCATCCAGATCGTATTCGGGGAATTTCGCGTAGTCCCCGACGTGCATCACGTTCGAGAATCGCAGGGCCGAGATGCTCAGCTCGGGGTTCCAGCGCACGAGCTTCTGGGCGAGCTCTTCTTCGAGGTGCTTGGTGACGGCATACATGCTTTCGGGACGGGAGGGATACTCCTCGTCGACGGGAAGGTAGGGAGGCGGGGTCTCGAACGGGATGCCGAGGAGCGTCTCGCTCGAGGCGTACGCGATGGTGCTGATGCCCACCCGCCGCGCGGCCTGGAAGACGTTGAACGTCGCGGTCATGTTGTTGTGGAAGGTACGCGAGTCGGGAACGATGCCGCCGGCAGGCACGGCCGCCAGGTGCACCAGTGCGTCCACGCCGTCGTGCCGGTCGTCGATGCCGCTGAACGCGTCGACGGTCTGCCCGTAGTCGGTGAAGTCGACACGCGTGAAGGTCTCCGCCTCGCGGTCTCCCGCTATGTCGAGCGCTGCCACGGTGTGTCCCGCCTCGCGCAGGTACGGCACGACGACGCTTCCCAGTTTTCCTGTTGCCCCGGTCACGGCGATCTTCATCGATTCACTCCCTCGGTTGCTGCCGGTCTCGCGGTACCCGTGGGGGGCCCGCCGACGGGCAGTGCTATCGAAAACACCGTAGTACCGGGTTCGCTCTGCACCTGCACCGAGCCGCCGTGGCCGTCGACCACGGCGCGCACGATTGCGAGGCCGAGACCGGTGCTGCCGGCGGTACGCGAACGCGAGCCGTCGCCGCGCGCGAAGCGCTCGAAGAGCTGGGGCTGTAGCTGTTCGGGAATACCGGGCCCGTGGTCGGTGACCGTGATGAGCGCCGTGTCGCCGTCGAGCCGCAGCGCCACCTGCACCGGGGTGCCGGGGGGCGTGTGCACGCGCGCGTTCGCGAGGATGTTCACGACCACCTGCTGCAGTCGGGGCTTGTCACCGCGGATGGTGACGGGCTCCTCCGGCAGGTCGAGCGACCAGCCGTGGTCGGGTCCGGCCGCGTGGGCGTCGCTCACCGCGTCGATGAGCAGCATCGACACATCGACGTCGCCCATCTCGAGGTCGCGGCCCTCGTCGAGGCGCGCGAGCAGCAGCAGGTCCTCGACGAGCGATGTCATGCGCACCGCCTCGGATTCGACCCTGCCGATGGCGTGCACCACATCGGGGGGAAGGTCGTGACCGCCCCGCCGGGTGAGCTCTGCGTATCCACGGATCGACGCGAGCGGGGTGCGCAGTTCGTGGCTCGCGTCGGCGACGAACTGCCGCACCTTGCGCTCGCTCTCCTGTCGAACGTGCAGGGCGGATGCCACGTGCCCGAGCATGCGGTTGATGGCCGCTCCCACCTGGCCGACCTCGGTGCGGCCGTCGGCGTCGGCGTCGGGCACCCGTACGGCGAGCGCGACCTGGCCGCGGTCGAGCGGCAGTTCCGCGACGTGCGAGGCGGTCGCGGCGACCCTGTCGAGCGGCCTCAGCGCGTACCGCACGATCCAGCGCGCGCCGACGGTGGCGAGCGCGATGCCGACAATGGTCACGATCGCAATCACCAGGCCGAGCTGGAACACGGTCGACTGCACGGAGGTGAGCGGCAATGCGACGACGATTGCGCTGCCCGCCCGGTCGACGGGCTGCGATACCACCCGGTAGGTGCCGAGGCCGCCGAGGTCGACGGTGCGCGGGGTGCCGTCGGCCGGGACTGCGACGAGTGTCGCGCCCTGCTTGCCGTTGAGGATGCGCACGTACCCGTCGTCATCGAAGTAGATGGCTGCATCGAGTACACCGCCGGTAATGGAGGCGGAGATAGTCCCGACGGCGAGGAACTCCGGGCGGATACCGACCTGGTCGCCTACCGACCCCGGCGCCACCGCATTGCCGCCGAAATCCTGCGACCGGGATGTCGCCGACTGGAGCTGGATATCGACGCGATCGACCAGGTAGCTACGTAGGGCGAGGACGCTCACGAATCCGATGACGATACTCATGGCGGCCAGGAGCGCGACCGTGCTGAGGACGAGTCGCCGGCGCAGCGTCCAGGGCTGCGTCATTCCGCGGCTTTGATCATGTACCCGACGCCGCGTACGGTGTGGATCATGGGCTCGTTGCCCGCGTCGATCTTCTTGCGCAGGTAGGAGATGTAGATCTCCACGATGCTGGACCGTCCGCCGAAGTCGTAGCTCCAGACCCGGTCGAGGATCTGCACCTTGCTCATGACCCTGCGCGGGTTGCGCATGAGGAAGCGGAGCAGCTCGAACTCGGTGGCGGTGAGCTCGATCAGTCGACCATCGCGCCGCACCTCATAGCTCTCTTCGTCGAGCACGAGGTCACCGACCCTGATCAACGGGTCGGGCGCGTCGGTGATCAGCATGGTCGAGCGGCGGATGAGTCCCCGCAACCGGGCGACGAGTTCTTCGAGACTGAACGGCTTGGTCACGTAGTCGTCGCCGCCCGCGGTGAGGCCCGCGATCCGGTCGTCGAGCGCGTCCTTCGCGGTGAGGAACAGCACCGGTACGTTCTGGCCGTCGGCGCGCAGTCGCTGCAGCACCTGCAGGCCGTCGATGTCGGGCAGCATCACGTCGAGCACCACGACGTCGGGCTTGAACTCGCGGATGAGGTTGACCGCGGCGCGCCCCTCCGAGGCGAAGCGCACGTCCCAACCTTCGTAGCGCAACGCCATGGTCACGAGGTCGCTGAGCGACGGTTCGTCATCGACGACGACGGCGCGAACCGGCGTTCCGTCCGCACGTCGGAGGGGTGGGCGCTGCACGGGGCTGATATCGGTCACCTTCCCTATCTATCTCCACATTCCTATGGAAAGACTATGACCGCGCCCGGTGCTGGCTGTGCCGTGGCGGTGACCCGCCCGACGCGCCACGCCGGGGGCCGCGGATGTCGGGGAGGGGAGGGAGAATAGAACGGTGACGTACGTGCAGCCGATGCTCTCCCTCTGGGATGACCCGCTGCCCGAACCCACGCCGCCCCCTCACCTCTCGCGCATCGTCGCGCACTCGACGAACCGGTTCGCCTGGTTGCGGGCCCGCGCGATGGGCGTCACCGCCACCGACGTCGCCCGGTTATCCAGTTCGCGCGCCGTGCTGGCGCTCGCCGCCGAGAAGTCGGCCGGCTCGTCGTTCTTCGGCAACGCCTACACCGACCACGGCAGGGCCCGCGAGCCCGAGATCGCCCGCTGGGCGCGCAGCGTCTACGGCATGGAGCCGAGCGTCGCGCTGTTCCACGCCGATGGCAACCGCGACCACCTGGCGACGCCCGACGGGATGCGGCAGCGCAACGCCCTCGAGCTGTGCGAGATCAAGACCACGATGTCGACGTGGCGAAGCATCCCCCGGTCCTACCTGCGCCAGGTGTGGTGGCAGCAGTACGTGCTGGGGGCGGAGCGCACCCTCGTGGTGTGGGAGAAGCACGAGAACTTCGTGCCCGTCGATCGTGAGCCGGAATGTCGGTGGGTCGACCGCGACGACAACGAGATCCACGTGCTCGTGGGCCTGGCCGACGAGCTGCTCGGCCTCATGCGCGCGTAGCAGCACCCACTCGGCTCAGCCCAGCCGGCTCACCCCCGGATCGCCACCGGGGCCGGCACGAGCACGCGCACCCGGCTGAGCGCCCAGACCATCGCGCCGAACAGTCCGAACGCCAGGGCGATGACGAGCACGTAGACGGCGACCGAGCCGTACCCGGTCGCGGGGTCGAGAAAGGGGTACGGAACCCACCCGTCCGTCGCCCCGCGCGCGAGCACCACCGCGACCCAGACCAGCGGGTAGACGAGCACGACCCAGAACCGACGCCACGGCACCGCGCGTCGATCGCCGACCAGCACCCAGTCGACGACGAGGTACAGCGGGGCCCAGATGTGCAGCACGCTATTGGCCCACGGCAGTTCGACCCCGCCCGCGATGCCGGTGAGCAGGATGTTGTAGACCAGGCCGACGATGATCATGTTGGTGGTCGCGACGGCACGCAGCAGGTCGAGCAGCGGCCAGGACGCCCGGCCGGCGAACCCCGCGATGGCCGCTATCGCCAGCGCGATCGCCGCGATGAGGTTGCCCTGCATGGTGAAGAACCCGAAGAAGTTGAGCGGGTTCACCACCTCGCGACTGGCGGTGTCGAGGTACGTCGCGGTCACGGCGACGACGATCAGCGCAGCCATCAGGGCGCGCACGGTGGCAATGGAACGTGTCATCCGGTCCCCTTCATCGGCTGCAAGTCAATCACGCGTCCCCACCGTACACACCCCGTTTTGGGGTGCCACAGTTGACACCCAGTTGACCTCGACGAAACACCTCGGACTCACGCACGCACTTGACTGGGGTACGACAGTGGAGGGCCTGACATGATGACGATGCGTGCCATGGGTATCGCCGACGACACCGGAGCGCTTGCGCCCTGCGACGTGCCGAAGCCCACGAAGGTGAACTCCGAGGTGCTGGTGAGGGTAGTGGCGGCCGGGGTGAACCCGATCGACTCGAAGACGCGCGCGGGGAGGGGACTCACGCCCGCGATCACGTCGTGGCCCGCCGTGCTGGGGTTCGACTTCAGCGGCGTCGTCGTCGAGTCGCCATACGAGGCGCACCCCCTCAAGCCCGGCACCGAGGTGTTCGGCATGACGGCGTTCCCGCGTTCCTGCGGCAGCTACGCGGAGTACGTCTCGGTGTCGACACTCAGCGTGGCGCGCAAGCCCCGCAGCCTCTCGCACCTCGAGGCCGCGGCGGTTCCGCTCGCCGCCCTGACCGCGTGGGGGATGGTGGTCGATATCGCGAAGGCGCACGAGGGCCAGCGGGTGCTGATCCACGCCGGATCCGGCGGCGTCGGGCACTTCGCCGTGCAGTTCGCCGCGTACTTCGGCGCGCACGTGATCGCCACCGGCTCCACGCGCAACGTGGGCTGGCTTCCTGAGCTCGGTGCCGCCCAGGTGATCGACCATACCCAGGCCAGGTTCGAAGACGAGGCGGGCACGGTCGACGTCGTGATCGACCTCGTCGGCAACGTGCACGACGACACCGGCACGCGCTCGCTCTCTGTGCTGCGGCCGGGCGGGCTGCTCATCAACGCCCCGACCGGCAGCTGGCCGACGGTGCTCGACGACGCGATCGAGGCGGGCGTCAGGGCGACCACCTACAAGGTCGCCCCGGACGGCCAGGCGCTCAACGTGATCTGCCGCCTGCTCGACTCCGGCGACATCCACGTGAACGTCGACCGGGTCTTCGAACTGGTGGATGCCGCGGCAGCCCACACCCTGCTCGATGAGGGCCACACGCGCGGCAAGATAGTGCTGCGGGTCACCGACGAGTAGCGACAAGTTCGAGCTGCGGGTCACCAACGAGTAGCGGCAAGATTGAACTGCGGGTCAGCGACGAATAGCGGCAAGATCGTGCTGCAGGTCACCGACGAGTAGCGGCAAGATTGAACTGCGGGTCAGCGACGAATGGCGGCAAGATCGTGCCGCGGGTCACCGACGATTAGCGGCCCGCCCGAACGACGGCGTCAGTCAAACGACGGCGTCAGTCGAACGACGGGATGAGCCGCTCGGCACGGAACCGATCGAACAGGTCGACGAACGAGTCGGCCGTGCGGTGGTGGGTGGAGAAGCCCGCGAGGCGGCTCTTCGAGATGTCGGTGACGACCTCCATGGTGCGCCCGAGGTCGGCGTCGGTGTGCCACCACGAGGCGAGGCGCGACAGGTCGGCCTCGGCAAGCCCGTGCTCCCCGGCGAGCGTGGCCCACGCGTCATCCATTCCCGCCATCTGCTCCTCGAGGGGCTGCGGCTGCGCGTCCGGCCCCACCGGCTCGACGCCGAAGTACTCCGCGAGGATGAGCCACATGGTGCGCCAGCGGAACACGTCGCCGTTGACGACGTTGAACGCCTCGTCAGCCCCGGCTTCGGTGGTGGATGCCCACACCATCTGGTCGGCGAGCACCGTGGCATCCGTCATGTCGGTCAGGCTGTTCCACTGCGTCTCACTGCCCGGGAAGGTGAACGGGCGGCCCTGCGCGCGGCAGATCGAGGCGTACACGGCGAGGGTGAGCCCCATGTTCATGAGGTTGCCGACGGCGTGGCCGAGCACGGTGTGGGAGCGGTGGATCGACCAGGTGAAGCCCTGCGCCGCGGCGGCGGCGTAGACCTCGTCTTCCTGGGCGTAGTAGAAGTTCGGGGTCTCGAGGCGCGGGGCGTCTTCGCGGAACGGGGTGTCTGGCATGTCGCCCTCGCCGTAGGCCTCGAATGGGCCGAGGTAGTGCTTCAGGCCGGTCACCAGGGCGACGTGCTCGAGGGGTGCGGAGCCCAGGGCGGCGAGGAGGTCGCGCACCATGGCGCTGTTGACGGCGATGTTCTGCTCCTCGGTGGCCTGGCGCGCCCACGCGGTGAAGAAGACGTGGGTCGGACGCTCGGCACCGAGCACGCGCGCGAGGTCGTCTGGCGACCGGAGGTCGGCGGTGATCCAGCGCACGCCGTCGCGCTCGGCGCCGGGCCGGCGGGAGAGCGCGAGCACTTCCCAGCCGTCGCCGATGAGCTGGTCGGTAAGGGCGGATCCGCTGATGCCCGTCGCTCCCACGACGAGGGCGAGGCGGGGCGCGGCGGATGGGTCGGTGTGCTGCGGGGTCATAGTCATCCCCCGCGACAACCGCACCGGCGGCGACGCTATTCCGGCGACCCGCCTATTGCGTGCGTTCGCGCACGAAGTCGGACTCGTAGCTCTGTCCGACGAGAAAGCGTCGTTCGCCGACGAGCCGGAAGCCGCACTTCTCGTAGAACCGGTTCGCCCGCTGGTTCTGCTGGTTGACGCCGAGCCAGACGCTTCGGGCGCCGCGAGCCAGCGCGGCACCGATGGCGGCGTCGACCATCGCGGCGGCCGTGCCGGTGCCGTGCGACGCCTCGAGCAGGTAGCACTTGCTCAGCTCGACGGTGGGACGGGTGGTGACGACCGAGCTCACGTCAGGATCGGCCGGCTCCCCCGCGACGGTCATCACGTAGCCGACGGCCGCAGTGCCGTCGCGGGCGATGAACAGGTCGCGGGTCTCGTCGGCGAGGTACCCGGCCATGCGTTCCGCAGAGAGGTGGCGGTCGATGAAGTCGCGGATCGCCTCCTCGGTTGTCGACGGCGGGCACGCGAGCGCGAACGTACGTGCGGCGACCGCGGCGAGTTCACCCGCGTCGGCTGCGGTCGCCCGCTCGATGGTTGTCATGGCTCGCCCCGGTCGGTGGTGTCCTGTGGCTGGTCGTCGTCGTGTGGCTCGTCATCGTGCTGGTAGTCGCCCTGCTGGTCGTCCTCGTGGGACGCAGAAAGGGGCCCGCGCGAGCGGACCCCTTCCTGTCATGCGTGGTGCCTGTGCGACCCGAGGGCGTTACAGGATGTTGACGTCCAGCGGGATTCCGGGTCCGAACGTGGTCGTCACCGTGCCCTTCTGGATGTAGCGACCCTTGGAGCTCGACGGCTTGGCGCGCGAGATCTCGTCGAGCGCCGCCTTGATGTTCTCCTCGAGCTGCGCCTGCTCGAACCCGGCCTTGCCCACGATGAAGTGGACATTGCTGTGCTTGTCGACGCGGAACTCGATCTTTCCGCCCTTGATCTCGGTCACTGCCTTCGCCGGGTCGGGCGTGACGGTGCCGGTCTTCGGGTTGGGCATGAGGCCACGGGGTCCGAGGACCTTTCCGAGGCGTCCGACCTTGCCCATGAGCTCGGGGGTGGAGACCGCAGAGTCGAACGCGACGTATCCGCCGGCGACCTTCTCGATGAGGTCGTCTCCGCCGACCTCGTCTGCTCCGGCGGCGAGTGCCGCGTCGGCAGCGGGGCCGGTCGCGAAGACGACGACGCGAACGGTCTTGCCGGTTCCGTGGGGCAGGCTGACGGTGCCGCGCACCATCTGGTCTGCCTTGCGGGGGTCGACGCCGAGCTTGAGGGCGACCTCGACGGTCGAGTCGAAGTTCTTGGACCCGGTCTCACGTGCGACCGAAACGGCCTCCGACGGGGTGTAGAACTTCCCCTCTTCGATCTTGTCCGCGGCGGCGCGGTATGCCTTGGATTTCGTAGCCATTATGCTTCCACCGTAATTCCCATCGAACGGGCGGTGCCCGCGATGATCTTGGATGCTGCGTCGACGTCGTTCGCGTTGAGGTCCGACATCTTGGTCTCGGCGATCTGGCGCACCTGCTCCTGTGTGAGCTTGGCGACCTTGACCGTGTGCGGGGTTCCGGAACCCTTGGCGACACCGGCGGCCTTCTTGATGAGCTCGGCTGCCGGCGGGGTCTTGAGGATGAACGTGAACGAACGGTCCTCGTAGACGGTGATCTCGACGGGGATGACGTTGCCGCGCTGCGACTCGGTCGCCGCGTTGTATGCCTTGCAGAATTCCATGATGTTGACGCCGTGCTGACCCAGCGCAGGCCCGATGGGCGGTGCGGGGTTCGCGGCGCCGGCCTGGATCTGAAGCTTGATCAGACCCGTGACCTTCTTTTTCGCTGCCATTGTTTTCCTTTTCTGTTTCGACCAGCCGAAGTCCGGCTGATCTCCCGCGATGCCGGCAGATCCGGTCGCGGTGGTTTGTGGGGCGCGGTGTCGCTGCGCCGACGGTGCCGCCCGGAGGGCGGACCATTTGCCTACAGCTTGGTGACCTGGTCGAAGCTGAGCTCGACCGGGGTCTCACGCTCGAACAGCGATACGAGCACGGTGAGCTTGCCACTCTCCGGCTTGATCTCGCTGATCGATCCAGGCAGGCCCGCGAACGACCCTTCCTTGATGGTGATGGTCTCGCCGACCTCGAAGTCGACTTCCTGCGGGATGGAGCGCGCGGTGGTCTTGCCGCCCTTGGCGCCGGCCTTGACCGGTGCTTCGACGATCTGCACGAGGCTCTTCAGCATCGAGAACGCCTCTTCGAAGCGCAGCGCGGTCGGGTTGTGGCTGTTGCCGACGAATCCGGTGACGCCGGGGGTGTGGCGAACGACCGACCAGGAGTCCTCATTGAGGTCCATGAGCACGAGCACGTATCCGGGGATGCGCACGCGGTTGACGAGCTTGCGCTGGCCGTTCTTGATCTCGACGACGTCTTCCATCGGCACCTCGACCTGGAAGACGTAGTCCTCCATCGCCATGCTGACCTTGCGGTTCTCGATGTTCTGCTTGACGCGCTTCTCGAAGCCCGCGTAGGAGTGGATGACGTACCACTTGCCGGGCTTCGCCTTGAGCTCCTTGCGGAATGCCTCGTACGGGTCGACCTCGGCGGGCTCGGCGCCGGCATCGTCGGCGGCGGGGTCGACGACCTCGTCGCCCGCGTCGGGCTCTTCGCCGGTGTACGGGGCGATTTCGGGCTCCTCGAGGGCCTCTTCTTCGGCCTCGATGTCTGCTTCGTCGTCGGTGGCGGCGACGGATGCGTCGGCCTCGTCGAGGGAGCCGACCTCGAGTGCGTCGTCCACGATGGCGTCGGCCTCGGGGTCGACGGCGGTAGCGACGGCGTCGAGCGCGGCGTTCAGGTCAGACTCGATGTCGGGGTCACCCTCGCCGTCCACGTGGATCGCGAGCTGCTCGGCGGGCTCGACGGACGATTCGTCTCCGGCGAGCTCGTTGCCCTCCTGCGCTTCGTCATCCTCGGAGGACTGCTCTGCCGCAGTCGCGAGGTCGATGTCATCGCGGTGTGTGTCAGCCACTGAGTTCCATTCCATTCGTTGAGTTCTGGTCTCGCCCGCGGCATTGCCGCCATACGGGGACCTGGTCGTAGTTCTGGCCGCGTCGTGCTGCGGCTCCGCGCTCGTCGTGCGGCGCAGGTCGTGCCACACGATCGTCCGCGGCGGGCTCCCGGTGCCTAGGTGGTGGTGGGCCCGTCGCCGAATACATAACCGACGGCGAGACCGAACACGAAGTCGAAGCCCGATACCAGCGCCATCATGATCACGACGAACGCGAGCACGACACCGGTGTAGCTGAACAGTTCCTTGCGGGTCGGGGTGACGACCTTCTTGAGTTCGTTTACGACCTGCTTGAGGAACAGTCCGATCCGGCCGAAGGGGCCGCGACGTCCGGCCCGGTCGAGACGGGAGTTGGCGACGATGTCCTCGCTGGGTTCGTCGATTACGTTCTTCGCCACGCTCACTGCCTTCCACACTTCAGCCGGCCGGCTACCTGCACCGACCGGCCTCTATTTGTTTCCATGCGACCTGAACACTGCTCTGTCGCATGAACCGAGCTGCAGGGCGGACAGGACTTGAACCTGCAACCTGCGGTTTTGGAGACCGCTGCTCTACCAATTGAGCCACCGCCCTTCGGAGCGAGACCACCATGCATGTGACGATGGGGCAGTCACGAATGTCGGCCACAAAAATGGGCACACAAAAGCATGGCAGATTTGCACTACCGGGAGTCAGTCTAGGTCACCCCGATTGGGCTGTAAAGCCAGCACCCTCCGAGCGCAGGTGCGGGTCGGTACTCTGGCAGGGTGGACACCTCTTCGCCCCAGGCCCCCGCGGCCCCCCTGCCCCGTATCTCCCGTCGCATCGCCGCGATCGCCGAATCCGCGACCCTGAAGGTCGATTCGAAGGCCAAGGCCCTGCAGGCCGCCGGACGGCCCGTGATCAGCTTCGCCGCGGGCGAGCCCGACTTCCCGACGCCACCGAACATCGTCGAGGCCGCGTCCGCCGCAGTGCTCGACCCGCGCAACCACCGCTACACCGCCGCTGCCGGCCTCCCCGAGCTACGGGAGGCGATCGCGGAGAAGACCCGCCGCGACAGCGGCCTCACCGTTCCCGCGAGCCAGGTCATCGTGACCAACGGTGGCAAGCAGGCGGTATACGAGGCATTCGCGGCCATCGTCGACGACGGTGACGAGGTATTGATGCCCGCCCCGTACTGGACCACGTATCCCGAGGTGGTGCGCCTCGCTGGCGGCATCCCCGTCGAGGTCTTCGCCGGGGCCGACCAGGACTACCGGGTCACGGTCGAGCAGCTCGAAGCCGCCCGCACGCCCCGCACCAAGGTGCTGCTCTTCGTGTCGCCGTCGAACCCGACCGGTTCGGTGTACACGCCGGACGAGACCCGCGCGATCGGCGAATGGGCACTCGAGCACGGTATCTGGGTCGTTGCCGACGAGATCTACCAGAACCTCGTCTACGACGGCGCCCGCGCGATCTCGATCGTCGAGGCGGTTCCCGCCCTCGCCGACACCACCATCCTGGTGAACGGTGTCGCGAAGACCTACGCCATGACCGGCTGGCGCCTCGGCTGGATGGTCGCCCCCGCCGACGTCACGAAGGCCGCGTCGAACCTGCAGTCGCACCTGTCGTCGAACGTGTCGAACATCTCGCAGCGTGCCGCGATCGCCGCGCTGACCGGGCCGCAGGATACCGTCGAGGAGATGCGCCTCGCCTTCGACCGGCGACGCACGACCATCGTTCGCGAGCTGAGCAAGATCGACGGCCTGGTGTGCCCCACTCCCGAGGGCGCCTTCTACGTCTATCCCGATGTCACCGGGCTGCTGAACCGCGAGTGGGGCGGGGTCACCCCCACCACCTCCCTCGAGCTCGCCGACCTGATCCTCGAGCAGGCCGAGGTCGCGGTGGTGCCCGGCGAGGCGTTCGGCCCGAGCGGCTACGTGCGGCTGTCGTATGCGCTGGGCGACGACGCGCTCCTCGAGGGCGTGCAGCGACTGCAGCGACTCTTCGCGTAGAGAGATGACTATGCAGCAGCGCGTCCGGCGGTCAGCAGCAGTACTCGTCTCGCTCCTCGTGCTGACCGGGTGCGCCACCGGTGGTTCGGGGTCGCCGACACCGTCGGCATCGTCGACCGGCGGGTCGTCCGCGTCGCCAGGGGAGTCGACCGACGGCTCGGCGTCACCGTCGCCCTCCGCGTCGCCGGACGCCGCGGCATCCACCCCGGTCATTCCCGAGGCGTGCGAGACGATCGTCGACCCGCAGACCTACGCATCGACGTTCGAGGGCACCCCGCTCAATGACCCGGGGGTCGTCGGCGAGGAGGGCGGGGAGTACTTCACCCCGACGGGGCGGGTCGACCCCGTCGCGCCGGCCGAGGGCGCGACCCCCGGGCAGGTCATCGCGAGCCAGACCCAGCTGCGCTGCATCTGGCGCGACCCGGGAGCCGACATCTCCGGCCTCACCGTCGAGATGGCCACGGTCGACCCGGCGATCGCGGCCCTGTACCTGGCGTCGCTTCCCGCGGACGGTTTCGAGTGCACGTCGGTCGAGGGCGGCGAGCGCTGCCAGCGGGTACGGCAGGACGAGCAGTACCCGGTCGAGGTCGGCGACACCGTGTTCCTGCGCGATTCGGTGGTCATCACCGTCTGGCAAGCGAACTTTCCGACCGACAACCTGCTCGGCTCGCTCGTCAGCACGGTCTGGGGCTGACGACCCTCAGAGAAGCTTGCGCTCCAGCGCCCACGCCGTGAGTTCGTGGCGTGACGACAGCTGCAGCTTGCGCAGCACGGCCGAGACGTGGCTCTCCACGGTCTTGACCGAGATGAACAGCTCGGTGGCGACCTCGCGGTAGGAGTAGCCGCGGGCGATGAGGCGCATCACCTCGCGCTCGCGGGCCGACAGTCGGTCGAGCTCGTCGCTGGTCTCGGCCTGCTCCCCCGCGACCGCGCCGAACGCGTCGAGCACGAACCCGGCCAGTCGCGGCGAGAACACCGCGTCGCCACCGGCCACCGCGGCGACGGCCCGCGAGACCTCCGCGCCGGAGCTGCCCTTGGTGATGTACCCGCGGGCGCCCGCCCTGATCACCCCGACGACGTCTTCCGCCGAGTCCGAGACGCTCAGCGCGAGGAAGGTCACCTCACCCAGCAGCGCGCTGGAGCGTCGGATGACTTCGGCACCCCCGCCTCCCGCGCCACCCGGCAGGTGCACGTCGAGCAGCACCACGCGTGGCCGGTGCTGGGCGATCAGCTCGACCGCTTCGTCGACGGATGCCGCCTCGGCGACCACCGAGAGCGACGCGTCGAGGTCGCTGCGCAGCCCCGACCGAAAGATCGAATGGTCGTCGACGATCAGCACCTCAATCACGGTCTACCTCCAACCGCAAATGTACTTCGGTCCCCACCCCGCCGGCACCCGGTCGCACGGTCGCCGTGCCCCCGGCGCGCATCATCCGCCCCACGATCGATTCGCGGATGCCGAGCCGGTCGGCCGGCAGTGCGCGGAGGTCGACGCCCGGCCCGCGGTCGCGCACGAACACGTCGGTCGATGCGGGCAGTGACTCGATATACACCGACACGTCTCCGCCGGCGTGCCTGGCGGCGTTCAGCATGGCCTCCCTGGCCGCCGCGAGCAGGGGCGCCGATGCGGTTCCCGCCGATGCCAGCCCGTCCGGCACGCCGGCCGAGACCACGTCGATGCGCGCGGCGAAATCCAGTTCGATGGATGCCGCGACCCGGCGCAGCTCGGTGGCGAGGTCGGCTGCGACCGGCTCGTCGGCCGCGAACAGCCAGTCCCGCAGTTCGCGTTCCTGCGCCCTCGCGATGCGGGCCACCTCGCTCGAGGCGCCCGCCCGGTTCTGGATCAGCGCGAGGGTCTGCAGCACCGAGTCGTGCAGGTGCGCCGCGATCTCGGCCCGCTGCTCCTCGCGCACCCTGGCGGAACGCTCGCGCATGAGCTCGGTCCACAGGGTCACGACGCGCGGCGCGACGACCACGGCCACCGCGAGCACGACCAGCCCCACCCCGATGACGGCATTGACCGCGCTCGGGCGGCTCGCGAGGGCGACCGCCCCGGCGACGAACAGCAGCGCGCCCGCGGCGATGCGAATGCCGGTGCCGTACCGCGGCGAGCGCCCGGGGTCGTGCCGGTCGAAGTACAGGCTCCACGCGACGGCGAGGCCGCCGGCCGCGGTGACGCCGAGGAGGGCCAGCGATGCGGTGCCCTCCGCGGTGGCGAGGGAGCCGAACGCGATCGCGGCCGATACGGCGGCGACGGCCACGAGCAGCGCGGCGACCGGGGCGCGGCGGCGCACGGCAGCGGCATCCACCATCGACGGATCCGGGGCCACGGCATCGGCGCCCTGCTCCTCGAGGGGAACGAACGCCCACAGCCACAGGTAGAGCAGCACGCCCCCGCCCCCCGCGACGGCGAGCGCGATTATCACCAGTCGCACCACTCGCGTCGACCACCCGAGGTGAACGGCCAGCGCTTCACTGACCCCGCCGACGACGACGTGGCGCGGGCGCACGAGGGGCGGCCTGGTTCGCGGTGTCGTCACCACTCGATCCAAGCAGAGGGCGACGGTGAGATCGCACCGGTCAGGGTGAAGATCAGGGTGCAATCGGGGTCATCCCCCATCGCCCCGACGCGCCTGCCGAGGCCATCATCGAGTCATGGTTACTGAATCACCCGGCGACGGCACAGACACCCCGCCCCCCGGCACCCCCGGCACCGCAGGCAGCACGAGCACCGCAGGCAGCACGAGCGGCCCCGGCGGCACGACCGCAGGCGGCACGGGCCCCACCCCACCCCCCGGCTCCAACCGGTTCTTCGAATGGCTGCGCGACATCGACCTGCCCCGCCGCCCCGGCTGGCTCGGCGGCGTGTGCGCGGGCATCGCCGAGCGGCTCGGTATCGACCCGATCATCGTGCGCGGAATCGTGGTCGTGCTCGCCGTGCTCGGCGGGCCCGCGCTGCTGCTGTACGCCGCGGCGTGGCTACTCCTGCCAGACGGCACGGGCAAGATCCAGCTCGAGCAGCTCATCCGCGGCCGCATCGAATCGCCGATCGCCGGCATCGGCGCGCTCGTGCTGCTGTCGATGCTGCCGGTGGCGCAGGGATTCTGGTCGCTCGGCTCCGACTGGCAGGGCGACCCGTACTGGGGAGATTCCGTCGGCCGCGCGATCTGGACGATCATCGTCCTCGCCGCCATCGTGGTCTTCGTCGTCTGGGTGGCCAGGCGCTCCGGCAGCCCCACCGACCCGCCGTTCGGCGCCCCCACCCCTCCCCGCGATACCCCCTACGGTTCAGCGTCCGACGCTCCGGCCACCGCGGCATACACGACCCCGTATCCCGCGTCGTATTCACCCGGGTATGGGGTGGATGCCGCGGCCACCGTGCCCCTCTCCGGATATCCCGCCACGACGGCCGCCGATGCCGCGCAGAACGCGACGACGCCGATGGCCTTCGGGGCCCCGACCTCGTCGGCTGATCAGCCTGCACCGTATGCAGCGACCGGTCCGACCGCGCCGACCGCGCCGACCGGTCCGACTCCGCCGACAGCGCCACCCGCCCCGGCCCGTGACGCCTCCGCCGAGGAGTTCGCGGCGTGGCGCGAGCAGCAGGCACTGTTCACCGCGCAGAACGCCGCGTTCAAGCGCCAGCAGCAGGCCGATCGACACGCGGCCGCACAGGCAGCCCAGGCGAGGGCCCGGGCTGAACGCCTCGCCCGCGCCGCCGCAGACCGCGCAGAGCGCGCCCGCACCAGGTCGAACCCGCTTTACTCGTTCGTCGTGATCGGCCTGGCACTCGTGGCAGGCGGCCTCACGGTGCTGGCCCTGGGCGACGGTCGGTACGACGCCCCCGTCGTATTCACCGGCCTCAGTGTCACCCTGGGCGTGCTGGCCGCCGGCATCATCGTCAACGGCGTGCTCGGCAAACGTTCCGGCGGCGCATCCGGTGTCGCGATCGTGCTGCTGGTCCCCCTGCTCGTCGCGGGACTCTCCCCGCAGGATCCCCGCTTCGACTGGGCGGGGCAGATCACCTACACCCCGGCCTACTCCACGGCCGACGCGTCGCAGAACCCCAACGGGTTCGTGATCGGGGTCGGAGACGTGACCCTCGACCTGCGCGAGTTCTACGACGCCGGCGGCAGCGTCGACGACCCACGCAACAACCCGGCAGACGTGAGCATGGTCATGGGCGCGGGCGACCTCACGGTCATCCTCCCCGCCGACGAATACGCGACCGTCGAGGCCACCGTGGGCGCCGGGTCCATCCAGAGCGACACCGGGCAGCGCTTCGGGGTCGACAATGACGGCGTTCTCCGCCGGCTTTCCGAGCGCTACCCCGTAGGCGGTGACGACGACTGGACGGCGGCCACGCGATCGATCGACCTGACCGTCGTGCTCGGCGCGGGCGAGGTGCGCGTGATCAGGGCCAACCAGACCGAAGGAAACGGCAATGACTGATAACGACACCACTTCATACGGCACCACCGACCGCGGCGGCAGCAGCAACAGCAGCGACCGCAGCAGCAGCGAGCGCCTGGGCAACAGCAGCACCAACACCAGCACCACCAGCGCCAGCACCATGGGCACCGCTGACCGTACACCGGAGCCCCTCCGCCCCCGTGCCACCACTATCGTGTGGGGGATCATCCTGCTGATCGTCGCCGCCCTCGCGTTCACCGTCAGCACCATCGACCCCGAGTTCATCACCGCCGAGGTCACGGTCTGGGCCGTGGTCGGATTCGGTGCCCTCCTCGTGGTCGCCGGTGCGATCGGGGCAGTCGTGCGGGCGGCGCGGCGGCGCGAATCCGACTACTGACGCGCACGCGCCACCGGGCGCCCGGCCGCGGTTGTGGCCGGGCGCTCCTGCCGCCAGCATGGAGCCATGACTGCATCCGATCCCGTCGTCAGCGTGCGCGACCTCCGCAAGAGCTACGGGCCCGCCGTCGCCCTCGACGGCGTGAGCTTCGACATCGAGCGGGGCGAGGTGTTCTCCCTGCTCGGCCCGAATGGGGCTGGCAAGTCCACCACCATCGAGATCCTCGAGGGGTACCGGGATCGCACCAGCGGTGAGGCGACGGTTCTCGGCCAGGACCCGCAGCGCGGCGGACTCGACTGGAAGGCCAGGCTCGGCATCGTGCTCCAGGGCACCGGCGAGAGCGGCAGCGCCACCGTGCGCGAACAGCTGCGCCACTTCGCGGGCTTCTACCCCCACCCGCGCGACGTCGACGAGGTGATCGCCGCCGTCGGCCTCGAGAAGCAGGCGGGCAGCCTGGTTCGCAAGCTCTCCGGCGGCCAGCGCAGGCGCGTCGACGTGGCGCTCGGCATCGTCGGCCGGCCCGAGCTCCTGTTTCTCGACGAACCGACCACGGGCTTCGACCCCGAGGCCCGCCGGGATTTCTGGCACCTCATCCGGTCGTTCCGCGACGAGGGCACCAGCATCCTGCTCACGACCCACTACCTCGACGAGGCGGCGCAACTGAGCGACCGGGTGGGGGTCATCGCCGACGGCAGGCTCATAGACATCGGCGGTGTCGACGAGATCGGCGGTGCCGACGCGCGAGTGCCCATCGTGCGGTGGCGCACCGGAAACACCACGCACGAGGTGCGCACCGCGACCCCCGCCATCGAGGTCGCCCGTATCGTCGAGGCAGGCGGCGGCATCGAACCCGAGGGCATCGAGATCACCCGCCCCAGCCTCGAGCACGTCTACCTCGGCATGCTGGCCGCGCTCGAGCAGGGTCGCTCCCCCCGCGAGAACGGCCAGGCGAGGGTGGATGCCGCGGCGCCGGTGACCAGGAGTGCCGCGTCATGACGACCACCCGGGCCCCGTCCCGAACCCTCGCCCCCGGCCGCACCCTCACGCTCGGCGCGAGCCGCGTCGCCTACGAGGTGCGCAGCTACTTTCGGCAGGGCGACTCGGTGTTCTTCACCTTCCTGTTCCCGGTCGTCATCCTCACCATCTTCTCGGTCGCGTTCAGCGAAGGCAGCTTCGCCGTCACGCCAGACGGTACCGAGGTGAACGCGGCGCAGTACTACCTGCCTGGGATGCTCGCCGCCGGCATCCTGCTCAGCGGCCTGCAGAACATGTCGATCGACATCGCGATCGAACGCAGTGACGGTACCCTCAAGCGCCTCGCCGGAACGCCCCTGCCGGTGATCAGCTACTTCATCGGCAAGATCGGCCAGGTGTTCGTGACGGGCACCCTGCAGTCCGCGCTCCTGCTGCTGGTCGCCGCAACGGTGTTCTCGGTTCCGTTGCCCACCGACCCCGCGCTGTGGGTGACGTTCGCCTGGGTGTTCGTGCTCGGCGTCACCACGTGCGCGATCCTCGGCATCGCCCTGTCACGACTGCCCCGCACCGGCAAGAGCGCCACCGCCGTGATCATCCCCATCACGCTCGTGCTGCAGTTCATCTCGGGTGTCTACCTGGCCTTCACCCAGCTGCCGGATTGGCTGCAGACCGTCGCCAGCGTCTTCCCACTCAAGTGGCTCGCGCAGGGCATGCGCTCGGTCTTCCTCCCGCAGTCGTTCGAGGCACTCGAGCAGGGCGGCAGCTGGGACCACGCCGGCATCGCCATCGTCACCGGCCTGTGGCTGGTGGTCGGCCTGGTGCTCACGAGGCTCACCTTCCGCTGGATCCGCAAGGACGCCTGACCGGCTCGCCCGAACGACTCCCCGGACCGGCTCTCACGACCGGATCCGCCGGCCGAAGCCCCCGCTACCGGTCGATGCCGACGTACACCGGCTCCGGCTGCAGCGAGACCCCGAACTCATTGCGCACGCGCTCCATGATGAACCGCGCGAGCTCCGCGACGTCCGAGGCGGTGGCGCTCCCCCGATTGATGATCGCGAGGGTGTGCTTGTTCGAGATGCCGGCGCCGGAGCCGGGCAGGGCGAAGCCGCGTCGGATACCCGCCCGCTCGATCAGCCAGGCCGCAGAGACCTTGACGGTGTCGTCGTCCGACGGCCAGCGCGGGGCGTCCCACGGCAGGGTCCTGGCGAAACTCTCGGTGACGATCGGGTTGGTGAAGAACGATCCGGCGCTCACCGAGTCGGGGTCGGCGGCATCCAGCACCATGCCCTTCGACGACCGGAGCGACAACACCGTGTCGCGCACGGATTGCACCGGCACCCGGTCGCCCAGCGATACGCCGAGCGCCGACGCCAGCTGGTCGTAGGCGACGGGGCGGCTGAGCGCGCCGTCATCGGTCAGGGCAATATCGATCGAGATCACGATGCCGCGGCGCCCGCGCTTGAGCGACGACGTGCGGTAGCCGAGGCCGAGCCGGTCGGCCGGGATGGTCTCGAGTTCGCCGCTCAGGTAGTCGAGGAACTCGATCGACACCAGGCTGTCGGAGAGCTCGGCACCGTACGCGCCGATGTTCTGGATCGGCGACGCACCGCACGATCCCGGAATGCCCGACAGGGCTTCCATTCCGGCGAGTCCGGCCCGCACGGTGTGCGCGACCATCTCGTCCCACGGTTCTCCCGCCTGCACGCGCAGGGTTACGGTGTCGCCGTCGCGCCCCACCTCGTCGATACCGCGGGTCGTGGTCCGGATGACGGTGCCGTCGAAACCGTCGTCGCCGATGAGCACGTTCGAGCCACCGCCGAGCGCGAGCCACTCCTCGCCCGAGGCCCAGACCTCGCGCGCGACGTCGATCAGCTCGGCACGCGTGCCCGGGGCGAGCAGCTCGCGTGCGGTTCCGCCGACGCGGAGGGTGGTGTACCCCGAAAGGGTGTCAGCGTGAGTCATGAATCGAGGGCGACGCGCACCTGCGCCTTGCCCAGCACCGTGGATCCACCGCTCGAGACCGTGAGGTCGATGCGGACCTCGGATGCCGCGGCATCCACTTTTCCCACCGTCGCCGTCACCGTGATCGAGGCTCCATCGACGGGGTGCACCACGACGGGACGGGTGAATCGCACCCCGTACTCGACGACGCGACCGCGGGTGCCCAGCCACTCCATGACCGGCTGGATGGCGGTACCCATGGTAAGCATGCCGTGCGCGAGCACCCCGGGCAACCCGACCCCCTCGGCGACGTCATCGCGGTAGTGGATGGGGTTGAAGTCACCCGACGCCCCGGCATACCTCACCAAGGAGTCGCGCGTCAGGTGATAGGTCGCTTCGGCCACCACATCGCCCGTCGCGGGCAGCGAACCCGCCTGCCCGGCATCCGCGCCGGTCACGAGTCGCCTCGCACGACGAGGGTGGAGGTCGCGGTCACGACGTGGCTGCCGTCGGCCGCGGTCATCGCGGATTCGGCGGTGACCATGGCATTGCCGCCGAGGGTCTTGATGCTGGTCACCGTCAACGTCGCGGTGAGTTCATCGCCGGCCACGACGGGCCGGGTGTAGGCGAAGCGTTGCTCGCCGTGCACGACCCGCGAGAAGTCGATGCCGGCATCGGGTTCCGCGAGCAGTTGCGCGAGGGTGGCCTCCTGCACGACGACGGGAAAGGTCGGCGGCGCGACGACGTCGGGGTAGCCGGCGGCGACCGCGATGGCGGGGTCGAAGTGCACGGGCGCGATGGCCTGAACGGCCGTGGCGAACTCGCGGATCTTCTCCCTCCCCACCAGGTATGGGGGAACGGGGGCGAATACGCGGCCCTGGAGGTCGGGATTTACTGGCACACCGTCAAGCCTAGCCACGCAAGGCCCCGACACCGTTCGCGCATGACAAAGCCCGAGCGACCTCATGGTCACTCGGGCTTCGGGTGGATCTGGCTAGCAGCCGATGCCTATCGGCATCAGGTTGACTGCGTGCCTACTGGCAGCTGTCGCACTGCAGAAGATCCATTGGGTCGACGGGTACTTCGTAGCCGCCTACGTAGCTGTCGTTGTCCATAATGTTCTCCTTCACGTCTGGGGCCCTGTTGGCCGTCATGTGGCCGTTGGCCGTCATGTGGCTGCGGCGTGTGGTTCTCCGAGCCTTCACATTCACGAGCCATTCATTCCGGCGTCGTGCTTACCCACTATATAACCCTAACTACAGTCCTGTCATTCCACTAGATGTAGTGGTTGGCCAGGTCGGGCGTGTCGCGCCGATGTCGATTCCCACCACCCCGAAACGGGGGGCACTCGCTCGAGGGACTGGTGTATCGGGCGTCATTACGCCTACCCTGAAGCTAAATCGGGGGATTGGGGGGCAGCGATGTCCGAGGCACGCGTAACGCAATTGGTGGCGCCGACAGACGGCTTGTTCGTCGTCGCGACGGCTCCGGCCGGCTGGTACGAGATCGATGACACGACGAGGCGCTGGTTCGACGGTCGCGACTGGACCGACTACTACGCGCCCATCCTGCGACTCGTTCCCGCTATTGATCCGGAGCGGGCGTCCGGCGTTGACCTCGACCCCGACCTCGACCCCGACATGCAGCCCCGGCCCGTGGTCTGGCCGACAGGACCGAACAACGGGCTCCACCTCGTGATGGCGATCATGACCCTGGGTCTCTGGCTGCCCGTGTGGGGCGTCGTCGCGTCCGTCGCCGTCGTGCGCGGGTTCTTCACCCGGTCACTGCACGCGAACTGACGCCCGCGCGCTTCACACCTCATCGCGCCGCGCTTCGCCTCGCGCCTCGCCGCCTCGCGCCTCGCCGCCTCGCGCCTCGCCGCCTCGCGCCTCGCCGCCTCGTACTTCGGGCGCATCACGCCACCACACGCTCGCCGATCATGTATGCCGATACGGTCTCAAAATGTACCCCGAATGTCCTCCTAAAATGCGACTGTATTCCCTCTACGGATGACGAATAGTAGGTGATGCACCGGGTGCATGCACCGGGTGCAGAACCACTGAGCACCTGACTCCTCTCCGCTCGCGGTGAGACTACGGGCGAGAACGCAGTGACGCGTCATTCGGGTTGGCGCGTCATGCGACTGAGGGTGAGCTGTGACGCAATGCGGCCAGGGAATGCTGTGGGGAATTAACCAGGTGATGGATGCAGGGCGCGGTCGGGGGACGGCGCCAGCACCATCGCGGGGGTGGGGTCTGCCGGGGGGCCGACCCCACCAATCTTTAACTTTCGGTGCTCCACTCGGCGCAGCCGCCAATGCTCGCGACGAGGAGTGACCGCCATGGCGCACCACGACGACATCACGGCAGAGTCCCGGGCGTTGCGCGATCGCATCGAGCGCGCCGCGATCGACCTCTCGATCCAACACGGCTATGAGAACGTGACGATCGAAATGATCTGCGAGGCCGGCAAGTGCTCGCGGCGCACCTTCTTCAATCACTTCGGCTCGAAGCAGGGGGCCATTCTGGGCCCGCCCCCCGCCGTGGCCAGCGCGGAGAACGTCGCGGCCTTCGTGGCCAGCACGGGGCCGAGCATCCTCGAGGACTTCGTCGAGCTGATGAAGGGGGCGCTCACGCCGAAGTCGCAGGACCGCGACCTGTTCCGGGAACGCCGCCTGGTCATCGCCAGCGACCCCGCCCTGCTCAGCGCGAGGATGCGCGACGTCAACGAGATGGAACGCGCCTACATCCCGATCATCCTGCGACGCATGGCCGTCGACGGACGCGTGGTGAACGACGACCCCGACGCCATCGACGATGCCGAGATGATCATCACGCTGACGACGGCGATCATGCAGTTCGCCACCCAGATGTGGGTCAGGCCCGGGTACACCGACGGTGACGCACGCCTCATCCCCAACTCGATGGCCATCCTGCGCCGCGTCGTGGACTGACCGGCCCGCCACGCAGCTGCGCCACCGCGTACAGTCCTCCCCATGCGCACTCATGTCGCCCTGCTGCGGGGTGTCAACGTCGGCGGCCACAACCGGTTGCCCATGGCCGACCTGCGGGCGCTCGTGAGTACCCTCGGGTACCGCGATGTGGCGACCCATATCCAGAGCGGCAATGTGGCCTTTGGATGCTCCGAGCCCGACGAGACCCGAATCGCCGACGCCCTGGAGCATGCCATCCTCGCCCGCACCGACTTCGCGATAGCCGTCGTCGTCGTGACGGCGCACGACCTCCGCACGGCGCATGCGACCACCCCGTTCCCCACCGAGCTCGACGCCCGGCGCGTGCACGTGGTCTTCTATCGCGACCCCCTCGACGACGCGCGTACACAGGACGTCATCGACACCCAGGAGCGGCTTCGCGCCGCAGGCTCGGACGACCGCGCAGTCGTTCGAGGCCGCTTCCTCTATCTCCACACACCGCACGGACTGGGTACTAGCCGTCTCGCCAGCGAGCTGCTGCGCGTTCGCGCCGGCTCCCCCGTGGGTACGGCTCGCAACTGGGCAACGGTGCAGCGCTTGGTCACAATGCTGGACTGACTGCCCGTCATCAGTTCTGTGTGAAGTGTTGCGGTTGTGGTGGGTTAACGCAAAATGGCCACCCTGTGTGGGTGGCCATTCTGGGTGTTACTAAGTTAAGTCCGGCGGTGTCCTACTCTCCCACAAGGTCTCCCTTGCAGTACCATCGGCGCTGAGAGTCTTAGCTTCCGGGTTCGGAATGTGACCGGGCGTTTCCCTCTCGCTATGGCCGCCGAAACATCATTCGATTTCTCGTTTGGGTGTTCCAACAAACATGCTTCCCCCCCCGTGACCACATCCGTTGCCGGGTGTGATGTGGGGGTAGTGGTTTGTTTTTGTTCCCGACCGTAAATCGGGAACTACAAAGTGGACGCGTGCACCTGTGCTGGATACCAGCACAATTTTGGGTGTTATCAAGTTATCGGCTTATTAGTACGGGTCAGCTTCACGAGTCTTTAGTCCTCGCTTCCACATCCCGCCTATCAACCCAGTAGTCTAGCTGGGAGCCTCTCGACCTAAGTCATG
>NZ_JAALGE010000026.1 GCF_011057645.1 Marisediminicola senii | reverse complement strand
CGGGTCGCGGGGGTGGGCGCCGCCGCCGACGCCGAGGGCGCCGCCCTCGCCGCCGAGTCCGAGCAGCTCGACGGGGCCGTGCCGGGGGTGGGGGCGGGCGGCGACCGCCACGACTCCCTGCGCTACGGGGCCCGGATCGAGCTCGGCCTGCGCTCGTTCCTCGAGGCGGGCGGGTTCAGCGCGTTCACCACGAGCTTCGAAGACCTCGGCGGCCTGCGCCAGCTGCCCGGCCTCGCCGTGCAGCGACTGATGGCCGACGGCTACGGCTTCGGCGCGGAGGGCGACTGGAAGACGGCCGTCCTCGTGCGCGCCGCCAAGGTGATGGGCTCCGGCCTGCCAGGCGGCGCCTCCCTGATGGAGGACTACACCTACGACATGACGGCCGGAGAAGAACTGATCCTCGGCGCACACATGCTCGAGGTGTGCCCGTCGCTGACTACCTCGAAGCCGCGCCTCGAGATCCACCCGCTCGGAATCGGGGGACGCGAAGACCCGGTCCGCCTCGTCTTCGATACCGATGCCGGACCCGCCGTCGTCGTCGCGCTCTCCGACATGCGCGATCGTTTTCGCCTGGTCGCGAACGTCGTCGAAGTCGTCGAGCTGCCGCATCCACTGCCCAAGCTGCCCGTCGCGCGCGCCCTCTGGAAGCCGGAGCCCGACTTCGCCACGAGTGCTGCCGCCTGGCTCACTGCGGGTGCCGCGCACCACACGGTGATGAGCACGGCCGTCGGCATCGAGGTGTTCGAGGACTTCGCCGAGATCGCCCGCAACGAGCTCGTCGTGATCGATGCCTCGACCACGCTGCGCTCGTTCGCCCGCGAACTGAAGTGGAACCAGGCCTACTACCGCCTCGCCAGAGGGCTGTAGCGGGCCCGCGTGGCCGCCAACATCAGCGACGTCGCGAAGCTCGCGGGGGTGTCGCACCAGACGGTGTCCCGCGTGCTCAACGACGGCGACAAGGTGCGCGCCTCCACCCGTGGGCGGGTGGAGGCGGCCATCCGCGAGCTCAACTACCGGCCGAGCGCCGCGGCTCGTGCGCTCGCATCGCGCCGGTCGCGCGTGCTCGGCCTGCTGATGACCGGCGGCCCGCTGTACGGGCCGGGGTCGACGATGCTCGCGTTCAACGATGCGGCCCGCCTGGCCGGCTACCAGGTCAGCATCGCGACGATGTCGACGATCGACCGGGAATCGATGGTGGGCGCCATCGACTCACTGCTCGCGCAGGACGTCGAGGCGCTCGTGCTCGTGGTCGCCGACGAGGTCGTGTTCGAGGCCATCGCCGGGCTGCGCATCTCGGTGCCGCTGGTCGCGGCCGAGAGCAGCCACCGCGCGGGGTTCCACAGCGTCGCGATCGCCCAGTACGCGGGTGCCAGGGCCGCGACCCGGCACCTCATCGAGCTCGGCCACACCCGCGTGCTGCACGTCGCGGGACCGCGATGGTCGTTGGATGCCACGGAGCGCGAGCGGGGGTGGCGTGACGAGCTCGCCGCCGCCGGCCTCCCCGCCCACGATCCCGTGGCTGGCGACTGGTCACCGGCGAGCGGATACGCCATCGGCCGGGAGCTCGTGGCCTCGGGTTCCGTCAAGGCGGGCGGCGGGCCGACGGCGATCTTCGCCGCCAACGACCAGATGGGCGTCGGCATCATCGGTGCCCTGGCATCGGCGGGCATCGACGTGCCGGGCGATGTCAGCATCGTCGGCTTCGACGACATCCCGGAGGCGGCGTTCCTGCGCCCGGCGCTCACCACCGTGCGACAGGATTTCGCACTGCTCGGCTCGAAGCTGATGGCAGCGGTGCTCGCTGCGTTGCGCGGCGAGAGCGCCCCCCACGAGACCGACGCCGAAGCGACCTTGATCGTGCGTGCGTCGACGACGCAGGTGGGGGACAAGCGCCCTGCTGTCGCGCCCGACTGACGCGGGTGCCCGGCCACCCGGTGACGGCCGTCGTGACGCGACCGTTATGCACGCGACATCACGCGGGTTGACAGATCATCCTTCTTTGGGGCTAGCATGAGGTCGTTCATGTGACCGTTCACATAACTACGCATCCTCCGCTTCCCGAACCGATCGACACCCGCAACGCATGACAAAGAGGTCAAGCAGTGAACTCTCTCCCCCTCGCCGGCCCCCGGGCCGCAGCGTCTCCTCCCTCCGCCGCACCCTCTCCCTCCGCCGCACCGGCCCCGCGCTCTCGCGCGCCCCGTTAGCGCCCCCACGCCGTCGAGGCGCCGCCGCGGCATCCGCGAACCGGCCTGCCCCGCACTGATCTCACATTCCGAGAACCCACGAAAGGAAACACAGTGAAGAAGAAGCAACTCCTGACCGGCATCGCCGCCGCAGGGATCCTTGCCGTCACGCTCGCCGGCTGCAGCGGAGACCGTACCGGAGGGGCCGCAGACGGTGCGAGCCCCGAAGAGATCACGGTCGGCGTCGCCATGCCGACGCAGCAGTCGGAGCGGTGGATCGCCGACGGCGCCAACGTCGAAGCGGCACTCGAGGAGCTCGGCTACAACGTCGACCTCCAGTTCGCCAACGACGACATCCCGACACAGGTCTCCCAGATCGAGAACATGATCTCGACCGGTGCAGGCGCACTCATCATCGCGTCGATCGACGGAACCACCCTCACCAGCGTGCTGCAGCAGGCCGCCGACCAGGGCATCCCCGTCATCGCGTACGACCGCCTCATCAACGGCACCGAGAACGTCGACTACTACACGACCTTCGACAACTACGAGGTCGGCGTGCAGCAGGCCACCTCGCTGCTGACGGGCCTCGGAATCCTCGACGAGAGCGGCGAAGACACCGGCCAGACCGGCCCGTTCAACGTCGAGCTGTTTGCCGGTAGCCCCGACGACAACAACGCCAACTTCTTCTGGGACGGCGCCATCGACACCCTCCAGCCGTACCTCGACTCCGGTGTGCTCAACGTGCCGAGCGGCCAGCTCAGCTTCGAGCAGGCGGCCATCCTCCGCTGGCTCCCCGAGACCGCCCAGGAGCGCATGGAGAACATCCTCACCATCATCGGCTCCGAGCGCATCGACGGCGTCCTGTCGCCGTACGACGGCCTCTCGATCGGCATCATCTCGGCACTCACCAGCGGTGGCTACTCCGCCACTGACCTTCCGGTCATCACCGGGCAGGACGCCGAGGTCGGCTCCGTTCGCTCGATCATCGCCGGCGAGCAGTACTCGACCATCTTCAAGGACACCCGCCTCCTCGGCGAGCAGGCCGTCGCGATGGTCGACGCCGTGCTGAACGACGAGGAGCCGGAGGTCAACGACACCGAGACGTACGACAACGGCGAGAAGGTCGTTCCATCGTTCCTGCTCGAGTCGGAGATCGTCACGGTCGACAACTACGAAGAGGTCCTCATCGGCGCGGACTACTACACCGCCGAAGACCTCCAGTAACACCCCAGAGTGGCCCGGCGCGATCGATTCGCGCCGGGCCACTCGGCCTGATCCAGCACTGCACGATTCACTGCACGATTCGACAAGGCAAGGCGAGAAACGAATGACCGAGAGCATTCTCGAGATGCGGGACATCACGAAGACGTTCCCCGGCGTCAAGGCGCTGCAGAACGTCAGCCTCGAAGTGGGCGCCGCCGAGGTGCACGCCATCTGCGGCGAGAACGGCGCAGGAAAGTCAACCCTGATGAAGGTGCTCTCGGGCGTCTACCCGCACGGCACCTACGAGGGCGAGATCATCTTCGAAGGCCAGTCCGTCGCGTTCAAGGACATCCGCGACAGCGAGAACAGCGGCATCGTCATCATCCACCAGGAGCTCGCACTGAGCCCCTTCCTGTCGATCGCCGAGAACATCTTCCTCGGCAACGAGGTAAGCAAGAACGGCTTCATCGACTGGCACAAGACCAACGCCGAGGCAGCCAAGCTGCTCAAGCGCGTCGGGCTCTCCGACAACCCCGTGACGCCGGTCACCGACATCGGCGTCGGCAAGCAGCAGCTCGTCGAGATCGCGAAGGCACTCTCGAAGCGGGTCAAGCTGCTCATCCTCGACGAGCCAACGGCCGCCCTGAACGACGAGGACTCCGCCCACCTGCTCGGCCTCATCGCCGGCCTCCGCGACGAGGGCATCGCGTGCATCATCATCAGCCACAAGCTCAACGAGATCAAGGCGATCGCCGACAAGGTCACGATCATCCGCGACGGTCGCGCGATCGAGACCCTCGACCTCGCGCACGACGAGATCTCCGAGAACCGCATCATCAAGGGCATGGTCGGCCGCGACCTCGAGAACCGCTACCCCGACCGCACGCCGAGCATCGGCGACGAGGTCATGCGCATCGAGGACTGGACGGTCCACCACCCCACCGAGACCGGTCGCGTCGTCATCCACTCCGCGAACCTCACGGTTCGCGCGGGCGAGGTCGTCGGCCTCGCCGGACTCATGGGCGCCGGCCGCACCGAACTCGCCATGAGCGTGTTCGGCCGCTCCTACGGCTCCGACGTCAGCGGTCGCCTGTTCATGAATGGCACCGAGGTGCGGGCCAAGTCCGTGGCGGAGGCGATCAAGCACGGCATCGCCTACGCGACCGAGGATCGCAAGAAATACGGCCTCAACCTCATCGACGACATCAAGCGCAACGTCTCCGGCGCCGCGCTCGACAAGCTCGCCAAGCGCGGGTGGGTCGACGGCGACCGCGAGTTCGCCGTGGCCAACGACTACCGCAAGAGCATGAACATCAAGGCCCCCTCGGTCGGTTCCATCACCGGAAAGCTCTCCGGCGGCAACCAGCAGAAGGTCGTGCTGTCGAAGTGGATGTTCTCCGACCCCGACATCCTCATCCTCGACGAGCCCACCCGCGGTATCGACGTCGGCGCGAAGTACGAGATCTACACGATCATCAACGAGCTCGCCGCGGCCGGAAAGGCGATCCTCGTGATCTCCTCCGAGCTGCCGGAGCTGCTCGGCATCTGCGACCGCATCTATGCGCTGTCGGAGGGGCACATCACCGGTGAGGTTCCGATCGAGAACGCCACCCCC
Organism: Marisediminicola senii; assembly: GCF_011057645.1. Taxonomy (GTDB): domain Bacteria; phylum Actinomycetota; class Actinomycetes; order Actinomycetales; family Microbacteriaceae; genus Marisediminicola; species Marisediminicola senii. The sequence goes on along the minus strand of NZ_JAALGE010000026.1, from coordinate 34,826 downwards.
GAAGTCCTCATGCAATTCATGACACAAGAGAAGGAAAGCTGACTATGTCCGTCATCAAAGATTCGGTCGACTTCCTGGCCGGACGACTGAGGCAGATCGGTATCTTCCTCGCGCTCATCGCCATCGTGGTCCTGTTCCAGATCCTCACGAACGGCGCGCTGCTCACCGCGGGCAACGTGTCGAACATCATCGTGCAGAACAGCTACATCCTGATCCTCGCGATCGGCATGGTGATGATCATCATCGCCGGCCACATCGACCTCTCGGTCGGTTCGGTCGCCGCCTTCGTCGGCGCGGTCTCCGGCGTGATGATCACCCAGCTCGACTTCCCGTGGTGGGTCGCCATCATCGGCTCGCTGGTCATCGGGGCGCTCGTCGGGGCCTGGCAGGGATTCTGGGTCGCCTTCGTCGGCATCCCCGCCTTCATCGTCACGCTCGCGGGCATGCTGATCTTCCGTGGACTGACGCAGATCATCCTCGGTAACCGGCAGATCACGCCGTTCCCCAACGAGTACCGGCAACTCGGTGGCGGCTACGTCTTCCCCGGGCTGTTCCCCGCGACCACGTCGCCGGCGGAATGGATCACCGTGGGCCTCGGCGCCCTCGCCCTCGTGTTCTTCGTCGCCCAGCAGTTCCGTGGCCGCATGGCCAGGGTCAAGGCGGGCCTCGAGACCGAGCCCACCGCGTGGTTCGTGACCAAGCTGGTCTTCATCTCCGCCCTCATCATCGGAATCACCTACCTCCTGGGCGTCGCCCCCGGATCGCGCGGAACGCCGATCGTGCTGATCGTGCTCGCCGTGCTGATCCTCGTGTACACGACGGTGATGAACCGCAGCGTCTTCGGCCGTCACGTCTATGCGCGCGGTGGCAACCTCCACGCCGCGCAGCTGTCGGGAATCAAGACCAAGTGGGTCGACTTCTACCTGTTCGTCAACATGGGTACCCTCGCCGCGCTGGCCGGCCTCGTCTTCACCGGCCGCCTCAACTCGGCGGGCCCCGGCGCGGGTGACCTCTTCGAGCTCGACGCCATCGCGGCATCGTTCATCGGTGGCGCCGCCGTCACCGGTGGAGTGGGAACCGTCATCGGGGCCATCACCGGTGGCCTCATCATGGGCGTGCTGAACAACGGTATGTCGCTGCTCGGCGTCGGCATCGACTACCAGCAGTTCATCAAGGGAATGGTGCTGCTGCTCGCCGTCGCCTTCGACGTCTTCAACAAGCGTCGTTCGGCCAACGCCCGCAAGTAGGCACCGCGCGCCGCCGCATCACCCGACCGGCCCCCGACCTCCCCGGCAGTGCTCCCCGAGAGCACGCCGCGGAGCGTCGGGGGCCGGTTCGCGCTGTGGGCGGCACACGCGACATAGGCTCAGGACCCTGCTGCCATCATCACCGGGAGATCACCGTGGCCCTCTTCGACCTGCCCATCGCCCAGCTGCGCGAGTACCGACCCGACATCACCGTGCCGGCCGACCTCGACGAATTCTGGATCCGCACCCTCGGCGAGAGCCGCGCCCACGACCTCGACGCGGTGTTCGAACCCGTCGACACCGGGTACGCGCTCGTCGACAGCTATGACGTGACCTTCTCCGGTTTCGGGGGACATCGCATCCGCGGCTGGCTGCACGTTCCGGCCGGCGCCACCGGCCCGCTCCCCACCGTCGTCGAGTTCATCGGCTACGGCGGAGGGCGGGGCCTCGCCCACCAGCACGTCGAATACGCCCTCGCCGGCTGGGCGCACGTCATCATGGACACCCGGGGGCAGGGCACCGGATGGTCGGCCGGAGACACCCCGGATCCCGACGCCGGGGCCGGCGCCGGTGGATCGACCGGGCCGATCACCCGCGGCATCCTCGATCCCGATACCTATTACTGCCGCCGCGTCTACGTCGACGCCGTGCGCGCCATCGAGGCGGCCCGCACCAGCCGGTTCGTCGACCCTGGACGCGTCGCGGTCACGGGCATCAGCCAGGGCGGTGGCATCGCGATCGCGGCATCCGCCCTCTCGGCGATGGATGCTGCGGCCAGTACGTCGCCCGCCGCACCCGCGCTGCTCGGGGCAGCGGTCGACGTGCCGTTCCTGTGCCACTTCGAGCGGGCCATCACGCTGACCGACAACGACCCATACCACGACGTGGTGCGCTACCTGCAGCGGCACCGCACCGACGTCGAGCGGGTGTACGAGACCCTGAGCTACTTCGACGGGGCAACACTCGCACGGGCTGCCACCATCCCCACGCTGTTCTCGGTCGCGCTAATGGACCGGACGTGCGCCCCGTCGACCGTATTCGCCGCCTACAACGCATGGGCGGGGGAGAAGAGCATCGAGGTGTACCCCTTCAATGAGCACGAGGGCGGGCAGGAGCACCACCAGCGGGCCAGGCTGGCCTGGCTCGCGGCGCTGTTCGGCGGCTGACGCAGGGGGACCAGCGCCAGCTCAGCGCCGGGCGCGGTACTGGTCGCGGATCACCGGACGGTTGTCGCTCGGCAGTTCGGCGCCGAACTCGACCGGCCAGCCCGGGCGCTCGCCGGTGAGCGCCCACGCCGCCTGGCGGGCTGCCCCTGAGGCGACGTACTCGCCGGGCTCGGGAACGACCACCGGCACGTCGAACACCTGCGCGGCGATCGCCGAGACTGCGGGGTTCTGCGCGGCGCCGCCGACGAGCAGCAGACGCTGCGCCTCGGTTCCCCCGGCGCGGATGGCGTCGAGACCCTCGGCCAGGCCGCACAGCATGCCCTCGATAGCGGCGCGGGCGAGGTTCGGCCGGGTCGTCGAGGCGAGGGTCAGGCCGAACAGGGTGGCCGTGGCATCCGGCTTGTTGGGTGTGCGCTCGCCCTCGAACCACGGCTGCAGCACCGCACCGGCGGAGCCGGGCTCCGCGGTCAAGGCCAGGGTGCCGAGCTCGTCGTGGGTCACGCCGAGCAAGCCGGCGATCGAGTCGAGCACGCGGGCCGCGTTGAGGGTCGCGACGAGCGGCAGGAATACCCCGCTGGCGTCGGCGAATCCGGCGACCGTGCCGGAGGCGTCGTGGTTCGACGTCTCGGTGACCGCGAACACGGTGCCGCTGGTGCCGAGCGAGATGACGACGTCGCCGGCGCGCGCGTCGAGACCAAGGGCTGCGCCCGCGTTGTCGCCGGCGCCCGCGCCCACGATGAGCCCGGCGGGAAACAGGTCGCTCGGCGTGACGACCGGGCGGCTCTCCGAAGGGGCGAGCACGGTGGGCAGCACGACCTCGGCCTCGGTCGCGCCGTGGCCGAGGGCGGTGACGAGCAGCTCGCGGTCCCACTCGCCGGTGGTCGGGTTGAAGTAACCGGTGCCGCTCGCGTCTGAGCGGTCGGTGAAGAGTTCGGCGAGGCCGGCGTCGGCTGCAGCTCCGGCGCTGGCTCCAGCCCCGGCCACGGGACCGAAACCGCGGATGCGCCAGCTCAGCCAGTCGTGCGGGAGGGCGACGGCGGCCACGCGGGCGGCGTTCTCCGGTTCGGCGTCGCGCAGCCAGCGCAACTTGGTCGAGGTGATGGATGCCACGGGCACCGTTCCGGTACGCGCGGCCAGCTCGGCCGCACCGACCTCGGCGATGAGGTCGACGGCGGCGGGCGCCGATCGCGTGTCGTTCCAGAGCAGTGCGGGGCGGATGACGGCTCCCCCCGCGTCGAGCACGACCATGCCATGCTGCTGGCCGCCGATCGAGATCGCCGCGACGTCGGAGAGGCCACCGGCATCCACCACCGCCTCATGCAGGGCAACCCACCATGCCTCGGGGTCGACCTCGGTGCCGGTGGGGTGGCCGGCGCGTCCGGTGCGAACCACCCGCCCGGTGTCGGCGTCGCGGATTACGATCTTGCAGCTTTGCGTGGAGCTGTCCACGCCGGCGACGAGCGTCATGGCGGCAGGGTGCCTTTCATCATTCAGGAACTGGAGGGTGTGGGGTGTGCAGGATTCAGGAACTGCGGGCTCTGCAACGTGTGGAGCGTGCAGGATTCAGGAACCGCGGCGTGTGGAGTGCGCGGGATTCAGGAACCCGGCCATAAGTCAGGGGGTGGATGCTGCTGCCTCGGCGTTTCACCGGCCGATACCAGCACCACCCGCCCCACACCCTCCTGAATAGTGAAAGCTCCGACAGGGGAGACGGTCACCGAAGGGGTGGGACGGGTGGTCGGTGCAGCTGCTGGCTAGCGGGCGCCCATCAGGTGCTCCATGGCGAGCTGGTTCAGGCGAACGAAGCCGAAGCCCTTGCCGCCGAAGTACGCGTCGGTGTCGAAGTCCTCGAACGCCGAGCGGTCGGCGAGCAGGTCGTCGTAGCTCTCGCCGGCGTTCAGGGTCGGCTCGTTCAGCTCGGCGACGCGGGCGTTCGCGAGTGCCTCCTGCACCTCGGGGTCGGCGCGGAATGCCGCGGCGCGCTCCTTGAGCAGCAGGTACATGCGGATGTTCGCGCGGGCGGAGTCCCACACGCCGGTGAAGTCCTCGGTGCGGCTCGGCTTGTAGTCGAAGTGACGCGGTCCGTCGTAGGACTGGCCGCCGTTCGGGCCGCCGTTCTCGAGCAGGTCGACGAGCGAGAAGGCGTTGGCGAGGTCGCCGTGGCCGAACACGAGGTCCTGGTCGTACTTGATGCCGCGCTGTCCGTTGAGGTCGATGTGGAACAGCTTGCCCTGGTACAGCGCCTGGGCGATGCCGGCGGTGAAGTTGAGGCCCGCCATCTGCTCGTGGCCGGTCTCGGGGTTCACGCCGAACATCTCGGGGCGCTCGAGGGTCTCGATGAACGCGATGGCGTGTCCGAGGGTCGGCAGCAGGATGTCGCCGCGGGGCTCGTTCGGCTTGGGCTCGATTGCGAAGCGCATGTCGTAGCCCTTGTCGGTGACGTACTGGGCGAACATGTTCACGGCCTCGCGGTAGCGCTCGAGCGCTCCGCGAACGTCTTTGGCGGTGTCATACTCCGCGCCCTCGCGGCCGCCCCACATGACGAAGGTCTTCGCTCCGAGCTCTGCGCCGAGGTCGAGCTGGCGCATGGCCTTGCGCATCGCGTAGCGGCGAACGCTGCGGTCGTTGGAGGTGAAGCCACCGTCCTTGAAGACCGGTGCGCTGAAGAGGTTGGTGGTGACCATCGGCACGATGAGGCCGGTGTCGGAGAGGGCCTGCTTGAGGCGGTCGATCTCGGTCTGGCGCTCGGCGTCGGTCGAACCGAAGGCGAACAGGTCGTCATCGTGGAAGGTGAGGCCGTATGCGCCGACCTCGGCGAGCTTCTCGACAGCCTCGACGACGTCGAGGTGCGGACGGGTCGGTCCGCCGAACGGGTCGGATCCGTTGTATCCGACAGTCCAGAGCCCGAAGGAGAACTTGTCGTCGCGGGTGGGCTCTAATGCCATGGGTGGCTCCTAATTTCAGCGTCGCTGGCGAATTGTTGACTTCAGCAACATATCGCAGGTCGGGGGGATCCCACAACAGCCAATCCGGATGCCGGCGGTGGCCGCGGGGTATCGTCGGCCCATGAGCATCGGCGCCCAGGACATCTCCGACCCCACTTCCGCCACCACCGACTACCGCGAGACCGGCCTGGAGTTCCCTCCGGGGTTCGTCATCGGCTCGGCAACCGCGGCGTACCAGATCGAGGGGGCGGCGGCAGAAGACGGCCGCGGCCCCTCGATCTGGGACACCTTCAGCCACACCCCCGGAAAGGTCTGGGCCGGCGACACCGGCGATGTGGCCGACGACCACTACCACCGGCTCGACCACGACCTCGACCTGATGGTGACGCTCGGGCTCGAGGCCTACCGTTTCTCGATCTCGTGGTCGCGCGTGCAGCCGACCGGGTCCGGTGCGGTGAATGCGGCCGGACTGGAGTTCTACTCGCGCCTCGTCGACGGACTCCTGGCACGGGGCATCCGTCCCATCGCCACCCTGTACCACTGGGACCTGCCGCAGGCCCTCGAGAACAAGGGAGGCTGGACGAACCGTGCCACCGCCTACCGCTTCGCGGAGTACGCCGCGATCGTCGGCGCCGCGCTGGGCGACCGGGTGCCGGTGTGGACGACGCTGAACGAGCCGTGGTGCTCGGCCTACCTCGGTTACGGATCGGGCGCCCACGCGCCGGGCGTGCAGGATCCGGCCGCGGCGCTCACCGCCGTGCACCACCTCAACCTCGCGCACGGCCTCGCCCTGTTCGCCCTCCGTGGCGTCGTCACGAACAGCCCCGAGTTCTCGGTCACGCTGAACTTCCACGTGCTGCGGGGAGGAGGCGACGGCGAGCAGGAGGCCATGCGTCGCATCGACGCGCTCGCGAACCGCGCGTTCACCTGGCCGATCCTGCGGGGCGAGTACCCGGCCGACCTGCAGGCAGACACGGCGGGGGTGACCGACTGGTCGTTCGTCAGGCCGGGAGACCTCGACACGATCCGCCAGCCCATCGACTTCCTCGGGGTCAACTACTACTCGACCGCCACGGTGCGCATGTGGGACGGCGTCTCGCCCCGGCAGCATGCCGACGGCCACAAGAACACCGGCGGCTCGTCGTGGCCGGGCAGCACCGACGTCGAGTTCATCGTGCAGCCCGGCCCGTACACCGACATGGGGTGGAACATCGCGCCAGAGGGGCTGGAGGAGCTGCTGGTCTCGCTGCACGAGCAGTTTCCCGGCACGCCGCTGGTCATCACCGAGAACGGTGCCGCGTTCGCCGACGAGGTGGTCGACGGCGAGGTGCACGACGTCGAGCGCGTCGACTACCTGCATCGCCACTTCGTCGCGGCGCACCGCGCGATGGCGCGTGGCGTCGACCTGCGCGGCTACCTCGTGTGGTCGCTGCTCGACAACTTCGAGTGGGCCTACGGCTTCAGCAAGAGGTTCGGCATCGTCTACGTCGACTACGAGACGCAGGAGCGCATCCCCAAGCAGAGCGCCCGCTGGCTGTCGCGGCTGATCGCCGGCCGCCGCATCCCGAACTGATCACCTGGTTCGCGCCGCAGCCACCGCTAGGGTCGTGAGCGTGACCAACGCCGACCTGCCCCGCCGGTCGCGCGGAAACAGCAATGACTCCGTGCGCCAGCACAACCTCTCCGTAGTGCTGCGGTCGGTGCACCACAGCGGAGGGCTGTCGCGGTCGGCCATCACCGCGGGCACGGGACTCAACCGCTCCACCATCGCCGCGATCGCCGCCGAACTCGTGGAGCGTGGCCTCGTCGTCGAGGTCGGCCCCGGCGCGAGCACGGGTGTCGGCCGTCCCAGTCCCGTGCTGCGGCCCAGCGACGGCCCTGTCGGCATCGCGGTCAACCCCGAGATCGACGCCATCACGGTCGCGGCCGTGGGCCTCGGCGGCCGGGTGGTCACGCGCCGCCGCTACGACACCGGGGGTCCCCTGTCGGCAACGGATGCCGCCGCCCTCACCGTCACCGCCATCGCCGAGGTTCGCGCGGCCATCGATGCTCAGCACCGGGTCGTCGGCGTCGGTGTCGCGATGCCCGGACTGGTGCGCGCGGGCGACGGGCTCGTGCGGCTCGCACCCCACCTGCGCTGGACGGACGAACCGTTCGTCGACGCCGTCGCCGCCGGCACGGGACTCCCCGTCGTCGCGGGCAACGACGCGAGCCTCGGCGCGCTCGCCGAGTTCAGCTTCGGTGCCGGCCGCGGCGAGACCGACATGGTCTACCTCAATGGCGGTGCGAGCGGTATCGGTGGCGGCGTGATCACCGGGGGAGTGCCGTTCGGTGGCGTCGACGGGTACGGCGGAGAATTCGGGCACACCTTCGTCAATTCCGCGGGCGTGCAGTGCCACTGCGGCGCGACCGGGTGCCTCGAGACCGAGGTGCGGCGCTCGACCCTGCTCCGCCTGGTCGGACTGTCGGATGCCGCGGCCACCCAGCTCGAGGCGGCGATGCTGTCTGCCACGTCCGACGACCTCACCACCGAGATCCACCGCCAGCTCGGGTTTCTCGCCATCGCCCTGCGTAACGCCATCAACGTGCTGAACCCCGGCCTCATCGTGCTCGGGGGCTTTCTCGGCTCGCTGTATGCGACCGACCCCGACTACCTCGACGGGCTGGTCTCGCGCCAGGCGCTCCGCGCACCGCGCGAGACCGTGCGCATCACGAGGGCCGCCCTCGGCCCCGACATCCTGATGATCGGCGCTGCCGAGCTCGCGCTCGAGCCCGTGCTCTCCGACCCGCTCCGGTACTGACCCGCTCTGTACTCCCGAGCGCGGATTCGGCCCAGCTCGGGTACCGGTCCGTTGCGGGGAGGTGCTTACACTCCCTGCAAGAAAATCGGGAAAAAGGGAATAGTCCATCCGGCTGTGAGTTAGACGAAAGGTGCCCCCCGTCTCGAACGGGGTAGCAACACCCCCGCAATGACGCCCTTCGCGTTCAAGGGTGCTCGCGGGACCGTCGACCGCAATGCGAGGACCACCCCAGTGACAACCGACACGTCCGTCGTGCACCCGGGAGATCTGCTCTCCCGTCGCCAACGAATCGTCTACATCATCGTGCTCGGCGCCCTCGTGGCGCTGGGGCCGTTCACCATCGACCTCTACCTGCCGGCGTTCCCGGTCATCGAGAGTGATCTCGGGGTGTCGCAGGCCGCCATCCAGCTCACGCTGACCGCTACGACCGTCGGCTTCGCCCTCGGTCAGCTCATCGTCGGTCCGCTCAGCGACAAGGTCGGCCGGCGGCTGCCGCTCATCCTCGCCACCGTGCTCCACATCGGTGCGAGCATCGGCGTGGCGATGGCTCCCGACATCCTCTGGGTCGGTGTGTTCCGGGTGCTGCAGGGCGTCGGCGCCGCGGCCGGTGCCGTCGTCGCCATGGCGATGGTGCGCGACCTGTTCGGCGGCCAGCCACTGGTGCGCATGCTCTCGCGCCTCGCCCTGGTCACCGGGCTCGCCCCGATCCTCGCGCCGGTCATCGGCTCGCAGCTGCTGCTCGTGCTCGACTGGCGCGGCGTCTTCTACTTCCTCACCGCCTACGGCGTGCTCGTATTCCTCGCCGCGGTGTTCTTCATCGTCGAGACCCTCCCCAAGGAGCGGCGCACCGAACCCGGCCACAGCAGCGCCGGGGCACGTTACAAGGCGATCTTCAGCGACCGCATCTTCGTGGGCGTCGCCCTGATCGGGGGAATGTCGTTCTCCGGGCTATTCGCCTACCTCAGCTCGTCACCGTTCCTCTTCCAGGACGTCTACGGGCTCGACGCCCAGCAGTACGGCATGCTCTTCGCCATCAACTCGGTCGGTATCGTCATCGGCACCCAGACCGCGGCCCGCCTCACCCGGGTGATCGGACCGCAGTGGATCCTCGCCGGATCGACCGCCGTGATGCTCGTGGCCTCGATCAGTATCGTCATCCTCGACATGGCCGGTGCCGGACTGTTCGGCATCCTGGTGCCGCTGTGGTTCTTCATCACCGCCGTCGGCTTCGGTTTCCCGATGGTGCAGGTTCTCGCGCTGGTGAACCACGGCCGCGAGGCCGGCACCGCCGCATCCGTGCTGGGCGCCCTGAACTTCGGCCTCGCCGGCCTGATCTCGCCCATCGTCGGACTGTTCGGCATCACCGACGCGGTTCCGATGGGCATCGTCATGGCGTCGACCTCGGCGGTGGCCGTCGCGGCACTCTGGCTCATCGTGCGCCCCAGGAGCGTCCCGGCACTCGACTAGAAGCTCCCCTATCGTTACCTGATGACCGACAGCAGGTTCCGATCCCGCGAGACCGCCGACGGCGAGCGCAACGCCGCCGCCGTCAGCAGGCGCTGGCCGCTCATCAGCGGAGTCGCGGCGCTCGTGCTGGTCGCGCTGCTCGGCGCGATCATCGCCTACCGCGCGAACAACCTGCCATTCGAATTCGACACCGAGTGGATGGACGAGGTCATCGAGCACCGCAGTCCGCTGTGGAATGCGCCCGCCCTGTTGATGAACTACCTGGGCGGCGGCATCCTCGGCGTCTTCGTCGTGCCGATCGTGATCATCGCCGTGCTCTGCGGGATGCGCCGATTCTGGGCGGCCCTGTACTTCACGGTCGCCACCGTGCTCAGCGCTGCGATCGTGCAGCTGCTCAAGAACCTGTTCGACCGCCCGCGCCCCGAAGACATCCTCGTGATCGCCGACATCGGGTCGTTCCCGTCCGGGCATGTCGCCAACGCCGCGACGATGGCGGTAGTGCTCGGCTTCATCGCCCAGCGCACCTGGGTGTGGGCCTGCGGCATCGCCTACGCGGTGCTCATGATGGCCAGCCGCACTTACCTCGGCGCGCACTGGGTCAGCGACACCGTCGGCGGGCTCGTGCTCGGCGCCGCGGTCGCCGTCATCGTCTGGGCGCCCCTCGCGCACCGCCTGCACCTCGAGCGGCAGCGCAGGGCACGATAGCGCGCCAGGCGCGGGGCGCGGTAGTGCGATAGGCGACCGGGTGGAGCACGGAGCAGACAGGTCTGTCCCGAGAGCACCATTCCTCCCAAAGCAGGGGTATAGTCACGATTCGGTGACGACGAGAACATCCCTGCGCGAGCACGATACGTTTCCCATAGTCAACAAACAAGCCGCGGATGACCCGTCATCCCGCGACTCCCCGGGTCTCAGCGCTTCTCGTGCGCCTCCCGAGGATCCGAGCCATCGGCTCCCGTCCTCGTCTGGTGTGGACAGCATCCGGGGTGTTGGTATTACCCACATCATGAAAGGTTCCACATGTCAAAGAAGATGAAACTGGCGGCTCTCCTCGTCGCCGGAGGTCTCGTTGCGAGCCTCGCAGCCTGCTCCACCGATGACGGCGGCAGCGGCGGCGGCGGCGGCGACGCAGCGGCGGGCGGCGACTGCAACGTCGGTATCTCCATGCCCACCCGAAGCCTCGAGCGGTGGATCAACGATGGCGAGGGCCTCCAGTCCCAGCTCGAGGAGGCGGACTGCACCGTCGACCTCCAGTACGCCGACAACCGCACCGAGCAGCAGATCTCGCAGATCCAGAACCAGGTCGCCGGCGGCGCCACGGTGCTGGTCGTCGCCGCAATCGACGGACAGACCCTCGGACCCGTGCTCGAGGAGGCCAAGGGCCAGGACGTCACCGTCATCGCCTACGACCGCCTGATCAACGGCACCCCCGACGTCGACTACTACGCCACGTTCGACAACTACCAGGTCGGGCAGCTCCAGGGCCAGTACATCGAAGAGCAGCTCGACCTCGCCTCCGGCGCAGGTCCCTTCAACCTCGAGCCCTTCGCCGGAAGCCCCGACGACAACAACGCCCGATTCTTCTTCGAAGGCGCATGGGATGTCCTCCTGCCCTACGTCGAGGCAGGCCAGCTCGTCGTGCCGTCCGGCCAGTCGCCGGCCAGCGCCGACGACTGGGCGGAGATCGGAATCCTCGGCTGGGGATCCGACGACGCGCAGTCCGAGATGGACAACCGCCTGTCGTCGTTCTACACCGGAGACGAGAAGGTCGACGTCGTCCTGTCGCCGAACGACAGCCTCGCCCTCGGCATCGAGGCCTCGCTCAGCTCGGCCGGATACGAGCCCGGAACGGACTGGCCGATCATCACCGGCCAGGACGCCGACGTCGCCAACGTTCAGGCCATCCTCAACGACGAGCAGTCGATGACCGTGTGGAAGGACACCCGCGCCCTCGGCGACCGGGTCTTCCAGATGATCCAGTCGATCGTCGCAGGCGACGAGGTCGAGGTGAACGATACCGAGACGTACGATAACGGCGAGAAGGTCGTTCCGTCGTACCTGCTCGACCCCGAGGTCGTCGTCAAGGACGACGTGCAGACCAAGCTGGTCGACTCCGGCTTCCTCAGCGCGTCGGACGTCGGACTCTAACCGACGGTCCACCACCCGGCACGGGCGCGACAAGCGTCGCCAGCACTACCTGCAACCTGCACTACCAGCACCACCGACGGCCAGCCGGCGGCGGGGGCACGAGCCCCCGCCGCCGGTTGCAGCCGTCACCCCACCCGAATCAGCACGAACGAAATGACCCAGCATGAACGAGAATTCCACCATCCTGCGGATGCGGGACATCACGAAGACCTTCGGGGCGGTGAGGGCTCTCGACGGAGTATCGATCTCCGTCACGCGCGGGTCCGTCCACGCCATCTGCGGTGAGAACGGGGCAGGCAAGTCCACCCTGATGAAGGTGCTCAGCGGCGTGTACCCGCACGGGTCCTTCGACGGCACCATCGAATTCGAAGACAAAGAAGTCGAATACCGCTCGATCAACGACAGCGAACGCGACGGCATCGTCATCATCCACCAGGAGCTGGCGCTCAGCCCCTACCTCTCCATCGCCGAGAACATCTTCCTCGGCAACGAGAACGCCAAGCGCGGCGTCATCAACTGGCACGAGACCAACCTCGAGGCGGTCAAGCTCCTCGCCCGCGTCGGCCTGCAGGAGAACCCGGCGACCCCGGTGCTCGAGCTGGGCGTCGGCAAGCAGCAGCTCGTCGAGATCGCCAAGGCCCTCTCGAAGCGTGTCAAGCTGCTCATCCTCGACGAGCCGACCGCGGCCCTCAACGACGAGGACTCCGCGCACCTGCTCGACCTGCTCCGCCACCTGCGCGACCAGGGCATCACGTCGATCATCATCAGCCACAAGCTCAAGGAGATCCGCAAGATCGCCGACACCGTCACGATCATCCGCGACGGCGCGACGATCGAGTCGTTCGAAATGACGGAGCCGGATGCCACCGAGGCGCGCATCATCCGCTCGATGGTCGGTCGCCCCCTCGACAACCTGTTCCCGCCCCGCGAACCCGACATCGGCGAGGAGTACTTCCGCGTCGAGAACTGGAACGCGTACCACCCGGTCGACACCGCCCGCAAGGTCGTCGACGACGCGAGCTTCTCCGTCCGCGCCGGCGAGATCGTCGGCTTCGCCGGACTGATGGGTGCCGGCCGCACCGAGCTCGCGATGAGCATCTTCGGCCGCTCCTACGGTCGCAACATCAGCGGCAAGGTCTTCAAGCAGGGCAAGGAGATCCAGACCCGCACGGTGGAGGAGGCGATCCGCAACGGCATCGCGTACGCCACCGAGGACCGCAAGAAGTACGGCCTCAACCTCATCGGCGACATCACCGTCAACGTGTCCGCCGCCGCGCTCGGCCGCCTGGCGCGCCTCGGCGTGATCGACCGCAACCGCGAATACGTCACCGCCGACCGCTACCGCGAGCAGATGAACATCAAGGCACCGTCGGTCGCGTCGGTCGTCGGCAAGCTGTCCGGCGGAAACCAGCAGAAGGTCGTGCTGAGCAAGTGGATGTTCACCGGCCCCGACGTGCTGATCCTCGACGAACCCACCCGGGGAATCGACGTCGGCGCCAAGTACGAGATCTACGGCATCATCAACCAGCTCGCCGCCGCGGGCAAGGCGGTCATCGTGATCTCGTCTGAGCTGCCGGAACTGCTCGGCCTCGCCGACCGCATCTACACGATCTCGCAGGGGCGCATCAGCGGAGAAGTGACGCGCGCCGACGCCACCCAGGAACTCCTCATGCACTACATGACCGCGGACAAGGACTAGACCGATGACGAACACCATCACGACCGAGCCGTCGACGCCGACGCCGGCTGCCCCGGGGCGTCGCACCCCCATCAACCTGCGCCAGTACGGCATCCTCGCGGCGCTCGCCGTGATCATCGTGCTGTTCCAGGTGCTCACCGACGGTCGCCTGCTCATGCCGGGTAACGTCAACAACCTCATCCAGCAGAACGCCTACGTGCTGATCCTCGCGATCGGCATGGTCATCGTCATCATCGGCGGCCACATCGACCTGTCGGTCGGGTCGGTCGTCGCCATGGTCGGTGCGGTCGCGGCGATAGCCACGAACGTCTGGGGACTGCCGTGGTGGCAGGCCGTCATCATCTCGCTCGTGGTCGGAGCGGTGGTCGGCGCGTGGCAGGGGTACTGGGTCGCCTTCGTCGGCGTTCCCGCCTTCATCGTGACCCTCGCCGGCATGCTCATCTTCCGCGGCCTCACCCTGGTGTTCCTCACCGGCGGAACCATCAGCGGCCTCCCGCGCGAATTCACCGCCATCGGTGCCGGCTGGGTGCCCGGGTTCCTCGGTGAGGTCGGCGGGCGCGATGTCATCACCCTCGTGCTCGTCGTCGCCGTCGCGCTCGCCATGGTCGGCATCCAGCTGCGCGCCCGCGCCCAGCTCGGCGCCCTCGGCCTGCCCCGCGAGTCGGCCGTCTCGTTCTGGATCAAGAACGCCATCACCGCGTTCGCGATCATCGCACTCGGCTGGCAGCTCTCCGACTACCAGGGCACCCCGATCATCCTCGTCATCCTCGGCGGGCTGGTCATCATCTACACCTTCACCCTCAACCGCACCGTGTTCGGTCGCCACGTCTACGCCATGGGCGGCAACCTGTTCGCCGCCATGATGAGCGGCGTCAAGACGAAGTGGGTCAACTTCTTCATCTTCGTGAACATGGGCGTGCTGGCGGCGCTGGCCGGGGTGGTCGCCACCGCCCGCGCGGGTGGCGCCGTGGCATCCGCCGGGCAGAACTACGAACTCGACGCGATCGCCGCCGTCTTCATCGGTGGAGCGGCAGTGCAGGGCGGTGTCGGCACCGTGTTCGGCGCCATCGTCGGTGGCCTCGTAATGGGCGTGCTCAACATGGGACTGTCGATCCTCTCGGTGGATGCCGCGTGGCAGCAGACCATCAAGGGACTCGTGCTCCTCCTCGCCGTGGCCTTCGACATCTTCAACAAGCGACGCTCGGGTCACTGATCGGCGACTCGATGATCACCCGTCGCAGCGCCGCCCAGCGGCTCGACATCTCCATCGAGATGGCCGTGAAGCACGGGATCCCGGCCAGGATGCCGGAGGAGGAGCTCGACGCGCTCGAGTCCGATCCTCCGGCCTGGCTTGCGCAGTCCAGGGCGAACCGCACCGGCAGAAAGCCGGTGTGGGTCACCCTGCGGTGCGACGTGTGCGGTCGCACCGAGACGGAGCGGCCGAAGAAGTGGTGGCCGCAGTTCACCTACGTCTCATGCGAGGAGCACGGTATCGACGAGCTCCCCGACCCCGCGGTCGGCATGGTGCGCGCCGAGTACGACGGGGTCGGATCACGGTTCGTCGGAATTGTCGATGCCCCTGTTCCCTCAGGATGAGGGCCCTACGCTGGGTACGGGCCCAAACGGAGCCCTTTTCACTGTTCGGAGGTCCACATGAGTATCAATGACGACGACATCACCACGAGCACCCCGTCCGGCACCGAAGGTGTCGCTGACGGCGGCGCCAACCCCGGCGGACACGACGGCGGAGCCGATGGCTCGGCCGCGGCCGGCGAGGGCACCGCTGACGGCGGGGCCAACGAAGACGGCCACGACGGCGGAGCGGACGGCAGCGCCGACGCCGGTGAGGGAACCGCCGACGGCGGGGCCAACGCCGACGGTCACGACGGCGGAGCCGACGGCTCGGCTTGAGTCACGACAGTTCGCGCGGGCCGGGAAACCGGCCCGCGCTCTCCCGCATGATCGGCATCGACGCCGATGAATTCGCCCGTCAGCACTGGGGTACCGCGCCGCTGCTGACGAGGGCCGCAGACGACTTCTCCGACCTCCTCACCCTTGCCGCCGTCGACGAGATCGTCGCGAACCGTGCCATCCGCACGCCGTTCGTGCGCATGGCGACCGAGGGGTCCGTGCTCGCCGCCGGCCGCTACACCGCATCCGGCGGGTTCGGCGCCGAGATCGGCGACCAGCTCAGTTCCGAGAAGGTGCTCGCCGAGTTCGCCGCTGGCGCCACGCTCGTGCTGCAGGGACTGCACCGCACCTGGGCCCCCCTCGCCGACTTCACCCGCCAGCTGGTCGCCGACGTCGGCCACCCCAGCCAGGTCAACGCCTACGTCACCCCCGCATCATCCCGCGGGTTCGACCCGCACTACGACGTGCACGACGTGTTCGTGCTGCAGGTGCACGGCGAGAAGCACTGGACCATCCACGAGCCCGTGCACCCCGACCCGCTGCGCGACCAGCCGTGGACCGACCACCGCGCCGACGTCGCCGCCCGCGCGGCCGGCGCGCCAGCCATCGACGCGACGCTGCAGCCAGGCGACGTGCTCTACCTGCCGCGCGGCTGGCTGCACTCCGCTTCGGCGCTCGGCGGCACCTCCATCCATCTCACCATCGGCGTCGCGGCCTACACGCGCGCCGACGTGCTGCGCCAGCTGCTGGCCGTCGCCGACCGGGATCCCGCGCTGCGCGGGTCGCTCCCGCTCGGCATCGACCTCGCCGATCCCGACGCCCTGCGCGACATCGTGGCGAAAACCGTGAGCGACTTCACGGCAAGCGTGCAGCGCGAGGACGCGGCATCCACCGTCGCCTCCGGGCTCTCCCGCCGGCTGGTGGGCGCGACCAGGCCGGAGCCCGTGCGTCCGCTCGCGACCGTCGATGCCATCGCGACCCTCGACGGCTCGACCTCGATCGGGTGGCGCGGCGGCCTGTCGGCGACGATCACGACGACGGATGCCACGGTCAGCATCGTGCTGCCGTCGAAGACCGTCACGCTGCCCGCCGAGTGCGCACCCGCCGTCACCGCCCTCGAGCGCGGCGGCGTCACCGGTGCGGATGCGCTGCACGGACTCGACCCCGCGTCGTCGCTCGTCGTCGCCCGCCGGCTCCTGCGCGAGGGCATCGCGGTCATCCGGTGACACTCCAGCAGTGGGAGCCGTGCAGCGACCGTTCGCTCGAACGGGCCGACCCGCTCGACGGCAGCGCAGGCTACGGCGAGCGCTGGTTCCTGGTCGAGATCGACGGCGCGTGGGGAACCCATGCCCTGCTGCAGTCGCGGCTCCCGCCCGACCTCGGTCGCAGCCTGGTGACGCGGGTCGAAAAAGCCGGGTACCGCCCGCTCGCCATCCGCCGCACCGGGCGCCGCGCCGACCAGCGCCGCGAGCAGAACGCCTGGCGGTGGGCAATCGTCGACTCCAGGGTCGGCAGCGAATCGGTCGTGTGGGGCAGCGTCACCGACCCCGCCGACCTGCTCACGGTTCCCCTCGACGGGTCGACCGGGCAGCCGTCCGACGAGCCGGTCCTGTGCGTCTGCACGCACGCGAGGCACGACCAGTGCTGCGCCGTGAAGGGCCGCCCCGTGGTCGCAGCGCTCGCGCGCTCCCACCCCGAGCTGACCTGGGAATGCTCGCACCTCGGCGGTGACCGGTTCGCCGCCACCATGATCGTGTTCCCGCACGGCCTGTACTACGGGCGGGTGCCCGCCTCCGACGCCCCGAACCTCGTGACGGAGTACCGTGCCGCCCGCATCGATCCGCGGTACTTCCGGGGCCGCAGCTCGCTGCCCAATGTCGTGCAGGCGGCCGAAGCGTATGCCAGGGCGGCATCCGAAGACCATCGAATCGATGCATACGGGCTGCGATCCTCGACCCAGGGCCACGACGGCACCTGGGTGGTCGAGTTCGACCACGACACCTCGGGCGTGGGCGACAGCGTTAACGTTATGGCCGGCCGGGCCGGCGCCGAGCGGGTCGAGGTCACGCTGGCCCAGACCATGTCGGTGCCGTTGCTCAGCACGTGCGGCGCGACGCGGGCGGCACCGGTGCGGCAGTTCGAGCAGCGCGGCGTGCGAGTGGTCGCGGAGAATGCGGCGACGTCAGGTGATGGGGATGCCCGCGAGGCGGATGAGCTGCAGTAGGGCCGTGACCGACACCACGGCGATGGCGGCGACCGAGACGATCGCGAGCGCCGGCCGGTGCTCGAACCAGAAGCTGCTGCCGGGGTAGAGCTCGCGAAACTCCTTGGTGGTGATGGGCTCCGGCACGATCTCGAGCGGCAGGTCGACGGCGTCGGAGACGGTGCGCATGTCGGCCGTCTCCCAGACGTGCCCGCGCATGTTCATCAACAGGGTGCCTCTGGCATCGCGCAGCAGCAGGATCGTCGCCGTGTCGGTCTCGGTGAGCCGGTATGTCTCAACCTGCACGATGGATGCCACGTCGGCCGTCATCACGGTGCGCGTGGGCAGCAGCGCGGTGCGGGCGACGATCCGGTCGTCGCGCACCTCGATGCGGGTACCCCAGAAGCCCAGCAGCACGGCGATCGCAGTCACATGCGACACGACGTGCACCACGAGCACGGCCGGCCAGGTGCCCTCCGGCACGCTCAGCATGTAGAGCGCCACGAAGAGCGGCACCGAGACGAATACGAGGGAGAGCAGCGCGTTCCAGAGCAGCGCGCGCTTCGGCGCGATCCTGACTTCGGCGCGATGCCGGGTTTCGGTCACCCGCGACTCCTTCCCCCAGAGCGTATGAGTCGCGACGGTGCGAATCCTCACTTTACGGGGTCGGTGACCGCTTCGATACTTTCTCGTGACGGTGAGTCAGGTGTCGGTGAGCCCGGTGACGGTGAGTCAGGTGTCGGTGAGCCCGGTCACGGTGAGTCAGGTCCCGGTGATGACGACCGGGGTTCCGAGCGGCAGGGCGGAGAGCTGGGCGATGGCATCCTCGTCGAGTCGCAGGCAGCCATTGGAGATCGCTCCGCTGCGCACGTCGTGGTAGTGGAACGCGGTGATGGCGTTGTTCTGCCCGTTGAAGCCGTCGAGGGTGGGCGACTGCAGGCCCAGATAGACGATCGGGTGCCCGCGCGTGTAGCCGGCGCCCTCGTCGACGCGCGTAGTCATGATGAAGGTGCGACCAGGCGGGGTCGGGGTGGCTGGCGCGCCCCAGGCGAACGACGTCTCCTCCCAGACCACCGTGTCGCCGTCGAGTACCTGGATCGATGAACCGGCGATGTCGACCCGCACGCTCATGGTGTTGTCGGTGAACTGCACGTCGGCGGTGCGCACCCACGCGGTGAGCTGGCCGACGACGCCGGTGGACGGCAGTCCAGCGCGACCGGAGATCATGATGCGGGCCCAGTGCTCCTGCTTCTCGATCACGGGAACCGTGGTGCCGTCGAAGCGCAGGGTGGACGGCAGCTGGCCGACGGGGGAGCCGGTGGGGTCGGC
Source organism: Marisediminicola senii (assembly GCF_011057645.1). GTDB lineage: Bacteria > Actinomycetota > Actinomycetes > Actinomycetales > Microbacteriaceae > Marisediminicola > Marisediminicola senii. The sequence continues at coordinate 15,910 of NZ_JAALGE010000026.1, read as the reverse complement.
GAAGAGGGCGGCGCCGGGGGCGTTCGGGGTGGCGACCATGGGGAGCACGCCCTCGGTGGGCCGGTCGTCGACGGGGAGGGCTGGCGCGATGGTGAACACGTCGATGACGGGCAGCGTCGCGAGGTCGTAGGCCTGCGTGTTCTCGGCGTACTCCTCGGCGGTGGCGACGGGGGCCGGAGCGGGCTCGGGCGCCGGGGCCGCGGTCAGGGCGCCGGGCTCCAGCGAGCGGAGGAGGCCGACCAGCAGCACGATCACGACGCCGATCGCGATGATCGACATCGCCGCGACGAGCACGATGATGCCCCATGGGCGGCGAGCCGCCGCATCCGGTGCACCCCGGTCGGGTGTCGGTTCGGTGAGTGTGCCGTTCGCCTGCATGTTCCCCTCCACCGGCATGCCGTTACTGGGCAGCCTGCTCCCACGTTACGGGCAATTCGATGCGGCGCGTGCGCAGGCGTCGAGCCTGGGAAGAGGCCATGACGGGGGGTGTACTAGCTAGTACATCGGACTTCAGTGCGGAGGATGGGGGATTCGAACCCCGCAAGTAGGCGCAGTGCTTTCGCCCAACAGTAAGAGCAGGTCATTCGATTTGGCGGAGGATGGGGGATTCGAACCCCCGAGGGCTTTCACCCAACACGCTTTCCAAGCGTGCGCCATAGGCCACTAGGCGAATCCTCCTGGCGAATCCTGCACGGAGTGGCGCAGAACCTCGACCATACTACCGGCATGGCCGGGGGCTCCGACGCCACGGCTCCCGGGTGCCCATCGACTCGGGTGCCTAGGCTGTACTCGTGTCGACTCGCATCTACATCACGTCCGCCGAAGGAAACACCGGCAAGTCCTCGATCGCGCTGGGCGTGCTCGAGACACTCGGCCGCCGAATCGAGCGGGTGGGGGTGTTCCGGCCCATCGCGCGATCGTCGAGCGAACGCGACTACGTGCTCGAGCTGCTGCTCTCCCACGCGACGGTCGACCTCGAGTACGACGAGTGCGTCGGCGTGGGGTACGAACTGGTGCACACCGACCCCGAGGCGGCCCTCACCGAGATCGTCTCGCGCTTCGCGGCCGTCGAGCGGCAGTGCGACGCCGTGATCATCCTCGGCTCCGACTACACCGATGTCGGCAGCCCCACCGAGCTGTCGTTCAACGCCCGCATCGCCGCGAACCTCGGAGCCCCCGTGCTCCTCGTTCTCGGGGGTAGGAAGACGGATGCCACGGGCGACCGCACCCCGGACGACATGCGCCAGATCGCCGAGCTGACCACCGCAGAACTGCGCAACGCCCACGCGGGGCTCCTCGCCGTGGTCGCGAACCGCGCTGACCCCCAGCACCTCGATGAGATCGAGCGCAGCATCCGTTCCGCCATCGGCTCGGCCGCCGGGGGCAGCGCCGACCTTCCGGTGTGGGCCATTCCCGAGGACCCCTTCCTCGTCGCACCGACCGTCGCCGCCCTGCTCGAGTCGACCGAGGCCACGCTGATCGCGGGCGACCCCGAGCTGCTCGACCGCGAGGCCATCGGGGTGGTGGTCGCCGCGATGTCGATGGAGAACGTGCTGCCCCGCCTCACCGAGGGAGCGATCGTGGTGGTGCCGGGCGACCGCTCGGACGTGCTGTTGATGGCGCTGCTCGCGCACGCGTCGAAGACGTTCCCGTCACTGGCCGGAATCATCCTCAACGGTGGTTTCGAGCTCGCGCCGCAGGTGGCCAAGCTGATCGTCGGGCTCGGGTCATCCCTCCCCATCGCCAGCAACGGCCTCGGCACCTACGACACGGCCCTGCGCATCACGCAGACCAGGGGGCGGCTCGCCGCGGAGTCGCCGCGCAAGTACGACACTGCCAGGGCCCTGTTCGAGAAGTACATCGACGCCGACGCTCTGCTCGCGCTGCTCGAGGTGAGCCCGTCGGAGGTCGTGACGCCGCTGATGTTCGAATACGGGCTGCTCGAGCGCGCGCGGGGCGAACGCAAGCACATCGTGCTGCCGGAGGGGTCTGACGACCGGGTGCTCCGCGCCGCCAGCAGCCTGTTGCAGCGCGACGTGGCGAAGCTCACCATCCTCGGCGACGAGGCAGAGGTGCGCGCGAGGGCGACCGAGCTCGGGCTCGACCTCGACGGAGCCGACATCCTCAGCCCGTTCGACCCCGAGCTGCGGCAGCGGTTCGCCGAGGAGTACGCCAGGGTGCGCTCGCACAAGGGCATCACGGTGCAGCAGGCCGCAGACACCGTCACCGACGTGTCGTACTTCGGCACCATGATGGTGCACCTGGGGCTCGCCGACGGCATGGTCTCCGGCGCCCAGCACACCACGGCGCACACGATCCGCCCGTCATTCGAGATCATCAAGACCAAGCCGGACGTCTCGGTGGTGTCGAGCGTGTTCCTCATGGCGCTCGCCGACCGGGTGCTCGTCTACGGCGACTGCGCCGTGATTCCCGACCCGACCGCGGAGCAGCTGGCCGACATCGCGATCTCGTCGGCCGGCACGGCGCAGCAGTTCGGCATCGAGCCGCGCATCGCGATGCTCAGCTACTCGACCGGTGACTCCGGCGCGGGGGCCGACGTCGAGAAGGTGCGTGCCGCGACCGCCCTGGTGCGCGAGCGCCGACCCGACCTGCTGGTCGACGGGCCGATCCAGTACGACGCCGCGGCGGACCCCGCTGTCGGCGCCGCCAAGATGCCGGGCTCGGCGATCGCCGGGCGCGCGACGGTGTTCATCTTCCCCGACCTCAACACGGGCAACAACACCTACAAGGCCGTGCAGCGCTCGGCCGGTGCCGTCGCTATGGGCCCTGTGCTGCAGGGGCTCAACAAGCCGATTAACGACCTGTCGCGCGGCGCCCTGGTCGGAGACATCGTCAATACCGTCGCGATCACCGCCATCCAGGCGGCCGCGCCTCCGGTCGCCGCGCCGGTGCAAGACACCGGCGCCCGCTGACCGACCAGCTGCCCCCGATACCAAGGACTGACCCCATGCCCCAGATCTTCGTCGTCAACTCCGGTTCGTCGTCCATCAAGTACCAGCTCGTCGACCTCGACACCGAGGAGGCGGTGCTCGGGGGACTCGTGGAGCGCATCGGCGAGCCGGGGTCACCCGTCGCCGACCACGAATCGGGGCTCCGCGGCATCCTGAACGACCTCGGCGACGAGCACGACATCGCCGCCGTCGGCCACCGCGTCGTGCACGGCGGGCAGACCTTCACCGGGCCGGCCATCGTGACCGACCAGGTCGAGGCCGACATCGAGGCGCTCTCCGCGCTCGCCCCGCTGCACAACCCGGCGAACCTGCAGGGCATCCGCGCCGCCCGCGCCGCGCTGCCCGACCTGCCGCACGTCGCAGTCTTCGACACCGCGTTCCACCACACCCTGCCCGCCGCGGCCTACACCTACGCGATCGACGCTGAGCTCGCGGCCGAGCACGGCGTGCGCCGCTACGGATTCCACGGCACCTCGCACAAGTACGTCTCCGAGCAGACCGCGGCATTCCTCGGCCGCCCCCTCGAGTCGCTCAAGACGATCGTGCTGCACCTCGGCAACGGGGCATCGGTCGCCGCGATCGACGGGGGCGTGTCGATCGAGACGAGCATGGGGATGACGCCGCTCGAGGGCCTGGTGATGGGAACGCGTTCGGGCGACATCGACGCTGCCGTGCTCGTGCACCTGCACCGGCAGGCCGGGCTCAGCATCGACGACCTCGACGCCCTGCTGAACCGCAGGAGCGGGCTGCTCGGGCTCACCGGCAACAGCGACATGCGCGATGTGCAGTCGGCCGCGGTCGAGGGGGACGAGGTCGCGGAGGCTGCCCTGGCCGTCTACCGCCACCGCATCCGTCGCTATATCGGCGCCTACATCGCGCACCTCGGCGGACTCGACGCGATCGTGTTCACGGCCGGGGTGGGGGAGAACAACAGCCTGCTGCGACGCCGCGTGCTCGCGGGGCTCGAGTTCCTGGGTATCTCGGTCGACGTCGACCGCAACGAGGTGCGCACGAAGAAGGCGCGGTACATCTCGCCAGACGGCTCACCCGTCGCCGTGCTGGTCGTACCGACGAACGAGGAGCTCGAGATCGCGCGGCAGACGGCGGGCGTCGCGCTCTGAGCCGGGCGCTCCGCCCGCTGGCCCCGCCTACAGCTCGTGCAGGGCGCTGGCGATCGGGGTCGAGCCGCTGACCAGTTCGAACTGGGTGCGCGGCGCTGAACCGTCTTCGATCAGCTGGGCGATGACCGCTGCGACGTCAGCACGCGGGATGTTGCCCCGCTCGACGGTCTCTCCGACGGTGACGAGCCCGGTCGGCTCGTCGTCGGTGAGTCCGCCTGGACGCACGATCGTGTAGTCGAGGTCGGTGGCGCGAACGGCGGCATCGGCTTCGCTCTTCGCACGCAGGTAGACCTGCATCTGGTCGTCGGAATCGGCGTCGAAGTCATCGGTGCCGATCGCGGAGACCACGATCATGCGGCGCACTCCCGCGGCGACGGCGGCGTTCGCGAGCAGGATCGCTCCGTCGCGGTCGACGGTGAGCTTGCGTTCGGCTCCGCTGTTCGGGCCGGCGCCCGCGGCGAAGACCACGGCATCGGCACCCGCGAGGGCGGTGGAGAGGTGCTCGACGTCACTCTGCTCCAGGTCGAGCACGAGGGGCTCTGCGCCCGTCGCCTTGAGCTCGGCGGCGTGGGCCGCGTTGCGGATGATCCCGACGGGGTGATGGCCCGCGACGGAGAGCTGACTGGAGAGGATCATGGCGATTTTTCCGTGGCCACCGGCTATGACAATGCGCATGAACCCACGGTAGGCCACTACTATGGATGACGGCTCCTCGCGTGGCGCCATCCAGGCCAACTCCCCCAGGACGGAAACGTAGCAAGGGTAACCGGGCTCTGGCGGGTGCGCGAGGGGTCTTTTACGTTTAACCGCCCAGCCCACACCGCCCACGGCACCCTGCTCACAGCACCCCGGCCGCGAGGCCGAGCGTCGGAGGCGGCGGCTATCCTTGTCGAGTGGTTACAGCCCTGTATCGCCGGTATCGGCCAGAGACATTCGCCGAGTTGATCGGCCAGGCGCAGGTGACCGATCCGCTGCGCACCGCGTTGCGCAACGACCGGGTCAACCACGCCTACCTGTTCAGCGGCCCCCGCGGGTGCGGCAAGACCACGTCGGCACGCATCCTCGCGCGCTGCCTCAACTGTGCCGAGGGGCCAACCGATACTCCATGCGGAGTCTGCCCCAGCTGCGTCGAACTGAGCCGCGACGGTTCCGGCTCACTCGACGTCGTCGAGATCGACGCCGCGAGCCACGGTGGCGTCGACGACTCCCGCGACCTGCGCGAGCGCGCGATCTTCGCACCCGCCCGCGACCGCTACAAGATCTTCATCCTCGACGAGGCGCACATGGTGAGCGCCCAGGGCTTCAACGCGCTGCTCAAGATCGTCGAAGAGCCGCCAGAGCACGTCAAATTCATCTTCGCCACGACCGAACCAGACAAGGTGATCAGCACCATCCGGTCGCGCACCCACCACTACCCCTTCCGCCTCGTTCCGCCCGCGCAGATGCTCGACTACGTGCACGAGCTGTGCGAGAGCGAGAACGTGCACACCGAGGCCGGGGTGCTCTCCCTGGTGGTGCGCGCCGGCGGCGGCAGCGTGCGCGACACCCTGTCCCTGCTCGACCAGCTGATCGCCGGGTCGGAGAGCGTGGGAACTGGCGACTCCGCCCGGGTCACCGTCCTGTACGAACGCGCGGTCGCGCTGCTCGGCTACACGCACGGAGCGCTGCTCAGCGAGGTCGTCGAGGCCCTCGGGGCCCGCGACGCCGCCTCGGCCTTCGCGGCGGTAGACCGCGTCATCCAGACCGGGCAAGACCCGCGCCGCTTCGTCGAAGACCTGCTCGAGCGCCTGCGCGACCTGATCATTGTCAGCGCGGTCGCGGTCGGCGGTGCGACCGATGCCGTCGCGGCCGTGCTGCGCGGCGTTCAACAAGAAGAACTCGACCGGATGGTCACCCAGGCGGCCGCCTACGGGTCGGCCGAACTGAGCCGCGCGGCAGACGTCGCAAACGCAGCGCTCACCGAGATGACCGGCGCCACCTCGCCCCGCCTACACCTCGAACTGATGATCGCCCGCGTGCTGCTGCCCGCGAGCGACGAGACCGAACGCGGCGCCCTCGCCCGCATCGAGCGCCTCGAACGCCGCATCGGCGTCGACGCCCCCGACGGGAGTGCAGTCGCGGGGCCGGCAACCGGTGTCGCAGCCGCGGCCCCGCAAGCCGCGCCGTCGGTGCCGTCGCAGGTTCCCCTCGGCGGCGGCAGCACGTCCGGTACCCCGGCGCACGCGGCGGCGCCAGCTGCCAGCCCCACCCCGCCTGCCGCGCCCGCCGCGGCTGCACCTGCGGCACAGGCATCGTGGAAGGCGGCCGCGCTGCCTACCGGTGACGCCGCTGAAGCCGCTGACTCCGGCAGCGAGGCGCGCGAACCGCACGCCCCGGCCCCGGCCCCGGCAGCCGCATCCGCTGCGACCCCCGCAACCGCTGCGACCCCTGCGGCCCCCGCGACGCCAGACACCCGTGGCGCCGGCGCCGCCGACGCACCGGTAACCCTCCGCCACATCCGCGACGCCTGGCCAGAGATCCTCGAGGCCGTCGAGAGGTCGAAGCGATCCGCGTGGATGGTCGTCTACACAGCCCACGTCGTCGACCTCACCGACGACATCCTCGTGCTGTCGTTCGTCAGTGAAAACGACGTGGCCAACTTCAAGCAGCGCGGCGCCCCCGACGGCGTCAGCGACCACCTGCGGGCCGCGATCCTCGAGGTGCTCGGCCTGCGGGTCAAGTTCATCGCCAGGGTGGATGCCTCGGCTCACCCCAGGGCAGATGCCGCCGCATCCACGCCGCCGATCTCCACGCCGGCGCCCGCGGCCCAGCCCGCGCCCGCTGCCCAGCCCGCGCCTGCTGCACAGCCAGCGACAGCGCAGCCCACGCCCGCGGCCCAGCCCGCGCCTGCTGCACAGCCAGCGACAGCGCAGCCCACAGCAGCACAGCCCACGACAGCACAGTCCACGACCGGGCCGGCGCACCGGGCCGCCTCGCCCGCACCCGCCGCGTCGGCGCCCGCCGCGCGTCAGGCCACCCCACCCCAGGCCGCTTCCCGCACGACCCCGGCGCGCGCGCCACAGACGTCACCGTTGTCGAGCAGCTCGGCCACCCCGCCGGCGAGCACGATGACGTGGGCCACCGTGGCCGTCCCCGAGTTCGAGCCCATTCCCGAGGCAGACCGCGAACCCGAGCCGGAGTACGAACCCGACGATTCGCCGATCGTCGGCTCCACGCCACCCGCGTCGTCACCGGCACGGACCGCCGCGTCGCATGGCCAGCGATCGCCGAGCCCCCAGCCGTCGACCGCACAATCATCCACCCCGCAGTCGCCGCCGCAGCAGCCCGCGCCTTCGCAGCCCACCGCGCCACAGCCTCCGTCGCAGACCACCCCGGCGCCGCCCGCGCGCCCCACGGGCGGTGCGATCGACCACCGCCGCTACGGCGAGTCGGTCGTGCGTGAGATTCTCGGCGCGAGCTTCATCGAGGAGCTCGCCGTCGAGCCACGCGTCACCCGCAGGATCGAGTAGTCATGTACGAAGGCATCATCCAAGAACTGATCGACGAGCTGGGGCGCCTTCCCGGCATCGGGCCGAAATCCGCGCAGCGCATCGCGTTCCACATCCTGCAGACCGAGACGTTCGACGTCTCCCGCCTGGCCGAGGTGCTCACCGAGATCAAGGAGAAGGTGCGCTTCTGCGCCATCTGCGGCAACGTCTCCGAACAGGAAACCTGCGGCATCTGCCGCGATCCCCGTCGCTCCCTCGCCAGCATCTGCGTCGTCGAGGAGGCGAAGGATGTCGTGGCGATCGAGCGGACGCGCGAGTTCCGCGGCCTCTACCACGTGCTCGGCGGCGCGATCTCGCCCATCGACGGCATCGGGCCGGACGACCTGCGCATCCGCCAGCTCATGACGCGCCTGGCCGACGGCACCGTCACCGAGATCATCATCGCCACCGACCCCAACCTCGAGGGCGAGGCCACCGCCACCTACCTCTCCCGGCTGCTCATGCACATGGAACTGCGGGTCACCCGCCTCGCCTCCGGCCTCCCCGTCGGCGGCGACCTCGAATACGCCGACGAGGTCACCCTCGGGCGCGCCTTCGAGGGCCGCAGGGTCGTCGAGCACTAGCAGCGTCGTCCACCGCACGACCGGCCGCCGGGTCGCCGGGCGTCAGGTCCATGGCGCGTCAGGCCAATAGAATCGTGGGGTTGCCCGGAGAACGATCCGACGATCTACAGGAGTGTGCCGTGAGCTTGATCGTGCAGAAGTACGGCGGCTCGTCCGTCGCGGACGCCGATGGCATCAAGCGTGTCGCCAAGCGCATCGTCGAGACCCGCAAGGCCGGCAACGAAGTCGTCGTCGTGGTCTCTGCCATGGGCGACACCACCGACGAACTGCTCGACCTCGCCGAGAGCGTCTCGCCGCTACCCGCCGGCCGCGAACTCGACATGCTGCTCACCGCGGGCGAGCGCATCTCGATGGCACTGCTCGCCATGGCCATCCGCAGCCTCGGCGTAGAGGCGCGCAGCTACACCGGCAGCCAGGCCGGCATGATCACCGACGCCCGCCACGGCAAGGCCCGCATCGTCGACGTCACCCCCGGCCGGGTGCGCGAAGCCCTCGACGTCGGGGCGATCGCCATCGTCGCCGGGTTCCAGGGCGTCAATCGCGGCACCGGCGACATCACCACCCTCGGCCGCGGGGGCTCCGACACCACCGCCGTCGCGCTCGCGGCTGCGCTGGGGGCCGACGTATGCGAGATCTACACCGACGTCGACGGCATCTTCACGGCCGACCCCCGCGTGGTCCCCAGTGCCCGCAAGATCGACCGGATCACCAGCGAAGAGATGCTCGAGCTCGCGGCATCCGGAGCGAAGGTCCTCTACATTCGCGCCGTGGAATACGCCCGGCGCCACGGCGTGACGCTGCACGTGCGGTCGTCGTTCAATAACAACGAGGGCACGCTCGTCGTGAACCCCCAGGATGGAGACACGATGGAAGAGCCGATCATCTCGGGCATCGCCGCAGACCTCGGCGAGGCCAAGATCACCGTGGTCGGGGTGCCGGACATTCCGGGCAAGGCCGCCCAGATCTTCACCATCGTCGCCTCGACCGACGCGAACATCGACATGATCGTGCAGAACGTGTCTGCCGCGTCGACCGGACTCACCGACATCTCGTTCACCCTGCCCAAGCTCGAAGGGGCCCTCGTGCTGCGCGCCCTCGAGGCCGCGCAGGTGGACGTTGGCTTCAGGGCACTGCAGTACGACGACCAGATCGGCAAGCTCGCGCTCGTCGGCGCCGGCATGCGCACCAACGCCGGCGTCTCGGCCAAGCTGTTCACGGCACTGTTCGACGCCGGCATCAACATCGAGATGATCTCCACCAGCGAGATCCGCATCTCCGTCGTCACCAGGGCAGACACCATCAACGAAGCAGTGCGCGTCGTGCACTCCGCCTTCGGGCTCGACGGCGACGAGACCGCACAGGTACACGGAGGAACCGGACGATGACCGACACCACCAGCACCACGACCACCAGCACGACGACCACCGGGACAGGCATCCGCCTCGGCGTCGTCGGCGCAACCGGGCAGGTCGGCGCCGTCGTTCGCCAGCTGCTCGAGGAGCGCGACTTTCCCGTCGCCGAGATCCGCTACTTCGCCTCCGCGCGCTCCGCCGGAACCACGCTGCCGTTCCGCGGCGAGCAGGTCACCGTCGAAGACACCGCGACCGCCGACGTCTCAGGGCTCGACGTCGCGATCTTCTCCGCGGGAGCCGGCACCGCCAAGGAGCAGGCGCCGCGTTTCGCCGCCGCCGGCGCGCTCGTCATCGACAACTCGTCGGGCTTTCGCATGGACCCCGATGTTCCCCTCGTCGTCAGCGAGGTCAACCCGCACGCCATCGCCCAGGCCACCAAGGGCATCATCGCGAACCCCAACTGCACCACCATGGCGGCCATGCCCGTACTCAAGGTGCTGCACGCCGAGGCCGGACTCCAGCGACTCATCGTCAGTACGTACCAGGCGGTATCCGGAGCGGGACGTTCGGGCGGCGCGGAACTGCTGAAGCAGACCGCAGCGGCGCTCGAACAGGACACTATCGAGCTCGTGCACGACGGCGCATCCATCGACTTCCCCGACGCCACCGTCTTCCCCCGCACCATCGCGTTCGACGTCGTGCCGCTCGCCGGATCGATCGTCGACGACGGTTCGTACGAGACCGACGAGGAGAAGAAGTTGCGCAACGAGTCGCGCAAGATCCTCGAACTGCCCGACCTGCTGGTCAGCGGTACGTGCGTGCGCGTTCCGGTCTTCACCGGGCACTCGCTCTCGATCAACGCCGAGTTCGCGTCGCCGCTCTCCGTCGCCCGCGCGACCGAATTGCTGTCGGATGCCGCTGGGGTGGTGCTCACCGACGTGCCGACGCCACTCCTCGCCGCCGGCAACGACCCCAGCTATGTCGGACGCCTCCGCCAGGATCCCGGCGTGCCGGACGGCCGCGGCCTCGCGCTGTTCATCAGCAACGACAACCTCCGAAAGGGTGCCGCGCTGAACGCGGTGCAGATCGCCGAGATCGTGGCCGCGGGGCTCGTCACCGCCTAGGCGGACCCGGCTCCACCTCGCCTCGCAGCCGAAGGATACTGCTTGCGGCGCCGTTTCGCGGCGGACGGCCCGTGGCGCTGATTCGCCGTGCCGTTTCGCCGTGCCCGCGGCAGCTTCGATCACCGTGAGGCTCCGTCAGGTCACGATCCGCTCACGCGGCGATTCACGGCGGATCCCCGGGTAGGCCTTGGCATACCCTCATTCGAGGGCCGTAATGCAGCGGAAACACCAGCCGCTTAGCCTCACCAGTGGTCGTGTCATCCACACGGCTGCGCCACGCACCAACGGCAGTCATCACATTCCGTTTCACAGTCGAAGTCAGGAGACCTCCGTGTTCACCAGTAATCACCGACGCCGTGGCATGTTCGCCGCGGCATCCGGTGTCGCCATCGCCGCACTGCTCACCGGGTGCGTGCAGAGCGACCGGGACGATGCATCCAGCGACGACGTCGACAGCACGTTCGTCTTCGCGGCATCGAGCGACCCCGCAACCCTCGACCCCGCATTCGCCAGCGACGGGGAGTCCTTTCGGGTAGCTCGCCAGATCTTCGAGGGCCTGGTCGGTGTCGAGCCGGGCACGGCCGACCCCGCGCCGCTGCTCGCCGAGTCGTGGGAGCAGTCCGCCGACGGCCTCTCCTACACGTTCGCCCTCAAGGAAGGCGTGACCTTCCACGACGGCACCGACTTCAACGCCGAGGCTGTCTGCTACAACTTCGACCGCTGGTACAACTTCACCGGTGTCGCGCAGAGCCCGAGCGCCGGCTACTACTACAACAGCCTGTTCCGCGGGTACGCCGACAGCCCCGAGGACGCCGTCTACGAGAGCTGCACCCCCGGCGACAGCGAGACCGAGGTCACCGTGACCCTGGCCAAGCCGTTCGCCGGGTTCATCGCGGCACTCTCGCTCCCGGCGTTCGCCATGCAGAGCCCCGAGGCGCTCGAGGAGTTCGGCGCCGACGACCTCACCGGAAGCGACGAGGCGGTCTCCATCACGGAGTACGGCCAGTCGCACCCGGTCGGCACCGGCCCGTTCGTCTTCGACTCGTGGGAGGTCGGCTCGCAGCTCGAACTCAGCGCATACGACGAGTACTGGGGCGACCAGGGCGACGTGCAGCAGATCGTCTTCCGCGTGATCGACGACCCGCAGGCCCGCCGCCAGTCCCTCGAGGCCGGCAGCATCGACGGATACGACCTCGTCGGTCCCGCCGACACCGTCGCGCTCGAAGAAGACGGCTACCAGATCGTCGCCCGCGACCCGTTCACCATCCTCTACCTGGGCATGAACCAGGCCGTGCCGGAGCTGCAGGACGTTCGCGTTCGCCAGGCCATCACGATGGCCATCGACAAGCAGCAGCTCATCGACCAGACGCTACCCGAGGGAACGGAACTGGCCACCCAGTTCATCCCGCCGGTCGTCGCGGGATACAACGAAGACGTCACCACGTACGACTACGACCCCGAGGCCGCACGCGCGCTCCTCGCGGACGCCGGGTACCCCGACGGATTCACGCTCCAGTTCAACTACCCGACCGGAGTCTCGCGTCCGTACATGCCGACTCCGGAAGAGGTGTTCACCAACATCAGTGCGCAGCTGACCGAGATCGGCATCACGATCGACCCGCAGCCGAACGCCTGGTCGCCGGATTACCTCGACCGCATCCAGGGTGGAGAGAACCACGGCATCCACCTCCTCGGCTGGACCGGTGACTACAACGACACCGACAACTTCGTCGGCGTGTTCTTCGGGGCGGAGAAGCCGGAGTTCGGCTTCGACAACCCGGAGCTGTTCGCCGCGCTCGACGAGGCACGCGCAGTCAGCGACCTCGACGAGCAGCTGCCGCTGTACGAAGACATCAACGAGACCATCGCGGAGTTCATCCCGGCGGTCCCGCTGGCCCACCCGGCTCCCTCGCTCGCATTCGCCGAGCGCGTGGAGAGCTACCCGGTGAGCCCGGTCAACGACGAGGTCTACAACCTCATCGAGCTCGCCGAGTAACACCGCAGGTACGTACCACCAGCACCACAGCAGTTCGTTTCATCCGACCGTTCGCGGGAGGGGCGCTCGACGCCCCTCCCGCGAACGCATGAAAGGTAGCCGTGCTCCGCGTCATCGGTAAACGCCTCGCACTCCTCGTGCCGACGCTCTTCGGGCTCTCCCTGCTCCTGTTCTTCTGGGTGCGCAGCCTCCCCGGGGGCCCTGCCACTGCCCTGCTGGGGGAGCGGGCCACCCCGGAGCGCATCGCGGAGGTCAACGCGGCATACGGTTTCGACCGGCCCATCGTCGAGCAGTACGTCACCTACATGGGGCGACTGCTCAGCGGCGACTTCGGCGTCTCGATCGAGACCGGCCGGCCAGTGCTCGAGGAGTTCGCCCTCCGCTTTCCCGCGACCATCGAACTCGCGATCGTCGCCCTCATCTTCGCCATCGGCGTCGGCATCCCGCTCGGCTACATCGCCGCTAAGTACTACGGCAAGGCCGCCGACCACGTCTCCGTGGTCGTCAGTCTCATCGGCATCACCATCCCGGTGTTCTTCCTTGCCTTCATCCTCAAGTGGGTGTTCGCCGTCCAGCTGGGCTGGTTCCCGCCAGACGGCCGCCAGGATTCGCGCATCGACGCGACGCACGTCACCGGCTTCTGGGTGCTCGACGGCATCCTCACCGGCGAGTTCGACGCCGCGTGGGACGCCTTCATGCACCTCATCCTCCCCGGCCTCGCCCTCGGCACCATCCCGCTCGCCATCATCGTGCGCATCACGAGGGCCTCGGTGCTCGAGGTCAGCGGAGCCGACTACGTGCGCACCGCCCGTGCCAAGGGCGTGATGGAGCGCACCATCCGCGACCGGTTCGTGCTCCGCAACGCGCTGCTGCCCGTCGTCACCACGATTGGCCTGCAGGTCGGCCTGCTCATCTCCGGTGCCGTGCTCACCGAGACCGTCTTCGCGTTCAGCGGCATCGGCCGCTTCCTCAGCCAGGCGATCTTCTCCCGCGACTTTCCGGTGCTCCAGGGCTTCATCCTCTTCATCGCGATCATCTACGCCCTGATCAACCTCATCGTCGACCTCAGTTACAGCCTCATCGACCCCCGGGTGCGTGTCCAGTGAGTACAACCCTTCCTCCCGCCGCCGGCGCCGACGTCGTTCCGCAGCCGCCGTCCGGTTCCGACTCCGACCACGGAACGAGCCTATGGAACGAGGCGTTCCAGCGACTGCGCCGCAACCCGCAGGCCATCGTCGGTGCGGTCATCGTGCTGCTGTTTGTGCTCGTCGCGCTCCTCGCCCCGTGGCTCGCGCCGTTCGACGGCGAGTCGCTGCCCGGTCGTAGCGAGATCCGCCCGACGTTCATTCCCGGCATCGGCGAACTCGCGGCGTACCCGCTCGGCCTCGACCGCTTCGGCGGCGATGTGCTCTCCAAGCTCATCTGGGGAGCGCGGGCATCCCTCATCATCGGGCTCGTCTCCACCGCGCTCGGCCTCATCGGCGGAATGCTCCTCGGCCTCATCGCCGGCACCTTCGGCGGCTGGGTCGACAACGTCATCATGCGTTTCGTCGACATCCTGCTCTCGGTGCCGAACCTGCTTCTCGCGGTGAGCATCGCCGCCATCCTCGGCCAGGGCCCGCTCGCGATCATGATCGCCATCGGCGCAAGCCAGGTGCCGATCTTCGCCCGACTGCTGCGCTCGTCGATGCTGCAGCAGCGCAGCGCCGACTACGTGCTCGCCGCGCAGACCCTGGGCCTCAGCCGCCGCACCATCACCATGAGCCACGTGCTGCCCAACAGCGTCGGCCCCGTGATCGTGCAGGGCACCCTGAGCCTCGCCACCGCCGTCGTCGACGCCGCGGCCCTCTCGTTCCTCGGACTCGGCGGCGGACGCCCCGAGACCGCCGAATGGGGCCGCATGCTCACCTACGCGCAGAACGAGCTCGCCATCGCGCCGCAGCTCGCATTCCTGCCCGGCATCTGCATCGCCATCACCGCGCTGGGCTTCACGCTCTTCGGCGAGGCGCTGCGCGAGTCGCTCGACCCGCGCGGCCGTCGCTAGGGGAGTATCTGCGGCTGCGGGTGGCCCGCGCGGCTCAGGTGGCTTTCACTATTCAGGAGCTCGGGTGGCTGGGCTGCGCGTTTCGGCCGCAATCACGCCCGGAAGGACGCATCCGCCCCTGATCTAGGCCTGAACTCCTGAATGATGAAAGAAACTAGCCGGCCGGTTCCTGAATGATGAAAGCAACCAGCCAGCCGGTTCCTGAATGATGACAGGCCGGGGGTGGATGCGGCCGCTCGCGCACCGCGGCGGCGTCAGGCGATCTCGAGCTCGTTACCCGGAATCGACGCCAGCAGCTGCTGCGTGTAGGGGTGACGCGGGTTGCTGAACAGCTCCTCCGACGGTGCCGCCTCGACGATCGCGCCGTCCTTCATTACGCACACCTGGTCGCTGATGAGCCGCACCACCGCGAGATCGTGCGAGATGAACAGGTAGCTCAGCCCGAGCTCCTGCTGCAGGTCGCCGAGCAGCCGCAGGATCTGCGCCTGCACCAGAACGTCCAGTGCCGACACCGGCTCGTCGCACACGATCAGGTCGGGCTTCAGCGCGAGGGCACGCGCGATCGCGATGCGCTGCCGCTGCCCGCCCGACAGTTCGCTCGGGTACCTGCGCAGCATAGAGGTCGGAAGGGCGACCTGGTCGAACAGCTCGCGCACCCTGGCGCGCCGCTCGGTCTGGCTGCCGCGCTTGTACGCGACGAGCGGTTCCTCGACGATCCGGCCGACGGTGAACGACGGGTTCAACGACGAGTACGGGTCCTGAAAGATGGGCTGCACGCGCTGCCGAAAGTCGCGCAGTTCCTTCTTGTCGAGCTTCGCGACGTCCTTGCCGTCGAAGTCGATCGACCCCGACGTCGGGTCGACCACGCGCAGCAGCATGCGGGCGGTGGTGGTCTTGCCCGAGCCGGACTCGCCGACGATCGCGACGGTCTGCCCACGCGGGATGTCGAACGACACCGAGTCGACGGCCACGAAGTCCTCGCGGCGCCCGCGCACCGGGTACACCTTCGTCAGGTCCCGCACCTCGACGATGTTCGCCGTGCGGTCCGCTGTCGTCACGGTGCCACCGGTCGTGCCGGCGACGCGTGCTGCGGACGCGCTGGCAGGCGCCGGGGTGGATGCCGCGGCCGCAGCCACGCCGTCGCCGCCCGCACCGCCACCGACGACGTCCCCGCCGCCGGCACCGCGGAA
>NZ_JAALGE010000025.1 GCF_011057645.1 Marisediminicola senii | reverse complement strand
GTCATCGTGATGATGCCTTTCGAGTGGGATGTGAGAGTTTCCTCGAAGGATCACGCGGTGGCCGCCTTCATGTCCATCAGTACGACGAACCCGGCAACCGCGCTACACCACTATGCGGGACGCAACTGATCCTTCGAGAGGAGCTCCGCACTGGTCGGGCGCGTCTGGTGGGCTGGCGTGATGACCCTCTCGACCAGAGACTATTGCTCGGTCAAGTCCGAAAAGATCGGGTGTATGTCGTTCCGGGCGTCGCTTTTGGGTCTCTCCTTCACTGTATGACGTGAGCGGTGTCTCCTCTCGTTCGGTAGCGGAGGCGCTGGATGTCACAGGGGTTCCGCTCGTGGTCCGTGACGGGAAACGCTCGGTGCCGAGACGGGTCATGGGCAACATGATGCGCGTGTGGGATCTGCCAGCCGAGTATCTATTGGCGGGGCTCTCGTAGCTCTTCGGGCCTCAACAGCTCGGCGCTATACAATCGTGAATAGGAGGTGAGGTGCACATGACGAACATCCACACAGCACCCGCGTTGGATTGGCGGAGCGAACTCGCTCGAGCGCGCACGCACCGAGACCACGGCAGCGAGGAGTTCCTCACGGCCGTTGCTCGGATTGCTGAGTCCATCCCCCAGACCGAGATCGCAGTGCAGCTCCAGGCGTCCCAGCCCCAGGTATCTCGGTGGGCGGCGAAGGGCCGCTCGCTCCTCGAACTCGTCGACGGCGGCAAGCTCGGGCGGTCTCCGTACCACGTAGCCGAGCGGTACTCCCGTGGTGAGATCACTCGCGACCAGGTCATCGACGCCCTCGCGCATTGGGAGTATGTGGCGGGTGAAACGACGACTCGGGGCCTCGACGATGATCTCCTGAATTACGTGTCTGGTTCGTTTGATGACGTAGAGGCGGCATTGCTTGACGAGTTGATTGACGGTGAGATTTACGCCGCTGCGCTCAACGGCTTGAAGGCTCAGCTCATGGCGGCTCGTCAGACCAGCGGTGGGTAGCAGCGGCGATCAGGTTGACGACTGGCGCGCGGTTCTGCGGGATCTCACGAGCGCGAACGGTGCCGTCAACGCTCTGAGACCCCCGATCGACTGATTAGTTGGCTTGGTGGGTGAGGGCGTATTCAGTGACGGCGTGACGGATCAGGGCACTTCGGGTGCGGCCCTCGTGCTTGGCGAGCTCGGTGACGATGGTGTCGAGGTTTGAGGGGGCGCGAACCTTCCAGGTCACGTTCTCGTCGCCCTCCGCTGCGAGCCGGGGCCTTCCCAAAGCGATGTGTCTCGCCTCGTCGATCGTGTCGGCGCCGGTTGCAGTGAGCAGTGCGTTCCGGCCGGCGTTCGCGGCGTCCGCGCCGTGCAGCGCGGTTCCCTCGACGGGGGCGAGCTTGCCCGCCTCCGCCTGCTTGGAGAGGTTGCTCCAGTCGTAGTTGTCGGTCATGGCGGTTTCCCTTCTAGGTGATCAAGTGGCGGTGCAGGTCGGAGAGCGGCATGGCGTGGAAGATCACGAACTCCGATCCGCGCGCGGCGGCGATGACCTCGATGTAGCGATCGGTCTGCGCGTGGGGGTGTCCCACCCAGACGCGGGTCGTCCAGCCTGGGCGCCCGTCTACCTTTTCCGAGCCGGTGGCGTGCTCCAGAGCCCAAAGGATGTCGTTGCGAGGCACGTCATGCTTCGCTGCTGTCTCAGTCCAGATCACGCCCACAAGAAAAGAGTACCACAAAAAGAGGGTTACAAAAAGAGGGGTTACAAAATGCGCGTGGGCGATTTTGTTGTCTTGCTAGATGGGAAGGCTCTGCGCGATCGCGATGAGCGCGCCTCCGATGAAGGTACGGGCCGAAAGCGATGTGGGTGTTGTGCCCCTCACGTCGCGGAGCGATACTTGCGTGGCGAGATCACTCGCGACCAAATCATTGATGCGCTGACGCACTGGACTTACGTGCCCGCCGAGACCAGGACTCAGGACTTCACGACGACGCGCTGGACTACGTCGAGGGTTCCTTCGACGATGTCCTGGCGGCGTTTGACGACGGGCTAATTGACGAGGGCATCTATGCGCTGGCTCTGACAGCTCGCGATGCTCAGACGCTCTCGTTTCAGCGCTAGCCGAGCGTCCGCTACCTCCGGTTCCAGCCGTTCGGCTCGTTCTCCGTGGTCAGCCAGGGCTCAGTTCCCTCGAGGTCAGCCAATTCGTCGACGTCAGATCTTGGTAGCCCGATCACGTTCGATTCCGCGTCGGAGTAGTGATCCGGCTCGTCCGTGTCATCGCGCCGTGCGCTGCGTACGCTGTCGAGGTAATCCTCGAATGCCGTGCGCGCGATCTCCTCGAGCGATATTCCAAGTTCGGCTGCGAGGTCGAGTGCCTCTTGCCGGGTAGCTGCGGGGATCTCGAAGCTGATGGGGGAACATGGTTCACAGTATCTGCGGACATTGACGGCCGGCCAGGTGTTCGATTTCTGCGTTAGGCGTCTCCACTCGCGGTTTCTATTGTGTAGGAATGAAGCCCGTGAGCATCACCGCCAAGGAGGAAGCTCGTCTGGTCGAGTGGATGGTGGAGCAGCTGTCTTCTGTCGGGCATGTTCAAGCCGACGTCGACTCGTTGAGCGTCCCAGTCGCGACGTTCCGGAAGGTTGCGCGTGCTGCTGGGCGTGAACTGCAGCGTCCCGTGCGCACCTGGTCTGCGGTGCACCTGGTGGGTGCGGGTTTGCAGGATTGGCCAGCGAACAAGGCGGAGGAGGAGACCCAAATGCGGCTCCTGCGGGCCGGGACCGAGAGCGTGCCTCCTCCGTGCTGGGAGGCTTTGGCTGGCCGACCCTCCGACAATGTAGGGGCTTCAAGCCCCGCGCGCCCGCACTCAGTCTCCAGCTCGAGCAGGCTCGATTTGGATCGCGAACCATGACGGTCGAGTGTCAGCAGCCGGCGAGCTGTCCCTATGACACTCTCCGGGTTTCGATGTATGCGGCTACTGCGTCGCGAACGATGTCCGACTCGGCGCGGTGCTCCCGCTCGGCTAGCGCGGTCACGTCGTCTTTGAGAGCTTGAGTTACTCGCGCGCGTATTACCGGAGATTGTCCGGCTGGAGCTCCCACCCGCGGGCGTCCGACGGAGATTCTAGCGGCTTCTTGCACAGTGCTCGCGTCAGTCGCCTGGATCAGGAGGCGCTGGATCTCGTGGTGCGCCACCTCATCACCGCGGCGTATGGTTCCGGCCTTTACAGCCAGCTCCCCGCGCTCAGCGCGATCGGCCAGCGCGTCGTGTTTCGCGCTCATATCTAATCTCCTTTGGACAGTAGGTGACGGAATGCGTCGGTGAGGGGCATGACGTCAAAGATGATGATCGTCCGTGGAGCGCGGTGCGCTGCGATGACTTCGAGGTAGCGCTCGGTCTGCCCGTGCGGGTGCCCGACGTAGACGATTGTCGTCTCGCCCGGCTCCCCCTCGACCTCTGCTGAGACCTGGAAGTGCATCATCACGTAGAGTGCGTCTTCGCGTGGCACATCGTGCTTGTCAGCGCTGCGCGTCCACTCGACTCCCATATTTAAAGTGTAGCACAAAATGCGGCTACATAGTGTGTAAGCCTCTGAAATCCACCAGTCGGGTCGAGCTAGCTGTAGTTCCCGGGGAGGTTGTGGACGCGTTCGATGGGTGTTTTGCCTTTGATGCCGGTGTGGGGTCTGTGGTGGTTGTAGTGGTGGATCCAGTTCGCGTAGGTCGCAGCTCTCGCTTCGTCGCTGGGGTAGGTCGCGGCGTAGGCCCATTCCTCGGCGAGGGTGCGGTTGAAGCGTTCGACCTTCCCGTTGGTCTGCGGCCGGTAGGGGCGCGTGAACTTGTGGGCGATGCCGTCGCCTAGGGCGGCGGTGAACGCTGCCGACCGGTAGCAGGAGCCGTTGTCGGTGATGACTCGTTTGACGGTGATGCCGTGGGCCTGGAAAAAGGCATTCGCCCGGACCCAGAACGCGCTGGCGGTCTCCTTCTTCTCGTCGACGAGGATCTCGGAGTACGCGAGCCTGGAATGGTCGTCGACAGCATGGTGCAGGAACGAGTAGCCGCGGCCTTGCTTTTTGTTGTTGCGATTCCCGATCGTGCGGCCGAGCATCCGGTGGCCACCACCATCGGGGATGCGGCCCTGCTTCTTGATATCGACGTGGACCAGGTCGCCTGGGGTCGGATGCTCGTAACGGACCGGTTTCCGTCGCCTCACCGGCAACCCGGTGGCCTGGTCGAGATATGACAATCGCGGCATCCGGTAGCGGGCCAGCACCTGCTCGACTGTGGAACGGGCCACGTGGAGGTGATAGCCGATCCGGTGGGGCCCCCACCGGCGGGTGAACCGCAAAGCGATGATGCGGTGCTCCAACCGGCGACTGGTGCGGTTCGGCGATCGGTGCGGGCGGGAGGACAGATCAGTCATCGGCAGGCCGGCACGATGCCGGACACCCACCGCGCCGCCGTCGCGGGCGACACCTGGAACCGCTCCGCGGCACGCCGAAGCGACCAACCTTCAACAGTTATCAACAGGACAAGCCGTCGACGCCCCTCCGGCGTCAAGGGCGCGTTAGCGTGAGTCACGAAGACCTCCGGTTCAGCAGTGTGAGTGTGGTAACCCACATCCTGGCCGGGGGTCTTCGCTATGTCACCCGTTCACAACCTCCCGAGGAACTACAGCTAGCGCATGACATTGATCGAGGATTGTGTGTTGTATGGGGCACCGATTTTTTACCGAGTAGACAACCTTGTCGGGAAATCTTGATCCATTTACAACGTTGTGCGAGTCTGGCTTTTTACGACGTTGTAAGAACGCGCGTGATTTTCATGGGTGACCTTTCGGGAGGATGCAATGATGCAGTCAAAAACACGGTCCAGACGAGCGGGAGCGCTTGCCTTAGCGGCTTTTACAGCCGCGGCTCTGCTGGGCTCGGGGCTATCGGCGGGGCCGGCTTTCGCTGTGACGACAGGAAACGGGTCGCTGGTGTACGCACCACCGAACGGGTCCTCGTTTAACGACGAGGGAGGCGACGCCACTGGAACTGCCTATGCGAAGATCGTGTCGTTGAAGTACAACGGCTCCTCCAATGGGCAGCTGATCTCGTCTTTCGACGATGCGCGGCTGATCCGTGACGTCAACCCGAGCACCAACCCGACGACAGACACGCAAGCTTGCCTCGCCAATCCTTCGCTCGCGTGCCATCAGGAGTGGCCGATCTTCCGAAGCACCAACAACGGAACGAGTTGGCAGAAGGTCTCATCGATCAACCCGGGTCTCCAATTTCCGGGAACGCCCGGTCAAGAGTCGAGCACTCAGCTTGACCGCACAGCGCAGCCGTACATTTACGAGCTTCCGCAGGCAACAGGTGGCCTCGCTGCGGGGACCCTTCTGTTCACCGGCCAGATCCGGCCGGCAGATCGTTATGCACCTAACTCGATCACCAAGCTGGTCGTTTACAAGAGCACTAACCAGGGAACGTCCTGGTCCTATGTCAGCACCATTGATACCGGCGGTGCGGCCATCTACGATCCCTCGTCGACGTCGACAACGACGACCGTATGGGAGCCGACCCTCATCATCGATGGCCAGGGCGGGCTGACGGCGTACTTCTCTGATGAGCGGCAGAAGGCGAACGGCGTCTTGCAGGCGGTGTCGTACCGGCGGTCGACGAACGGCGGACTCACGTGGGGCGCGCTCAGTAACGTTTCGGCGCCCAATGACAATACGCACCGCCCGGGCATGATCACGGTGGACAAGCTTCCTGATGGCACCTACATCGCAACATATGAGGTCGTGAATGCTGTTGGGTACGCGTTCTCGAACGCGTCACCGGTGTTCTTCAAGAAGTCGGTCGACGGTTTGAACTGGGGCACGACGACCAGCCTGGGAACGCCGGTCGAGCTTGCGAACGGCCGCGGCATCGGGTCCTCCCCGACGCTGAAGTGGGTGCCCACCGGTGGACCCAAGGGCATGGTGGTCGTGGCGTCAAAGTGGGGTCTGGATGCCGCGGGTAACCTCGATGGCGGTCAGAACTTCTTCGTCAACTACAACCTTGGTGTCGGCCCCTGGGAGCGTCTCCCGTTCGCCGTAACGTTTGCCGGGACCCAGTCGATCACCGGGTTCGCTCAGGGTATCGACTACAGCGCCGACGGCCGCACGCTGTATCAGGCGGTGAATGTCGAGAACTATCGACCCAACCCGAACAATCCGAGCCAGACGTACCTTTACAACGACATCCGAGTCGGCACGATCCCACTGAACGCGATTTCCTACGAGGCCGAGAAAGCCGCCCTGGCGAACGTCAGTCTGGTGCAGCAGGGTGACGCGTCTAATGGTTCGAAAGTCGGCAACATCAATTTCGCGAATAGTACGGTGACGTTCACGGTCAAGGCTCCGACGGCGGGCAGCTATACCGTGAACGTTCGCTACGCGAACGGGACTGGTGCCACGAGCAGCCACGCTGTTTCTGTGAATGGCGGCACCTCGACCTCGGTCAGCTATCCGAGAACGGCCGATTGGGGTCGATTCCTTTGGGCTCAGACCACTGTGAATTTGAACGCGGGTAACAACACGATCCGCTTCGGATACCAGGGGACGTTCGCGGAGATCGACCAGATCCAGGTGTACCAGTCGACCGTAACTCCGCCGGCGGAGTTTCAGGTGGTGAACCGCAACAGCGGCAAGCTCCTCGAGGTGTTCGGTGCAGCTACGACCGACGGAGCACCGGTGGGCCAGTACGGACCGACGAACAACCCGACGCAGATCTGGAAGATCGAGAACGTGTCGTCCAATACGCATCGGCTAATCAACAAGAACAGCCTGAAGCTGCTCGAGATTCCCGGGGCGGCGACCGGCGACGGTGTCGATGCAGTGCAGTTCGGCCCAACCGGGAATGCCACGCAGGTCTGGCGTCTCGCGCCCAACACGGCCGGGTACTGGACTATGACGAATACGAACAGCAACAAGCTGCTCGAGATCGACACCTGCTCAACTGCTGACGGGGCGGTGGCTCAGCAGTTCGGACCGACCGGGGCGGCGTGCCAGCAGTGGCGACTCGTCAAGGAAGGCATCCAGTAGGAAGCATTTATGGGCCCGGGCGGTGCGGCAAGCGTGAGCTTGACCGTACCGCCCGGGCCTTTTTGTTCGGGAGTCGCTTACGCGTTTGGCGCGACCGTCAGAGTGATGACGGTCCATGAAACGGGCGGGAGTTCGATGTTGATTTGCTCCCCGTTGAACGTGAGCGACCCGTTCGATGCCATACCCACTCGGTACGGGTCGGCCATGGTGTTGCTGGCGTAGGCATCGTCATCGGAGAGGGTTTGCGCCGTTGCCTCCGAAACTTGCCCGAGCGAAACTGTGTCGAAATTCATTTGTACGGGGCCGGACACGGATCGGTTGACGACGAAGATTGTGGTTTGCCCTGACTCCTTGTCATGGGTGGTGACCGCGTCGAGAACAGGCACGGTCCCGTAGGTCTTCGTGGCGTAGTCGTCGCACTGCAGCTGGGTCTGTACGACGTCACCCTTTGCGAGGGCTGAGGTCAGCGCGAACGGGAAGAAGGTTGTTTGGCGCCAGGCGATCCCGCCGGGCTCGGTCATGATGGGGGCGATGACGTTCACGAGCTGAGCGAGTGAGGCGCTCGTGACACGGTCCGCTCTTCTGAGAAGGGAGATGAGCAGGTTACCGACGACGACCGCATCGGCCACGGTGTAGGTGTCTTCGAGTAGCCGTGGTGCGGTCGGCCAGTTATCCGCGCCGGTGATTTTGTCCACCTGCTCGAATCGGTCGTTGTACCAGACGTTCCATTCGTCGAAGGAGATGTTGACGGTGTGGTTGCTGCCTTTGACTGCTTTGACGTGGTCGATGGTGGAGACGACCTGCTCGATGAACGCGTCCATGTCGACTGCTGAGGCTAGGAAGCTGCCGAGGTCGCCGTTTCTTTCCTCGTAGTAGGCGTGGCAAGAGATGTAATCGACGTCGTCATAGGCGTGAGTCAGTACGACGCGTTCCCACTCGCCGAAGGTGGGCATGTGTCGGCTCGATGATCCGCACACCACCAGTTCGAGCGACGGGTCGAATGCTCGCATCGCTTTAGCGGTCTGGGAGGCGAGCTTGCCGTAGTCGTCTGCGGAGCGGTGTCCAAGCTGCCATGGCCCGTCCATTTCGTTGCCGAGACACCACATGCGCACGTTGAAGGGTGAAGTGCGCCCGTTCTCGGCCCGCTTTTTGGCAAGCGCGGTTCCCGTGGTCAGGTTCGTGTATTCGAGCAGTTGTAATGCTTCGAGAGTGCCTCGGGTGCCGAGGTTCACTGCGAGCATCAGCTCGTTGCCGGTCGTCTCGAGCCAGTCCGAGAACTCGTGCAACCCGACCTCATTCGATTCCGTGGAATGCCAGGCGAGATCGAGTCGCGCCGGTCGTTCAGCCTGAGGGCCGACGCTGTCCTCCCATTGGAACCCGGATACGAAGTTGCCGCCGGGATAGCGGATGGCGCTCACTCCGAGCTCCCGCACAAGCTCCTGGACGTCTGTACGGAAGCCGCGGGCGTCGGCAGTTGGATGTGTCGGTTCGTAGATGCCGTCGTAGACGGCGCGCCCGAGGTGCTCAATGAAGGAGCCGAACAGTCGGCGGTTGATCTTCCCGATGGGGTTTGCGGTGTCGAAGGTCAGTCGTGCGGTGGCCATGTGCGCCTTTCGTGGGTCATCTGTGCTGGGTCGCGTACCGCGAGCGTGCTATTCACCGGTGGATGGTGGCTTCTATTTGAGCCCGGTGCTGGCGACGCTTTCGATGAATCGCCGCTGCACGAGAAGGAACATGATCGCCAGGGGGACGACCGCGATCAGGGAGCCGGCCATCATCACGCCGTAGGGGATGATCCCGCTGGGGCCGGTCAGGAGCGTCAGCCCGGAGGTGATGGTGCCCATCTCTTGCTCCGTGGTGAATACGAGTGGCCAAAGTAGGTCGTTCCAGTTGTTCACGAACGTGTAGATGCCCAGTGTGATGAGCGCTGGGATAGCGTTCGGCAGCACAATGCTGCGGAAGATCCGCACCTCGGAGGCGCCATCGATCCGCGCCGCGTTGTCGAGGTCGCGGGGTAGCGAGAGGAAGAACTGACGGAGGAAGAAGATGCCGAACGCGTCAGCTGCCCTCGGGATGATGAGACCCCAGAAGGTGTTGATCCACCCGAAATCCGCCACTAGTTGGTAGATGGGGATGAGGGTCGCCTGGAAGGGAATCATCAGGCTTGCGACGATGATCAGCAGCAGGACGCGGTTGCCCTTGAAGTCGACGCGGGCGAGCACGTAGGCGGCCAGCGAGTCGAAGACGAGAGCGCACAGCGTTACACCGCCGGCGAAGACGAAGCTGTTCACGATCAGCCGGGCGAAGGGTAACTCGGTGAAGATGCGGGTGAAGTTGTCGAGCGTCCATTGGCTGGGCACCAGGGATGGCGGAAATGCATTGACTTCAGCCACCGGCTTGAAGGCCGTGAACAGGATGATCAGAATCGGAAGCAGCACCAGTAAGGCGATGACGAGCATTCCTGCGAAGAAGACCCAGCGGATGAGTGCATCGCGGCTTGATCGGCGACGGCGGGCGTTGACGAGAGTCATCAGCTGGCCTGCTTTTCGCCGCGGCCGGTGAAGAAGAACTGGATGAGACTGAGGATCAGGGTTGCGATGAGGAGTATGTAGGACAGGGCTGAGGCGAATCCGAGCTCGAGGTCTTGGAAGCCGGACTGGTAGATCTGCATCACTACCGTCTGTGTGCTCTGGTACGGACCACCACTGGTCAGCACGTAGATCTGGTCGAATGCTTGGAGGGCGGCGATTGTCGCGATGATGAGAACGAAGCCGGTGGTGTTGCTAATCAGCGGGAGCGTCACGTTCTTGAATCGGGACCACGGCCCGGCCCCGTCCATACTTGCCGCTTCGTACAGGCTCGCGGGAACGTCTTGCAGGCCCGCGAGGAAGACGATCATGTAGAAGGAGAAGTTCTTCCACACGGCCACCAGCACCACGGTGGGCATGGCGAGCACTGGGTCCTGTAGGACGTTGCCGAGTCTGATCCCGAAGCCCTGCAGCCAGTAGTTGAGAAGCCCGACTTGAGGGTCGAGGAGGTACTGCCAGGCGAATGCGGCGACGGCGAGGGAGACGATGAATGGGAGAAACAGCCAGGTGCGCAACACTCCGCGGAACGGCAGCTTCGGACTGTTCAGGGCCGTCGCTAATGCCAATGCGACGCCGACGGCGACTGGTGTGAACATCACCGAGTAGAGCACGGTGTTGCCCATCGCTCGGACGATCTGTGGGTCGGTGAAAACGTTCAGGTAGTTCTCGAAGCCGACGTATTGCTCGAGCCCGAACCCGCTCGCGTCGGTGAATGAGAGGCGCAGCGCGGACAGCATCGGCCAGAAGACGAAGAGTCCCAGGATGGTGAGGGCCGGCAGAAGGAAGCCGAGGATGGTGAGCCGACGTTTCGCTTGCCCGCGTAATGGTCCCCGTCCTCCGAGCTGTGGGGCTGGTCGGTAAGTGCGGCGATCCCGCAGGGTCGTGGAGGTCATCGCTACTGTCCGCTCGTTCAATTTCTTACAACGTTGTAAGAGAAAGATATGGAAGACAGCACGGACTAGTCAAACCGGGGTCATCCCGGCTCGGTCACATTGCTCGGCGTCGTCTTGACAATTTAGAGCTCGCCACAGACCATATAATTCGTAGTTCTTACAACGTTGTACTAAAGCGATGACGAGGACGTCTTGTCCTCCCCGCGACAGAGCAGTCGAAAGTGGAAGGTCCCGAACCATGAAGAAAGCAGCAATCGGAGCGACGGTCGCATTCTGCGCCGTGCTCGCAGTGTCCGGATGTTCGTCGGCCAGCCCCGAGGCCGGCGGAAAGGTCGAATTGGCCTTCTGGCATGGCTACAGCGAGGCAGACGGTGACGTTCTGAACGACCTCGTCGGCGAGTTCAACGCATCGCAGGATGAGATCGAGATCACGCCCTCTGTCAAGCCGTGGGCGACCCTGCTTGACACGGCGCTCCCGGCGCTGAGCTCGGGGAACGGCCCAGAGCTTGTGGCGCTGCCGCCGGAGAACATTCCTGTCTTCGCGTCGAAGGGGGCATTGCAGCCACTCGATAGCTGGTATGACAGCGCCGATAGCGGCTCATCGACACTCAACGAGCAGGCTGTCGAGACCGGGGCCGTCGATGGGGAGCGCTTCGGGGTGCCGCTGAGCTTCACCCCGTTGACGATGTTTTACAACAAGGCGATGTTCGACGCAGCGGGTGTTGCCGTGCCGACCACGTGGGACGAGTGGGTCGCAGCTGCGAAGACGCTCACCGTTGACGACAACGGTGATGGCACCCCTGAGCAGTACGGGTTGGCGCTGCAGGACAACGTCACTGTCGGAAACGGTGTGTGGCCTTCCCTGTTTAAGAGCGGCGGCGGCGATGTTGTCACCGGTGACGGCGACGTCGTGATCGACTCCGAGGAGAACGTCGCGACTCTTTCGTACTGGGCTGACGCGATGCAGTCCGGCGCTTTCTCGCCGACAGGCATTTCCGGCGCCGACGCCGACGGTCTCTTCAGCGCCGGCAAAGTCGCCATGACCCTCGGCGGTCCGTGGATGGCCACCGTCTCGAAGGAAGCCGGGATCGATTACGGCATCGCTGCGCTTCCCGCAGGTCCCGCTGGGGTGAAAGCATCCGCCCTGGCGGTCGATATGAGCGTCACCACACAGGCCACTGAGGAAGAGAAAGCCGCAGCGGAAACCTTCTTCACCTGGTTCTACCAGAACGACAACATGGTCACCTGGTCCCTCGCCTCCGGATGGCCGCCGCTCACCTCGGACGTCACCCCGGACGAGGTTGCTGAGAACCCGGTCGTCGCCGCCCTCACCGAACAGTCGCCTGAC
Organism: Marisediminicola senii; assembly: GCF_011057645.1. Lineage (GTDB taxonomy): Bacteria > Actinomycetota > Actinomycetes > Actinomycetales > Microbacteriaceae > Marisediminicola > Marisediminicola senii. The sequence continues at coordinate 29,713 of NZ_JAALGE010000025.1, read as the reverse complement.
GGCGTCGCCCTCCTGCCCGGAGTGATTGCGACCACCGATGTGCTGACCGCTCTCGACACTGCCACGCAGAAAGCCCTTGCCGGCGGAGACCCCGCAGAGCTTCTCGCCGCCGCGCAAGACGAGATGACCGCTGCCCTCGATTCCTGATCTATCGACTACCGACTGGAGAAGTCAGCACAAATGAAGTGGTTCGATGAAAGTGTCCTCCGTTTCGCTATAGGGGTGGAGGACACTTTCATCCCACAAACCCGGCCAGGAGAGCGGGCGCTGGACGAATACGACCTCATGCAGCACTACCGGTTCTGGAAAGAGGACCTTACGTACTGCGCCGAAGTCGGCAGCGAGATGGTCAGGTGGGGTATCCCTTGGTACCGCATCAACCCCGAACAGGGGAAGTGGGATTGGGACTGGCTCGACCGTGTCATCGACACGTTCGATGACCTACAGCTCGACCTCGTTGCTGACCTTGTGCACTATGGCACGCCGCTCTGGGTGAAGGACGAGTTCGTCAATCCGGACTATCCGCAGCGAGTTGCCGAATACGCTGCGGCGGTGGCTGATCGATACCGGGGGCGCATCAAGCACTACACGCCGCTGAACGAGCCCCTGCTCAACATCATGTACTGCGGGGAGTTCGGGCAATGGCCCCCGTACCGCACCGGCGACCGCGGCTTCGTCGACGTGCTTCGTGGTGTGTCTCGCGGCATCGTCACAGCCCAGACTGCCATCGAGGAGACGGATGCTCATGCCGACTTCATGCACGTGGAAGCATCATTCCGGTTCGCCGGCGACTTCGACGCCCACCGTGAGACGCACGAGCACCTGAAGCACCGCAACTACTTGGTGCAAGACCTGGTCATGGGTCTCGTGGGGCAGGACCATGCGCTCGTCCCCTACCTCGAGCGCCACGGTTTTTCCGATAACGACCTGGAGTGGGCACGGACGAATACGGCGCAACCAGATGTTGTCGGCGTCAATTACTACCCGCAGCACTCGACCGAGATCTTCGAGAACGGTGTCACTCACAGCGGCGGGCCAACGGACCTTCGCCCTCGGTTCGACGCAGGCACCGACGGGATGAAGGACGTTCTCACCTCCTTCGCCGAGCGCTATAAGAAGCCGGTTTTCCTCACCGAAACGAGCTATACGGGTACGGAAGAGCAACGGATTGACTGGATGAACCGGTCTCTTGCAGCTGTGCACGAACTCCGGAGTTCGGGAGTCAATGTGCTCGGTTACACATGGTGGTGCATCACCGACATGATGGAGTGGTCCTACCGCCCGGGCACCGGACGTCCGATGGACTACCTACTCAAGATGGGACTCTGGTCACTCGAGGAAGATGACGCGGGAGTTCTACAGCGCGTGAAAACTCCGGTTGCAGATAACTTCTTGCGTCACGCGGTGATCGCTCGGCAGCCCGCCAGCTAGCTGGCCCGACGCTAAATCCGCCGGGCAGTTGCGGAGACGTCGCTAGTCGACTCCCGCGCGACGACTTTGAAGTCGACCAAGATCTCCTGCGGATCGGCCCGGCTTCCACTCTCTTCATCGATTCGACGGATGAGCAGATCAACGGCGATAGCGGCGATTTGGCCTCGGCCAGCGTCCACCGACGAGAGGCTAGGCATGGCGTACTGGGATTCCTCAATGTCGTCGAAGCCAATTACGGCAATTTCTGGCACCCGGGCGCCCTTCTCCTGGAGCGCGCGCATCGCGCCGAGTGTCAGCGCATCGTTTAGGCCGAAGACCGCGTCAAACTCGACTCCGCTGGCGATCAAGGCTCGCATCGACTCTGCACCGTTGGACCGGTGCCAAAGCGTTGTGTAACTGACCAGGGCGGGGTCGAAGGGAATTCCCGCTGTTTCAAGCGCCTGGCGGTACCCCTGCAAGCGAAGAGCTGCAGACCCGACCACCTCTTCGAGATGGGCACCAATGACCGCGATTCGCCTGCGTCCACCCTGGATCAAGAACTCGGTCGCCGCGCGGGCAGCTTCGACATTGCGCATCGTGACGTGGTCAACCTGACTGCCGAAGATCCGCTCCCCGAGAAGTACAAGGGGATAATCCAGAGGGAGCAGGTGGGCGTCCTCCTGACTCATTCCGAGAGGGCTGAAGATAAGGCCGTCAGTCAACTGCATCCGTGGGCTGGAAAGTACTGCAAGCTCACGATTGCGGTCACCGCCCGACTTCTCGAGCAGCACGAAAAGTCCGTGCCTTTCGGCCTCCGCAATGACATCGTCCGCGAGCTCCGCAAAATAGCTCAAGCTCAGCTCCGGGAGCAGCAATCCAATCACCCCGGTACGCCCCGACCGTAGATTTCGTGCGGTGATGTTGGGCCGGTAGCCGAGCTCGTCGATGGCGAGCTGCACTCGCTCACGCGTTCCAGGCTTCACATACCGATAATCGTTGACGACATTGGACACGGTCTTAGTCGATACACCAGCCAGGCGCGCAACGTCATGAAGTGTGGCTGACAAAATGCTCCCTGCTACGAAGATGTTCGCTTGAGACTTTTAACAATAGTTGGGACGAGGAGTCGCCGTCTGCGGTTGAGTCTTCTCAGCCTCTTGAGAGCAAGCTGTGTGGAGCCGGTCCCGAGGCGGATCGAAAACAGCGTCGGTAGACATCAACGGTTCCCGAGGTGCTGAGCGATCGCTATGAGCGCCCCACCGATGAGGTACGGGCCGAAAGCGATGTGGGTGTTGCGCCCCTTCCCGGCGATGAGTAGGACGATCGCGACGACGAAGGCTAGGAGGAAGCCGAGGACGGGGCCGGCGATCGCTGCACCCCAGCCAGCCCAGCCGAGGATGAGGCCGAGCAGGATGCCGAGCTTCACGTCGCCCAAGCCCATGCTGCCCCAGCGGTTCATCACGGCGTAGAGGAAGCCCGTGAGCGCCGCTGTGATTGCTGCGCGCCCCAGGGCGGCGACATCTGACCCTGACAGCACATGAAACGCCAAGAGAGCCGCCAGGACGCCGTACGAGGGGAAAACGATGCGGTCGGGGAGTCTGTGAGTGCGGAGGTCGATGATCGCGAGCCAGGCACCCACCAGGGCGATGTATGCGGCAGCGACGAGGAAGATCGTCTCCGACCCGTTTCGGGTGATCGCGAGGGTCCCTCCGACTGCGAGGGTGACTGCTGCGAGCACGGGGGTGGCCCAGTGAGTGAGAGCTGGAGGGCGCTCCCGATCGATGGGCGTGACGGATAGCTCGGTGCGGCTGGGAGCTGGGGGGGTGTTCGTTGTGCGCCGTCATGGGCTTGTCGGTCGTGGTCATTCTGGTCTAGCTCGCGATCCGCTGGCTACGGAGTTCGTCGATGAGCTGCTGGGTCTCTTCCTCGGGCTCTTCCTCGTCCAGCTCGGCGAGGTGGAGATCCAAGCGGGCGATGACGCGCTCGACGCCGTCGACGTCGTTCGCGAGTGCTTCGGCGCGGAGTCGATCGCGAACGGGGATTTCGCTGGCGGGGTCGACCTTCTCCCCCACGATCGAGGCGAGGCTGGTTATATCAACTCGATTCGGTACCACCATGACGGCTTGTTTCGGACTCACCCACATCGAAGGAAGGGGGCTCCGACGGAGCGATCTTGCCCGCTACCCGCTTCGGGTGTCCTCTAGGCCGAGCGGGTTTTGCTGTGTGCTTGAGCAAAGAAAACTGCCCCACTCGAAGCCGAGGGGGCAGTCTCTTCGGTTTAATCAGGTCGTCCGGCCTCGCCTCTTTCGCATGAGGATTAAAGCCGTTATCACGCCAGCAAGGAGGAGAGCGAGCCCGCCATAGAAGAGGGAGTTTTCTAGGGCGGTTGCATACCCGGTAGTTCCGGCGGCATCGACTTCGATGCCGCGCATAAACCACACGACGCCCATGGCCGCTACCAACATCGCTCCGAGAGTGACAGCGGCGATGTCACTCGTGAGGAGCATTTTTCGCGTTGATCTCTTCATGATTACTTAGCCCCAATTACATTGGTGGGCGAGGGCACTGGCGCCCCAGTCGCTCTTATTCGGTCGCCATTTCTCGAGGTTCCAGGAGTCGGGCTTGAGAAGAGCGTAGATGGAGTGGCAGTCGTATTGCTCGTGCAGGCTTGTTTTCGAGAGAAGAACCGGCCACTTATTCTTGGCCTCGTCCCATCCAGGGCCAAGGAACACTGGAACGGCGCTGGTGCTCGTGCTCATTGCCGCTCCCCAGCCACTGCGGAACACCAGGTAGCGAGGTTGACCCCTATCCGACGACGTCGTCATCTTGTTGAACAGATCCTGGCCGAGCCACGGGTCTGCGACGATGGGATAGGTGTATGAGCCGTTGGCGTGGTCAACGACCTGCGTGACGGTTGAGCCACTCGCCTCGTAGTGGGTGGGAACTGCCGTTCCGGCGGCGTCCATTGCCCATGCCGGTGCAATCGCCCCTGCGAACTGTCCCTGATCATCACGCACGACGATGATGTCGCCGTCTGCTTGCAACGTCGCTGCTCCGCCGACGTCGTAAGAGTAGCGATCCGGTGCGTCGGACGATTCGAGGACAGTTGCGACCTGAACCGAACCATCAATTTTCGCGATGGGAACCGTGTGAGAGCCGTCTCCGTTGTCGTAAGCAACGATTCCGGGCTGCAACTCCGTGGCGTCTCCTGCTTCATCCGCTCGGGGTAGGCCTACAGTGAGCTTGCTTCCCGTCGCGGACACAACTCGCAGTCCTAAAGAGGGATCCTCAGGGATCGACGCGAGGGGAAGCCGGCCTGATGGCTTGCTGGTGGAACTTATCCCGAGGTTGCCAGTGAAGAGCCCCGCTGAAGCCGGTATGGACTTCAACGCTGCAAGGACCGGATCAGCAGAGGCAGCGGTCGCTGCTGGTGCCGCCATGCTGACCAGCAGCACGGAAGCGCTGGCTATCGCCGTCGTCAGCATCAACTGACGTTTCATAGAGCCGGGCCGAAACCTATTTCGCATGATCGGTTCCATTCGTGAGCCGCGCCTGCACCGATGCAGACGCTCTATATGACTGAAACTAGCGTTTCATCGAGATAAGTGAAGTCGGCGTTTAGGGGGACACAGACAAGAAAGGTGTCAGACAGTGACGATCGCTATTCCGTTGTCCTCATTCGCTGACGGGTGTGGGCGAGGCGGTAGGAGTCGGTGCCGGTTTCGATGATGTTGCCGCCGAAGGTGAGTCGGTCAACGATCGCGGCGCAGAGTCTGGGGTCGGTGAAGGTCTTGGTCCAGCCGGAGAACGATTCGTTAGATGCGATCGCGACGGAGTTCTTCTCCTCGCGTTCGGTGAGGACTTGGAAGAGGAGCTCGGCGCCGCGGCGGTCAAGTTCCATGTAGCCGAGCTCGTCGATCATCAGGAGATCTACCCGTCCGTAGCGGGCGATCGTTCGAGCAAGTGTCTTGTCGTCGGCGGCTTCGACGAGTTCGTTGACCAGCCGAGTGGCGAGGGTGTATCTCACCCGGAATCCTTTCTCGGCCGCGGCTGTGCCGAGGCCGATGAGGAGGTGAGACTTCCCGGTCCCGGAGTCACCGATCAGGCAGAGGGGTTGTCCTTTCCGGACCCAATCCCCGGTGGCGAGGGTGTTGATGGTTGCAGGGTTGATGTTTGGGTTTGCGTCGTAATCGAAATCTCCGAGCCATTTGTCTCTCGGGAATCCGGCGGCTTTGACCCGGCGGACGGAGGAGCGTCGGTCGCGGTCGTCGCACTCCGCGAGGAGCAGTTCGGCGATGATCCCGTTATAGGACAGCTGCTCTTTCTGAGCGATCGCGACTGCATCGGCAACCAGGGCGCGGATCGTTGGGAGCCGCAGTCGGCGGCAGGCCCCGTCGATCGCAGCGATCGCAGCTTCCTCGGTCATCCCTCGCCGACGCCGGAACGGTGGCGGTGGGCTAGTGGTGGTCATGAAGCAGTTTCCTTCTTCAGCGTCGATGAATCGATCGAGGAACGGCGGAGAGTGAGCAGCTCGTCGTAGCCGGCAACCGACGGCGCCGGTCGTGTATCGGCAGGGAGTCCGGCGATCACCGCGGCGGGATCGGTGAGCCGGCGCTGGGTGAGACTGACAACACGGTGCTCGACGACCGGAGCCTGATCGACACGATGACGGTCTGATCCGGACCCACCGGCGGCGGCATGCCGCCGAGCCTCGACAGCGACGACATCCGCTGTCACGGCGCCGACCCGCAGAGCTGCGACCAACCCAGCAATGACATCATCAACAGCCATCGAACGGTGTAACAACAGCACGTCGATCAGCTCGCGGGTTCCGGCCGCGTCGCCGTTACTCTTCCGTGTCGAGGCCCAGAATGCTTCATGCGCTGAGGTGAACGCGCCGGTGGAGCGGGCGTGCGCGAGGGCTGTCGAACCCGGCAACGCCCCGGGCTTCATTTTCAGCACTTCAAGGTAGTGATCCAGATTCATTGACTCGCCGCCGCGGGCGACGATCCGAGGATGCCTTGCGATGGGGGTGCGTCCGTCGAAGACGACCAGCTCCGATGCGCGAAGAGACACTCGAACCTGGCGTCCGATGAACCGTGCCGGCACCGAATATCTCGCCATCCGGACGGTGATCAGAGCAGACCGGTCGACCCGTGGATGCACCGTCAGGCCGGGATCAAAGCTCTCAGCAGGCAACGGCCTCAGCAGTGATCGTTCGGCAGTGAAGTCCGCCGCCACCGATCTCAGCCGCGAGCCGATCCGCCTGATGTCATCCGCTTCATCCCATTCCCGGATCTTCTCGTTCAGGTCCGCCAGGGTCTCCACGACCGGCATTGGGGACAAATGGGTCCGGCGGAACCTGCCGACGTCTCCCTCGATGCCGCCCTTCTCATGCGCACCCTTAATGCCGGGCTGGCAGTAGAACGCGTCGAACCCGTAATGCGAGCGGAACAGTAGCCACCGTTCGTTCTCTGTCCGTCGCCTGTTCGTCCCGTAGAGCACCGTCGTGACCGCGGCGGTCAGATTGTCGTAGCGGATGTGTCTGGTCGGAATACCGCCGATCGTGTTGAACGCATCGATGTGGCCCTCGAGAAATGCCTCCTGCCCCTGCGTCGGGTAAACGCGGTGCACGGCTTTGCCCGAGTTCGAGAGCCGGAACGCGAAGAGGTGACACTTCGTCTTCACCCCAGCGAGGATCACCCACACCTCCCCGAAATCGACCTCCGCCTCCGCACCCGGTGCGTGCTCCTGCGGGATGAACACCTCTTGCCGGCGGTCCGCGTCCAGCTGCGGTCGGCGCAGGCGGACATAGTCGCGGACGGTCGAATACGACAACTCGGTGGCGCCGTGCTCCTCCGCCAGGCGGGCGAGGACACGGCGTGCAGTGTGGCGCTGCTTTCTCGGAGCCTCGACATCCTCAAGCAGCATCGCGTCGATCGTCGACTTGAACGCGTCCAACCTCGGAGATGCTCGGACCGGTGTCTTCCGTGGCGGTGGTTCGGCGGTGGCCAGCGCGGTCCGCACCGTTCCGCGGCCCACCTGATGGCGACGCGCGAGCTCCCGAATTGAGAGCCCGTCGACCCTCGCATCGCGTCTGATCTGTGCGAACAGTTCCATACGAGCCCTCATCCCTGCGCCTCCCACCGCCGGCATCAGCACCGGATGAGAACAACGCTGAAGTGGGCTCCAGGCAAACCGTCGCACCGACCCGGCGAGTCACCGGCTGGGTCCGAATGAAGCCGTCACAGTGGTACTAGATCAACCTGTCACACTCATGGGGGCGTTAACGACATACGGCGTTGCGAGGATGCAGATCCGTTCTCACGATTTGGAGCGGAGGCAAGAACGTCGCGAACGTGAGGAGGAGCGGCTTCGACGAGAAGGTAAGGAAGCTGAGGAGGCTCGAGCAGACATCATCGAAGGCATCGTCTCCGCCATAGCGGAATACTCAGATCCTGTGTCGAGAAGACTTGGAACTGGTGACCACCGAATCCGGGTGGAGCTAGCGAAGCTAACCACTCGCGCCGGTGCTGAACATCTCTCTCATCATTACCTTGGCTACATTCTGGACTCCCACCAGTCTCCCCATGAAGAAACTCTGCTTGAAACTTTGAATGACATTCAGGGTCGGCTTGAAGGGTGGCATATCGGGCATCTGACCCTCTGCGAAGTCAATGGTCACATTGCAGACGGACGGACGCAGGTGCGGGAATTCTTGAGGCGTCACGGGATAACCCCGGCCACCTACTTCGAGCATGATGGCCTGCCGGCGGCGTGATTTCTCCTTTCGGCAGCTCTCTGTGGCTGCGTTCCGCGCGCTGCTGCTGCTCTAATCGTCAGGGTGCGACGGCCGTCGGCTGCAAGCTGAGGTAGCGATACACCGTTGCGCGGCTGGCCCCGATAACCTTCCCGATGTCAGCAGGTGCGAGCCCCTGAGCTTTCAGCTCCTGCGCACGTTTGACGTCAGCGTCATCGGTAGTGACTTCACGTCGGCCCGCTTTCCGCCCATGCTCTGCGGCGGCCGCCATTCCTGCCTTGGTGCGCTCGGCGAGCTGGTCGCGCTCGAGCTGCGCGAACGCTGACATCTCGGTGAGCATGGCTCTGCCCATAGGGCCTGTGGTGCTAATGCCTTCGGTGACGCTTCGAAAGTGCACATCCCGGCTCTCTAGGTCGTCGATGAGGGTGAGCAGGTTGCGGGTGTTGCGTCCAAGCCGGTCGAGCTGCCACACCACCACCTCGTCACCGCTTCGCAGGTGGTCGAGGAGCCTGTCGAGCTCGGGCCGGCTGGCGGTCGTTCCGCTCACGCCATGGTCGGTAAAGATCCGACTGCACCCTGCTGCTGTGAGCGCCGCGTGCTGAAGGTCTGCGTTCTGGTCTAGGGTGCTGACCCTGGCGTATCCGATGCTTCCCATGTCGACGCTCCTGCACTCATCAAAGGCCCTATCTCGTCTTGTTGAGAATAGTCGACGTGCGACACATTGTTGAGACAACTTGCGAGTGGAGTGAGTGCCGTGAGGACGGCGGGCTCAGACTTCTTCGCGGGAGCTTGGGTCTGTCCGGTCAAGGGATCCTTTGTTTGGACAGCAGATGGTCCGAATGCAGCGACAGCGGCGATGTCTGTGAGCCGCAACGGTATTGGGCCGTTTACCGTCAGCGGTTAATGGCCGATAAGTGGTGCTTCGCGTGCGGCGTCGATGAGGGCGGGGGTGAGCGTGCAGATGTTGTTGAAGGGTCAGTGCTTATGTGTGGACGGGTTCGCCGGTAACCCGGTGGTCTGCGTGGTTGATGGTTTCCTGGATGAGTCTGACGAGGTGTCCGTCATGGAGTGAGTAAATGACATGCCGGCCGTTCTTACGTGTATCTACCAGTCCGCTCAGACGCAGTTTGGCCAGGTGCTGGCTGACGACGGTACGGGGGACGTCGGCGGCGGTGGTGAGGTCCGTGACGCTCTTGGGGCCCTGGGCGAGCTGCCAGAGCAGGTGCAGCCGGGTGGGTTCGGCGAGCATCCGCAGGGTTCCGGCGGCTGTTTCGAGCAACTCCGGTCCAGGAGCGACCGCGTGGACGAGGGAGGGTTCATCAGCGGCGCGCTGAGGATCGATCGGTTGGCTTCTCAACGGCCTGCTCCTCGGTGACGGACGGGTCTGTCCCCGTTTCGCTCCGGGGCCAGGACAGGAAAGCTCCTGCGCTCCCCAGTATCGCAACGATCGTCAGTGTCAGCGCAGCCCAGCCGAGGCCGGCGGTCGCACCCACCCATCCGGCAAGCGGGTAGGCGATGATGTAGCAGGCGTGGGAGAGCGAGAACTGCGCCGTGAACACGTACGGGCGGCTCTCCTCGGTGGAGGCGTCCCTGAGCAGGCGAGCCGAGGGAGTCTGGATGGTCGAGTTGCCCGCGCCGAGGATGAACCACAGTCCCAGCAGCCACCACCACCCGGAGTCCGGTTGGGCGAAAGCGATGACGCCGGCGACTGCGGCCAGTGCAACTGGAACCAGGGCCGCGCCGGTGAGCATCACGAGGCGGTCACCGAAGCGATCAAGAACCCGGGGCGCGCACAGCGCCACCAGCATCGACCCGATGCCGAAGCTGGCAAGGGCCAGCGCCAGGTCGGTCTCGGGGCGGCCCAGCACGTCACGGACGTATACGACCGTGTTGACCAGCACCATCGCGGTGGGGGCAGCGACCACCACGTTCAGGGCCAGCAGGGATCGTAGCCGCGGAGTGCGCCAGAAGATACGCGAACCCAGAGTGGTTCGCTGCCACAGGGATGTGGCCGGCCCGCCCGTCGCCTGGAGCTTCGGCAGGACGGTCACCGCGACCATCAGGGCGGAGAACAGGAACCCGAAGACGGTGCCGAGGAACAGGTTGTTGTAGGTGGTCACACTCAGCAGGAGCACCGCTGCCGCGGGGCTGACGAGCGCTTCCATGTCATATGCCAGGCGGGACAGGGAAAGGGCCCGGGTGTAGTCCCGCTTGTCTTCGAGTACCGAGGGAATCAGCGACTGGAACGCCGGCGTGAAGGTTGCCGATGCTGACTGCAGCAAGAACACCACTAGGTAGATCTGCCAGGTCTCCGTGATGAACGGCAAGCACAGTGCCATCGCGGCACGCACCAGGTCCGCAGCGATCAGCACCGGTTTCTTCGGCAACCTCGCCACCACAGCATTGATGACAGGCGCGAAGCCCACATAGGCCAGCATCTTGATCAGCAGGGCGGTGCCCAACACGGCGCCAGCATTGCTGCCGGCTAGATCGAAAGCGAGCAGGCCCAGCGCGATCGTCAGCAACCCCGTACCCAATAACGCCACCACCTGGGCCCCGAACAACCGGCGATAGGTACCGTTCCGTAAAACCGTCAACATGTATATCGTCTTCCCGTGCATATGTTCATCAGTGTGCACTTATGAGCATACGCATCACGAACATGCACCGCAAAACGGCGGTATGCCGACCGGCTTGCGGGCAGCTACTACTAGCAAATGCGAGACGCTTTCGGGCAATTGCGGCGCTTACTCGGCCCGCGACCAGTGAGGCCCGCATTTCTGTGGGCGTCGGGCGCGGCAGACGGGTGCTAACCCACGCCCTTGGACTGAAGGAATGGCGCGGGAGAGATGGCCACGCCCCCGCGTCGGATCTCGAAGTGCAAGTGGCATCCGGTTGATACGCCGGCGTTGCCGACGGCCGCGATGTGTTGGCCAGCGGCGACTTGGGTGCCGGTGCGTACGAGAAGTCCGTTGGCGTACATGTGGGAGTAGCTGCTGGTGATGCCGTCGCCGTGGTCGATGACGCTTTGGTTGCCGTACCCTCCGGCTGGTCCTGAGGCGATCACGGTGCCGGCGGCGACGGCGAAGAGGGGTGTGCCGCAGCTGCTTCCGTAGTCATCGCCTGCGTGTAGTCGCCATTGTTTGTATACGGGGTGGAGGCGGTTGCCGTACCCCTGGTAGCTGCCGAAAGACACGATGGGGTTGGTCCATCCTTGCGCGGATACAGAACCGCTCCTGCTTGGGGCGGCAGTACTGCTTGCTGATGCACCACTTGCAGCTGATGCGGAGGGGGCGGCTGACGCGGCTTTCGCGGCGGCTGCAGCCGCAAATGCAGCTTGTTTCTGCTCTTCTAGGGCATATCCCTGCTCCACGGTGATGCGGGTGTCACGAAGTGTCGCGAGCTGCGCTTGCAGTTGCGCGTCGCGAGTCTGCTGTTCCTGTAAAGCTGCTTCGGCTACGGTCTGGGCCTCTGCAGCTTCTGTCAGGGCCTGCTGAGATGCGGTAGTGAGTCGAGTGAGTTCTTCCTCTGCGACGCTGGCTTGATCGCCAAGAGCGCCAGCTGTCTGTGTGGCGATTGTCGCCCGGGTGAAGAGTGATTCGTTGCGCTCCGCCAGTTTTGTTGCGGTGCTGAGGCGGTCGAGGAGGTCGTTGTCGCGGTCTCCGGCGAAGAACACCTCAAGGGTTGTCTCGTTTGTTGCGCGAGCCATCATTGCCGCTTGCTGTCCGGCGTCTTGCTTCACCTCCGCGGCCTCATCTTCGGCTTCAGCGGCCTCCTCTTGGAGCGCCGCAGTTTTGCCTGTGGCGCTATCGAGCTCGTCTTGGGCTAGTTGGAATTCTGTTCCTCGACGCTCAGCCAGCGCAGAGGCTTCATCGACGCTGGTCGACAAGGCGGCCAGCAGACTGGTGATGCGCTCGATCTCGACGCGGGTAGCTTCTTCGTTGCCTCGAGCAGCTTCCACATCAGCCCAGGTGGGATTGTCGGGCTCGGCATGCGCGGGCGCGAGTGGGCCGACGATCACGGTCGCGAGCAGAGCCACCACGGCCGCCACGGTCAGTAGGACGCGTCGTCGTTTGCCTATGGCCCTGGGCCTGGAGTCGACCGAGTTGGTCATTACAGGCCTCTCGGGCTCAGTTGTAGGAGGTGCTGCGCAGGATTGGCGCGCCGATCGGTATTGGGTCGGTGGGCTCGACCGCACTTACTTTCCAGGGGCTCGGTCATGGGGTCCTCGTCACGAGGGTTTGCCAGGTGGCGCCGAAGTCTTCGCTGGTGCTTACCCCGCGCGCATCAGCTGTGACGAGGAGAGGTTGCGCTCCGCCGCGGACCGCAAGGGCTGCTACCTGTCCAGAAGTCTTCCCGGTTTCCTGCCAGGTGCCTTCCGGGGACTTCAGCCACACGGCGCCGGAAACGTCGGTGCCGACAAGACGACCGCTTCCGTCGTTGAGCGCCTCGGCAAGATAGAGCGCTGGACCCTCGGCGCTGACGAAGGTGGTTCCTCCGTCCGTGCTGGTTGCTACGCCGTCCTCGGTGGTTGCGTACAGGGTGGAGCTGGCGGTGTCGAACGTGAGGTCTCGTGCGGAGATGGTTGCGCCTTGGGCCCACGATTTACCGCTGTCACGGCTGGTTTGCACTGATCCCGCTGTCGCGTCGTATGCATACACGTCATGACCGCCGGTGCTGTTCTGCACCGCTGCGATGTCGTGAAAGTCAGCCTCGCCGGTGAGAGACACGGCCTCCCACGTTTGGGCTTCGTCGGTGCTTGTGATCAAGCCGAGGGAGGGAAGGTGCGATTGTGTACCGGTGGGGTCAGGGTGGCCGGAACCGAACATGGTGCCATCCACCATGGTGAAACCCATGGTGTCTTGCGCGTTGTTCGCGATCGGACCCTCCAATGCGTCGAAACCCCCGCGGGTACCACTGGGGAGACGGTAGACGCCCGTGTGGGTTGCCACGAATAAATCGCCGCTGTCGCTGATGCCCAGTCCGTGGATATGACCGATGGAAGACTCGGCGAATTGGGGTGGTTCCGTTTCCGGTACGCCCGCCACCAGTGAACACCCGCTGATCGCCGCCCCTACAGCGGCGGCGGCGGCGATGGACACGACGAGACGGTGTGTAACTCTCTCGTGTGTGCGGGAATGGGCACCGGTGTCGCGCACGGGTTTGCTGTTCATGAGCCGACCTGTGTTGTGAGCCATGCGAACGGGTCGACCGGGAGGGTTCCGCCGAGGAGGATCTCGAAGTGGAGATGCGCACCCGTGCTGTTTCCGGTGCTTCCGACGGCGCCGATGGACTGTCCGACAGTGACGGTCTGACCGATTGACAGTGTGAGGGAGCCGAGGAGCATGTGCGCATACATACTGTTCACTTTCTGCCCGTCGACCACATGCTCGATGACCACGAATACCCCGTACGGGCCGCTGGGATTACCGAGATCCACCACGACGCCATCAGCTATTGCCTGGATGGGAGTCCCGGAACCGGGGTTCAGGTCGAGTCCCTTGTGGTTGGTGGAGCAGAACCCGCAGCCGGGGACATTTCGCGGCCCGAAACCGCTACTGATGGGGACACCCTGGGTGAAAGGCCACTGCACCGCCGAGGCTGGATCATTGACGAACGTCGCTGCAGTGCTGCTGTACCCCACCTCCGATGCGGGGTTTGGGGCCGCGGCGACGGCGATTGGTTGGGGTTTGGCGGTGACGGTGTAGCCGTCCCGGTTGATCGCAGCGGACTGCGTCGCCTGTACTGACATTGTTTGCGTATTCAACGGTTGGATCTCAACAGTCCGTGCGGTGACCGGGTCGGGAACGTACGCCTGCGGCGGGACAAGAGAGGGGAAGGCCAGTAGTGCGACCGCGACCGCGGCGGCCGTTCCGCGAACTGGTCCCGGGATGGTGCGGGCGCGGCGCCGCGACAACGCATGATCCGTGCTTGCGACAGCTGTGCGTGGCGCCGCCCGTTCTTCACGGATGATGTCGCGGCGATGGAGCTGCGTGTGCTTTTGTGGTTTTTCGATGGGCAGGTCAGGGTTGGGGAGCATTGTTTCCTTGATGACGCCGGAGAGCGCAGAGAGTTGACGGTGCGGAGGGGTCGCTGCGCGCTGTAGCGGTGGCGCAGCGACCCCCATTCATCGGAGTGAGTCAGTCTTCGAGCTGTTACAGCCCGGAGAGGAGCTCCTGCATCTGGTCGATCTCTGCCTGCTGGGTGTCGACAATGTCCTGCGCCAGTTCGAGAGCGTCGGGGTATTCACCGTCGTCAAGCTCGGTCTGGGCCATGTCGATGGCACCCTCGTGGTGTTCGGTCATCTGCTCAAGGAACAAGCGGCTGGCGCTTTCGGCGGAGGACCCTTCCAGGGCTTCCATCTCGTCGTCCGACATCATCCCGTCCATGCTGTGGTCCATCCCACCCATGTCGTCCATACCGCCCATGTCACTGGACGCGTCCCACTCTTCGAGCCAGCCGTTCATCTGCTCGATCTCTGGACCCTGGGCGTCCTTGATCTGCTGGGCGAGGTCGAGGACTTCCGGGTCGACGTCGTCTTTCGCGAGGATCATGTCGGACATCTCGACGGCTTGTTCGTGATGGGGAACCATCATCTGGGCGAACATCACGTCTTGGTCGTTGAAGCCTGCTGAGCTTTCCGAGGACGAGTCCTCAGATGTTGCGCTTTCGCTGCTGGTCGGGGTGCATGCGGCGAGAGTGAGCGACGCGGCAAGGACGCTGGCGATTGCGAAAGAGGTGCGGCGGATAGTCATTGTTGTACCAATCAGTAGAGGTCATAAAAGGAGCCCGAGCGCGGCGCGTCGGGTATAGCTCGTCCGTGAATGGACCGGGCTCTTTTTTAGGTTCTACTGATGGACAAGACGGTGAGAGAGGGCGGTTCGATGCCTATCGTGCGCCGAGGAATGATGCGTGCGAAGTCGACAAGGTGGGCCAGCTGCAGTATCCAACCGCCTGATGCCCGACGCCTGCGGAACAGCGCAACGGTCAGAAGCGCCATCGCGCACGCCATCCCCAAGGCAAGGCAATCGGCGGCACACATACCACCGGTGCAGTCGCTGCCGTCCTGCGCCGGTGCGGGCACAGATTCGGCACTGACACCGGAGGCAACGGAGGCCTCCGATTGCGCGTGGGGCGTATCGGCAGCGCTGTGGGAGTGACCAGCGGGCGAACCGGTTGAGGGTTTGAGGTCTACAGCGTGCATTGCAAGAAGTCCGAGGAGAATCCCGGTGACGGCCAACATCAGAACGAGAACGCGCCGGGCGCTGTCCGACCCGAACCGGAGGGTGCGGAGTGTGTCAGAACGCATCTCAACCCTTCCTATCCGGACCAACAACTCATCACAGTAACGCACGCCCCTTTTTTGACTCTGTTTCAGTCGGGGCCGAGGCCGGCGCTAGGGTCCAGCATTAATCGCCTTGACGAAGATCCGCGTTCAATTGCTGCGCTGCCACGATCGGCCCTGAATCGTCGCAGCCGCAGGCTGTTGGTGACGACGAATACCGACGAGAACGCCATGGCGGCCCCGGCGAGCAGCGGGTTGAGCAGCCCGAGCATCGCGAGCGGTATGGCCGCGACGTTGTAGGCGAAGGCCCAGAACAGGTTGCCCTTGATGATGCCGAGGGTGCGCCTGGCGAGACGCATGGCGTCGGCGACCGCGAGCAGGTCGCCGCTGACGACGGTGATGTCGCTTGCGGCCATCGCGGCGTCGGTTCCGGTGCCCATGGCGATGCCGAGGTCGGCTGCGGCGAGGGCGGCGGAGTCGTTCACGCCGTCGCCGACCATCGCGACCACGCGACCGTCGGCCTGCAGGGTGCGGATCAGCTCGAGCTTGCCCTCGGGGGTGACGCCCGCGTGCACGTCGTCGATGCCCACCACGGCGCCGATCGCCGCGGCGGTACCCGCGTTGTCTCCGGTCAGCAGCACCGGGTGGAGCCCCAGTGCCCGGAATCTCGCGATCGCAGCGGCGCTGGACTCCTTGACCGTGTCGCCGACCGTGATCAGGCCGCGCAGTACGCCGTCCCACCCGATCGCGACGACGGTACGCCCGGCGGCCTCGTCGGTGGCAATGGATGCCGCGGCCTCCGCGTCGAGCTCGATCGACCATTCCCCGGCGAGCCAGCCCGCGCGCCCGACCACCACGAGGCGCCCGTCGACGACAGCGCGCACACCCTGGCCCGGCGTGGACTGAAAGCCCTCCGCTCCACGGGTCACGAGGCCGCGGCGGTCACCGTCCGCGACGATGGCGCGCCCGACCGGGTGCTCAGACCCGTGCTCGGCGATGGCCGCCACCGAGATGACGTCATCGATGGATGCGTCGGCGAACGCCACCGCAGAGAGCACCGCCATGCGCCCCGAGGTGATGGTGCCGGTCTTGTCGAGCACGATGGTGTTCACCGTGCGCGTCTGCTCGAGCACCTGCGGTCCGCGGATGAGGATCCCGAGCTGCGAGCCACGGCCGGTCCCGACCAGCAGCGCGGTCGGGGTCGCCAGCCCCAGCGCGCACGGGCACGCGATGATCAGGGTCGCGACCGCGGCGGTGAAAGCCGCTTCGACCGTTCCGCCCGCCACGAGCCAACCGGCGAAGGCGATCACGGCGAGCGCGATGACGACGGGAACGAAGACCGCCGAGACGCGGTCGGCCAGTCGCTGCGCCTCGGCCTTTCCGCTCTGCGCCTCCTCGACCAGTCGGCCCATGCGGGCGAGTTCGGTGTCGGCCCCGACGCGGGTGACCTCGACGACCAGCCGGCCGCCGGCATTGACCGTCGCACCGATCACGCGGTCGCCGACCGTGACCTCGACGGGCACGGATTCGCCGGTGATCATGCTGAGGTCGACGGCCGATGCCCCGTCGACGATGAGGCCGTCGGTGGCGATCTTCTCGCCGGGCCGCACGACGATGGTGTCGCCGGGAACGAGGCGCGACACGGGCACGAGCGACTCCGCCCCGCCTACGAGCAGGGCCGCGTCCTTGGCGCCGAGCTCGAGCAGCGCCTTCAGTGCGGCACCCGACTGGCGCTTCGCCCTCGCCTCGATGTACCGGCCGAGGAGGATGAAGACGGTGACGGCGGCGGCGACCTCGAGGTAGATGTCCCCGGTGCCTCCTCCGCCGACGAGGCTGAACGACATGTGCATGCCGGGCATGCCGGCCATGCCGAAGAACAGCGCGTACAGCGACCAGCCGAATGCGGCGAGCACCCCGATGCTGATCAGCGTGTCCATGGTCGCGGCGCCGTGGCGGGCATTGACGAATGCCGCCCGGTGGAACGGCCACGCGCCCCACACCACCACGGGGGCGGCAAGGGTCAGCGTGAGCCACTGCCAGTTGGCGAACTGCAGCGCGGGGATCATCGACAGCAGCACGACGGGCACCGTGAGCGCGACCGAGATCCACAGCCGGCGACGCAGCTCATCGGTCTCGCGATCACCGGTCTCGGCGGGCGCGGCGGCACCGTCGGAGACGGGCGGTGCGGGGGTCGCGGCGGTGTAGCCGGCAGACTCGATGGCGCCGATGAGAACGGCGGTGTCGACATCGCTGGCCTGGATGCGGGCCTTCTCGGTGGCGTAATTGACCGTGGCCGTGACGCCGTCGAGACGGTTCAGCTTGCGCTCGATGCGCGTCGCACACGACGCGCAGGTCATCCCCCCGATGTCGAGCGAGATGTCGGTGGTGCTCATCAGCGGCTGGGTGCGAGCTGGTATCCGGCCTCGGTGATGGCGGCGTCGATCAGCTCTGCGGCGATGGGCTGTGCGCTGACGACCGTGACCGTGGAGCTCCCGCCGACGTTGAGGTCGACGCTGACGCCCTGCACGCCGTCGATCTCGGCGACCTCCTCGGTGACGCTGGCCACGCAGTGGCCGCAGGTCATCCCGTCGACGAGGTAGCTGGCCGAAGCGGAGGTGTCGGGGGTGTTCGTGCTCATGGCGGTGTCCTTCGGTGGGGAGTTCAGGGGTCGGGCTAGGAACGCACGAGGCGTGCGATCGCGGCGGACGCCTCGCGGATCTTCTCGTCGGCGACGTCACCGCCCTGGGCGCTGGCCTCGGCGACGCAGTGGGTGAGGTGGTCGTCGAGCAGCGCCAGGGCGACCGTCTCGAGCGCCTTGGTCGCGGCCGACACCTGCGTGAGCACGTCGATGCAGTAGGTGTCGTCTTCGACCATGCGGTGAATGCCGCGAACCTGGCCCTCCGCGCGGCGAAGCCGTTTCAGGATCTGCTCCTTGTTGTCGACGTATCCGACCATGTCGTGTCCTCCCCGCGGTGACGGTGTGGCGAACTGTTCGCACCCCCCACTATACCCTCCAGGGGTATCAGGTGTCCCGTGTGCCGCCCGCTGCGGCACGACCCTCACCAGATTGCGAGGTGGTCGAGCAGGATGCGGGTGCCGATCGCGATCAGCACGATTCCGCCGACGATCTCGGCCGGCTTGCCCAGGCGGGCACCGACCCGTCGCCCGATGACCACGCCGAGAAAGGCGAGCACGAGCGTGGTGATCCCGATGAGAACGACGGCCCCGGTGATCGACACGGGTACGAACGCGAGGGTGATCCCGACGGCGAGCGCATCGATGCTCGTGGCCAGGGCCAGCACCAGAAGCTCGCGCACCCTGAGGCGATCGAAGTCCTTCTCGGTGTCTTCATGGGTCGAGGAGGCCTCCCACAGCATCTTGAGCCCGACGAGAAGCAGCAGCCCGAAGGCGATCCAGTGGTCGAAGTCGGTGATGTAACGGGCGAACTGGCTGCCCAGCATCCATCCGATCAGGGGCATCACGGCCTGGAAGACCCCGAATGTCAGGGCGATGATGAGAGCGTGGCGCAGGTTGAAGCGCCGCATGTGCACGCCCTTGGTGAGTGCCACCGCGAAGGCGTCGGCCGAGACGCCGAGCGCGATGAGAAGGAGGGCCCAGAAGGTCATGGTGGAGTGCGGCCTTTCGTGCGATTGGCCGAACGGCAGCGAAGGGTGCGTTCGGCATGGTCGATGCCGAAGGTCTCGTTCGCCCGGCATGATGCCGGGTGGCACGCCGGGTGAAGAATCACCAGTATGTCGACGTACCTCCGCGCCCCGGTCATCGGGGCGGGTCGGGAACTACTCCCCTTCGCACCCCAATCCTGTCACACGCGCGGTCAGCCGCTGGTCCAGGCCCGGCCGCACATGACCGCGATGTGGTCGATGGATGCGTCGGCTGACGCTTGCCCAGGAGACCCCGTGTCCTCCACCCTTGAACCGCTGCTCTCGCAGCAGCCCACCCACCCCAGGAGCCCACATGTCCCTCGCCCGCGTGCACAACTTCTCCATATCACTCGACGGTTTCGGCACCGGCGAGGGCCAGACCATCGATGCCCCGTTCGGTCACGCCTGCCATCGGCTCATGGAGTGGGCTATAGCCACGCGCACCTTTCGCGATATGGGCATGCACGGCGACACCCCGGCTACGCGGGGCGTCGACGATGCGTTCGCCAGCAACTGGGCGCCCGGTATCGGCGTCGAGATCATGGGACGCAACAAATTCGGCCCGCAGCGCGGCCCGTGGGAGAACGAGGACTGGACGGGATGGTGGGGTGACAACCCGCCGTTCCATACCCCAGTAGTGGTGCTGACGCACCACCCGAGGCCGCCGTTCGAACTCGAAGGCGGCAACGCATTCCACTTCGTCGGCGCCGACCCGGTGTCTGCGCTCGCGCAGGCGCGTGCCATGGCCGGCGACCTCGATGTGCGTATCGGCGGTGGCGTGCAGACGGTGCGGCAGTTCCTCGCAGCAGATCTCATCGATCACATGCATGTCGTCGTCGCACCCATCGTTCTCGGCCGGGGCGAACGTCTGTGGGATGGACTCGAGGGTCTGGAGGATCGCTTCGAGATCGAAGCAACCCCATCGCCCAGCCGCGTCACCCACCTGACGTTCACCCGCAGGTAGCCCGGGCCCGACGCCGCGCCGTCACACCGGCGCCACGGCCTCCTCGGGGCGCGGCAGCAGCCGCGGCAGCACGTCAGTCAGCGTCACGACACCGCGGAACGCACTGCCGTCGAGCACGACGACGAGCTGCTGGCTCTGCGCCCGCATCAAGGCGAGGGTCTCATAGACGGGGGTCTCCCCCTCGAGCGCCAGCACGTCGCGGGCGAACGGTGCGGCCGGCGCCTCGGGGGCGTCGAGCAGCGTGTCGCGCACGTGCACGACACCGGGAACACCGGTGGCGAGGTCCCCGATCAGGATGCGCATGTGGCCGGATGCCGCGGCCGCGCGCTGCACGTCGGCAACCGTCGCACCCGCGCCGACGACCGTGGGCGTCGCGCTGACATCGACGAGCTCGTCGAGGCGCAGGGTCTCGAGTTCGATGGCGCTCTCGAGCTGCTCCTGGAACGAGACGTCGAGCATGCCCGACTTCGCCGAGAGCTCGACGAGGTGCCGGATGGTCTCGGCGTTCTGTCCGCCGACCGCGGCACTCTCCACCGGCTCCACTCCCGATGCGCTGACGAGCTTGTTGGCGATGCTGTTCACCCACATCAGGAGCGGGCGGAACGGCCAGATGAAGATGCGCGACGGAATACCGATGACCTTCGCCGCGGTCTCCGGGTGGGCGATCGCCCACGACTTCGGCGCCATCTCACCCACCACGAGGTGCAGGAAGGTGACGATCAGCAGAGACAGGGCGAATGCGAGAATGCCTGCGGCCCACTCCGGCAGTCCCCAGCCGGAGAATATGGGCCCCAGCCAGTAGTCGAGCGCCGGCTTGGTGACCGCGCCGAGGGCGAAGGTGCACGCGGTGATGCCGAGCTGCGCACCGGCGAGCATGAGGGTCAATTCGTTGACGCCCTTGAGTGCGGCGCGGGCGGAGCGGTCGGTGGCCGCGGTGACTTCTAGGCGGTGCCGACGGGCACCCAGCAGGGCGAACTCGATGATCACGAAGAACGCGCTGAGCGCGATCAGGATGACGGTCACGATCGTGACGACGATTCCGTCGCTCATCGGTCGACCTCCTTCATGTCGTCGACGACCGGGATGGCGTCGTCGTGCTCCTTCGTGTCGTCGTCGTCGTCACCGAGGGTCTCGATGAGGGTCACTCGCACCTCGCTGGGAACGTGGCGCTCGATGCCCAGTACCTCGATCTGAAGGGACCTGTGCACCTCGTCGTCGCGCACGAGGTCGGCGGGGTCGTCGGGGAGGGCGACGTGGATGGTGTCGCCCGCGGCCGGGAGGCCCCCTCGCTCGGCGATCACGAGGCCAGCCACCGTTTCGAAGTCCCCCTCCGGCAGCTCGTAGCCGATGGCGCGGTGCATCTCGTCGACGTGCACGTCTCCACTCATCAACCAGACGTTGTCGCCATCCGGGTCGACGGAGGGCGCGGCATCCTCGTCGTGCTCGTCGGTGATCTCGCCGACGATCTCCTCGGCGAGGTCCTCGAGGGTCAGCACGCCAGCGAAACCGCCGTACTCGTCGATCGCGCAGGCGAGCTCGTTGCGGGTGCGGGTGAGTTCTGCCATGGCATCCGGCAGCTTCATCTGGGTGCTGATCACGGCAGCGGGACGCATGAGCTCGGTGACCACGGCATCGTGCGGCAGGGTCGACCCCAGCACGTCTGCGAGTTGCACGACCCCGAGCGGCTGGCTCTCGTCGTCGACGACGGGGTATCGGGTGTGTGCCCGAGCCATTAGGGTGCGCACCTCGCCGATCGTGGTGTCGGGTCGAACCGTGGCGACCAGCGAACGCGGAATCATGGCGTGCTCGACGTCCTGCTCCGGAAATTCGAGGATGCGGTCGAGCATGAGGGACAGCTCGGCCGGCAGGTCGCCGCTGTCGCGCGAGTCGGAGACGATGCGCTCGAGGTCTTCGGCGGTGGCACTGGAATCGACGTCGTGCACCGGCTCGATGCGCAGCAGGCGCAGCAGGGCGTTCGCGGCCTGGTCGAACACGGCGATGAGCCAGCCGAACACGGTCAGGTAGATCGTGGTGGAACGGGCCAGACCCCTGGCGAGCGGCTCGGGGTTGGCGATGGCCAGGTTCTTCGGGTACAGCTCGCCGAAGATCATCTGCACGACGGTGGCGAGCACGAGCGCGAGAACGGTTCCGATGGTGACGCTGATGGCCATCGAGATACCAGCACTACCGAGCAGTGTGCCGATCGCCTCGCCGATCAGGGGTTCTGCGACGAATCCGACGAGGAGGCCCGTCACGGTGATACCCAGCTGGGCTCCGGACAGCATGAACGAGGTTCGCTTGGTCACCGCGAGCGCGCGTGCGGCAGAGGCATCCCCCGCTGCGGCCTTCGCGCTGAGCTTGTTGCGGTCCACCGACATATAGGCGAACTCCTGGGCGACGAAGTAGCCGTTGGCGGCGATGATCGCCAGGGTCACGACGATGCCGAGGAGCAGCAGGAGGACTGCTTCGATCACTGGGGTGTCACCCCGTTACGGTGCGATGCTGACGATCGCGTCGGAGAGGATGAGGTGTTGCTTGGCCGGTCAATGGCCCCGAGGGCCATGGCTGGTGAAACCACAGTGGTGGTCAACGCCTTTCGGGTTGGTCGAAGCAGTTCAGGAACCGCCAGATTACTGGGACCTTCCTGAATAAACGCACGGCGGAGGTGTCGCGAACCGGGCGGTCATTCCGCGTCGGGCGGATCCGGCTGCGCGGACTTCTCGGCCTGGCGGCGATCGTACGCGGTCTTCATGACCTCGGCGTGGTCGGTCTTCGCCTCGGCGAGCGCCCGGTCGTCTCCCTTGATTGCAGCCACCGTCGATCTCACCCGGGCGACGAATGCCGTGATCACATCGGCCGCGCTGGCGCTGTAATCGTGTCTCTCGTCACCGCCGCTCGCTCCGGCGTAGAACTGCAGGTCACCGCCCTCGTCGGCGCCGATGGGTACTTCGGCGTGGCTGACGCTGAGCTTGGCTACCTCGTCGGCGTGGGCATGCATCACCGAGTGCGCGGCCCCGGGAATCTCCCACAGTCGGGACGACGGCAGGAGGGCGCCGACCTGTTCCACCCACTCGCGGGGGGAGACCGCATCGTGCTCCCCGCGGATGACCAGGGTGTCGGCGGTGATCTTCGGCAGTTGTCGTTCGATGGGGTAGCTCATCATCTTGGGCAGGATGTTCGAGAACCACCGCACCCCGCACAGGGCGTAGGCGCCGAGCGCGAGGCTCTTGATGCGGCCCGGCTCGTGCCAGGCCGCGGTCGCGAACCGCACTGCCTGCGTGAGGATTCGCCGTTCGTTCGCGTTCACCACGGGGCCGATCAGCACGATCGACGAGAGGTCGGAGCGGCGCGACGCCAGGTCGACGACCATCTGGGTGCCCATGGAATGGCCGACGACGATCGGATCGTTCAGGGCGAGGTCGTCGATCACGGCACCGACCAGATCGGCGTACTGCCGGATGGTCAGTGCCGTGCCGGGGTGGGGAACGCCGGCGAAGCCGGGAAGGTCGAGCGCGTGCACCGGGCCGAACCGGTTCAGCACCGGAGCGAGGCGTTCAAAGTAGTCCGACGACACTCCGATGCCCGGCACCAGCAGGAATGGCCGATCCCCCGCATCGCCGACGGTGCTGACCCGAGCGTAGAGGCGACCGCGCGTGACCCGGCGCACCGTCACGGTGGTTTCGGCGTCGTCTCCACCGTCGGGTCCGTCGTCGTGCCGTGCGCCGCGTGATCGACCGAATTTCATCGCACCAGTGTGTCAGGCGACGCGGCCGGGTCCTTCCGTGGAGGTACCGGTTGCGGAACGCGCAGCAGCGGCAGCGTCGTGTTGACCATGGACCCGATGAGCAGGGCGAACGCCACCGTGCCGACACCCACCGTTCCCCCGAGCACCCAGCCGATCGAGAGCACGGTGAGCTCGATCGCCGAGCGCACGATCCAGATCCGCACGCCCCAGCGCTGGTGGATGCCCGTCATCAACCCGTCGCGCGGCCCGGGCCCGAACCGAGCGCCGATGTAGAGCCCCGTCGCGACGGCGAGCATCGCGAGGCCGCCGGCGAAGACCAGCGCCTGCGACCACAGCACCGTCTGCACCGGGATGATCGCGAGGCCGACCTCGATACTGGGACCGATCAATAGCACGTTGGCGATGGTGCCGACCCCCGGCCGTTGCCGGATGGGAATCCAGAGCAGCAGCACGAGTGCACCGATGATGTTGGTCACCCAGCCGAATCCGATGCCCGTGCGCAGCGACACCCCCTGGGACAGCACATCCCAGGGCGACACCCCGAGGCCCGACTGGATCATCATGGAGATCGCGAAGCCATAGAGAAAGAGCCCGACGAGCAATTGGGTGACGCGGCGGACGAAGAGAAGCGGCATATGAGTATCCAATCTCCTTATTGGACTGCAGCAAAGAGGCCACTTTGCCTACACTGGCCTGATGACCGGGGTTTCAGCACGTATTCTCGACTCGCTTCTCAGTGATTGGCGCGGCACAAGCACTCTCGGGGTACCCGCGCCGGCAACTGGCATGCCCGCGTACAGCGCGCTCGCCGACCGCATCCGACTGCTCATCCTCGACGGCCGCATCCAGGTCGGCGCGCGCCTCCCCGCCGAGCGCGACCTCGCGCAGCGCCTGGGCGTCAGCCGCACCACGATCACCTCGACCTACGCGGAGCTGCGCGCCTCCGGCTACCTGACAAGTCAGCGGGGGTCGGGCAGCATCGCGGGACTGCCGGGACTGCCGGGGCGGCCCGTCGCGATGGCGGAGGCCGAAGCATCCACAATGCTCGATCTGAGCAAGGCGGCGCTGCCCGCCACCCCGCTGCTCGCTGACGCCGCGGTGCGTGCCGCGCAGCAGTTGCCGGCATACCTCGGCGAGACCGGGTTCGACCCGGTGGGACTCCCCCGGTTGCGCCAGGCCATCGCCGACCGGTACACCGCACGCGGGCTGCCCACCGAGCCGGGGCAGGTCATGGTGACCATTGGGGCGCAGCACGCGATCGCCCTGCTGTCGCGGGTGCTGCTGCACCGGGGTGACGCAGCGCTCGTCGAATCGCCGAGCTACCCGCACGCGTTCGAGGCGCTGCGGGCGGCCGGCGGGCGGCTCGTGCCCGTCGGGGTCTCGACTGACGACGGGTGGGACGACGACGCACTGGAACAGGCCCTGCAACGCTCCAGCCCAGCGCTGGCCTACCTGATGCCCGACTTTCACAATCCAACCGGGCGGGTAATGGATGCCGCGACCCGCGAGCGACTGCTCGACCTGGCCGGGCGACAGGGCACGGTGGTCATCGCCGACGAGACCATGGCCGAGCTCGACATCGACTTCGGCGAGCGCCCCCTGCCGCTCGCTGCGTATGGCGGCGACGGCGGGCCAGGCGCGGTATCCGCGTCAACCGTGCTTGTCGGGTCCTTCGGCAAGACCGTGTGGGGCGGCGTACGCATCGGATGGCTGCGAGCCGCCCCCGCGCTGATCCAGAAGCTCGTGCGCGCACGGCCGGCGGGCGATCTCGGCACCCCGATACTCGAGCAGCTGATCGCGATCGACCTGCTCGGGCACTACGACGAGGTGCTCGAGTTGCGGCGCGAACAGCTGCGGCGGGGGCGCGACCACCTCGAAGCCGCCCTCGCCAGGGAACTGCCGGAATGGAACGTGCCGCACGTGCACGGCGGGCTGACGGTGTGGGCGGGCCTCGGCCACCCGGTCAGC
The DNA here is from genome assembly GCF_011057645.1 of Marisediminicola senii. GTDB lineage: Bacteria > Actinomycetota > Actinomycetes > Actinomycetales > Microbacteriaceae > Marisediminicola > Marisediminicola senii. Next base: position 3,919 of record NZ_JAALGE010000025.1, on the reverse strand, counting down.
TCGCAACTCACGATGGCCGCGCGCGGCGAGGGACTGCTGCTCGCGTCGGGACCGCGGTTCGGAATCGACGGGGCATTCGAGCGATTCCTGCGCATTCCGTTCAGCCACACGCCCGAGGAGACCGACCGCGCGATCGCGGCGCTCGCCCGGGCGTGGGCATCGCTGACCCGCCACTCGCTCACCGACCAGGAGTACCTCGCCGAGGTGGTCTAGGCGGGTCACCACCGGGAGCGCTCACCCGGTCGGCATCCACACGCGCATGGTCGACGGACCTCGGTTCGCCCACGCGTGGTAGGGCGTCAGGGTGGTCGGTGCCATTTCAGTTGTAGGCCCTGTCGGCGCTCCCATCACTGCCGGGTCCAGGTACGGCCACTCGTCTGACACGTCGCCGATCGAACCGATCGAAACTGTGACTCGACCGGAGTCGTCGGTCAGTGAGCCCCGGTCGACCGTCGCCGCGTTGACATCGCCGGACTGCAGGTCCACCGACTCCAGGCACATGACGAGTGGGCCTCGCTCGACTGCCAACTGGCCGCGCAGGGAGTCGATCCGTGGGTCGGGTTCGACCCAGTGCGCCTCGACGGGGAGCGACAGTTGCACCGTGTCGCCTACGGCGAAAGTCTCCCGCAGGGTGACTGTTCCCGGTCCCGCGTTTCGAATGGTGCCGTTCACGTTCACGGTGGCGCCCTCCTTTGCCCACGCGGGTACCCGGAGGGCGATATCCCACGGTTCGTCAATCGTGTCCGTGACCTCAATAGTCACCTCGCCGTTGTTGGGGTACTCGGTCGCCACCGAGATGCCCACCGCTCCCCCGTCGAGTTCGGTGGTCACGGTGCCGGGCGCGTACTGGTGCAATTGGATACCCTCCGCCGTTGCGGTGGCGAAATAGGAGCCGAGCGAGGCTAGGGTGCGCGCGACATTGGTCGGGCAACACGACACCTCGTACCACGGGGCCCGCAGACTGGAGGCCGCCCGCATGCTGGCTTCGTCGGTGGGGGCGATCTCGCCAGGTTCGCGCTGGTGGAGAGTGTTCGTGTAGTAGAACGACTGCCCGTCATCCCCCGGGGCGGTTGCGATGACATTGAACAGTGTGCGCTCGATCAAGTCCGCATACCGCGGCTCGCCCGTTGCGAGGAGCAGACGGTAGTTGAGCATGATCGAGCCCACGCCCGCGCACGTCTCGGCGTAGGCGCGATCCGACGGGAGCTCGAAGTCGCCCCCGAAGGCCTCGCCCTCATGACGTGACCCCATACCCCCAGTGAGGTAAGTGCGCGCGGCGACAGTGTGTGCCAGCTGATCGATGACGCTGTGCAGGAGTTCTTCGTCGTCCGTCTCGACGGCGACGTCGACGGCGCCGGCAGCGAGGTAGGTCGCTCGAACCGCATGGCCGGCAAACGCTCGGGACTTTCGGATCGGAATGTCGTCCTGAAAGTAGCTCCGCCCCAGCTCCAGGTCGCCCAGAACACCGTGGCCTCGGCGGTCGATGAACAGCTTGGCCTGCTGCAGGTACTTGGGCTCATTCGTATAGCGGGCGAACTCCACGAGACCGACCTCGATCTCGGGGTGGCCACAGACGGACTCGATACCGCCGTCGCCGAAGACCTCGCAGAGGTGGTCGGCGGCGCGTCGAGCGATCTGCACGAGCAGATCGTCACCGGTCGTTCGACCCCGCGCAACCGCAGCCTGCAGCAAGTGGCCGTAGCAATACAACTCGTGTCCGTGCGGCAGGTCTTCGTAGCGGCCAACCTGGCCCCGGCGACCGAAGTTGGTATTGAGGTACCCATCGGCTTCCTGCACGGGGGCAATGCGATCTACCAGAGCGCGGAGACGTTCGTCCATGGCCAAGTCACCAGTGCGGCCGATCTCCCACGCCATAGCCTCGATGAGCTTGTATACGTCGGAGTCGGCGAACTGTCGGCCGGTCCGCGCTCCGGGCAGGCGACCCGCGATCGCCGCGTCGAAGTTGCCCACCCAACCCATCTTCTCGACCCATTTCTCGCAGTGTTCGATGATCGTGGTCGCGTTGAGCTGTTGGCGCTCGCCCCAGAACCCCCCGGTGATGCGAACCTGGTCGATACCCAACGGCTGGAGGGTTCCGGTCGACGGCGAAACCAGGTGTTCGGACATGGTGGAGGCAGTGTTGACGTGACTCATTGAAATTCCTTAGCTCTAGTGGAGAGTGATTTGCGCGATTGGCGCTCGGGGGTGAAGGCCTGCCATCACTTGACGGCGCCCAACGTGAGGCCCTCGCGCAGTAGGCGATAGGTGAATCCGAACAGGCTGAGGATGGGGACGGAGGTGATTACGGCGAGCGCCATCAGACCCGGCCAGTCGATCCCGAAGGCGGACACCTGTTGGGCGAGGAGTGCGCTCAGCGGGTACTTGCCCGGGGAGAGGAAGAAGTTGACCGAGTAGAGGAACTCACCCCACGACATCAGGAACACCAGCGTTCCGGTGGTTGCGACCCCGTTCCGCGCGACCGGCAGCATCACGGAGAAGAAGGTGCGGAACGTTGATGCACCATCGATCGCTGCCGCCTCCTGCAGCGCCTCGGGCACGGAGCGGAAGAACGGCCTGAGGAGGATGATCGCGAACGGGATCAGGTGGGCCGTGTTCGCGAGTACGACGGTCGATGTCTGGTCGAGTATCCGCCAGCTTCCGAAGATTTGGAACAACGGAATCACGCTCGCGGTCTGCGGCAGCATCTGCAGCACGATGAGCAAGCCCAGGGCGACGGTTGTCACGCGGCCGTCGACCCGGGCCAACCCGTAGCCCGCGGGTACGGCGACCATGAGAGTCAGAACCGTCGTGCCCGACGCGATGAGCATGGACTGGGTGAACGCGGAGAAGAGACCGCTGTCTGCCAGTGCCGCGACGTACGCATCCACCGTGGGAGTGAAGAGCAGCGAGGCCTGCGATGTGATCACTTCCCTGGGGCTCTTCAGAGAGGTCAGGACGATCCAGAGGATGGGAATCCCGTAGACGAGGAACAGGACGAACCGGAGGGGGCCGGCGACCGGTTCGAAGCGCCGGGTACGCCTGCGGCGAGGCCGTTCCGGCATCCCGTCGGTCAGCGGTATCGGGGTGACTGTCATGTGTCCTTCTCCTCGCGACGGACGCTCCGGGCATAGACGAACGCCAGCACCAGTACGAGGAGTACCGAGATGACCGCGGTCGCTGCCCCGAGTCCGAAGTCGTATCGGGCGAATGCCTGGAGGTAGCTCAGGAACGGCAGGGTGTTCGTTGCGATACCCGGGCCTCCGAACGTCATCACGTAGATGAAGTCGAAGGAGCGAAAGGCGTAGACGATGGTGAGTACCACCAGGACCAGCGTCGTAGGACGGACCGCGGGGAGAATCATGTGCCGGATCTCCTGCCAGCGGTTCGCCCCGTCGATACGAGCTGCCTCGAAAATCTCGCCAGGCACGTTCAGGATCGCGGCCCGAAAGACGAGGGCGTTGAAGGGTACGACCGCCCAGGAGTTCACGAGCGCGACGGATAGCAAGGCGAACCGGTCGTCGTAGAGGAACGGCACGGCGGACTCGGCCAGACCGAGTCCGCCGAGCATCCCGTTGATCAACCCGGCGTCACCCAGCAGGAACTTCCACACGCTGCCGTTCACGACTGGTGGCAGTGCCCAGATGAACACCATCAGGCCCAGTACGAACGCCGAGGCCCTCGTCGAGGATGCGAGCACTATCGAGGCCACGAGACCACCGACGAGACCGATGGTCGTCACGACTGCGACGAATATCGCGGTGTTCACCGAGGCCGCTCCGAGTCCCCCTTCGTCTAGATGAGTGAGTCCTAATGGTCGTAGGCGATGAGGGAGCGTTTGTTGGGTGCTCCGATGAGCCAGTTGTGCCAGATTCCTGCGGCGAGGGCGAGTAGTCGGCCTGCGATTCGGGAGTAGACGCCG
>NZ_JAALGE010000024.1 GCF_011057645.1 Marisediminicola senii | reverse complement strand
GCGGCGGGGCCCTCGGCGAGGAGCAGCGCGAACTGCGCAGCATCGATGATGCGCACCCCGAGCTGCTCGGCCTTGCCCAGCTTGGATCCCGCGCCGGGGCCCGCCGCGACGAAGTGCGTCTTCTTGCTGACGCTGCTGCCGGCCTTACCGCCCGCGGCCATGATGGCCTCGAGGGCGCCCTCGCGGGTGAATCCCTCGAGGCTGCCTGTGGCGACGACGGTGATGCCGTCGAGCACTCCCCCGGCGGCGACCTGTGCGCCGGGCCCCGGGTGCCCAGGGGTCGTCCACTGCACGCCGGCCGCGGCCCAGGTGTCGACGATCTCGGCGTGCCAGTCGACCGCGAACCAGTCGATCAGGGCGTCGGCGATGATGCCTCCCACCCCGTCGACCGCGGCGAGCTCGTCGCGGCTGGCGGAGCGGATCGCGTCGAGCGACCCGAAGTACCCGGCGAGGGCGCGGGCCGCGACGGGGCCGACATGACGGATGCTGAGGGCGACGAGGAACCGCCACAGATCGCGGGTCCTTGCGCCCTCGAGGTTGCGGATCAGGTCGTACGCGACCTTCGACGGGATGAATTCGGCATCGCCGTCGAACTGGCTGGCATCGGCGTCGAAAGCGGGGTCTTTCTTCTGTCGGCGCCGACGGTAGGGGGTGACGACTTTGGGCGTTCCGTCGTCGGCGAGCTTGGGCATTCCGGTCTCGGTGTCTCGTACGATCACCCGGATGGGGAACAGGTCGGCGAGGGTGAGGTCGAACAGGCCGGCCTCGGTGATGAGGGGCGGGTTCTCGGGAAACACCGGCTGCGTGAGCGCCGCGGCACCCACCTCGCCGAGCCCCTCGATGTCGAGCGCCCCCCGGCTGCCGACGTGCTCGACGCGCCCGCGCACCTGGGCGGGGCAACTGCGCGCGTTGGGGCAGCGCAGGTCGACGTCGCCCTCTTTCGATGGCGCGAGCGCGGTGCCGCACACCGGGCAGTGGGTGGGCATCACGAATTCGCGCTCGTCACCGGTGCGCAGCTCGACCACGGGCCCGAGCACCTCGGGGATCACGTCGCCGGCCTTGCGCAGCACGACGATGTCGCCGATGAGCACGCCCTTGGCCTTCACGACGTCCTGGTTGTGCAGTGTGGCCTGGCGCACCTCGCTGCCGGCGACGAGTGCCTTCTCCATCACCGCGAACGGGGTAGCGCGGCCCGTGCGGCCGATCGACACCACGATGTCGAGCAGCCGGGTGTTGACCTCTTCTGGCGGGTACTTGAACGCGGTCGCCCAGCGGGGGGCACGGCTGGTGGCGCCCAGCTCGAGGTGCAGGTCGAGGTTGTCGACCTTGACGACGATGCCGTCGATCTGGTGCTCGACCGTGCTGCGCGCCGACCCGTAGCGCCGGATGTACTCGTGCACCTGTGCGATCTCGTCGAAGACGCGGAAGTGGGTGGAGATCGGGAGTCCCCACTCGCCGAGCAGCGCGTACACCTCGGACTGCGCGGTCACCGGCGTCGAGCTCTCGATCTCGCGCACCGGCCACGCGCCGATGCCGTGCACGAGCATGCGCAGGCGTGACAGCCGGTCGCGTACGAGCGCGAGCTTGGCCTCGCTCTTGCCCTCGACCTTCTGCCGCAGCGACCCGCTCGCGGCGTTGCGCGGGTTGGCGAACACGCGCTCCCCGGCCGCCGCCTGGCGGGCGTTGAGCTCGTCGAACAGGGCGACGGGAAAGAAGATCTCGCCGCGCACCTCGACGAGGTCGGGGTGGCCGGTGCCGCTCAGGCGTTCGGGGATCGACCCCATGGCCAGCACGTTCTGGGTGACGTCTTCGCCCACGACACCGTCGCCGCGGGTGGCCGCGGTGACCAGCACCCCGCGCTCATAGCGCAGGTTGATGGCCAGGCCGTCGATCTTGAGTTCGGTGAGATAGCGCACGTCGGCCGTGCCGGCATCGCGTTCGACCTTGGCCGCCCACGCGTCGAGCTCGTTCTCGCTGAACACGTTGTCGAGGCTGAGCATGCGCTCGGCGTGCTCGACCGGGTCGAACAGCGTCGTCTCAGCCCGCCCTCCGACGGTCTGGGTCGGGCTGTCCTGCGACTGCAGCTCGGGAAACTCATCCTCGAGCTGCTGGAGCCGCCGCACCATCGCGTCGTAGTCGGCGTCGGAGACCGGCGAGGCGTTGCTCTCGTAGTAGGCGTCACGCAGCGCGAGGATGCGCGTCGTCAGCTGGTCGGATTCGTCCTTCGCGGCCGTGAACTGCACGGCTGTAACCGGCGCAGTCGTGGATTGCGCGGTCGTGGATTGCGCGGTCTCTGCTGCGGAACTGGCATCGGGTTGTTGCACCCCGCCAGCTTACGGACGACGACCGACATCCCACCCGACGGGACGGGGATGGATCAGGCGACCGGCACCGGCACGGCGCTGGTGGTGCGGTGGATGGTGCACTGCCCGAGCACGCGCGTTCCGACGTAGACCACGGCGGTCTGGCCTGGGGCGACGCCGTTGAGCGGCTCGACCGGGGTGATCACCATCTCGTTCTCACCCGAGATGGGCACCGAGTAGGTGCCCTGCGTCTGCCGCACCGCGGGCCGCACAACGGCGATGGCGGGTACCGGGTCGGCGTGGGCGCGAATCTGCACGTGGCATTCGAAGGGTATGGATGCGTCGGCCGGCGCATTCCCCGCCCAGCTGTACGAGCTGCCGGCGATCTCGGCGATGTCGAGTGCCTCCTTGGGCCCGACCACGACCTCGTTGGTGCTCGGACGCACCTCGAGCACGAAGCGGGGCCGGCCGTCGGGGCTGGGCACCCCGAGGTTGAGTCCCTTGCGCTGCCCGACCGTGAAGGCGTGGGCGCCCTCGTGGCTGCCGACGGTGTCTCCCCCGCGGTCGAGGATGACACCCTTCTCGGCGCCGACGCGTTCGGCGAGCCAGCCGCGGGTGTCGCCGTCGGGGATGAAGCAGATGTCGTGGGAGTCGGGCTTGGTGGCGACGCTGAAGCCGCGGGCTGCGGCCTCCGCCCGCACTTCGGCCTTGCTCGGGGTCGCACCGAGCGGGAACATGCTGTGCGCGAGCTGCTCCTTCGTGAGCACGCCGAGAACATAAGACTGGTCCTTGGCCCACGCGGCGGCGCGGTGCAGTTCGCGACCTCCCGCGTCATCCGTCACGATCGTCGCGTAGTGGCCGGTGGCGACGGCATCGAAGCCGAGGTCGATGGCCTTCTCGAGCAGGGCGGCGAACTTGATGCGCTCGTTGCAGCGCATGCACGGGTTCGGGGTGCGCCCCGCGGAGTACTCGGCGATGAAGTCGTCGACGACGTCGAGCTTGAAGCGCTCGGAGAAGTCCCACACGTAGTACGGGATGCCGATGATATTGGCGGCCCGCTGCGCGTCCATCGAATCCTCGATGGTGCAGCATCCACGACTGCCGGTGCGCAGGGTTCCCGGCATACGACTGAGCGCGAGGTGCACGCCGACGACGTCGTGGCCGGCGTCTACCGCCCTGGCTGCGGCCACCGCCGAATCGACGCCACCACTCATTGCTGCGAGAACCTTCATATCCCCATGGTACGGGCGACTGCCCGCGAGGCCTCCGGGTGCGGGCGCGCCGACGCTAGGGGATGTTGGGGCTCGCGAGCTGCACGGTGACGACGGACTGCCCCTCCACCGACAGGTCGGCGCCGATCACGAGGAACCACGACTGGTCGCTCTGCTCGCTGCTCGACAGCGCGGTGAGGGTGCTCTCGCCGGTGTCGGTGCTCTCGCGGGTGATCCAGCCGGCCTCGTCGAGGGTCGCGACCACGGATTCGGCCTGCGCGGCCGAGTCGACAGACGGGTCGAGCGTGATGGTGTGGATGATTCCCCAGTAGCGACCGTCGGCGACGGCCTCCACCTCCTGCGAATAGTCGTCGTCGTTGAGCAGCCCGGCGACCGCGACCAGGCCCGCGATGCGGTCGCCCACGCGCGTGGTCTCGGTCTGCGCGTATTCCAGTGTGAACTCCTCGACCCAGACCGGCAGCAGCGGGGACGGCTCGGCATCGGCCTGGTCGCTGCCTCCGTCGGCTCCGTCCGTCGCGTCGCCGTCGCCGGCCCCGTCGTCACCCGTGGAACCATCGCCTGCGCCGTCCCCGGCATCCGCACCGGCCGACGGCGACGCCGGCGTGAGGGTGGGCGTGTAGGCGGGGCCGCAGGCGGTGAGGGCGAACGCGAGCGCGGCGGCGGTCGCGAGCTGCGCGATGGTGTTACGCGGTGGCATGGACGTTCCTGTCGGAGTAGCCGGCCCGGCGCGCGCGGTCCACGGCGCCCGGGAGGGCGGCGAGGAACACGTCGACGTCGTAGTCGGTGCTGGTGTGGCCGAGGGTCACCCGGATGGCGCCGCGCGCCTCGTCTTCGTCGAGCCCCATCGCGAGGAGCACGTGGGATGCCTCGGGGATGCCGGCCTGGCAGGCCGACCCGGTGCTGACCGAGACGCCGGCGACGTCGAGCAGGAAGAGGAGCGAGTCGCCCTCGCAGCCGGGGAAGGTGAAGTGCGCGTTGTTGTCGATCCGGTCGACGGGGTCGCCGCGCAGCACGGCTTCCGGCACCGCCGCGCGCACGCCCGCGATCACCCGGTCGCGCAGCGGCGCGAGCGATGCGTGCGCCGCGCGGGCCGCGACGGCGAAGCCGATGGCTGCCGGGGCGTCCTGCGTTCCGGAGCGCACCTGGCGTTGCTGCCCTCCCCCGTGGATGAGCGGAACCACCGACGCGGTGCGCGCGACGACCAGGGCGCCGATGCCGAGCGGACCGCCGATCTTGTGGGCGGAGACGCTGAGCGCGGCGAGCCCGGACGACGCGAAGTCGATGGGGATGTGCCCGTACGCGGAGACCGCGTCGACGTGCACCGGCACGTCGAACCGGGCGGCGAGCGCCACCACCTCGGCCACCGGCTGCACGGTGCCGACCTCGTTGTTGGCGAGCAGCATCGTGACTAGCGCGACGTCGGGGCCGAGCGCCGCGGCGAGCGCGTCGACGGAGATGCGGCCGTCGGCGTCGAGCGGGATCCACTCGATGACCGCGCCCTCGTACTTCTCGAGCCACTCCACGGTATCGACGGTGGCGTGGTGTTCGCCACGGGGAACCAGGATGCGCGCGCGGGTCGGGGCCGCCGCATCCACCCCGGTCGCCTGCCCGGTTGAACGCTCCGGCGCAGGATTGCGGCGTGCCCAGTACAGGCCCTTGATGCCCAGGTTGACGGCTTCGGTGCCCCCTGAGGTGAAGACGACCTCGATCGGGTCGGCGCCGAGCGACGCCGCGACGCCCTCGCGTGCCTCTTCGAGCATGCGCCGCGCGTTCTGCCCCTGGCTGTGGATCGACGACGGGTTGCCGACGACGTCGAGGGCCTCGACGTAGGCCGCCTTCGCCTCCGGCAGCATCGGCGTCGTCGCCGCGTGGTCGAGGTAGACGGGCATTACGACTCCAGGGTCGGCGGGCGGTGCTGGTGTGCGGTGCTGGTGTGCGAGGTCTGGTGCAGGGGCTCCCGGCACCCCGGGAATCGCTGGCGACCGGGGGCGTCACGGAGGGTTTCGCGCGGCCCCTATCCTAAGACGCATGCCTGAGACCGACCCCGTGAGCGTTCTCGACAGCAGTGCCGCTGCCGACAACGACGCCGACCCCGACCACCTGCGCGACCTCGGGGTGCGTGCCACCGCCGACGGTGGCACGATCCGAGTGTGGTCCGACAGCGCCACCGCGATCGAGCTGTGCGTCTTCGCCGTGAAGGATCCGGACTGGATCGCCGACTCGGTGCAGCTCACCCGCGACGACCATGGCGTCTGGTCCGGGTTCTCCCCGTCGCTGCTGCCCGGCACCCGGTACGCGCTGCGCGCGAGCGGGCCCTCCGGCCCCAACCACGCGTTCGACCCCAGGCTCGCCCTCATCGACCCGTACTCGCGCGGCCTCGCCCGCACGTCGTCGGGCCGCTGGCGCTCGTACGTGCAGGACGACGCGTTCGACTGGGGCGGCGTGCAGAAGCCGGCGACGCCGCTCGACCACACCGTCATCTACGAGGCGCACGCCAAGGGCCTGACGAAGGCCAACCCTGCCATTCCCGAGCACCTGCGCGGCACGTATGCGGGCATCGCGCACCCCAGCACCATCGAATACCTGCAGGGCCTCGGCGTGACGGCGATCGAGCTGCTGCCCATCCACCAGTTCGTCAGCGAGCAGCGCCTCATCTCGCAGGGCCTCCGCAACTACTGGGGATACAACACGCTCAACTTCTTCACCCCGCACACGCAGTACGCGTCGCGCGACGCGCAGCTGGGCGGGCCGGGCGCCGTGCTGCGCGAGGTCAAGGGCATGGTCAAGCTGCTGCACGAAGCCGGCATCGAGGTCATCCTCGACGTGGTGTTCAACCACACGGCGGAGGAGGGCCCGGCCGGCCCCACCACGAGCCTGCGCGGGCTCGACAACGCGAACTACTACCGGCAGATGTCCGACGGCGACTACATCGACGTGACCGGCTGCGGCAACACCGTGGACTTCTCCACCCCCGCGGCGCAGCGGCTCGTGCTCGACTCGCTGCGCTACTGGGCCAACGACGTGCAGATCGACGGCTTTCGCTTCGACCTCGCCCCGGCGCTCGGCCGCGACGACCACGCCAGGTACGACCCGCAGCACCCGCTCCTCACAGCGATCGTCACCGACCCGGAGCTCGCCGGCGTCAAGATGATCTCCGAGCCGTGGGACCTCGGCATGGGCGGCTGGCAGGTCGGCAACTTCCCGGCCGGCTGGTCGGAGTGGAACGACGGCTACCGCGACCGGATGCGCGACTTCTGGCTCACCGACGTCGCATCGGAGCAGGCCCACGGGTCGCCCGCACAGGGCATCGGGGGAATGGCGAGGAGGCTCGCGGGGTCGTCGCACGTGTTCTCGCACGACCGCGGGCCGCTGGCATCCATCAATTTCGTCACCGCGCACGACGGCTTCACCCTCGCCGACCTCACCGCGTACAACCAGAAGCACAACCTCGGCAACGGCGAGAACAACCGCGACGGAACCGACAACAACCACTCGTACAACTTCGGCGTGGAGGGTCCGACGGTCGATGCCTCGGTGGTGGATGCCCGGCGCCTGGCCATGCGCAACCTGCTGGGTACCCTCCTGCTGTCGGCCGGCGTGCCGATGATCACCGCCGGTGACGAGTTCGGGCGAACGCAGCGCGGAAACAACAACGCCTACTGCCACGACAGCGAACTGACCTGGCTGCCGTGGACCCGCGACGGCTGGCAGGGCGAGCTGCTCGAGGTGTCGCGCACCCTGCTGCGGCTGCGGCGCGAGAACCCGGCGCTGCGCCCGGTGCGATTCAGCGTGATCGGCGAGAGCACCCCGTCGGCCTCCGAGATGGAGTGGTACTACGCCGACGGCGCGATGATGTCGGGAGAGCAGTGGGATTCGCCGCACGCCCGCACCCTGCAGTACCTGGCGGCGTCGACGCCGGAGCACGAGGAGCTCAACCGCATCCTGCTCGTGATGCACGGCAGGGGCACCCCGGTCACGGTGACCCTCCCCCGGCACGCCGGCATCAACTCGTACACCCTGCTGTGGGACAGCGCCGACGACGAGGCCGGAAGCCGGGGGTCGCGATCGCTACCCGGCGACACCCGCGACGTCGCCGGGCACTCGATGCAGCTGTTCCGCGCCGACTAGGGGCTGCGTTGAGAACTGGGCGGCGTCGAGCCCCGACTAGTCGGCGACCGCGACCAGCCCCAGCTCGGCCGGGCTTGCCAGCAACGGATGCTTCGGCACGACCCGCACGGTGTATCCGAAGCTCCCCGCCCGCGACAGCGGAACGGTGCCCGTGAACTGCGCGGGTCCCTCCCTCGTGGGCTGCGCGGTGAGCGCGATGTACTGGGTACGGTCGAGCCGGTCGCCGTCGATCGCCCGGCCGTAGACCACCTCGACCGCGACGTCGTCTGCGGTGAGCGCGTCGAGCTGCACGAACGCGCGCACGTGCAACTCGTCGCCGACCTGCGGCACGGTGTCGACCCCGCCGGACTCGACGTGGGCGACCGCGACGCCCGGCCACGCCGCGCGCACGCGCGACTTCCACGCGGCGAGCTCGCGCGCGCCGGCGAAGGAGTCGGCGCGCACCTCGCGTTCCGCGATCGCGGCCGGCGTGTAGAGCTGCGTGACGTACTGCTTGACCATGCGGTCGGCAGACAGCCTGGGCGACAGGGTCGACAGGGTGTGACGGATGCTGCGCACCCACCTCGACGGAACGCCGTCGTCACCGCGGTTGTAGAACCGCGGCGCGATCTCGTACTCGATGAGGTCGTACAGCGCGTTCGCCTCGAGCGTGTCGCGCTCGGCCGAGTCGCCTGCGGAGTCGGCGCTCGGGATGGCCCAGCCGTTCTCGCCGTCGTAGAACTCGGCCCACCAGCCGTCGAGGATCGACAGGTTGAGCGATCCGTTCAGCGCGGCCTTCATGCCGGAGGTGCCGCACGCCTCGAGCGGGCGCAGCGGGTTGTTCAGCCACACGTCGGTGCCCGGGTAGAGCAGCTGGGCCATGGCGATGTCGTAGTTCTCGAGGAACACGATGCGGGTGCGCAGTTCCGGGTCGGACGCGAAACGCACGAGCTTCTGGATGAGCCGCTTGCCCTCTTCGTCGGCGGGGTGGGACTTGCCGGCGATGACGATCTGCACCGGGCGGTCCTTCGAGAGCAGCAGCGAGCGCAGGCGGTTCTCGTCGTGCAGCATGAGGGTGAGGCGCTTGTAGGTGGGGACGCGGCGCGCGAACCCGATGGTGAGCACTTCGGGGTCGAGCAGGTCGGAGACCCACGATGGCGTGATCGACCCGGGGTTCTGCCCGGCGATCGCCGCGGCGATGCGGCTGCGCGCGTCGACGACGAGCTGCTGCCGCATGGCATTGCGCACCGCCCACAGGTCGGCGTCGCTCACCCGGTCGCTCGCCCAGTCCGCCTCGGTGGTGTCGGCCGTTCCGAGCTGCGTCGACGCGAGCTGCAGCAGGGCGGGGTCGGTCCAGGTGGGGGCGTGTACCCCGTTGGTGACCGATCCGATCGGCACGTCCGCGGCGTCGAAGCCCGGCCAGAGGTGACCGAACATGCCTCGACTGACCTCGCCGTGCAGCTGCGAGACCCCATTGGCGCGCTGTCCGAGCCGCAACCCCATCACGGCCATGTTGAACATGCGGGAGTCGCCGCCCTGGTAGCTCTCGGCACCGAGGGCGAGCACGTCGTCGACGCCGACGCCAGGCAGCATGCCGGTGGAGAAGTACTGGCGAATGAGGTCGGCCTCGAACCGGTCGATGCCCGCGGGCACCGGCGTGTGCGTGGTGAATACGGTGCCGGAGCGCACCACCTGCAGTGCCTCGTCGAAGCTCAGCCCGGTGCCGATCAGGTCGCCGACGCGCTCGAGGCCGAGGAATCCGGCGTGGCCCTCGTTGGTGTGGAACACCTCGGGTGCCGGTGCGCCGGTCAACTCGACGAGCAGCTTGATGGCGCGCACGCCGCCGACGCCGAGCAGAAGCTCCTGCAGCAGGCGGTGCTCGCTGCCGCCGCCATACAGCCGGTCGGTGACGCTGCGCAGGTCGTCGTCGTTCTCCGGCACGTCGGTGTCGAGCAACAGCAGGCGGATGCGCCCCACCGCGACCTGCCAGACCCTCGCCTGCAGCGTGCGGCCGTGCGGGAGCGCGAGCGACACGTGCGCCGCCATGCCGTCGGGGTGCCTCAGCACGCGCAGCGGCAGGCCGTCGGGGTCGAGCACCGGGTAGGACTCCTGCTGCCAGCCGTCTGACGAGATGGCCTGCGCGAAGTAGCCGGAGCGGTAGAACAGGCCGACGCCGATGATCGGCACCCCGAGGTCCGACGCGCTCTTGAGGTGGTCGCCGGCGAGGATGCCGAGCCCGCCCGAGTACTGCGGAAGGGCGGCGGCGATCCCGAACTCCGGCGAGAAGTAGCCGATGGCGGCGGGGGCGCCCTCCGGGAGCGACTGGTACCAGCGCGGTTCGGTGAGGTAGGTGTGCAGGTCGGCGAGGCGCTCGTTGACACGCTGCACGAACCCCTCGTCACCCGCGAGTTCGAGCAGTCGCGCCGGCTCGATCTCGCCGAGCAGACCGATCGGATCGCGCCCGCTGCGCTCCCACAGTTCGGGCGACAGCGACGCGAAGAGTTCCCTGGTCGGCTCATGCCACGACCAGCGCAGGTTGGTCGCCAGCTCCTCGAGTCCGGCCAATGGTTCTGGCAGGGATGTACGCACGGTAAAACGCCTGATCGCCTTCACGAGAAGCAGCCTAGGGGCATCGTGCGACCACCGTGCACAACCCATCGGATGACAGAACCTAGTACGGTCGGAACGTGGCTACGGCAAATAAAACCATGATGGGGCGCATCCCCATTCGAGACCTCTCACCGCAGCAACCCGGCGCTCTCTGGCCGGCTAAAGCGTATGTCGGGGAGGTGGTCCCGTTCGCCGCGACCATCTTCAAGGACGGGCACGACGTGCTCGGGGCCGAGGTGCTGCTCACGGCCCCGGATGCCACGGTGACCCGTCACCGCATGGCGCCGGGCGCCCCCGGCACCGACCGCTGGCACGCGGAGGCCCCCGTCGCCTCGCAGGGCGCGTGGAGCTACGTCGTCATGGCGTGGAACGACGACTGGGCGACCTGGCTGCACAATGCCGAGATCAAGGTGCCAGCCGGTGTCGACGTGGAGCTGATGCTCACCACGGGCTCGCAGCTGCTCACGCGCGCAGCCGAGGCCGCGGCATCCACCGGGTCGACGACCGAGCAGGCGACGCTGGATGCTGCCGCCGCGACCATGGCGAACACCGCACTGGCCGCTGCCGACCGACTCGCTGCCGCAGAGCAGCCCGACGTGCTCGCCGCGATCGACGCCGCCCCGCTGATGAGCCTCGTGACCGAGTCCTCGTCGCTCACCCTGCTCGTGGAGCGCGAGCGCGCCGGCTACGGCAGCTGGTACGAGTTCTTTCCCCGCTCCGAGGGCGCCGTCAAGAACGCCGACGGCAGCTGGACCAGCGGAACCTTCCGCACCGCCGCCGCCCGCCTTCCCGCGATCGCCGCGATGGGCTTCGACGTCGTCTACGTGCCGCCGATCCACCCGATCGGCACCACGAACCGCAAGGGACCGAACAACACCCTCGTCGCCGGCCCGAACGACCCGGGGTCGCCCTACGGCATCGGATCGGCCGACGGCGGTCACGACTCCATCCACCCGGAGCTCGGCACGGCGGCCGACCTGACCTGGTTCCTCGAGCAGTGCGCGGCCAACGGCCTCGAACTGGCCCTCGACATCGCCCTGCAGGCATCCCCCGACCACCCGTGGGTCACCGAGCACCCCGAGTGGTTCACCACCCTGCCCGACGGCTCCATCGCGCACGCAGAGAACCCGCCGAAGAAGTACCAGGACATCTACCCCCTGAACTTCGACAACGACCCCGAGGGCATCTACGACGAGATGCTGCGGGTGTTCAGGGTGTGGATAGGGTTCGGCATCAAGATCTTCCGGGTCGACAACCCGCACACCAAGCCGCTCGCGTTCTGGGAGCGCATCATCGCCGAGATCCTCGCCGACGACCCCGACATCATCTTCCTCTCCGAGGCGTTCACCCGCCCGGCGATGATGCGTGGCCTCGCGCAGGTCGGCTTCCAGCAGTCGTACACGTACTACACGTGGCGCAACACCAAGAAGGAGCTCGCGGACTACCTCACCGAGCTGTCGCACGAGACCAGCGACTACCTGCGGCCGAACCTGTTCGTGAACACCCACGACATCCTCACGCCGTACCTGCAGTTCGGCGGAACGCCCGCGTACAAGATCCGCGCGGCCATCGCCGCGACGGCGTCGCCCACCTGGGGCGTCTACACGGGCTACGAGCTGATCGAGAACGTCGCGCGCCCCGGCGCCGAGGAGAACATCGACAACGAGAAGTACGAGT
This sequence comes from Marisediminicola senii, assembly GCF_011057645.1. GTDB lineage: Bacteria > Actinomycetota > Actinomycetes > Actinomycetales > Microbacteriaceae > Marisediminicola > Marisediminicola senii. The sequence continues at coordinate 30,191 of NZ_JAALGE010000024.1, read as the reverse complement.
TCACGTCGCGCGATTTCGCCACGGCAGAGAAGCTCGGCCGGTCGATCGCGCCGTACCTCACCAGGCTCAATGAGATCAGGGCGCAGCATCCATCGCTGCACCAGCTGCGCAACCTCGACGTGCACTGGAGCGACGACGACTCGATCCTCGTCTACAGCAAGTTCATCGACGGCGCCTACACCGACAGCGGCGAGAGCGACGCGATCATCGTGGTCGCGAACGTCGACCCGCACTCGGTGCGCGCATCGAACGTGTACCTCGACCCGACCCTGTTCGGGGTCGACCCCGAGCTGCCGTTCGACGTGACCGACCTGATCACGGGGCACACGTACACCTGGGGCCAGCGCAACTTCGTTCGCCTCGACGCATTCACCGAGCCAGTGCACATCCTGCGCGTCGAAATCCCGAAAGGCAGCTGATGGCTTCCCGAACCCCGTCCTCCCCCAAGACCCCGAAAACCCCGAAGACTCCGCGCGAGACGAAGGCGAGCAAAGCCGCCCCGGCCGAGGCTGAGACCGAGGCCGCGGAGGCGCCCGTCGCAGCTCCCGCGGCTGCGGAGGCGCCAGCTGCCGCTGCTGCGGAGGCGCCCGTCGCAGCTCCCGCCGCTGCGGAGGCGCCAGCTCCCGCCACCGCGGCTCCCACCGCCGAGGCACCCGCCGAACCCGAGTCCAGCCCGTTCCCGTGGCTGCACCCCGGGCTCATCGACGCCCTCGCCGCCGGCACGCACCCGCGCCCGCACGACACCCTCGGCCAGCACCCCGTCGAGGGCGGCTTCGTCATCCGCGCGCTGCGCCCGCTCGCCGAGTCGGTGACCGCGCTGCAGGACGACGGCACCCCGATCGCCATGCACCACGTCGCGAACGGCCTGTGGGAGGGCTTCGCGCCCGGCGCCGGCCAGGCATACGTGCTGTCGACCACCTACTCGAACGGCCCGGACTGGGTCGCGCAGGATCCGTACCGCTTCGTGCCGTCGGTCGGCGACATGGACCTCTACCTGTTCGGCGAGGGCAGGCACGAGCAGATGTGGACCGTGTTCGGCGCGCACTACCGCCCGCACGAAGACATCGCGGGCACCGCGTTCAGCGTCTGGGCGCCGCACGCCAAGGCCGTGCGCGTCATCGGCGACTTCAACGGCTGGTTCGGCGCCGCGCACGCGATGCGCAGGCTCGACGACAACGGCATCTGGGAGATCTTCGTACCCGGCGTCGAGCCGGGCGCCACCTACAAGTTCGAACTGCTCACCCAGGGTGACTACTGGGTAGAGCGCGCCGACCCGATGGCCCGCTCCACCGAGGTGCCCCCCGCGACGGCATCCAGGGTCGCCGACACCAGCTATGAATGGCAGGATGCCGGCTGGCTCGCCCGGCGCGCCGAGACCGACACCCACAACGGCCCGATGAGCATCTACGAGGTGCACCTCGGATCGTGGCGGCCCGGCCTCGGCTACCGCGAGGTCGCCGACCAGCTGGTGGAGTACGTCACCTCGGCCGGCTTCACCCACATCGAGTTCATGCCGCTCGCCGAGCACCCGTTCGGCGGCTCGTGGGGCTACCAGGTCACCGGGTACTTCGCCCCGACCAGCCGCTTCGGCAGCGGCGACGACCTGCGCTACCTGATCGACCGCCTGCACCAGGCGGGTATCGGCGTGATCATGGACTGGGTGCCAGGGCACTTTCCGAAGGATGAGTTCGCGCTCGCGAACTTCGACGGCCAGCCGCTGTACGAGCACTCCGACCCGCGCCGCGGCGAGCAGATGGACTGGGGCACCCTGATCTTCAACTTCGGGGATTCGCAGGTGCGCAACTTCCTGGTGTCGAATGCGCTGTTCTGGCTGGAGGAGTTCCACATCGACGGCCTGCGGGTCGATGCCGTGGCATCCATCCTCTATCTCGACTACTCGCGCGAAGAGGGCGAGTGGGAGCCGAACATCCACGGCGGACGCGAGAACCTCGAGGCCATCAGCTTCCTGCAGGAGGTCAACGCCACCGCGTACAAGCGCAACCCCGGCGTCGTGATGATCGCCGAGGAGTCCACCTCGTTCCCCGGCGTCTCGCGCCCCACCGCCGGTGGCGGACTCGGGTTCGGAATGAAGTGGAACATGGGCTGGATGCACGACACCCTGTCGTACATGCAGGCCGACCCGATGTGGCGTGCACACCACCACGGCGAGATCACCTTCAGCATGGTCTACGCCTACACCGAGAACTTCCTGCTGCCGATCAGTCACGACGAGGTCGTGCACGGCAAGGGCTCGCTGCTCACCAAGATGCCCGGCGACCAGTGGCAGAAGCTCGCGAACCTGCGCGTGTACCTGTCGTTCATGTGGGCGCACCCCGGCAAGCAGCTGCTCTTCATGGGCCAGGAATTCGGGCAGCCGTCTGAGTGGTCGGAGGAGCGCGGGCTCGACTGGTGGATCCTCGACCAGCCGGTGCACCAGGGGCTGCTCGCCCTCGTCAGCCGGCTCAACGCCGTCTACCGCGAGGAAGGCGCCCTCTGGCAGCAGGACTTCGACCCCGCCGGCTTCGAGTGGATCGACGGCGGCGCTGCCGAGCAGAACATCCTGTCGTTCCTGCGCTGGTCGTCGGACGGCCAGCCGATCGCGGTCGTGCTGAACTTCTCCGGCGCCCCGGTCGGCCCGTACCGGGTCGCCCTGCCGTTCGCCGGCGTCTGGGACGAACTGGTGAACACCGACGCCGAGGAGTACGGCGGATCGGGTGTCGGCAACTTCGGCTCGGTCACCGCGGTCGACGAGCCGTGGGCCGGACGCCCAGCGCACGCCGAGGTCACGCTTCCGCCGCTCGGCGGACTGTGGCTCAAGCTGCGCCGCTAGGCACCGGGGCGCCGCACGCGCCAGCAGCATCACGCACAACGGCCGGCCGGGTTTCGCACCCGGCCGGCCGTTCGTATTGCGGGCTGCTCCTCACCGGCGGAACGCGCACCCCGGCTGTCGTTGCTTTCATCATTCAGGAGCCGCGGGCTGCGATCTCTCATCATTCAGGAGCCGCGGGCTGCGATCTCTCATCATTCAGGAGCCGCGGGCTGCGATCTCTCATCATTCAGGAGTTCGGGGGCTGAACCGGCCCGAATGCGCCATCTGCAAGCAGATCCGCGCCGTATCGCACTTCTGACGCTCGCGGACTCCTGAATAATGAAAGCCCACAGGGGCTGCAGTCAGTACAGCAGCGCGGTGAGGCGACGACGGGCCGCCCCGACGCGCGGGTCGTCCGACCCGGCGATCTCGAAGTACTCGAGCATGCGCGTGCGCACGGCGTTCTTCTGCTCCTGGTCGAGCGACACGAACAGCGTCAGCAGGCGGTCGAAGGCGTCCTCGAGGTGCCCACCCGAAACGTCGAGGTCGGCGACGGCGAGCTGCGCGTCGACGTCGGTCGGGTCCGCCGCGGCGGCGGTTCGGATGGCGTCGGCGGTCTGCGAGCCGAGGCGGTGCAGCAGCGACACCTGCGCGAGGCCGGCGACCGCGAGGGCGTCGCGCGGGTCCTGCGCGATCGCGGTGCGGTACGCGGCGATCGCGCCGGGGTAGTCGCCCTTCTCGATGGCGTCGTACGCCTCCTGGTGCAGGGGCGGCAGCGGCTCCTCGACGGGCTCCGCCTCGGTGGATGCCTCGGCTCCCCCCACCGTCACGGAACCGGTGACCCCGCTCTGGGCCGCGAACTCGAGCACCTTGTCGAGCACCTGCCGCGCGTCGGCCTCCGGCAGCTCGCCTTCGAACAGGGCGAGGGGCTTGCCGCCGATCACCGCGGCGACGGTCGGGGCCACCTGCACCTGGAACGCCTGCTGCAGCTGGGGGTTCGCCGTGGCATCCACCCTCGCCAGTACCATGCGGCCGGCGTGGCCGGTCACCAGGGTCGCGAGCGTGCTCGAGGTCTGGCCGGCGTGCAGCTCGACGATGACGGGCACCGTCTGCGACAGCTCGAGGATCGCGGGGAAGGTCGCGTCGGAGGCGTCGACGACGAGCGCGGGCACTGCCTGGCTGCCGCCGTTGCCGGCCGGGGCTGCACCGGGCGTCGCGGCGGGAGCAGCAGACGCGGGCGGGCGCACGAGCGACGACAGGTCGACGGCTCCGCGGAGGCTCGCTGCAGAGGGCGGGATGTTGGTCATGGAATCTCCTGGGCGCTGAGCAGGGCTTCGCTGAAGCCGAGAAGGACGGTCTTGTCGGTGCTGCCGATCGGCGGGATGTAGAACAGCAGCTGGTAGCTGTATTCGGCCGTGTACCCGCGGGTGCTGCCCTCCGACCCGGTGAGCGTCTTGACGAGCCCGGTCGGGTTGATGGTGTCGCCCTCGATCGACGGCCGCGCGGTCGTGGTCTCGGTCAGGTAGGTGGTCACCAGCGCACCCGATTCATTGGATGCCAGTGCGATCGTCTCGGCATCGCCGACGCCATAGCTGTACTCGAGGGTGCCGTTCGCCTCCTTGAGCGCGTTGATCTGCTCGTCCCTGGCTGCCGGGTCGATCTGCGGAAGCAGGTTGTCGCTCTCGAGGTCGAAGGCCGGGGCGTTCACGCTCGCGTCGCCGGTGGTGACGACGTCCTTGTAGTTCGCCAGAACGTTGCCCGGAGCCATCGACAGCAGCTTCGTGTCGGGGCTGAGCCTCGGTGCTCCGACGCCGCGGGGGGCGAGCTCCGGCAGCGTGGCGTTGGGCTCGAGCGTCACGGCGTAGTACACCTTGTACTGCTCGCGCGGCGACTGCTGCACGAGCATGACCGACCACGGGGCGACGGTGGCCGGATCCGGGCTCTCGACGACGGCGAAGATGGCGCGCGGCCACGGGTCGGAGTCGACGGGGAGGCTCTGCGGCACCGACACGGCGACCGGGCCGCTGGGGAAGGCGGGGAGCGCGGGGTGGGCTGGGTCCTTCTCGCGGATCGCGAAGTTGCCGATGCGCTGCTCGAGGGCGGGCCCGGTGAAGCGGTAGCCGAGCATGACCTCGTCGAGGCCACCCTCCGCGGTCTCGGCGACTTCGGAGACCTTGCCGATGATGGATTCGACCTGGCCGGTGGTGACCGCGGGAATGCTGGTCTCCTCGGGTTCGGCCGACGGGCTGGCCGAGGGCGACGACTCGGCGCTGGCCATGGTGAGGTCGGGCCAGCTGTCGCTCGCGCACGACGAGAGTCCGAGGGTGCCGACGAGCACGATGGGAACGACGGCAGTCATCCGGCTGATCGACCGGCGGCCGCGCGATCCGATGGCCCCTGGCTCGGTGCGGCCCGTCCTGCGCTGGCCGGAGGTGATGCTGCGGCGACGCGGGCCGCGGGTGCGGTGGGAGTGCACGAATGCCCACACGAAGAAGAAGAACGACAGCAGCAGCATGGCTCCCCCGGCGGCGATGAGCGGCGCTGCCCACGGCGTGCGGTTGTCGAGCGGCCAGCTGACGGTGACGGTCGACGGAGCGGGCTGCGTACCGTCGGAGACCACGATGATGGAGAGGTCCTCGCTGAGGCTGACCTGCATCGAGAGGGCGATGTCGCCGGTGTACTCGCGGAGCCACAGGTCGGAGCCGGCGGGGTTCGGCACGGTGACTTCTGACCCCGGTACCTCCTCGCTGGTGAGGGACTGGGTCTCGTCGTCGAAGCCGATCTCGTTGTACGAGGCGTCGCCGACCCAGGCCAGCACGTCGTCGGTGCGGCCGAATGCGGCGAAGATGGTGTCGGATCCACTGAGTTCGAGGTCCTGGCGACCCTCGAGGGAGTTGAGGGTCTCCCCGTCGATGACGGTGACCGTCGCGTCGGACGTCGCTTCCGCGGTGACGACGAGGCTGTCGGGCCCGGCGAGTACGGTTCGCTGCGCGACCCCGTAGCCGATGAGGACCACGGCGAGCACGAGGCTCACGATGGCGAAGATATATCGCACGAGTCATTCCTTTCGTGTTGCCGGGCCGATCGGGATCATGTCCCCTGGCACCCAGGAGGGCATCCATTCGCACGCCCAGTGGGGGCGCGGGATGCTCGGACAATCGTGTGGCGCCCGAAAAGGCAACAGACAAAGACAGTAAAGAGTAGCCGAAGTCGCGGTAGTCGCCCAATTGCCCTGTGAGAAGGCCCTGCACCGCGCGGTTCCGCCCCCCTTCGCCGGCCGGTGAGAAGGCCCAGCGCATGCGGTTCCGCACCCCTTCGCCGGCCGGTGAGAAGGCCCTGCGCGTGCGGTTCACCGCAACCCGCGAGGCCGCCCCGCGACGCGGCTGAATCCTCCGGTCGGCGTCGACGGGCGCGTGGTTACACTCGGAATGTCATGCGGTCCGGCACCGGATGGCGTCGAGGAGAACCCGTGAGCGACGACGAGACCTTCAGCACCGCGATGCGCGGCTACGCGCGCGACGAAGTGGACAGGGCGATGCTGGAGCTCCGCCGGGATCTCGCGACCTCGGAACGCGATCGTGCTGCTGCGGTGCGCGAGATCCGCGAGCTGCGCCGCACCGTCGAGGACCTCCGCGGGGAGGTCAGCGAGGTCGGCTCCCCCACCTACAGCGGACTCGGCTCGAAGCTCGAGAACATGCTGCGCGTCGCCGGGGAGCAGTCGAAGCGCGTCATCAGCCAGGCCGATGCCGAGGCCCAGCGCATGCGGCAGGGCGCGCAGGCCGAGGTGCTCGCCATGCGGGCCGAGGCAGCGCACAACGCGGAGGCGACCATCGCGCGCGCGACCGCCGAGGCTGACGACATCGTGGGGCGGGCCGCCGCCGACGCCGACGCGCTCCGGCAGCGGGCCGAGGCGGACGCGGCACACGTCGCGGAGGAGGCACTGCGCGACGCGGCATCCATTCGGGCGGCCGCCACCACCGAGGCCGCCGAACTGAACGTCGAGGTGCGACGCACCGTCGCGGTGGTGCAGCAGGAGGCGGACCGGGATGCTGCTGAGCTGAGGGCCACCGCGGCACGCGAGGTCGCCAGGGCCAGGGACGACGCCGCCCGGCTCGCCCGCGAGACGGAGCTGGCCAGGGCGGATTTCGCGAGCGTCGACGAGAAGCAGCGTGGCGACCTCGCACGGGACATCGACCGCGGGCGCGCAGACCTCGCCCGCGAGGTCGACACGATCACCGCGCGGCTGGCCGCAACGGTGCAGCAGACCACCGCCGACCTCGACCGCGAGGTCATGGCGGCACGCGAGGCCCTGGTCGTCGAGCAGAACGCGGTGCACGCGGCGCTCGACGAGGAGACGGCGGCGAGGCGGGCGGCGCTCGACGCCGAAGAGGAGCGCGCGCGCAGGATCCTCGCGGCGGAGGACGCCGAGGCGCGGGCCGCGCTGGCGACCGAGGTGGCGAATGCCAGGGCGACCGTCGAGCGCGAGCGGGCGGCCACACTCGCGGCGCTGGCCGATGAACTGGCGCTGAAGCGTTCGACCCTCGACCGGGACGTCGCGGCAGAGCGCGACGCCGTGGCGCGTGAGGCGGCCGCGGCCCGGGCCGAGCTCGCCGTCGAGATCGACGCGGCGCGCGCGGCGCTCGACGCCGACACCGCCCAGCAGCGCGCAGACCTGAAGCGCGAGGCCGAGGAACTGCGCTCGGTGCTCACTCTCCAGCGCACCGAGACCGGGGAGGCCATCGTGGCCGCCGCCGCGCAGGCGACCCACGACCTCGAGGTGACACTCGCGGCCAGGCGCGACGACGCGGAACGGGAGCTTCTCGCCATGCACCGCACCGCGGCCGCCGACCAGCGCCGGTACCTCGACGATGCTGCGCGCCAACTCGCCGCGACGCTCGACCGGGCGCAGCAGACCAGGGACGAGGTGGATGCCGCGGTCCGCGCGGCCAGCGACGAAGCCGCCGCAACGCGGGCCGCCGCCCGCGCCGACGCCGACCGGATCCTGGCCGAAGCACAGGCGCGCGCCCGCGAGATCGTGGTGGAGGCGAACGACCGGGGCAACGGGCTCGTGGCCGAAGCTGAAGACAGCCTGAGCGAGCTTAGGATTGAGCGCGACGCCATCGCGGGATACTTCGAGAGCCTTCGCGGGGTGCTGTCACAGGTGGAGAACTCTCCAGCCGATTAGCCCGACCGGGAGACACCGAGTGAAGATCCAGAATGCGTTCCGGTTCGGCCTGTTCGGGGGGCTCGGCGTCCTCCTCGCCATCGCCATCGGGGCGGCAATCACCTCGCTCGCCACCATCCTCACCTACGTGGGGGCCGCGATCTTCCTCGCGCTCGGCCTGGACCCGTTCGTCACCTGGCTCGAGAAGAAGGGCATGAAGCGCCCGTTCGCTATCGTCATCGTGCTCAGCGGAGTGCTCGCCGTCGTCGCGGGCCTCGTGCTCGCGATCATCCCGGTCATCGCCGACCAGGTCGACACCCTGGTGCGGGCGATCCCTCCCCTCGTCGCGAGCATCGAGGACAACTCTCTGATCGAGGACATCCAGCGCAACTTCCCCTGGCTCGACACGCAGACGGTGCTCGACGAGGTCAGCACTGCCGTGCAGCAACCGACCTTCATCGGCAGCCTCGGCGGCGGCGTGCTGCAGGCCGGCATCACGATCGCCACCGGCCTGACGGGTGCGCTGATCGTCACCATCCTGGTGCTGTACTTCATCGCGTCGCTCGCCAGCCTCAAGCGCGGCCTCTACGAACTGGTGCCGGCGTCGAAGCGCGAGCGCTTCATCGACCTCTCCGAGCAGATCAGCGACTCGGTCGGGCGCTACGTCGTCGGCCAGGGCACCCTCGCGTTCGTGAACGGCGTGCTGTCGTTCATCGTGCTCACCTTCGTGTTCCAGGTTCAGTACTCGGCGCTGCTCGCGTTCATCGCGTTCCTGGGCTCGCTCATCCCGCTGGTCGGAACCATCACCGCGTCGATCGTCATCACCCTCGGTGTGCTGCTGTTCGACGGGCCGCCCACCGTGTTCTGGGTCGCCGGCTACTACCTCGTCTACATGCAGGTCGAGGCGTACGTGCTGAACCCGCGCATCATGACCCGCGCCGTGCAGGTGCCCGGCGTCGTCGTCGTCGTCGCGGCCCTCGCCGGGGGAACGCTGCTCGGCATCCTCGGGGCGCTCGTCGCCATCCCGGTGGCGGCGTCGATCCAGATCGTCGTGCGGCAGGTCGTCGTGCCGCGCCAGAACGAGTTGTAGCTCCCCTGCTACTCGTTCCACTCCTCGGGGAGCGGGAGTACGCCGGGGTTGAGCCGCGCGACGATCTCGGTGAGCACGCGCCTGGTCTGCGTCTCGCCGACCCACAGGTGCTTGCCGCCCTCGACCGGGACCAGGTCGGCGTCGGGCACGCTCGCGAACCTCTGTGCAGCCTCGGCCGGGCGCAGGTAGTCGTCGAGCTCCGGCACGACCACGACGAGCTGGCGGTCTGCGCCGCTCCAGCGCGACACCTCCGCGTCGCTCGTGCGATGCAGCGGCGGGGAGAGCAGGATCGCGCCGACCATGTCGTGCTCGAGCCCGTGCTTGAGTGCGACCTCGGTGCCGAACGACCAGCCGAGCAGCCACGGGTCGGGCAGTCCCCGCGCTGCCACGAATTCCATGGCGGCCGCGAGGTCGTGGCGTTCCTCGATGCCCTCGCCGAACTGTCCGTCTGACGTGCCGTGCGGTGAGGTCACCCCGCGAAAGTTGAAGCGCAGCACCGCGATGTCAGCGAGTGCGGGCAGCCGGGCGGCAGCCTTGCGAATGATGTGGGAATCCATGAACCCGCCGGCGGTGGGCAGCGGGTGCAGGGCGACGATGGTCGCGACCGGTTCGACCGCCTCGGGCAGCGAGAGCTCGCCGACCAGCGTCAGGCCGTCTGCGGTGACGAGTTCGATGGCCTCGCGGCGGGCGGGGAGCTCGACCCCTCCGGTGATCTGCATTCAGCGTCCTATCTTCCAGCAGTGGGTGTGCCAGTGGCGGCGGCCGGCGACGTCGTCCGCCTCGCCCATCAGGCCGTCGGCACGCCAGCAGACGACGTGGCCGGTGCCCGGCGTTATGGACAGGGTGCAGCCGGGGCAGACGTAGGTCTTGGTGGCGGATGCCGGCGCTATCGCCTGCACGTTCCACTGCTGGCCGCGGCGCGTCTCGATACGCGAGCTGTTGTAGACCCCACGGGGCGACTCGTCGTCGTCCGCTCCCCACGACCGTGGGTCGTTGCCGCGCGAACGGCGGGGGCGGTTGCTGCGGGGCATGGGGTCCAGTCTATGGAGCGCCCACACCGTGCCCGATCAGTACCAGTTCTTGGCGATGCTGTGGTTCCAGGCGCCACACGGGGTGCCGTAGCGCGCGGTGATGTAGCCGAGGCCCCAGGTGATCTGCGTGGCCGGGTTGGTGGCCCAGTCGGCACCGGCGGTGGCCATTTTGCTGCCGGGGAGCGATTGCGGGATGCCGTATGCGCCGCTGCTCTTATTCTCGGCGAAAGTGTTCCAGCCGGACTCCTTCTTCCACAGCGACACGAGGCAGCTGAACTCGGCGTCGCCCCAGCCGCGGGCGACGACCATCTCGTAGGCGATGGCCTGGGCGCTGCCAGGGTCGGGCACGCCGGCGGCCGGTGCGGGAGCTGCCGGGCGCGGGGCCGCGGGCGCGGCTGCGGAGCCGGACCCAGAGCCGGAAGACGATGACGCGGACGGTGCTGGTGCCGGTTCCGGCACGACGACGGGCTCGGGAATCGGGATGGGCTTGGCGGTCACGCCGTACTCGTCACGAACGACCTGGGTCTCGTAGGTGGCGTCGATGGCGTAGGCCTGCGTCGGGAGGGCCTCGACCTCGGACATCACGGCGGCGACGGCGACCTCGGTCTGCGCCATGGGCGAGGTGACCGAGACGAGCACGAAACTGAGGGCGGCGAACGACGCGAAGACCGGCAACGCGGCACTACGGCGGAGCTTGCGAGCCGGTGCGGAACGGGGCCGGAACACCGGGCCCGCCTGTGCGGGCGATTCGGGTCGAGAAGCGGGGGCTCCGGCGACTCGATGCGAACGCTGGACCACTAGTGAATTCTCGTGACGACCCATATTCGCTCGACTTTAGCCCACGATCGCCGGATCGGGAAATGCCGGTCAGCGAACGGCGAGCATGACGTCGATGACGGCATCGATGACCAGGTCGACCTGCGGCTCGCTGTAGCCGCCCCTCCGGGAACGGAATGCGGCGGTGCGCACCTCGGTGATGGTGAGCGGAACGCCGTCCCTGAAGTAGGCGACCAGCAGGTCGGCGAAGGCGTCGACGTCGCCGACGTGGTACCCCGCGGTGAGGCGTCCCGCACGGGTGAAGCGCTCCCCCGCGGGCCTCGCGAGCCGGTCGAGGATCTCCTGCGCACGCACGCGAGCGTCGGCGTAGTACGCGTCGTCCCCGCGCTGCTTGAGGGCGCGCTCTCGTTCACGGAGGGCGAAGGCGTCTTCGAGGCGCTCGAGCGCGGCATCCACCGTGTCTGTCTCGTACCCGCCCTTGATCAGCTCGAATGCGGTGTGCCGGATGGTCTGGGAGGTGATGACGCCGTCGCCGACGGCGCCGGCGTCGTAGGCCCGCCTGGCCTCTTCGAGGAAGTCCTCGACCTGCTCGACCCTGTACCCCAGCCGCGGACGACGCGTGCGCGGAAACGTTGTACTCACCAGGCCATTCTGCCCTACCGCCGGGAAGCGCCCGCGCGGGCGGTCCACCCGGCGCGTTGCCACGCGGGGTCGCGTGCGCTGCCGTCGCCGGCGGTCAGGGCGCGAAGACGACGAACAGCGCGTATGCGACGGCGGCGCTCGGCAGCACCGAGTCGAGCCGGTCGAGGAATCCGCCGTGGCCGGGCAGCCAGGTACTGATGTCCTTGATGCCGAGATCGCGCTTCATGAGCGACTCGGCGAGGTCGCCGACGGTGGCGGATGCCACGATCAGCACGCCGAACACGATGCCGAACCACCACGGCTGGTCGAGCATGAGCAATCCGAGCAGCACGCCGGCGACTATCGCGACGGTGACCGATCCCGCAAAGCCCTCCCAGGTCTTCTTGGGGCTGATGCGCGGGGCCATCGGGTGCTTGCCGAACAGCAGGCCGCTCGCGTAGGCCCCCGTGTCGGTGGAGATCACCAGGATCAGGAAGGCGAGGGTCCACCACTCGCCGCCGTCCTGCGCCGCGAGCAGTACCGCGAAGCTGCCGAGGAGTCCGACATAGGTCTGAATGAGTACGCCTGCGCCGACGTCCTTCCAGAGGTCCTGGCTGCCGGTGCGCGTCGCCGCGGTCGCCTGGCGCGCGATGCGCCACAGCGAGATGAGCAGCAGGCCGGCGAGGTACGCGAACCACTGCCCGTCGTTGCCGAGGTAGAACGCGGTCGGCACCATGGCGACGGACGCGATGACGGTGGGGATGCGCGGAACGTCGCGCCCCGCGAATCGCAGCGCGCTGGCCAGTTCGAACGAGGTGAACGCGATCAGGCCGACCGCGACGATCATGAACAGCGACTTGACCAGGATGAGGCTGAGCAGCACGCTGCCGCCCAACCCCAGGCCGATCAGGATCGCGATCGGGAGGTTACGGCCGGTCCTCGCCTCGATGCGTTCGTTCGTGGCATCCAACTGGGCCCTGGTCGCGGCGACCTGGTGCCGGATCTCTTCGCGGGTCGCCTGTGCCCTCGCCTCGAGGTCGTTTCGGCCGAATCGGCGTCGAGCCTGCTCTCGCGGCGGATCGGGTACTTCTGGCGCGTCTGACACTTAGACCTCGAAAAGCTCGGTTTCCTTCTTCTTGAGGGCGTCGTCGATGGCGTCGATGTGCGACTTAGTGACGGACTCGAGTTCCTTCTCGCCGCGGCTCACCTCGTCGTCGCCGACCTCGCTCTTGAGGGCGTCGAGGTCGTCCTTGGCGCGGCGGCGGATGTTGCGGATCGACACCTTGGCGTCTTCGCCCTTGGAGCGCACGATCTTGACGAACTCGCGGCGACGCTCCTCGGTCAGCTCGGGCAGCGTCACGCGCACGATGGTGCCGTCGTTGCCGACGTTGGCACCGAGGTTGGGGGCGTTGACGAGGGCACGCTCGATCTCTTTGAGCGCCGCCTTGTCGTAGGGGGTTACGACGAGGGTGCGGGCCTCGGGGTTCTGCATGCCGGCGAGCTGCCCGAGCGGGGTCGGGGTTCCATAGTAGTCCACGAGGATCTTCTGGAACAGGGCGGGGTTCGCCCGTCCGGTGCGCACACCGGAGAAGTCCTCCTTGGCCGCCTCGACGGACTTGTGCATCTTGTCTTTAGCCTCGGCCAGTACGTCGGAGATCACGCTGTTCCTCTCGAGAGATGGTTCGGAAGTGAGTTTAGTTGGAGACGAGGGTGCCGATGCGCTCGCCACGGATGGCGCCCGCGACGTTGCCCGCCGGGTTCATGCCGAAGACGACCATCGGCATGAGGTTGTCCATGCACAGGCTGAACGCGGTGGAGTCGACGACCTTGAGCCCGCGCACGAGGGCCTCCTGGTAGGTGATCTCGTGGATCTTCGACGCGGTGTCGTCTTTGTTCGGGTCGGCGGAGTAGACCCCGTCGACGCCGTTCTTGGCGACGAGCACGACGTCTGCGCCGATCTCGAGGGCGCGCTGCGCGGCGACGGTGTCGGTGGAGAAGTACGGGAGTCCGGCGCCCGCACCGAAGATGACGACGCGCCCCTTCTCGAGGTGGCGCTCGGCGCGGCGCGGGATGTACGGCTCGGCGACCTGGGTCATCGAGATGGCGGACTGCACGCGGGTGGCCGCCCCGGCCTGCTCCAGGAAGTCCTGCAGGGCGAGGGCGTTCATCACGGTGCCGAGCATGCCCATGTAGTCGGCGCGCCCGCGGTCCATGCCGCGCTGGCTGAGCTCGGCGCCGCGGAAGAAGTTGCCTCCACCGACGACGATGGCAACCTCGACCTCCTTCGCGGCGTCCGCGATCTCGCGCGCGATGGCACTGACGACGTCGGGGTTGACGCCGATGTCGCCGCCGCCGAAGGATTCGCCGGAGAGCTTGAGGAGGACGCGTCGACGCTTGCCGTGCTCCGTAGCGGTCGTGCCGTTGTCCATGGTCATTCTGGCTCCCTCGCTGGTGGCTGGTTACAGGCTATGCGTTCGGTGCCCATGAAAAAGGGCCCGGGCCGCCGGAGCGACTCGGACCCTTTCACGCGGGTGGTTACGCGCCGACCTTGAAGCGAGCGAATCCGCTCACCGTGAGTCCGGCGTCCTTGAGGACCTTCGCGACGGACTGCTTGTTGTCGCGGGCGTAGTCCTGCTCGGGGAGCACGACCTGCTTGAAGAAGCCGTTGACGCGACCCTCGATGATCTTCGGAAGCGCGGCCTCCGGCTTGCCCTCGTTGCGGCTGATCTCCTCGACGATGCGACGCTCGGTCTCGACCTGCTCGGCCGGCACCTCGTCGCGGCTGAGGAACAGCGGGTCGGCGAAGGAGATGTGCTGCGCGATGCTGCGCGCGGTCTCCGCGTCGTCTCCCGCGTATCCGACGACGACGCCGACCTGGGGCGGCAGGTCCTTGTTGGTCTTGTGCAGGTAGACGGCGAACTTGTCACCGGAGACGACGGCGACCCGGCGGAGTTCGATCTTCTCTCCGAGGATGGCCGCTTCGTCGCTGATGAGCTCGGCGACGGTCTGCGTTCCGGTCGAGGCAGCGAGGCCCTCCTCCGGGGTGGTGGCCCCGGCGGCGACGATCGCGTCGAGCACGGTCTGCCCGAGGGTCACGAACTTCTCGCCCTTGGCGACGAAGTCGGTCTCGCAGGCGAGCTCGATGAGCGTCGTCGAAGAACCGTTCTCCTTCGCGGCGACGAGTCCCTCGCTGGTGGAGCGGTCGGCACGCTTCGCGTTGCCCTTCGCTCCCTTGAGGCGGAGCAGTTCGGTGGCCTTCTCGAGGTCTCCGCCTGCTTCGACGAGTGCATTCTTGGTCTCGACCATTCCCGTACCCAGGCGCTCGCGCAGGGTCTTGAGGTCTTCCATGCTGAAGTCTGCCATGTGCTGTTCCTTACTTGGCGGCTGCGTCAGCAGCAACGTCGGCCGTCGGGGTCTTCTCTTCTTCGGTGGCTTCGGCCTCGATGCGGGCCTCGGCGTCGGCTGCCGACTCCGGGGCGTGCACGGGGACGATGGTCTCGTCGGCGGCGGCTTCGTGCTCGGCGGCCACGGCGTCGGCGTCGTTCTCGGCGACAGGAGCTTCGGTCTTGGCGGCGGATGCGGCATCCGTGCCGTTCTTGTCGGTCTTCTCGACGGTCTCGGCTGCGGTCGACGGGGTCTCCGAGGCCTGGAGCAGTTCGGCTTCCCACGCGGCCAGCGGCTCGACGGGGGCGTCGCCCTCCTCCGGCTTCTGGTGGCGCTGGATGAGGCCCTCTGCTGCGGCGTCGGCGATGATGCGGGTCAGGAGTCCGACGGAGCGGATGGCGTCGTCGTTACCCGGGATCGGGTACTGGACCTCGTCGGGGTCGCAGTTGGTGTCGAGGATCGCGATGACCGGGATACCGAGCTTGTGCGCCTCGTCGATCGCGAGGTGCTCCTTCTTGGTGTCGACGATCCAGATCGCGGACGGGGTCTTCGTCAGGTTGCGGATACCACCGAGCGAGCGGTTGAGCTTGGTGAGCTCGCGCTTCTTGATGAGCAGTTCCTTCTTGGTGAAGCCCTTGGTGGTGTCGTCGAAGTCGAGCTCCTCGAGCTCCTTCATGCGTGCGAGGCGCTTGGAGACCGTCTGGAAGTTGGTGAGGAGCCCACCGAGCCAGCGCTGGTTGACGTATGGCTGGCCGACGCGCTGCGCCTGCTCGGCGATGGAGCCCTGGGCCTGCTTCTTGGTGCCGACGAAGAGGATGGTGCCGCCGTGGGCGACGGTGTCCTTGACGTAGTCGTAGGTCTTGTCGATGTGGGCGAGCGACTGCTGCAGGTCGATGATGTGGCTGCCGCTGCGCTCGGTCAGGATGAATCGCTTCATCTTCGGGTTCCAGCGGCGGGTCTGGTGTCCGAAGTGCACGCCGCTGTCGAGCAGCTGGCGGATAGTTACAACGGCCATGGCCGTCTCCATTCCTGGCAGGCTGACGCCCGCCTTCTCAGTTTGTCGTCGCTACCGTCTGGCGCGATCCCTGGTGCCCTGGCACACGTCCGCTTCCCGACTCGGAGCCGGAGCTCGTGGCGGGGAGACTGATGGAGAGTGATGCCGGCCCGTCGGTTCGACACTCGGGGAGTGTCGTCGGTCGGAGCCCGTGGGCACGCGTAGTCAGGGCATGGTGATGCGCTGCTCCCGCCATATTAGCACCGGTGGGCACGGCGCGGACGCCCGGTGGCCCCTCCCCCTGCGACCCGCGGCGGATCCCTCCCCCGTGGGTCGTCGCCGCGCTGTGCGGTGCTGCCAGATGGCGCAGAGTCGGGCCATGTCGCTCCCGTCGTCGCCCGCCAGGCCATCCCGGCTTAGTGGTCGCGCGCCGTGGCCCATCACGGTTGCGCTGCTGGTCGCACTCACCCTGGTGCTTCCGGCAGGGCAGGCGTCGGCGGGGGCGGCATCCCCGGCGGGTGAGACCCCACCGGCCGGCGTGGTGTCACCCGATGGCGAACGGTGGAGGTGGCCGGTGGACGGGGCACGCGTGGTCGTGCGTGCGTATCAGGCGCCACCCACGCCGTACGGTGCTGGGCACCGTGGGATCGATGTCGCGGCCTCGGTGGGAGTGCCGGTGGTGGCGTCATCCACCGGTGTCGTGCACTTCGCCGGACGCGTGGTCGACCGCGGGGTGCTCTCGGTGCGGTACTCGCAGGCCGTGATCGCCAGCGTCGAGCCGGTGACCCCGCTGGTCGCGGAGGGGCAGTCGGTCGTCGCGGGTGAGGTGATCGCGACGGTCGACCCCGGGCACTGTGCGACGCCGTGCCTGCACCTCGGCGTGCGGGTGAATGGGGAGTACGTGTCGCCGCTCGCGTTCCTCGAAGGGATTCCGCGCTCGATCCTGCTGCCCACCCGGCCGGATGGGTGATCTCGCGGCGCCGGGTTGGGCGCGGGCGTCGGGTGCGTCAGGCGCGGGCGCGGTCAGGCGCGGGGGTGCGCGGAGCGGTAGCTCTCGGCCAGTCGCTCGGTGGAGACGTGGGTGTAGATCTGGGTGGTGCCGAGGCTCGCGTGGCCGAGCATCTCCTGCACCGCGCGCAGGTCCGCCCCGCCGTCGAGCAGATGGGTCGCCGCGGTGTGCCGCAGCGAGTGGGCGCCCGATGGCCCGCCGCCCGGAATGACGAGCAGCAGCTCGGCGACGAGGGAGTAGACGGCACGGGACCCGAGGCGCCCGCCCCGCGCGCCGAGGAAGACGGCACGCGCGGAGGCCGCCGGGGCTCGGAGCAGCGCGGCCCGCCCGTCGACGAGATAGCGCTCGATGGCCTGCTTCGCCGGCACTCCGAACGGCACGACGCGCTCGCGGGACCCCTTGCCGGTCACGCGCACGGTGAGGCGGCCGAGGTCGATGTCGTCGAGGTCGAGCCCCACCAGCTCGCTCACGCGCAGCGCCGACGCGTACAGCAGCTCGACGACCGCGAGGTCGCGGAGTGTGGCAGCATCTCCCGTGCTGGCGCGGATGCCGAGTGACGACAGCACCCCGTCCATCTGCGCGCGGGTGAGGACCCTGGGCAGGTGGCTGTCGGGCTTCGGCGAGCGGAGGCGGGCGGCGGCATCCATCGGGGTGATTCCGGTGCGGGTGAGCCAGGCGGAGAAGCTGCGTACCGCGGCGGCGCGACGGGCGAGGGTCGCCTTGGTGAGACCGCGGGTGGAGCCCTGCCACAACCAGTCGCGAAGCAGTTCGAGGTCGAGGCCCTCGGTGTCGTTCACGCCGCGCTGGTCGGCGAATGCGCGGAGGTCGGCGAGGTCGGAACCGTACGACCGCACCGTGTGCTGGCTCGACGCGCGTTCGGCGGTGAGGTACGACGCGAAGTCGTCGAGCGCATGGTCGATCTGCATGGTCAGCGCACCCGCCCTAGAGCGCCTCGATGTCGGCCACCGTGTACGGCGACCGCTTGCTGGAGAACGCCTCGAGCCGGTCATGCGGGCTCATACGCGAGAGGTTCTCGAGGAACGCGTCGGTGAACCCGGTCACGGCGGTGAAGTCGCCGACGGGCACGGTGGAATGCACGATCTGGTCGTCGTACACGCTGACCAGGCTGAACGACTGCCCGCCGCTGACCCCGGAGAGCGCTGTCGACGGCGTCGCCACGTCGATCGTGTAGCAGCTGGCTGCCGCGACACTGACCGGGATTCCCGCGAACATGCCGTGCGTCGAGTAGTGCAGGTGCCCGGCGAGGATGCCGCGCACATCGGTGCCGGCGACGACCGCGGCGAGGCGGTCCTGCCGCTGGAGCTCCAGGATCGCCATCACCTCGACGGTGGTCGGGATGGGCGGGTGGTGCATCGCGAGCAGGGTGCCGAGCGGGGCCGGACTGGCGAGCACGCCGGCGAGCCAGTCGAGCTGGGCATCCGACAGCTCGCCGTGGTGGTAGCCGGGAACCGTGGTGTCGATGACCACGATGCGGAGCCCATCGATGTCGTACACGCGGTCGTGGGGCGCAGGCTCGGTCTCGACAGGCTCGGACTCGTCGAGCAGTTCGCGGCGAAAGGCGGCGCGCTCGTCGTGGTTGCCCATGACCCAGATGAGGCGGGTTCCCATGCGGTTCGCGACGGGCTCGACGCTCGCACGCAACCTCCGGTAGGCCCCCGGCTCACCCAGGTCGGCGAGGTCGCCGGTGAAGACGATGGCCTTCGGCGCCGAGCCCGACCGTTCGAGGTGGTCGAGTGCCGCGACGAGGTTCGCCCTGGTGTCGATGACGCCAAACATGCCGTCGTCGTCCCCGCGAAAGTGCGGGTCGCTGAAATGGGCGATGACGAGCGTCGGGGCGGGGTACTGGCCGAGTTGCATCATGCTGCCACCGTATCTTCGCGGGCGGACATCGGCCGGTCAGCCGTTCCGGCCGGTGCCCGCCAAACCGATGACGGCCAGGGCGTTCGCACGCCACCGGCCGTCATCACGGGTTCTGGTATTACGAGGTGGTGCGCGCTCCGCGACGTGCGCGGGCGGTGAGCCAGAGCGCCGCTCCGCCGAGGAACATCAGGAGTGCGGCACCCGCGGCTACGCCGGAGTCGGACGCGCCGGTCGCGGCGAGCTCGCCGGTCGAGGAACCACCGGTGCCGGGCGCGGTGCCCGATCCGCTTCCGGTTCCGGTTCCGGTTCCGGTGCCGGGGGTGCTGCCCGATCCCGTGCCGGTGCCGGTGCCGGTTCCAGTGCCAGGGGCTGGGGTGGTGGGCGTGGGCTCCGGGGCGGGAGTCGGCACGGGGGCCTCGGCGGCCGACGTGATGAGGCTCCAGTTCTCGTCGAAGAAGTCTGCCGGGTCGATGACGCCGCGCTCGGTGGCCCACTCGATGAGCACCTGGCGGATCTCGAGCAGCTCGTCGTAGACGATGGGCGCCTCGGCGACGTTCGGGAACGCTCCCCCGCCGCTCTGGCGGTAGTTGTTGACGGCCATGATGAACACGTCGTCATCGGCGACGGGCGTGCCGTCGGGGTGCGTCAGGTCGCCGATGCGCGAACCGGCGGGCTGGGCGATGTTGATCGTGTAGTCGAGCCCCGAGATCGCGTCGTAGTTGTAGTCCGGGATACCGGTCGGGCGATCGGGCGTGACGGCGTTCGTTCCCGTCGCGGGGTCGAATGTCGCTCCCTCGGCGACCTGCGTGAAGTAGCGGGCCGAGTACTCGAGGTACTCGCGCACCTCGGCGCCGGTCAGCTGAACGCCTCGGAGGGTGTTCTCGTAGATGTAGAGGCCGGCGATGTCCCGAATGGTCACCTGCCCCTCCGGGAACTGCGCGGTGCGCGAGAACGGTGACGCCTGCGAGATGACGGGGATGTCGGCGTACTCGGTTCCGGCGAGCGCGGACTCCACGGTCTCGGCCTGCACGCCGTTGATGAAGTCGATGATCGCGGTGTCTTCGTAGCGCGAGCTCGACGCCGGCAGTGCGGTGACCGATCGCGCGACGGGGGTGTTGACGTACTCGATGGTCTGCTCGTGCTCTGCGGTGAGTGCTTCTACGATCGCCGGGTCCTCGTCGGGGATGTCAGCGGCATAGTGCGCGGTGGCGGTGGGTGCGGCATCCACCGAGAAATCGACTTCGTAGCCACCGTCACCGGCGGGAACCAGCGAGAGGTCGACCTCGGTCACGCTCTGCGCCCAGAAGTAGGGCTGCGTGAGCATGACCTGCTCGCCCGCTACGTTCGTGACGAGCTCGCCCGGGTTGTCCTGGTGGCTGTGGCCGGCGACGAGCACGTCGATGCCGGGCACCTGGTATGCGATGTTGTTCGCGACGTCTTCGTTGAGGTCTGCCGGGTCGTATTCGGCGTCGGGCACGGTGCCCTCTCCGGTGTGGGCGGTGACCACGACGACGTCGGCGAGCTCGTCGACGATGGGCACCCACTGCTTGGCCGCGGTGACCATGTCCTGGAATTCGAGCACGCCGTCGACGTACTGCTTGTCCCACACGCGAACACCCGGGGTGACGAGGCCGATGACCCCGATGGTGACCTGCTCGCCGTCGATGGTGCGCTCGATCAGCGTGTACGGGTCGTGGTACGGCTCGCCGGTGGCGACGTCGATGACGTTGGCGCCGAGCAGAGGCGCGTCGAGGTCGTTCTCGTAGGCGTCAAGCAAGTCGAGGCCGTAGTTGTATTCGTGGTTTCCGACCGTCTGCCCGTCGTAGCCGATGGCGTTGAATGCCTGTGCCATCGGGTGCTCCGTCGAGCCGTCGAGCACGCCAGGTGCCCCGTCGCCGAGGCCGTAGTAGTAGGTGAGGGGCGTGCCCTGGATGGCGTCGCCGTTGTCGACGACCACGACGGATTCCTCGCCGTCCCTGGCGCGCACCTCGTTCACGGCGGTGGCGACCCTGCTGAGCCCGAGGGTCTCGTCGGCCTCGTACGGGGCATCGGCGAAGTAGTCCCAGTTGAAGACGTGCCCGTGGGTGTCGGTCGTCGACATGAGCGTCAGCTGGAGGGAATCTCCGTCGGGGAGGGTCGAGGCAGCGGCGGGCGCGGCGACGGTGACCCCGAGGCACACGAGGGCGAGGCTGCTGGCGGTACGGCGGAAGCGCATCTGGATCCTGTCGGTTCGGTGGGCAACTGTGCCCCGGTTGACACTAGGCGGGGTACGTAAACGGCGTGTTAACTGCGCGAGGTTGTTTCACTTCGCTGGTCGACCTCGCGGTGTGCGAGGTGCCGGCCCGGTGAGGCGCCACGACGGTTCACTTCACCAGCGTGTCGACACCGACCCGGTCGGCCGTTCGTCGCTTGGCCGTGTGCCTGGCGTGCTGCAGCACGCTGACCGTGACGATGACCGCCAGCAGCGCGTACAACACGATTGTGATGGGCGAGGAGAGCAGCACCGACGGGTCTCCCTCCGAGACCGCGAGGGCCCGACGCAGCTGCGTCTCGGCCAGCGGCCCGAGGATCGCGGCGATCAGTACCGGCGCGACGGGCAGGGAGAACCTGCGCATCACGAAGCCGACGATGCCGATCGCCAGGGCGAGCCACAGGTCGACGATGCGCGACGCGATCGCATACAGGCCGAGCATCGCGACGACGGAGATACCCGCGTAGAGGTAGTGGCGCGGAATGACCAGGAGCTTCGCCCACACTGCCGCGAACGGCAGGTTGATGACCAGCAGGATCACCAGGCCGAGGAACAGGCTCGCGAGCAGCGGCCAGACCAGGTCGCCACTGCGCTCGAAGAGCAGCGGGCCGGGCTGCATGCCGTACTGCTGGAATGCGGCGATCATCATGGCGGCGGTCGCCGACGTCGGGATGCCGAGCCCGAGCAGGGCGCCCATGGCCGATCCGGCGGTGGCATTGCCCGCGGCCTCCGGACCCGCGACGCCCTGGATGGAACCGCGCGTGCCGAAGTCGGGGTCGCCGCGACGCCTGGCCAGGCGCTTCTCCGTCCCGTAGGCCAGGAAGGTGGGAACCTCGGCGCCCCCGACGGGAATCGCCCCGAACGGCACGCCGAATGCGGTGCCGCGCAGGAACGCGGGGAGGATCATGCGCCACTCCCGAGCGGAGGGCAGCGGGGAACCCGTCGGCGTGACCATCGCCCCTGGACCCCCGGAGCGGCGGATGTACGAGCCGACGTGCAGCACCTCCCCCAGAGCGAGCAGGCCGACGGTGATCACGATGATGGAGATCCCGTCGAAGAGAACGGGGCTTCCGCCGGTGAACCTCTCGGTACCCGTCATCCCGTCGATACCGACCATCGCGAGCGCGAAGCCGAGTCCGAGCGACACCAGGCCGCGCACGATCGAGTCGGCGACGACAGCCGAAATGGCGACGAACGCGAACACGGCGAGCGCGAAGTATTCCGCCGGGCCGAAGACGGTCGCGAGTCGCACGATGAACGGGGAGAAGAAGACGACGAGCACGCAGGAGATCGTGCCCCCGAAGAATGCGCCGATCGCGGCCGTACCGAGGGCCTTCGCCGCCCGGCCGTCCTTCGCCATGCGGTGGCCCTCGAAGGTGGTCGCGATGGCCGAGGAGTTGCCTGGGGTGTTGAGCAGGATGCCGGAGGTGGAGTCCCCGAACAGCCCGCCGAAGTAGATGCTGGCGAACATGATGAACGCGCCAGTGGGATCGAGGCTGAAGGTCACCGGGAGCAGGAGCGCGACGGCCATGGCTGAGCCGAGCCCTGGCAGCACCCCGACGGCGGTGCCGAGGATGGCGCCGATGACGAGGAAGAGGAGGTTCTGCGGCGTGAACGCGACTTCGAAGCCGCCGAGCAGGAGCGCGAGCTGGTCCATCAGAGCACCCCCGCCAGGAAGCCACCGGGCAGGGAGAGCCCGAGGCCTGCGCCGAAGGCCAGCTGCACGGATGACGACATGATCGCGGCGATCGCGATGTCCATGAGCGGGCGGGTGCTGCCGAAGGCCCACGCGATGACCCAGAACAGCGCGGCCGCGGAGATCAGCCAGCCCACCACCGGGAGGATGACGATGAAGCCAGCGAAGGCGCCGATGGTGATCAGCACGGTCTTGCGGTCGGAGCCAGAACGGGCCGGTGAGCCGGAGTCGGTGGTCGTGGCGGCGTAGTCCTCCGGGGAGACGACCCGGATCTCGCTGGTCTCGTCGATGCGACCGAGGTCGCGCAGCATCTCGTCGGACATCTCGACCGGGTCGTCTCCGACGTGTGCACGCTGGGGAGACCGCCAGACCTCGATGGCGAGCGCGATGGCCGCCGCGTAGAGGAAGACGACGACCAGGGCGGGAAAGAACTGCGGGCCGGGAAAGACGTCTTCCTCGCGCACCTCCATGGTGACCGTGCCGTAGAGCAGCACGGTGGCGAGCGCGAGCACGCCCGCGACGACGATCAGTTCACTGCGACCGGTGTACCAGCGCGGCATGCGCTGCACCCGCAGCGCACCCGTCGAGAGCGGTGGCGATTCGTTGATGCTCACAGTCCCAGTTCCTCCACGATCTCTCCCGTGCGTTGTGTCTCTTCGTCGATGAAGGCGGCGAATTCGTCGCCGATCATGTAGCTGTCGACCCAGCCGTTGCGGTCGAGCACCTCGCGCCAGGCCGGGGTGTCGCGAAGCTCCGTAGCCATGGCGACGAGCTCCGCCTCGACGGACTCGGAGATGCCGGGAGGGGCGACGAAGCCGCGCCAGTTCGACATGGCGACGTCGAGGCCACCCTCCCGGAAGGTGGGGATGTCGATGCCATCGACGGGCTCCGGGGCCGAGGTGCCGAGGGCGCGCATGCTGCCCGACTCGATCTGGTCGCGGAACTCGTTGTAGCCAGACAGGCCGGCCGCCGCGGTCTGCGACAGGATCGACGTGACCACCTCGCCCCCTCCCGGGTAGGCCAGGTAGTTGACCTCGGCGGGGTCGGCCCCTACCTCCTGCGCGAGAAGCCCGGCAAGCAGGTGGTCGATGCCGCCGAGCGAGCCTCCCGCTATCGCCGTTCCCCCCGGGTTCGCCGCGAGGGCCGCAGCGAAGTCGTCGAGCGTCTGGTACGGCGAATCGGCGGGCACGACGAGCACGTTGAAATCGTCGGCGAGCCGGGCGATCGGCACCACGTCGTCGAGGGTGACCTGCGAGTCGTTGATGATGATGCCGCCGAGCATCACGCCGCCGGTGACCATCATGAGGTCGTGGCGGTCGCCCATGCCGACGAGCTGGCCGAGGCCGATGGTGCCGGAGGCACCGGGAATGTTGACCACCTGGACTCCCCCGGCGATCCCCTCCACGCGCATCACCTGCTGGCTCTCGCGGGCGAAGGCGTCCCACCCGCCTCCGGGTGCCGCCGGTGCCACCAGGGTCACCTTCGTGCGGGGGCTCGCAGCCCCTCCCGTCGTCGTGGCGTGGGCTGCCGCAGCCAGGAACATGGATGCCGCGATCACCCCGATGATCGTGCCGCTGATGCGTCTCCGCATGGTCACCTCCCGCGCCCCCTTCGTCGTCGAGGAAGGCGTGCCGAGTAGACTGCCACCGAGTGACCGTGGCGCCTGCCCCCGTGGGAATTGCGCTCTTTGATGCTCACGCCGCAGAGGAGTCGATGATGACACCGAGTCGGCCTGTGCTCGCGACTAAGACCAGCATGCTGCTGGTGCTGGTCATGCAGTGCATCGTGGTGCTGTCATGCGTCGGGGTCACCACGCTGGTTGCCGTGACCGTGCAGGAACGCAGCATCCGTTCTGCCACCACCGACCGCGTGCTCGACGTCTCGCGCAGCCTCGCCGACCTCGCGCAGGTGCGCGCCGCGGTGCAGCTCGACGCCGAAACGGCCATGGGCGAGCTGCAGCCGCTGGCCGACACGATCGAGCGCGCGTCTGGGGTCGACTACGTGGTCATCACCGACGCCGACGGCATTCGCCTCACCCACCCCACGGCTTCGGAGCGGGGTCTCCCCGTATCGACCGACCCCTCGAAGGTGCTGGCCGGCGAATCGTTCGTGGGCACCGAATCGGGCACCATCGGGTCGACCCTGCGTGCCAAGGTTCCGGTCTTCGACGGCGGCACCGTGGTGGGAACCGCGTCGGTCGGCATCCTCGAGAGCACCATCGCGCAGGACCTCGACGACGCGATCGGTGGACTGCTGCCGTGGGTGCTTGGGTCGGTGGTGCTCGGCTGCCTGGTGAGTGCCCTGCTGACGGGTGCGCTGCGTCGCAGCGTGCGGCCCGTCGAGGAACGCGCGCGCGAGGCCGAGACCCAGCGACAGATCGCCGGAGCGCTGCGCGACCATACCCACGAGTTCCGCACCCGCCTGCACGTCATCCGCGGGCTCGTCGCGGAGGGCGAATCCGGCGCGGTGCTCGAATACGTCGATCGCCTGGTCCCCCCGACGACGGTGATGGATGCCGCGAGCGCGGTGACCGATCCGGCGCTGCGAACCCTGCTCGACGCCTACGCGGCCGAGTTCGCGGACCGTGACGGCTCCCTCGAGGTCGACCCCCTCACGACCGTGGGTGCGGGGGTTCTCGACGACACCGACCTGCTCGTCGTCAGCAACCTGTGCCGCAACGCGATCGAGGCGGCCGACGGGCGGGTGCGCGTGCTCGCGGTAGCCGACACCACCGACCTGCACGTCGACGTGAATGACGACGGGCCAGGCATCGCTCCGGAGCTGGTCGACCGCATCTTCGAACGCGGGGTCTCGTCGAAGGGCGGCCCGGACGACCGGGGAGTCGGCCTCGACATCGTGCGCCGAGAGGTCGCACACCGCGGTGGGAGCATCACGGTCAGCAGGTCGCCGTGGGGTGGGGCACGCTTCACGGTCGAGATGCCCCTCGCCGTGCGGGACCGGGCGCGGTGACCGGCGACGTGACCGGTGCGACCGGCGCGGTGACCACTGCGGTGACCGGCGACCCCATCAGGACCCTCATCGTGGACGACGATCCCGCCGTGGTGCGGCTGCACAGCGCGTACCTGCGCGATATTCCGGGGTTCGCCCTGGTCGGCACGGTGCGCACGGGAACGCAGGCCGCGCGGTTCGCCTCGAACACCGCGGTCGACCTCGTGCTCCTCGATATGAACCTGCCCGACTTCAGCGGCATCGAAGTGTTGCACCGGCTGCGCCTCGTGCGGGACTGGAGTGTGGACGTCATGGTGGTCAGCTCGGCACGTGACGGGTTCACGGTGCGGCAGGCTCTCGCCGCCCACGTGGTCGGCTACCTCGTGAAGCCGTTCACCCGTGAGGCGTTCGCGGAGCGCCTGACCGAGTACCGGCGCTCGCGCGCGGAGCGGCCGCCGGAGGTGCCCGTGGGGCTGGCGCAGGGCGAGATCGACCGGCTGGTGGCCCCGGCCGCAGACGCGGGCCGCGGGGAGCTCCGCGGCGGGGCGCATTCTCCCGGTTCCGCGATCGGCGGGGCGACCACCGGCCAGCCGCTGCCCAAGGGCCTGTCGGAACCGACGCTGCGCACGATCCTGGACGCCCTGCACCTGACCTCGCCGGTCACCGCCCAGGCGATATCCGCCGCGTCGGGGGCGTCGCCCGCGACGGTGCGGCGCTATCTCGCCTACCTGTCGGGCAACGGGTACGTCGCGGTGTCGCATCGCTTCGGCGCGCGCGGACGCCCTGAAGTGCTCTACCGGCGAGCGTCCCCGGTCCCGCCGAGGTGAGCGCGGCTCCCCGCACGGCGGCACGTCGACACGACCGACGACATTCCACGAGTTAGGGTCCGACACCATGGCACACCATGAGGTTCCCGACGTCTACAACCGGTTGTGGACTCCCGCCCACGAGCCGGTGCTCAGCATCCGCAGCGGCGACACCATCAGCTTCGACGTGCGCGACGCCGCCGACGGCCAGCTCGACGACTATCGGCAGGGTGACCCCATCGTGCCGCGCGACGCCTCCCGCAGCTATCCCCTGCGCGGACCGATCCTCGTCGAGGGTGCGCAACCCGGCGACGTGATCGAAGTCGAACCCCTCGAATTCCAGCCACTCGGCTGGGGCTTCACCGCCAGCCGCCCCGGCGCCGGCCTGCTGCCCGACGACTTCACCGAGCCCTACGTCTACAAGTGGGACCTCACCACCGGCGACACCACCGAGTTCCTCGACGTCGCGACCATTCCCCTGCGCCCATTCCTCGGGGTGCTGGCATGCACCCCGAACACCCCCGACCCACTCCCCGTGATGCCCCCTGGCGACTTCGGGGGCAACATGGACATCCGCGACCTCGTCGTCGGAACCCGCATCTTCCTTCCCGTCGGACTCACCGGCGCACGACTGATGTTCGGCGACCCGCACGCCGCCCAGGGAGACGGTGAAGTCTGCATCACGGCCATCGAAGCACCCCTGGACGGCGCACTGAGGATCACCCTGCACCAGGGACGCTCCATCCCCTCACCGCAATTCCAGACCGCCGGCCCGCTCCAGCCGGGGATCGAGGACCAGGGCTACTACGCCACCACCGGCGTGCGCCCCGACCTGCTCGACGCCGCCAGGGAAGCACTGCGCACCATGATCGACCACCTCTGTTTCACTTACCGCATCGAACCCCACGAGGCATACATCCTCGCCTCCGTCATCGTCGACCTGAAGATCAGCGAGGTGGTCGACGCCCCCAACTGGATCGTCAGCGCCTATCTCCCCCTCTCGGTCATGCACCGATAGCTCTCGGTCGCGTACCGATAGCCGTCGGCCGTGCATCGAAAGCAGTCGGCGCAGCCCCGTGCCGCACTACGTCGACCGCAGCCACCCGTGCTCCCCCCGCCTGGCTGCGCCCTCGAGGTCGAGCGCCCCGAGCACCCCGCGCACGGTCTCGACCGCGAGGCCGCTCCGTGCGGCGATGTCGTCGACGGATCGGGCGGACCGGCTGCTCAGCGCATCGAGCACCCTCATCTCGTCGCCGATGTGTCCGCTGCGACCAGCACCGGTCGACGGGTGCGCCTGCGGGCCCGGGCGCTGCGTCGACCTCCCCCGCCCCTGTGTCCCCGGTGCGGCCCACAGCGGGGCGAGCTCGGCCATCTCATCGGGGTTGGTGACGCAGACGGCAGCGGATTCACGGATCAACCGGTGGCAGCCCGCCGAGGCCGCACTCGTGATCGGCCCCGGCACCGCCCCGAGCGGCCGCCCGATCGTCGCGGCGTGGCCCGCGGTGTTGAGCGAACCGGAACGCCACCCGGCCTCGAGCACGACGGTGGCGAGGCTGGCGGCGGCGATTAACCGGTTGCGGTGCAGGAACCGCCACTTGGTGGGCGGGGCGCCGCACGGCAGCTCGGAGATGACCGCCCCCGTCTGAACGATGCGGGAGAGCATCGCCTCGTGACCGCTCGGGTAGAAGCGGTCGACCCCACCCGCGAGGATTGCCACGGTCACACCGGACGATGCGAGCGCCGCGCGGTGGGCCATACCGTCGATGCCGAATGCCGCGCCGGAGACGATGCAGTACCCGCGGTCGACGAGCCCCGCCGACGCGTCGATTGCGACGCGTTCGCCGTAGGTGGTGGCCGCGCGGGCGCCGACCAGCGAGATAACCGCGCGCTATTCCGTCTGCTGCGTGATCTGCGTGGATACAGGTGTCGGTAATCGTATCGAAGCGGTCGGCCGGGCGGCGCAGTGATGCCAAGGCGTGGCGGATTCGCAATATGAGTCGCGCTTGATGCATTGTTAGTGCATTAGATGGGAGCTTTGGATTGGGTCAGCAGACTGTTCCACATGGTGCTTCGGCGCTTTATTTGGCCGCCGGGGTTTCGTTCCTTCAGGAGGAGGACGCGGTGTTCGCGGCAATGTTGGAGGGTTGGACGATGCAGCAGCGCGGCGGGCGGAACCTGCGCGAGACGTCGGTGAAGACGGTGGTCGGCGTGGTCGAGCGGTTTCAGACTTTCACGGGGGAATGGCCGTGGTTGTGGACTGCCGGAGGTCTTGATGAGTGGATGATGCATCTGGTCGCCGTCCGCAAGCTGGCGCCGTCGACGATCCGTAGTCATCAGCATGCGGTGCGCTCGTTCTGCGACTATCTCATCTCGGAGCACTATGGGTGGGCGGACGAGTGCCTCACCCGGTTCGGGACGCATCCGGTCCAGATCTGCCACGAGTGGAACACGACGAAACATCTGCAGGACTACGAGGGCAAACCGGGACGACGGCCGTTGACGCGGGAGGAACTGCAGATGCTCCTGGATCACGCGGACGGCGAGGTCGACCGGATCCTGGATGCCGGACACAAGGGTGCTCTACCCGCCTACCGGGATGCGACGTTGTTGAAGGTTGCCTACGCCTGGGGTTTGCGGGCAAACGAGGCGGTGAATCTGGACACGACGGATTTTTATCGCAACGCGCACGCGCCGGAGTTCGGAGCGTTCGGTGTTCTCCAGGTCAGACATGGGAAGGCGGCACGCGGTGGCGCTGCGAAGCGACGGTCCGTGATCTCGTTGCGCGGCTGGGCGGTGACCGCGGTGAAGGACTACGTCGAGAACGTCTGGCCGCTGATGCGGGCGGAGGGGTCGAACGCGTTGTGGGTGTCCGAGCGCGGCACCCGGCTGCGGACACGGGAGCTGTCGACTCGATTCGCTCATTACCGGGACGAGCTGGGGCTGGATGCGGGATTATCGCCGCACGCGCTTCGGCACAGTTACGTCACACATTTGGTCGAGGAGGGGGTGGATCCGACATTCGTGCAGCAGCAGGTTGGACACGCCTACCAGTCGACGACATCCATTTACACCGCGGTGAGCGGTGATTTCGCGAACACGATGATGCGGCAGGCGCTCGGGCAGATGCTCCAGGGCCAACCGTCAAAGAAGGAGAAGACCTGATGAGGGTGATCGGATATGAGTGGCGGTTACGGGAGGTTATGGCCGCGGCGGGCATCTTCTCGACGACGAAGCTGGTCCCGCTGCTGCGAGAACGGGGCATTGACTTGTCGACGAGCCAAATTTTCCGACTCGTGACGGAGAAACCGGAACGGCTGAACATGCACGTCCTGGTCGCGCTGATGGACATTTTCGACTGCTCGGCGGACGACCTCGTCGGCCGCGTCAACATGGGGGCTGCAGCGACGAACGCGGCAACCGGGACCGAGAGCGTCAGCAGCGAGCAGGGAACGGCGAGGTTGCGCGAGAGCGGGCTGCGGCCGAAGAGGGCGGAGATTCTGCCGCGCGATGCGTGAGCAGACTGTCTCCGCGATCGCGAACCTGATCGGCGCAGTCGAATCCGGTGTTCCCTTTGAGCGGATCCAGTCGGCGGTCGATGCGGTGCTGGTGAAGCAGCCACCCGCGCTGCGGGTGCTCGCCATTCTTAACGCTGATCCCGGGATGCTGGTGTCGGGGTCGTCGACGATGCCGCGGGCATTGGAACGCATCGTCACAGCGCTGCTCGATGAC
>NZ_JAALGE010000023.1 GCF_011057645.1 Marisediminicola senii | reverse complement strand
AAAGGCACGCCTGGAGAGGAGGACCCGCCCCCCCCCCCCCCGCCCGCGACCGCCCCGCCCCGCCCAGCCCGAAACCAACCCACCCCTCCCGACCCCAACCAGCCCGCCCCCGACAATCACCCCCGTAACCTAGAACCACGGCACCCGCCCCACACGCACCACCCACACACCCACCCCAACAGAGGACGACGCCCCGTGCCCCCCACACCCACAGCCCGCCTCCGAGTGGTAGC
This sequence comes from Marisediminicola senii, assembly GCF_011057645.1. GTDB lineage: Bacteria > Actinomycetota > Actinomycetes > Actinomycetales > Microbacteriaceae > Marisediminicola > Marisediminicola senii. Next base: position 42,087 of record NZ_JAALGE010000023.1, on the reverse strand, counting down.
CGCCACCCCCATCTCCGAAGACCTCATCGCCCGAGTCATCGAGCTAGAGCCGCGCATCGACTTCATCCGCGACCAGACCCTGCTCCCCCCGATGCGCCACCCCGGGGACCACTCCGGCGACCCCGCCTTCACCCGCACCCCCGAGCAGCAGGAAGCATTCGAGAAACTCGTCGACAGCGCCGAGGTGCTCTACGGCCTGCCCGATGACAAGCCGTCCGAGCTCGCGCGCACCGTCGCCGCGAACCCGGGCCTGCGCTGGGTGCAGACCATGCCAGCCGGGGGAGGAGCCCAGGTCAAGGCCGCGAACCTCGACGACGACGCCCTCAACCGCATCGCCTTCAGCACCACCGCCGGTGTGCACGCCGTTCCCCTCGCGGAATGGTCGGTCTTCGGCCTCCTGGCCGGCGCAAAAACCTTGCCGAAACTCCTCGACCGCCAGCGAAACAAGGTCTGGGAGAACCGCTGGACCATGGGCCTCATCTCCGAACAGCGCATCCTCATCGTCGGCCTGGGCAGCATCGGCAAGGAGACCGCGAAGAAGCTCACCGCCCTCGGCGCCACGGTGATCGGCACCAGCCGCCACGAGACAAGCCTCGACAACGTCGCCGAAATAATTCACCCCGATCGGATGCTGCAGCACCTCGCCGACATCGACGGAATCGTGGTCACCCTCCCCGGAACCGCAGAGACCGAGAACCTCCTCGGCCCCGACTTCTTCGCCGCGGTGAAGCCGGGCACCACGCTCGTCAACGTCGGCCGCGGAACCGTCATCGACGAGACCGCCCTCCTCGACGCGCTGAACGATGGCCGCATCGGCTTCGCGGCACTCGACGTCGTGGCACAGGAACCGCTCGACGAGGGCAGCCCGCTGTGGACGCATCCACACGTTCTCATCAGCCCCCACACCGCGGCGCTCAATCAGGCAGAAGACCGCCTGATCGCCGAACTCTTCGCCCGCAACGCCACCCTCTGGCTAGAAGCCGAAGCGAAGAGCGCAGAAGCAAACGGCACCAACGCCGACAACCCCGGCGCCACCCTCATCAACCGAGTCAACACAGTGGAGTTCTACTAATGACAACCAACAGCCCCGTAGTCGTCACCGCCATCTTCACCCCCGCCGAGGGCCAGCACGACGCCGTGGTCGAGGCGCTCAAGCCCGCGATCGCCGCCGTGCACGAAGAGAGTGGATGCCTCCTCTATGCGATCCACGATGCGCCAGACGGGTCGATCGTGATGATCGAGAAGTGGCAGAGCGCCGAGCTGCTCGATGCGCACGGGGCAGGGCCCGCCGTGGCCGCGCTCGGTGAGTCCCTCGCCGGCAAGCTCGCGGCGCCGATCGACGTGACCCGCCTCACGCCGATCCCCGCCGGCACCGAAACCCAGGGCACCCTGTAACCAGCGCCCACCGCCACCCGAAGCCCGCCAGCCACCGCCACCCGAACGCCCGAGAATCCGCGACACGCCACAACCGTGTAAACTCGGCCACTGAACTTCGGCGAGGGCTACCCGCGACCTGCATTACGCAGAAACCGGGCATCCGTAATCGACGCGGTGGGCAAGGCACACGGTCTTCCTCACGCTGACATGCGTTCGAGTTGACATCCCCCTTCGAAACTCCGGCACAACCGGAACACAGGGGCCAGAACCGTGGGCATGCCCCACAGAAATGAGATCACTATGGCTGAGATCAAGAGCCACCGTCGCGACGACAAGCCGGCCAAGAAGGTCGAGACCAACCGCATCGAGGCCGTCGTGCGCGAGTCCTTCGGAAAGGGCGCGGCCCGCAAGCTGCGCGTGACCGGCGGAATCCCCGCGGTCGTCTACGGCCACGGAACCGACCCGCTGCACCTCGCCCTGCCGGGCCACGAGACCGTTCTCCTGCTCCGCAAGAAGAACGCGATCATCGACCTGCAGATCAATGGCAAGAGCCAGCTCGCCCTGGTCAAGGACGTGCAGAAGGACCCCGTGCGCCAGCTCGTCGAGCACATCGACCTCACCATCATCCGTTCGGGTGAGAAGGTCGTCATCGACATCGCCGTGCACGTCGAGGGCGAAAGCTACCCCGGAACCCTCGCGCAGCTCGAGACCCCGTTCATCTCCGTCGAGGCCGAGGCCACGCACATTCCGGAGAACGTCGTCGTCAGCGTAGAAGGCTTCGAAGAGGGCACGCAGATCCTCGCGAGCCAGCTCGTGCTGCCGAAGGGCACCACGCTCATCACCGACCCCGAGACCCTCGTGGTCAACGTGACCGTGCCGCAGCTCGACCTCACCACTGACGCTGAAGACGAAGCTGCCGAAGAGGCCGAGGCCGCTGAGGCCGAAGCCGCCGAGGCTGCTGAAGAAGCCGCCGAGGCCGAGGCTGACGAGAAGTAGTCACGGACCTCTTCCGTCGGAAGCCGCCAGTGGGCGAAAACCAGTGGCTCGTAGTCGGGCTCGGCAACCCCGGGCCCGACTACGCCGGCAACCGCCACAACGTCGGTGCGATGGTGCTCACCGAGCTCGCGCACCGCGTTTCGGCGAACTTTCGCAACCACAGGGCGAACGCTGCGGTAGCCGAGGGTCGCACGACCCCCGGCGCGCCGAAGCTGGTGTTGGCCAAGCCCAATACGTATATGAACGTGTCGGGCGGGCCGGTCGCCAACCTCCTCAAGTACTACTCGATCGAGCCCTCGCACCTCATCGTGGTGCACGACGAACTCGACATCCCGTTCGACTCCATACGCCTGAAGAACGGTGGGGGACACGGCGGACACAACGGCCTGCGCGACATCATCGCCGCGACCGGCACCAACGACTTCCTCCGGGTGCGCGTCGGCATCGGCCGCCCTCCCGGACGCCAGCCCGCCGCCGACTTCGTGCTGCGTGACTTCTCCTCCACCGAGCGGCAGACCCTCCCCAATACGTTGTCTGATGCGGTGGATGCTGTGGAGCTCGTCACCACCGACGGACTCACCGCAGCGCAGCTGAAGTTCCACACCGCCTCGTAGCCCGCAGCGCCCGGCGTCGCCCCCGATGGCAGACATCGCGCTCCTGCACGGCACAATCCGCTCGTGCTGAACCAGAGTCAAGACCGCTATTTACCTCCACGACTGCGGCAAAGACCCGGGCCCGTCAAGCCACGATGTGCCCAGGTACGCACCTGTAGGTGGACTGCTGGTCGACAGCGGACTCACGGCCCCAAACGTGCCCCGGTTCACTGGTCAAATAAATCAGACTGACGGCCAGAACTCCGGCATCGGGAATCATTGCACCGCAAGGCGTTCATCAACGACCTCCCCACCTGAATGTGAGGGCCATAATCGAGCGGCGCAGCCCATCGAGCCCGGCAAGGTACCGGTCGCCGCGGGTTTTCTGTGCACTCGTTTTCAAATCACCTACATTCAGTCCAACACCGGTGGTGTCGGAGTCGACGTCGCCTTCCGTTATCTCACCAACGCAGGCTTCTCGTTTATCTGCACGAACCAGTCGGAGTTCCAGATCGGGGCACCCACTAGGGGTGGTACCGCAGCGCAGCGCGGTTCGACTTCGGGCCCGGTAACTCGAAGGCGCCGTAAATGGTGAATTTGAATGGGTTCGAACGCTGGGACCGGCCGCAACAGTGGCTCGCCCTTCACATCGCGACGGCATGACGACTCGGGCGCCGAAACTAACGCCCCGATCGCCATCGCGCGGTCGTCAGGTGAAGTGGTGCTAAATTCTTCGGTGTCGATCAGCCATCCCCAACGCCCCTACCCCCGCATCCACCACGACCCAACTCAACGCCCTGCTCCAAGCGGCCCAAATAAGCAGATTCATCGAATGCTCGCCATCAGCGGTGACTTGTGCATCCAGATCTCCGAGCTGACCGCGGAGAACGCGCGCCTGACCGCAGCACAGAACACCCCCGGTCGAGTGAAAGCCCGCCTCATCGGGTAGCCTCGCGGCGTGGGGAAAGCATTCCGGGGGGATATTCAAGGGCTACGAGCGATCGCAGTCCTTCTTGTGGTTCTTTATCACAGTGGCGTCGGCATACTCAGCGGCGGGTACGTGGGTGTCGACGTGTTCTTCGTCATCTCCGGGTTCCTCATCACGGGACATATTTGGTCCGAGATGCAAGCCCACGGGCGGCTACGATTCGCCGAGTTTTACGCCCGTCGTGCGCGGCGTATTCTGCCCGCATCGTTCGTGGTGCTGCTGCTGTCTCTGATGGCCAGCCTGATTTGGCTACCGCCGCTACAGCTGCCGGCCATGCTGCGGGCCGCGGCGGCGACTTCCCTATACGTGCCGAACGTGCTGTTTGCGGTCGAGGGCACCGACTACCTCGCGGAAACAGCACCGTCTGTGTTCCAGCACTACTGGTCGCTCGGTATCGAAGAGCAGTTCTATCTGTTGTGGCCGCTGCTCATGGCGCTCGTGTTTGTGTGGGCAAAGCGTTCCCTCCGCGGGGTGGTCGTTTCGCTCGTATTCGTGGTCGCGATCTCGTTCGCGTGCTCTGTCGTAGTCACCGAAATCTCGCAACCAATAGCTTTCTTCATGCTCCCGACGCGGGCATGGGAGTTGGGCGCGGGCGGGCTGCTGGCCCTGCTGGTAGCTGCCGCGCCGCGATGGCTGAACGCGAGGATCTTGCCCTTCCTGGGGTGGCTCGGGTTGGCCATGATCCTCGTGACAGCATTTACATACACCGCACAGACCACCTTCCCGGGGTGGCAGGCGGCGCTCCCCGTGGCTGGGACAGCGCTCGTCATTTTGGCCGGTGTTCGGCGCGGGAGGTACGGGCCGGCCAAGGTGCTATCCGTTCGCCCGGCATTATTCTTAGGCGGGATTTCGTACTCGCTCTACCTCATCCACTGGCCGCTACAAGTCATTCCGCAGGAGGCGGTGGGTGTCAGCAGTCCGTTGCCCCTCTCGGCGACGCTCGCTCTCGGGGCTGCCGCAGTACCGCTGGCTTGGCTTAGCTGGAAGTACGTCGAGGAACCCGGTCGCAAATGGCGGTTTCTGACCCTGTCCCGTCCGCGCCGCTCGCTCGTGGCCACGATTTGTGCGTCGGTAGCGGTCCTCGCGCTGGCTGCGGTCGCAAGTGTCCCCGTGAACGCGATGCAGCTAAGTGACGACCGCGAAGCACCGCAGGCAGATGTGACGATGCTCCCGGAAGGGACGCCGTTTGTGCCCTCCAACATGCGGCCCACGCTGCGCGCAGTTGCCGACGACAACCCCGAAATCTACTCGAACGGGTGCCACCGCAACTTCAGCGCCACCGATGCGTCCGGCTGCCAGCTTGGCAAGAATTCGGAAGCGCCGCTCGTTGCTTTGTTCGGCGATTCGCATGCCGCTCAGTGGTACCCCGCGCTGGCGGAGCTCGCCGACCGTGGCACCATCCGGCTGGACGTGAACACTAAGAGTTCATGCGCGTCAGCGATCCTCGCCGAACCCGACTACGGGGCCTGCGAGGTCTGGCGCGAAGCCGTAATCGAACGGCTCAACGCCGCAGCACCGGATGTCGTGCTCTTGGCTAACTACAGCCGAGCACAGGTGGCGAGCGATGCCAACGCGGCCCAAACGTGGCGTGACGCGCTGGGCGCCACTGTGAACGCGTTACCGTCGTCATCCGGGGTCGTGGTCATTGCGGACACTCCGCACGCCCTCGCTAATCCGTCAATCTGTCTCTCCGCGCACCTTGACGACACATCGGAATGCGCCATTTCGCGTGAGACGGCTATCGACCCCGACACTCGCGCGGCCGAGCAGGATCTCGACGCCGAATATCTCGACTTCGTCGACTACTTCTGCAATGAGTCGTCTTGCCCCGCAGTCATCGGCAATGCGCTCGTCTACCGCGACGCGCACCACATGACCGCGACTTTTGCGTTCTCGATGACGGATGCGTTTGAGGAGCAGCTGCTGAGGCACATTCCTTAGCGCAGCCGGTTCCTTGCCTCACTGTATCTGTCGAGTGGACTCCGGCGGCTGGCTTGTTTCTTTGGGACCCGCAACTCGAAAGCGTCGCTCGTAGGGCCGTTCCACCAGGACGTGGAGTATCCAAGCTGCGGCAACGGATGCGATAAACGCGAAACCGAGGACACCCCAGACGCGAAGACTCGATGCTCCGTCGTCGATCACGCCTGTTCTCGACGCAATGACGAACACACTGACAAGCACCATGGCGTGCAATAGGTAGAAGCAGTAGGACCACACGCCAAGTGAAACAACCGGAGTCCACCGGAAAACGCTGGGACGGTTCTTCAGGTCGCTGCTCGCAAGCGCCGCCACCAGGACGACGAAAGGCAGCAGCGTCACCGCGTACCGGGATAGCGAGTAAGGCGCGATGGATGAGAGGTATACACCGGCTCCCGCCAGCACGACGGCGACCGAGACGGGCACTGGCACGCGGATGCCGCGCCGGAAAAGACGTCCGAGCACCGCGCCGATCACGAACTCCATCAGGCGCAGCGGCGGGAAGATGATTAGCGCCCACCGAGTGAGTGGGCCCTCTGCGACTCCGAGCATGGCGACTGCCGTTCCGATGCTCACCGCTGCTGCAGCGAGGCCAATGACAATAAGACCACGGATACCGAACCTCGCCAGTAGGCGATTGAGGAACGGGAACACCAAGTAGAAGAACGCCTCGCAAGACAGGCTCCAGAATACGGCGCTGCCGGCGAAGTAGGCGGCCTCCACCGGGAACCAAGCTTGTAGCAATGTGGGTGGCAGAGCGTCCCACAGGTCGAGTGAGCCACGGCTAAGCAGAAGCGCGAGCGAGAGCAACCAGGCAACGAAAAATGCCGGGTAGACGCGGGCGAACCGACGCCGGTAGAAGTGCCCTACGAGGTCACTTTCGCGAGCGGTCCACGACATCACGAACCCGCTGAGGATGTAGAACAGCGAGACGCCGACCATTCCGGCGCTAAACACGTCGAGTTGTGAGCCGCCGACGTACGCGACGCTGTGGAATCCGAAGACAAGGAACGCGGCGAAGAACCGCACTCCGGTGAGCGAATCGAGTCGTGTCATGCGGCGGGCTCCCCAATGCTCGGCACGCGAATGTCGGTTCAGGGTACCCCGTCAGCAACAGCTAGCTGCCACTTCATTCTCACCACCGGGACTCCTCCACCCAGATTGATCGTTTGCGATCGAGACGTCGCACCTCATCGTGGTGCACGACGAACTCGACATCCCGTTCGACTCCATACGCCTGAAGAACGGTGGGGGACACGGCGGACACAACGGCCTGCGCGACATCATCGCCGCGACCGGCACCAACGACTTCCTCCGGGTGCGCGTCGGCATCGGCCGCCCTCCCGGACGCCAGCCCGCCGCCGACTTCGTGCTGCGTGACTTCTCCTCCACCGAGCGGCAGATGCTCCCCAAAACGCTGTCTGATGCTGTCGAGCTCGTCACCGCCGACGGACTGACGGCAGCGCAGCTGGAGTTTCACACCGCGACGTAGCCCGCAGCGCCCGGGTGCCGTCCGCCACCGCACCCTAAGCTCGGCCCATGCGAGTCACCCTCTCCATTGCACTCCTCCTGACTGCCGCGCTGACCATCACGGCATGCAAAAGCGAGGACGCCGCATCGCCGAACGACATCGTGCTCCCCCCAGCCGGCGCACAGTTCGATTACCAACTCGGCGGCAATTCCCCAGTCCCGCCCGGCGCCGAGGTAGTCGCCCGCGACAGCACCGACGATGCCGCCGAGGACGCATATGGCATCTGTTACGTCAACGGGTTCCAGACCCAGCCTGGTGTCGCGTGGCCCGCCGCCCTCCTCGTCCACACCGACGATGGGGAGCTGCTGGTCGACCCCGGCTGGCCCGACGAGAACATCCTCGATACCTCAACCCCTGCTAAGCGTGCTGCGATTGCCGAGCGCCTCAAGACGACGGTCGATGGATGCGACGACTCCGGTTACCTAGCCGTCGAATTCGACAACTTCGACTCCTGGACGCGCTCCGGAGGTGCCCTCGACGAAGCCGACGCTGTGGCATTCGCAACCCAACTCGTCGAGTCTGCCCATGCCCGGGGTCTTGCTGCCGCGCAGAAAAACGCGCCCGAAGTTGCAGAGGTAGGCCGGAACGACATCGGTTTCGATCTCGCCATCACCGAGCAGTGCGACCGGTACGACGAATGCGACGCCTACACCGCTGCGTACGGCGGTCTGGTCTACAACATCGAATACGCCGACGATCTCCGAGGAACCGTCGACGCGGTGTGCTCCCGCGTCACCGCCCTCGACCCGTCCCCGTCGACCATCGTCCGCGACCACAACCTCGTCCCGGCGAACGATGACGATTATGTGTACACAACGTGCTGACGTTGCTTGCCTCGGTCCACGGGTTGTACAAGCCCCCGCCCCACACATCTGCCATGTCACCACCCGCGCGTAGACTTCTCCGGTGACTCTTCAGGGCTTGATCCCGGCGCTCGCGCGCGCCCAAACGTTCGGTGACGCCCTGGAGTACGCCAAACGCAGCGCTGACTTCTCCCTTGTCGACGGGCTGCGCGCTCCGCTCCTCGCTGGGCTCCTCGACGCCCGCACCGGCCCGCAGGCGCTCTTCGTCATCGTCGCTACCGGCCGGGATTCCGAATCTCTCCGCGCATCGCTGCCGTGCATGATCCCGACTGCCGAAATCGTGGAGTTTCCCGCCTGGGAGACCCTCCCGCACGAGCGTCTCAGCCCATCGGCCGAGACCGTCGGCAAGCGCATTCACGCGCTCCGCCGAATGAAGGAGTGGCAGGAAGGCATCGCCGCCGGCACCACCACGACCGACATCGTGGTGGTCGCCAGCGTGCGCGCGGCACTGCAGCCGTTGTCCGACAACCTCACTAGCCTCGAACCGCTACGCCTCACCACCGGCGGGCGCGGTTACAACCTCGGCGAACTCTCCGTGCAGCTCGTCGACCTCGCCTACACGCGCGTCGACATGGTGACTCGTCGCGGCGAATTCGCGGTGCGCGGCGGCATTCTCGACGTGTTCGCACCCGACGCCGAGCACCCCGCCCGCATCGAGTTCTTCGGAGACGAGGCCGAACAGATCCGCTTCTTCTCGGTCGCAGACCAGCGATCTCTTCCCGACCCCGTCGAGACGGTGGACCTGCCGGCCAGCCGCGAGATGCTCCTCAGCCCCGAGGTGCGCCAGCGCGCCCGCGAGATGCAGCACGAGTTCCCCAGCCTCAGCACCATGCTCGCCAAGATCGCCGAGGGCATCCCCGTCGACGGCATGGAGTCCCTTGCCCCCGCGCTCGTCGACAAGCTCGTGCCCATTACGCATTACCTTCCGGTGGATGCCGCCATCGCGGTGTTCTCCCCGGAACGCGTGTCCGCCCGAGCCCAGAGCCTCGTCGACACGAATCGCGAATTCCTCAGCGCCGCGTGGAACGCCGCCACCGTCGGAGCGGAGGCCCCGATCGACCTCGCCTCGGGTGAGTTCATGAGTCTGCCCAAGCTGCGCGACGCCGCCGGCGGCCGCGCCTGGTGGACCCTTAGCTCGTTCGACAGTGGCGCTGCCGATGCCACCCCTGAGACCGACATCTCGGCCATGGTCGAGAGCGCGGGCGACTATGTGCGCATCGCCGCCACCACCGTGCCCAGCTTTACCGGGGTCGCCGACGGGGCCATCGACCATGTCAGCGCCCGCCTCGCCGATGGCTGGACCGTTGTCGTCGTCGCCCAGGGCACCGGTCTCGTCGACCGGGCCGCCGAAGCACTCGGTGAGCACGGCATGTCCGGTCGCGTCTCTGACGAGCTTCCCAAGAAGACCGAGGCCGGTGTCGCCTACCTGATCCAGGCCTCCGTCGAAGCCGGCTTCGAACTGCCCGACGCCAAGATATCTGTGCTCAGCGAGAACGAGTTCTACGGTCGCGCAGCCGGTTACGGATCCCGCGCCGTCAAGAAGCTCGCCACCCGCCGCAAGAATGTCGTCGACCCGCTGCAACTCAAGGCCGGCGACATCGTTGTTCACAACACCCACGGCATCGGCAAGTTCATCGAACTCGTGCAGCGCGAGGTCAGCACCGGTGGCCGCAACCCGGTCAAGAACTCGCGCGAGTACCTAGCGATCGAGTACGCGCCCTCGAAGCGCGGCTATCCGGGCGACAAGCTCTACGTTCCCACAGACCAGCTCGACCTCCTCAGCCGCTACGTCGGGGGAGAGGCACCGTCACTGAGCAAGATGGGTGGTAGCGACTGGTCCGCCGCCAAGGGCAAGGCTCGCCGCGCAGTGCGCGACATCGCCGTCGAGCTCGTCAAGCTGTACTCCGCCCGCATGGCCAGCAAGGGCCATTCTTTCCCACCCGACACCCCGTGGCAGCGCGAGCTCGAGGAGGCGTTCCCATTCGCGGAGACCCCGGACCAGCTCACCACGATCGATGAGGTCAAGGCCGACATGGAACGGCCCATCCCGATGGACCGCCTCATCGCCGGCGACGTCGGCTACGGCAAGACCGAGGTCGCCATCCGCGCCGCGTTCAAGGCCATCCAGGACGGCAAGCAGGTCATCATGCTCGTGCCGACCACCCTCCTCGTGCGCCAGCACATGGAGACCTTCGCCGAGAGGTTCGCCGGATTCCCCGTGCACCTTCGCGCCCTCAGCCGGTTCCAGACCGAGAAGGAGTCAAAGGAGGCCATCGACGGCCTCGCCGACGGCACCGTAGACCTTGTCATCGGCACCCACCGCCTGCTGTCGAAGAGCATCGTCATCAAGGACCTCGGGCTAGTCATCATCGACGAGGAGCAGCGCTTTGGCGTCGAGCACAAAGACGCGCTGAAGAAGCTCAAGACCAACGTCGACATCCTCGCCATGAGCGCGACGCCCATCCCGCGGACCCTGGAGATGGCTGTCACCGGTATTCGTGAGATGTCGACCCTGGCCACCCCGCCGGAGGACCGGCACCCAATCCTCACCTACGTCGGGCCCTACAGCCCCGCGCAGGTCACCGCCGCCATCCGCCGCGAGCTGCTGCGCGAGGGCCAGGTGTTCTTCGTGCACAACCGGGTATCGAGTATCAGCCGCGCCGCCGCCCAGATCGCCGAACTCGTGCCTGAGGCGCGCATCGCCGTTGCGCACGGACAGCTGCCCGAGCACGTTCTCGAGCAGGTGATGGTCGACTTCTGGGAACGCAAGTACGACGTGCTCGTCTCCACCACGATCATCGAGACCGGCCTCGACATCGCGAACGCGAACACGCTGATCATCGACCGGGCCGACAAGTACGGCCTCAGCCAGTTGCATCAGCTGCGGGGGAGGGTCGGCCGCGGACGCGAGCGCGCCTACGCGTACTTCCTCTACGACGCCGAGAAGCCCCTCGGAGAGGTAGCCCACGACCGCCTGGCAACCATCGCCGCGAATAATGAGCTCGGGGCCGGAATGCACGTTGCTCTCAAGGACCTCGAGATCCGTGGCGCGGGGAACCTGCTCGGTGGTGAGCAGTCCGGACATATCGCCGGCGTCGGCTTCGACCTCTACCTGCGCATGATCGGTGAGGCCGTCAGCACCTTCCGCGGCGACGTCGCTGAGGGCCAGACCGAGCTCCGCCTTGAACTACCTGTCGATGCGCACATCCCCGAGGAGTACGTCGAGAGTGAGCGCCTTCGGCTCGAGGCGTACCAAAAGCTGTCGGCCGCGAGTGGACCTGCATCGGCGGATACCGCGATCGACCAGGTCCTCGAAGAACTCACCGACCGCTACGGCGAGCCCCCGGAGCAGGTGCGCAACCTCGTCGAGGTTTCGCGTCTACGCCGAATGGCACAGAAGGCCGGTCTCAGTGAGGTCGTTTCGATGGGCGGCAACCTGCGTGTCGCAACCACGGAGCTACTCGATTCCGTCCAAATTCGCCTGCAGCGCATGTACCCCGGTGCACGCTACTTCGCGGCGAGCAAGTCGGTGACGGTGCCGCTACCCAAGAAGAACGGCGCGCTGCCAGACGATGCGGCATTAATTGCGTGGACAAGCGAACTTCTTATTGCCATTTTCGGTGCAGTAGTGGCTCAGGATACGACAACCGCAACTCAAACCAGTTGACCCGGATCTACTCGTCTGCCGCGAACCAGTGCAGTAACGTCAACTGAGACGTTCTGGGGGCGAATGTATGAAGCGGGTGAAAGTATTCGTTGTGCTGACGGGTCAACGGGACAATCTGGGGGATTCGCTACTTCGCCGCCCACTTCTTAGTGTTGCGAAACGAGTCGGTGAGTGTCACGTGCTGGTGGGCCCGAACTCGTCGCAGTACAGCGACAATTTAGGTTTAGACGCGGGGGATTACGTCTACACCAGTCGAATTCAGTGGCTGGGGTCGCTTCTGAGATCGACGTTAGTTCGCAAAACGCATCTGTTCTTCAACGCTGGCGAATTCACCTTGAACCGCGCATTCGTACGCGACCGTGTAGCGATGCTTCCCATAGTCGCGTTGGTGCGCGCTCGGGGCGGTTCTGTCATTCAGGCTGGCGCTGGTTTGCGGAATACGGATGAACCAATAAGCCGCGCTCTTAGGTGGTTGGCTAGATCAGCGGACGTCACCGCGTGGCGAGATGAAAGGTCGCGTGATGCGATGGCAACGGGTGACGTGATGCCAGATTGGGCATTCTCGGAAGGCTCCACCACGCATTCCATCAGGGAGCGAAGCGGAGAGAATCTGTACCCCGCCCAGATTGTCTTCAGCCTCCGAGGGGACCGAGAACAGCCGAGTGACGAGTGGATTACGCGGGCCCGGCGTCTCATCGATTCCTTAGACGCGGTCCCGCTTGTCGTCTGTCAAGTCCAGCGCGATCGGGACCGCCTAGTTTGGTTAGCTACGGCGCTGGGCGCGGACTATGACGACTGGTCCCCGGAGGTAGGCCACGCTTCTCGCGAGCGTCAGGTGCGAGCCGTCTATGGGCGCAGTTCCTGGGTCGTTTCAGACCGGTTGCACGTACTGGTCGCCGCTATGACGGAAGGTTCTGTACCGATCGCACTAGCCCCAGATAGCTCCCGCAAACTGTCTCGCACCCTTGAGGCCGCCGGGTTCACGTATTCGATCCCGGTCGAGGGTGTGTCCCAGCGCAGCCCTGAGGTATCACAATGCCTTGCAGAGGATCTGCAGTTGGCGCGAGACCGTGTGAACCGGGTACGCGAGTCGATCCTCAAATCGTGCAATGGCGTTAGCGGTGCGTCGTGAAACGCATCACCATCTTGCACTCGCTGCGCGCGCCAGTCCCAGGTGAGACCCGGTACTCGAGCCATATGGCCGGTACAGAGAATAGTGTTGTGCGGGTCCGGTTCTTCACATGGCCAAATGCCATTCTCGGAAAATACGAGATTTTCCATCTTCACTGGCCGGAGCACCTCGTTGGTCGAGTCGGCGGAGCGAAAGGTGCGGCTCGGCGTCTGTTAGTTCTGTTGCTGCTCCTACGACTTAGGGTCACGAGCACTCCGGTGGTTCGAACGCTGCATAATCTGGAGCCGCATAGCGGCAAGGAAACGGATTGTGACGCGATTCTTGGTAGGGGTTTCGACCGGATCACCAAGTTGGAAATCCACCTCGTGCCCGAGACCGAAAACCTGATCGCGTCGCGTAGCGTAGAGATTCCCCATGGAGGGTACGAGGAACCCTTTGCCTCCTTCCCTCGGAGCCCTCAGGTAGACCAGCGAGTTCTCTACTTCGGGTTGCTGAAGGGATATAAGGGGGTTGAGCGTCTTGTCGACGTTTTCCCTCAGGTTCGAGGCGCGGTTCAGTTGCGAATCGTTGGCAGTCCAGTTGATCCCGCGGTGACTCGAGCAGTTCGCGAGGCTCAACAAAAGGATGATCGCATAACTAGCCGACTCGACTTCGTGAGCGATGGCGAACTGGTCAGAGAGATCACGGCGGCTCAGCTAGTGGTGTTCCCGTATACCGAGATGCACAGTTCTGGTGCGGTCCTTGTGGCACTCTCACTTGCTCGGAAAGTTCTCGTGCCCGATTCCTCAACTGGACGTGCACTGCGCAGAGAATTCGGGAGTTCTTGGGTGATGACTTTTCGTGGTCCGCTTAGCGAGCCACACATCGTAGAGGCATTGAAGTGGGCGCGAACTGGAGGTCACGGCCAGACTCCTCCTCTGGGTGACCGGGCGTGGTCACGGGTGAGTGCAGCACACGAGGCCGCGTATCGATCAGTGCTTTCAGCATGAGTAGTGCCGTAGATGGCCTCGGTGCTGCTGCGTCACGTGGTGCAGCCACCACAATGCTCGGCCAAGGCGGGCGAATCGCAATTCAGTTGGTCGGAGTAGTACTTCTTTCTCGAACACTCGACCCGTCTGACTTCGGGTTGGTGGCTATGGTCGTGGCGGTAGTAGGAGTCGGAGAGGTTTTCCGAGACTTTGGGCTCACGCAGGCGGCGGTTCAAGCGCCGCACCTATCCCAGCAACAGCGTTCCAACCTTTTCTGGCTTAACTCCCTGATTGGGACACTGCTTTCTCTGTTTGGGTTCTTCATGTCGTGGCCCATCGCTGTGTTCTTCGGAGAGCCGCGCCTTGTTCAGCTCGCGCAAGCAATCTCCGTCACTTTCATTTTGAACGGATTGGGTACCCAGTATCGGGCGCACCTCGCCCGAAACATGCGTTTTGGGGCTCTCGCCGGTGTCGAGGTAGGAAGTCAAGCGGCGGGCCTCGCGGCAGGACTCATTGTGGCGTTCTTGGGAGGCGGTTATTGGGCCTTGGCTGTCCAGCAGATAGTTGCCGCTGGTTCCGCGACTATTCCGCTGCTGATACTCACGAAGTGGATTCCTGGTCTGTTTCGCCGTGGGGCGGGCACAATGAGCTTCGTGAAGTTCGGCGGCTACCTCGTAACAGCTCAGCTGATTACTTACGTCAGCAAGAATATTGATTCTGTAATCATTGGAAGTCGTCTGGGCGCTTCTGATCTTGGCTACTACAACCGAGCATTCCAGGTTCTGGTTATGCCTCTAAATCAAATAAATGCCCCTTCGACTCGTGTGGCCCTCCCTGTTCTTGCGCGGCTTGTCGACGATCGGCCCCGTTTCGATCGTTTCCTCCTGACAGGACAGACGCTGCTGGTGCACGGTGTCGCGCTGATTTTCGCACTCGCTGCTGCAGTCGCCGAACCGCTCTTGGGCATTCTTTTAGGGCCTGGGTGGGGCCCTGCTGTGCCCATCTTCCAAATTCTGGCCATCTCGGGAGTCTTCCAAGCAGCCGCATACGCAACGTACTGGGTGTTTCTAGCGAACGCCGCAACGCGCTCGCAGCTGTTATGGGCGCTCAGTTCGCGACCCGTCATCATCGTTGCAGTACTGATCGGGTCAATCTGGGGAGTCTCCGGTGTTGCGTGGGCATACTCCATAAGCAACGCAATCGTCTGGCCGTTAGGGCTCCTCTGGGTGGCGCGGGCCTGCGGCGCTCCGAGTAAAGCCATGTTCTTCAACGGGACGCGAGCGGTGATCGGCTACTCATTCGCATCCGTAGCCTCACTCGTCATTGGCTCACAGTTCACGACAACGTGGTCACAGCTTGCAGCGGGTACGGGGGCGTTTATTCTGAGCCTCGCCTTTATATCCCTGATCTGGCGTCAATTTCGAAAGGATTTGCTCTCTTTGCCTGTATTCGTGGGCAAAGCTTTGCGGCGACGGGGATCGACCCGCTGACTACGCAGGTGATGACGGTGATGTGCGGGGAGGCCTTCTCGCCTAATCGGCGCTATTGCGAGCAGAGCGGCTGCCGCTGAGGTAGATGCCTGTCAACACGCCCAAGAGGGGCCAGAAGGCCATGGGGAAACCTCTGTTGGTGAAAACCGGCACGGTGGTCGCCACAAGTATCGACATTACGAAGAGCATGAGTATTGGTCGTGCGATTAGCATGCTGTCGCGTTCGCGGTGAGCGGATATGAGAAGGTGGGCGATCGCTAGAAGTAGAACCACCTGTGCGCAAAGCCCAAACAATCCGAAGGTCATAGCTGACCCCAGCCATTGAGACTCGGGTGAATGCCAGAGCAGTTGCGTTGGGTAGACACGTTGCCCCTCAAGCCCCAGATACACCCCTTCATAAAGGTTGGTACCCCATCCAGTGAGTGGGCGGTCTTGCACCATGGGAATGGTCTGCTCGGTCCAAATACGCGCCCGGTAATTCAGAGTATCTGGCACCCAATCAGGCAGCCAAGAGATGCGGCTGACTCGGTCAGTAAACTGCTGGTCCACACGGGCCTGTATGAGTGACCCGAACACAACAGAGGCGGTCGCACTCAAGACCCCGGCCGCGATCAGGAGTTGACGACCGAGCCCCGCCGAACGCCAACAGCACAGCACGATCGCTAAGGCAGCCACAGCCACCGATAATGTGAGAGTCGAGATCACACACATTGCAGCGGCCAGGAGCGTGACGAGCGCGAGGCGGGGTCGGCGCAGGCCCAAGTGTTTCGAAATGATAAGCAGTGCAACTGCTGCAGCGACGACGCACACTGCATAAGCTCCGAACCCTGTCCAGTGACCTACCAGACCAGTTGCCCGGGTCAATCCATCGTTTTCGAGCCGCCTAGTAGCACCTGCGCCGGGTGCCACCGCGAGTACCAATTGAGTGATTCCCGGATTTCCCAGCGATTGACCTAGGGCAAGCGGCGTGGCGATGAGGATGGGCCAGACAAACTGTCGCAAGAAGTAAACCGCTTGATCATACGAGCGGACGGAGATGCGAGCGGCGATGTAACCCATGTAATAGAAAAGCGGCGAAATGACGTTCAAAATATCTGGTGCAAAACGGAGTTCACGGGCGTTGATCAGTTCGGCCACAATGCACACCCCGACGTAAAGACCGACGCCAAGATCAACGGGGAGCAGTCGCGCCTTACGGATAAGGCCTTCGGACAAGGAACTGGAGATCGCTATCAGAATTGCAGCCAACAACAACAGGTGCCAAGGACGAAGACCACCAATACTTACCGGGAGAACCACTCCACTAAACGCCGCTGAGAGCCCCAGTAGCGCGCCCACCCAGGCTGCGCGCCTCTTTACCCGCCGTGGATGCGAAGGAATCAACTTAGGAACGTCAAACTGCCCATAAGTTGTTGTGCCCTGCGTTATCTGAATCACAGGCTGCCCGTGATGTAGTCCGCGACTTCGGAAGGGTTCCTTCTTGGAGACCGTGCCGTTCGTGCGGTGGGCGCCGCAAAGCCGATAGCAATCATCATGATTGGAACGTCGTGCTTGGGTATCCCCGCGGCCTGGTGTAGTGCGTTCATTTTCTCCGTTGTCAACGAGAGGTTGAGCATGCAAGTCCCTAGTCCCAAGCCATGAAGCGCGGTTCCCAAGGCCATCGCGAAAATACCCCCTTCAATCCAGGCTTGATTGCGCTCACCAGCTTGACTAAACAATCTGAGGTCACTGGTAACTAGCGCTACCACAGGCACGGAGTCGCCGAATCCTCGATTTCCGTTCTGAAACCGCAGCACGTCCTGGGCAGCGGACCCACCAGAATAAAAGCGGACGTTCCATGGAGCGCGGTTGCAAACGGATGGGGCATTTACTGCCAGGGCCACTGCGTCCTCTAAGAGCTCTTTGGGAACCGCGCGGGAATCGAAATCTCTCACACTGCGGCGGTCAGCCAGGATACGGCGCAGATGCGTCTGGTCTTCCGCGTCGATGCGACCTCTTAATGGGGCAAGCGATTCCGATCGGATACCGGAGGCATTCCAGTCTTCGACAGCAGCCACCGCTTCTTCGGCGTACTTGCGATAGGGCGTTTGCGCTACCTGCGCATCTGCCAATGCCCCGAGGCGGGATAATCGAGCCCCGACTTCTAGGCCGAAAGGACGCTTGGGTGCGCGCAGGGAGAGCCCTTTTTCAATCCGGTGGTAATCCTTCGTGAGGTGACCCTCTATGTGACGGAGGTCACTTGAAGCATTGACTTGATCTGCAGGCGGTGCGCCGTACGTCGCAAATCGCCGCCAATCCATAATGAATTCTCGAATGGCGCGTACATCGTTCCGTCGCTTGCGGAGCCAACTAAACATCTCGCACCTCGGTTTTCTTGTAACTGACACGGTGCAGTTGCACAGTGTCGAGGAATAGACCGGCGCGCGCTTCCCAAGAGTGGTTGGCCGCAACATGTTGACGGCGAACCACTCGCGCCTCGTGTGAGTCAGATCGGGCTGCGGTGATGCTCGAGAGGAGTGCCTCCATGAGGCTCCCATCTCGCTCAGTGTCGTATATATGGACCGAAGCCGATTCAGCTAACGAGACGGCGTCATCGGAGGGGGAACACAAAATGTGCATCCCGAGCGCCGCGTATTCGTACAGCTTCAACGGGCTGTGGTACATGACGGTACTGGAGGATTTTTCGTGTCCGGCGAAACCAACTGACCAGTGGCTCATTCGCTCGAGCGCCTTGTCGTGGGGCAGTCGCCCCAGGAAGGAGACTCGGCCAGCGATTCCCAAGCCAACCGAGATTCGTTGGAGGCGCTCAAGCTCCGGGCCTTCGCCAATAACCTCGAGTCGGACCCCGTCTGTGCGGGCGAAGCTGTCAATCAGTTTGTCCAGCCTGTGCCACTCGACCACCGAACCGACAAAACCTACTACCGGCGAGTCTTCGTCAGGTGAGACCGGTAACTCAGTAGTTGACAGAGACGCGGCATTCGGCAGAACTAGAATTTGCGAGGGTGTAAGGCCGGCAAAAGCTACCAGCTCTCGCTTGAGGGCCTCGCTTACAGAAACAACGAGGCTTGCACGCCTGAGAGCTCTACGCTCAAGCGCTGCCGCAAGACCCTCCAAAACCAGCACTTTGCGGTCACGGGCAGTCTCCCTAGAAAGAATACCGTTGGCCTCAACGACGCGAAACGCCCGAGATTTTGCGGCGTGAAAAGAAGAGAGTGATTGGAATACCGCGACCCGCTCGTAGATGATGTCTGTTGAGCGGCGATCCGTCCAAGTCCGAACTAGGACGTTGGCGCCGCTCCAGCCTGCCGCCATGATCCGAATGATGTCGGCGGCGAGAATGCGCGGACGCGACGACGAGCCGTAGTCTGTCTGCCTTATTCGAGCGAACCGCCCCATGCCTGGGAAGGTGGAAGCTACAAGTACGTTCACATTCGTGTTCTTCGCCCGTAATCCACCTACGAATCCCACTATGTGCGTTCGTGGCCCCGGAGTGGTGCTGTCGTCTTGCACCGAGATGCGAAACCCGCCGACAAGGTACTCAACCTGCTCGCGCTTGTGCTGGTCCGGCTGGTTCATCTACGAGTCAACGCGTTCAGGTCGGAGGCAAACCGAGAACCCGGCTGCTTCTCGCAGATGCGCTTCGGTCAACTCGTCCGCCTCGTGGACCGCAGCCAGCTCCTCGCGCTCCACAAGTGCTGCAATCTGCGTCTGGTGGTCGTCAACGTGCTCATTCCGTTTGACCCGCCGCGTCACTACTACCGGATAGATGCCCATGTCCAACAGCTTTAGAATCGTTCCCACTCCAGCATGAGTGACTACCACATCGGCTTCCATGGCGTGTTGAACAAAAGCCTTGTCAGAGACAGTTCCAAAAGCAGTCCCTGGAAGATCGTCACGAGTCGTATGACCAAGCTGCCACACGGTGCTTTCCCCCACGACGCCTAGTTCCAATAGTCGATCGGGGAGTGAATCAAATCGATACCCCTCGATGGTGCCAAGTGTGACAAAAAGCCTCAGGGGGCCGTCAGTGGACGAGGAACGGCTGACCTTCTGGAACCCACTCATGACACTGTCATGAAGCTGCCAAGACTTGCTGGACCAGCCCTCATGCTGAGTCCAAGTGTTCGCGAGGCGTAGCCGACGAACGATCCTGCCGGTAACAGATGGCCCGTCCACTCGTGAGACGCTCTCGATGTACTGCGTGTTGAAACCCCGGTATCGAGAAACTGGAAATACAGCCAGCGCAATCGCTGAACCCGTGCTGATGACGTGATCGAATTTTTCGCTGGCAAGTGCCTTGAGCATAATACGGGTCCCGGCCAAGACCCCTCGCACGTCGCGGGGCCGAATATATGGGAGGTAAATGACCCGTTTGCCGACTAGCAGCGACTCGCTCTGAGGCGAACGAAACGTTACCCAAAGTGAGTCTGCGGACGCGTCCATGCCCGCAGACAACCGCACAAGTTGCGCTAAGTGACCACCCGTAGATGCTGCAAACAGATATTTCATTTTGCTTTCCCCAACAGTTCAAAGTTTCGCTCGGCGAGTTGCTTCACGTGCGGAAGCGCTCGCTGTATCTCATTCCGAACGCCTCCGATGCGATCGTTAATAAGATGTATTCGACTCAACATCTCTTGTTCCAATGTGGCGCCCGGTTCAAGACATAGGTCCGTGAGGGAGAAAAGTTCGAGAAGGCCCATCACCTTGCCCTGAGTTGCAATGACGGCAGCGGGGACCCCGCAGGACAGGGCAATGACGGCTAGATGCATGCGGCCGGTGATGACCAGGTCCGCCCCCAACGCCATTGTGCGAACAATAGACGGGTTGGTCATCTCGATCACAGTGGGTTTCGCAGAGTCTGGAATCGAGGTCATGATTGCCGCAATCGCGCTGGTGTCGCTCCGAGGGGCCCTGTCGACGTGCGGGACCATAAACACGGCATAGTTGAGCCGTTGAAGAAGCTGAATCGCCGACGCGTATGCCCCTACCTGAGATGTCGAGCTAGCCACAAGTCCCGACGCATTCACTAGCGCTATCCGCTTGCCAGCACGACGTGCTTGCGCGACCAACTGCGCCTCGCGCGAATCTTCGTCTCGCCGGCTATACAAAAAGACCGTATCTGCCGCCTCCACCACAGATGTCGATCCGTCTTCACGAAGTCGGGTGGCGCTGAGTGGGTCGCGAGCGTACATCGTGACGTTCGATTTGCTCGCTCGTCGCATAGCTTCACGGGCGCCTCGAGTGGGCTTACCGTTCCAGCTAAATCCCAACACCGCGACCTTGACGCCCCGGTCCGCTGCGACTTTTGCTATCAGCCACCTAGTCCTCGATGCCTTGTCGCTGTAGGCCCCATCCATCACGTCGGCGCCGACCACAAACAAGGTCGCGAAGGAGCTGAGTAACCGCCCAAACCGATAGAGAGAAGTGAAGTGACGGAGCCCGAACCCGTGCGTCAGTCCCGGCATGGCGACAAGGTCGTCTGCGCCAGAACGGCCGAATGCGCTCGTCACGTCCACGGCTGACCGCGATTGGACAAAAATCGAGCGCTCCAGACCCGCAGTTTCGTCGAGGAAGGTTTCTAGCATTGCCTGATCGCCAAGGTTGCCTCCACCGGTCGCTGCAATAAGGGCCACTGAACCTCGCTCGCCACGTGACACAACAGCGCCCAGCCGAATCGCAATCTCCCCGACCGCCAAGGTAAGACTGTTGCGAGGAGCAGAGAACTTCCGAACCGCTGCTTGAACCGTCCCCCTAAAGAACATTCAAACCCCCGTAGTTTCAAATTAATGGCGACCCGCGAAATCCCACCGGCATCGGCATCCGCCACAACGTCCCCGGTAAAACCCGCGTCGTGTCCCCCAAGTGCGGTTCGCTCCTAACGACTTTGGCTCTTTGTGTGGTCAATAGCAAGCTCGCTGGCCGTGTGCCTCATCTGTATGTAGCTGCTGGATGTAAACATCTGATTGCAAAGAGCCCGAACTGAGGCTGACGTCACTCTTGGCGGCCGTCCCGTGGCTTTGCTAGTGGTTACTCTTGGTCGCCCTGCCAGAAACGCTCCTCTATGCGGGGCAATAGGCACTCGCGGCATTCCGGCCGCGGCCAGGTTGATGCGGGACGACGCGCATCCACAAGCCGGGGGAGCCCGTGATATGTGTCAGTATAAAACGGGGCGGGCTTAGGCCTCCGACACGAGGGGAAAGGCCGATCATGGAGCTACAGGATTACTGGCGCACTCTGCGCAAAGGCTGGCTAATGATCGTGTTACTAGTCCTCGTTGGGGTAGGAGGCGCCGCTGGGTATTCGATCCTGCAGACCCCAACTTACAACGCGACCTCTAAGGTGTTTGTGTCGACGCAGTCGGGAGGATCTACCTCCGAGTTGGCCCAGGGAAACACATTCACCGTTCAACGGGTTAAGACCTACTCGGACCTCGCCTCGACCCCCATCGTTCTTCTTCCAGTTATCGGGAGCTTGGGCCTGGAAGTGACTGCGGGCCAGTTAGCGGAACGCGTGATCGCGTCCGCGCCGCTCGACACGTCCATCATTGACATCACGGTGACCGATACCGACCCGGTGCGGGCCGCCGCGACTGCCAATGCGATCTCCTCTAGCCTCACGTCAGTCGTAGAAGACATCGAGACGCCCCAGATTGATGCTGCAGTGTCACCTGTCAAATTGACTCGCGCGCAAGAAGCAACGGTACCCAGCGCCCCAATCAGCCCAAACGTGCCGCTGAACATTTTGCTCGGGGCTCTCGTCGGCGCAGTTGTCGGGCTCGGATCGGCAGTTTTGCGCGAGACACTGGACACGCGGATTCGGAACGAGCGCGACGTCGAGCAAGTCACGACCGTGCCCATTATTGGCGGAATCGTCTTTGATCCCAAGGCAAAGGACCGACCCCTCATTGTTCACGCGGATCCGCGAAGCCCTCGCGCTGAGTCATTCCGTACACTGCGGACCAATCTGCAATATCTTGACGCTGACCGGGTCGATCGGAGCTTCGTCGTTACGTCGTCAATCCAGAGCGAGGGGAAAAGCACCACTGCGGCGAACCTCGCCATTGCCCTCGCTGATACGGGAGCGCGTGTGCTTCTCATCGACGCGGATCTCCGTCGTCCTAAGGTCGCGGACTACATGGACCTCGAAGGAGCGGTTGGGTTGACCGATGTGCTCATCGGTCGGGCCGACCTGAAGGATGTGTTGCAGCCGTGGGGTCGCAAGGAATTATTCGTGCTGCCGGCGGGCCACATTCCGCCAAACCCCAGCGAGCTCCTCGGTTCAACAGCCATGACTCATCTTGTGAACGAATTCAACCGCGCATTTGACGTAGTGATATTCGACTCGCCTCCGCTCCTACCCGTGACCGATGCTGCAATTCTGACGAAGATCGTCGGAGGCGCGCTTGTTGTAGTTGCGGCCGGTCGGACCCACAAGAACCAGCTGAAGGCTGCGATTTCTGCTCTGACGAACGTCGGGGCGCCTGTCTCTGGTCTCGTGCTT
Organism: Marisediminicola senii; assembly: GCF_011057645.1. Lineage (GTDB taxonomy): Bacteria > Actinomycetota > Actinomycetes > Actinomycetales > Microbacteriaceae > Marisediminicola > Marisediminicola senii. The sequence continues at coordinate 19,005 of NZ_JAALGE010000023.1, read as the reverse complement.
ACTATGCTGCCCACAAAGGGGCCAGATGCTTACGGCTACGGCCGATATGGCTACGGGTATGGATACGGCGATACTTCAGCTCCAGGTGAGTCGGTTAAGCCAAAGGCAAGGGCCAAAGCGCGGGCACAGAAAACTGCTTCTTGACCACGAAGGAGTTGCCTGTTCGAGGGGGCTTCGCGGTTCTCGTTGTTTGTACCGGCAATATCTGCCGGTCTCCACTCGCTGAACAGCTCCTGACCACTCGTTTCAGGAACGCGGATCTGAACGTAACGGTCGACAGTGCGGGAACAATGGCGCTGGTCGGACAAGCCATGACTGACGAAGCTGCGGCTCTCTCGCACCGCTATGGGGGCCAGCCAGCGGGTCACATCGCTAAGGATGTGACTTCGATGATGATCAATGAGGCGGATCTCGTACTGACTGCAAGTCGCGAACACCGCAGTGAGGTGGTCTCGATGCTGCCCCGCGCGACGCGCTATACCTTTACACTGAACCAATTCGCGCGACTGGCTGATGCTGCCTCGTACGATCTCTCGACCGAGATCGACGCCAGGCCGGGCCGGAGCGACAGCCCGATCGGAGAAGGCGAGGCCCTTAGAGCCTTCGTCGTGGAGGCCGCGTCCATGCGGGGGGTCGCGACCGCTCCGTCAGGTGCGACTGTGGACGATATCGAAGATCCCTACCGGCGGTCTGCAAGCGTCTACGAAGCAGCAGCATCAGCTATCGACTCGGCGGTCTGGCAGATCGTCCGGGGCATGGCTAGAGCGACAACACGGTGATGAATGGGTTGTCCCGCGTTGATTTTTCTTCGTTCAGCGAATAGGAATCAAGAACCGCGCGAAGTTCCGCGTGCAGATGACCGTGAGGCGGGTCGGTGAGACGGGGAACGCCCTCGATTTCAGAGAATTTGTCGGGCTCGGATCCCCAGCCACTCTCGGTCTTGATCGTCGGCCTGAACTACCACCCAGAAGTAACTGGAGTTGCCCCGTACACGCACGCGTTGGCGAAAGGACTTCATCGCCGGGGCGTCGAGGTGCGGGTGCTGACTTCGCATCCGCACTACCCCGAGTGGGTGGTGCGGGACACGTATGGACAGTGGACCCGCAGCGAGGTCGTGGAGGGTGTGCCTGTTACACGATTGCTCCACTACGTTCCGGGTCGGACCACTGACTTAGGTCGGCTCGTAGCCGAGTTGAGTTTCGGGTTGCGTGTGCTTCTTGCGCCGTGGGGCAGGCCCGAGGTGGTTCTATTCGTGTCGCCTGGCCTCTTCTCTACCGCCGTGGCTTCACTGCGAGCTCGGATTGGCGTCGCTCGACCCTCGGTCGCCATCTGGATGCAAGACATCTACAGCCGAGGCATGATTGAAACCCAGACCGGGAGTCGTCTGGCACAACATGCCGTCACCGCTCTGGAACGGGCAACATACAGAAATGCATCCGGTGTCGTGGCCATCCATTCTCGCTTCGCCGAGTACCTCGCGGGTCGCCTCGGTGTCGAGCCCGAGCGTGTCGAAGTGATCGCAAACTGGACGCACCTCGCAACTACGGAGGTAGCCACCCTGGAAGGCAACACGCGCGCGGCCTACGGCTGGGGAACCGAAACGGTCGTGCTGCACGCGGGAAACATGGGGGTCAAGCAAGGACTCGACAGCGTCGTCACCGCCGCGCGAATAGCAGACCGATTGAGCGCCCCGGTGCGATTCGTGCTGATGGGTGACGGGACCCAGCGAGAGCGCCTAATGCGCGACGGCGTAGGTCTCAAGAGGCTGCAGTTTCTCGCCCCGGCCGACGACAGCGACTTCCGCGCGGTGCTTGCGGCTGCGGATGTGCTCTTGGTCAACGAGAAGGTGGGTGTTTCCGAGATGGCGGTACCGAGCAAACTGACTTCGTACTTCGCTTCCGGCCGGCCGGTGCTGGCGGCGGTGGATCGTCGGGGCGTGACGGCGGTCGAGATCGATGCGTCGCAGGGCGGCCACAGGGTGGAGCCTGGAAATGCACAGGCGCTCCTCGATGGAGCTATTTTCCTTCGCGCGCGACCGCAGTTGGCGGCAGATTTGGGCACGCATGGTCGCAGGTACTCAGAGGAATTGCTCGAGGAGAACGGGGCGATCGACCATTGGCATTCTTGGCTGCAACAGGTGGCATCCCGGAAGCGCCGCGGTGTTGGGTAGATCACTGAGGCGCCGGCACGTTCCGATACAGTGGGGAAAACCTCAGCAGCGAATACGCAGACGAGTCTGCCAAGCCTGCGCAACGGGCAGGGTCACATGACGAAGCGTGCATTCATTACAGGGATTACCGGCCAGGATGGCTCCTATCTGGCGGAACTCCTGCTGGCTAAGGGGTACGAAGTTCACGGCCTTATTCGCCGGGCTTCAACCTTCAATACGAGCCGGATCGAGCACCTCTACGTTGATCCGCACAACCCTTCCGCGCACCTCTTTCTCTACTACGGTGACTTGACCGACGGGTCGCGACTCGTGACGCTGATGAGCGAGATCCGTCCGGACGAGGTCTATCACCTCGCGGCACAATCTCACGTTCGCGTGTCCTTCGACGAGCCGGAGTATACGGCCGACGTCACGGGCACCGGGACCATTCGCCTACTTGAGGCGGTCCGGATGTCTGGTATCGAAACCCGCTTTTACCAAGCCTCGTCGTCCGAGCAGTATGGCGCGACGCCCCCTCCGCAGAACGAGACGACCCCGTTCTATCCACGGTCGCCGTATGGGGCGGCGAAGCTCTACAGCTTTTGGATCACTAAGAATTATCGTGAAGCGTATGGGCTGTTTGCCAGCAATGGAATTCTCTTCAACCACGAATCACCTCGGCGAGGTGAGACTTTCGTCACCCGTAAGATCACCCGTGCGGCGGCGCGCATAAAGGCGGGTGTGCAGGATGACCTCTACCTCGGCAACCTGGACGCCATTCGCGACTGGGGTTACGCCGCAGAATACGTCGAAGGAATGTGGCGGATGCTCCAGGCCGACGAACCGGACGATTTTGTACTAGCTACCGGAGGTAGCGTCACCGTTCGAGATTTTCTGCAGACCGCTTTTGACCATGTTGGCCTCCGATGGGAGGACCATGTCAAGTTCGATCAGCGGTACCTGCGACCGACAGAAGTCGATGCCCTGGTCGGCGATGCGTCGAAGGCGAAGTCCGTTCTGGGTTGGGAAGCTACGGTTGACGCTCAGCAGCTAGCTCGCATCATGGTCGATGCCGACGTCGAGGCCCTCGAGCATGACGGTCGCCCGTGGATCGACAAGGTGAATCTCGCGTCCTGGGATACGGCATGAACCAGCCGGGACCGACTGCTAGCAAGCCGCCTCGATGGGTAGCCGGTCAGCTGGACCGTGAAGCCGCGTTCTACATTGCCGGACATCGTGGGTTAGTGGGTTCAGCCATCTGGCGCCATCTGCAATCTCGTGGGTTTTCACGCCTTGTCGGCCAGACCTCGGAGCAACTTGACCTGCGAGATAGAAGCGCAACATCCGCGTTCTTCGCAGCTACACGACCTCGATACGTCGTATTGGCCGCGGCGAGAGTGGGAGGGATTCTTGCCGTCGACACGTATCCCGTGGACTTCATCAGTGACAACCTGCAGATACAGGTCAACGTGCTTGATGCAGCCCGGGTGCATGGGGTTGAGCGCCTGCTTTTCCTCGGATCGTCGTGCATTTACCCAAAGTTTGCGCCGCAGCCCATTGCGGAGGAATCGATCCTCACCGGGACGCTCGAACCCACGAATGACTCCTACGCGATCGCCAAGATTGCCGGAATCACGCAGATTCAGGCAGTGCGACGGCAGTACGGCTTGTCATGGATTTCCGCAATGCCTTCGAATGTCTACGGGCCTCGGGATAACTTCTCGCTCGATGAATCACACGTCCTACCTGCTCTCATCCGCCGATACGTCCAGGCCAAGCGCCACGGGTCACCGTCCGTAACTAACTGGGGAAGCGGCACACCGCGGCGTGAATTTCTACACGTCGACGATCTCGCCGTCGCCATCCTCCACCTGCTGGAGAATTACGACGGCCCACAACAACTCAACGTCGGGACCGGCTGCGATATCACTATCCAGGAGCTCGCCGAGATGGTGGCGCGCACCGTCGGATTCGATGGCACTACGCATTGGGACACAACGAAGCCCGATGGAACCCCGCGGAAGCTATTGGACATCTCGAAGATCGCAGCACTGGGGTGGACGCCCTCGATCGCGCTAGAAGCTGGCATCTCCGCGACTGTGGATTGGTACACCGGGAGAACGAGCAGTCAGTAGGCGCCGTCGCGGTTCACCACGGCCTTGAATGTTCGCCACAGAATGACCACATCGCCGGTTATCGACCAGTTCTCCACATAGAAGAGGTCGAGCCGCACGCTCTCCTCCCAGGTCAAGTTCGACCGGCCGCTCACCTGCCACAGTCCGGTGATGCCGGGCTTCACCAGGAACCGACGGTGCACGTGCTGGTCGTACCGCGACACTTCACTCTGCAATGGTGGTCGGGGCCCCACGAGGGACATCGTGCCCAGGAGCACGCAGAACAATTGGGGGAGTTCATCGAGGCTGAACCGTCGGAGGAACTTGCCAATGGGCGTGATCCGTGGATCATTCTTCATCTTGAACAGCATGGCGTTGCCAGCATCACGGTCCTGAGCTCGCAGTTCATCGAGCAGCGACTCGGCGTTGGTGACCATGGAGCGGAACTTGAACATTTTGAATGCGGTGCCCCCCATACCCACACGGTCCTGGTAGAAGAGCACCGGTCCCGGTGACGTGAGTTTGATGCCGAGGGCGATAGCCCCCATGACTGGGGACAGCACCACGACGAGGCCCAGTGAGGCGACGATGTCGAACGCGCGCTTCGCAAAGTTCTTGCGCCCATCGAAGCGGGGTGTCTCGACATGAATGAGGGGCAGACCTGCAACGGGTCTTGTGTGGATGCGTGGGCCACTGACATCGGTAAGGCTCGGAGCCACGATGAGGTGCTGATTACCGGGTTCCAGACTCCAACTGAGCTCGCGCATGCGGGTCGGGGAGAGTTCATCCGCGCTGGTGACTATGACGGTGTCCGCGCGTGTGGCTGCGAGGGCCTGGATGACGTTGTCGAGGGTTCCGCATACAGGGATCGACGTCCCGCCCAGATGTCCGCCGATCCGGTCTGTTGGTATGCATGCTCCGACTACGCGGTACCCCGCAGCAGGTTGCTTCACGAGTTCCCGGGCGATGTGCGTCACCGACGACTCCGAACCGACGAGTAGTACCTGAGATGAATACCGCCCCAAGTCTCGCTGGGCCCGTAGCCATACCCGCCAGATCCAACGTGATGCGACCAGCATGGCCAGACCAAAGGGGAACGCAATGAGGACGTAGCCGCGGGCCAGGTCGAGTTTGAGCAAGTACGAGACGATTGCCACCAAGCCGAAAAGCCGCACGGACGCATTGGCGATCAGTTTGTACTCGTCCGAGCCGGTTCCCAGTACGCGAGAACCACGGGTTCCGAAGATAGCTAGCACTGCCATCCATGCGCCGACGATGACGACTGAAATGGCGGTGTAGTTCAAGCCGAGTTGCGACAGATTGCCCCTGAAGTTGGCATCGGCGCTGTCGAAGCCCAGCCATGCCAGTTGCACCCCTACGACGACCCACACCAGAACCAAGAGATCGGTGATGACCAGTCGTGACGAATACAGTGCGTACCAGTCGCGCTGCGTCTTGGGCAACGCAGCGTCGGTTGCGGATGTCGCTCTGCTAGTCATGATCCCCCGGCCCTGTCATGCTCCCCCGAACGCCCATTCAATGCCTGGCTGCGACACAAAGGGCCAGCCTAGAGCGGCTGTGACGACCCCAGCGTACCGGCCAAGGGGGTACAAAGTCACCGTTCGGCACATGTCACCAACCGACTTGTCTACGGCAATTAATCCATACGAAACACGTTCGGTAGGTTTTCGAGCGGGTTCCCCCTAGAGTAAGAGCGATCTTCACGCTACGGACTCTTCAGGAAAACCGGAGCGGACACAGCTTGACCATCACTAGGGGGAAACAATCATGCTCAAAAAAGCCATTGCGGTCACCGCAATCGCTGGTGCCGCGTTCTTCGCAGCGCCAGTCGCCGCCAACGCAGCGGTCGCCAGCGGGTACGTCGCCAGCTCGAACATCTCGGTGAGCGGTTCGACCGTTCCCGGCGGAACGTTCACCGTTTCGTTCGCGGCCGGTTCGTTCTCCGCCGGTGAGACCGTTTCGTTCGCCATCAACGGCGCGGGCCTGAGCCTCACCGCTAACGGCACCGCTGCAGCCGACGGTTCCGCTGCGTACAGCTTCACGCTCCCGGCCAACGCCTCGGGTTCGTACACCATCACCGCGACCGGCCTCACCTCCGGTGCGATCGGCACCATCACGGTGACCGCCGCCGCGGCCGGTTCGGGATCGTCCAATGGAACCGGCTCCGGCTCGGATTCAGACGACGACGACAACCTCGCCAGCACCGGCGCAGACGGCAACACGATGCTCCTCGCGTGGGGCGCCGGTGGAGTCCTGCTCCTCGGTGCAGGCCTCGTCACCGTGCAGCAGGTTGTGCGCCGCCAGCGCAGCAACGCGTAGCACCGAGAACCAAGCACGAGACCCCGGACTTCGGTCCGGGGTCTTTTGCGTTGCCCGGTGCGGTCCACGAGAGGCCGCTGAGCGAACTGATTGAATGGACCGATGCCTGAACCCCAGACACCTCCGGAAGCACGACGCCGCATGAGCGTCGGCGCCCGGGTGCTGTGGATCGTGGGCGCGGTGTTGCTCGTACTCATCGTCGCCACGGCGTGGGTTGGCGTGCGGGGGCTGCTGGCGAAGAATCATCTGGAAGCGGCGATTCCGCTGGCCGGTGAGATGCAGGACCAGGTTGCGACGGGCGACGTGGCGGGTGCCACGGGCACCTTCAATGACTTCGCTGACCACGCCTCGTCTGCCGCTTCACTAACGGGTGATCCCGTCTGGCGCGCGTTCGAAGTCATCCCTGTACTTGGACCGAACCTGACGGCCGTGCGCGATGTCGCAGGTACCGTCAACGCCGTTGCCGGTGATGCCATCGCACCGCTCATCTCGGTTGCTTCGTCGATGGACGCCACTGCGTTTCAGCCGGTGGACGGGGCCATCGACCTGCAGCCACTCATCGACGCGCAGGAACCGCTTGCCGAAGCATCCATCGCCATGAAGAGTGCGCAGGCACGTGCCGATGCGATCGACACGTCCGCGACGCTGCCGGTGTTGACTGATGCCGTTGTGCAGCTGCAGGACGCGGCGACCAGTGCGGCTGGGGCGCTGGATGCCGCGGACCGTGCGGCGCGGCTCGTTCCGCCGATGCTCGGTGCTGGCGGACCCCGCGACTACCTGCTGCTGTTCTCGAACCTCGCGGAGCTGCGCGCGACCGGGGGAATCGCTGGTGCGGTCGCTTTGGTGCATACCGAGGGCGGCCGGATCGACCTCGCACAGCAGGCGGAGGCGTCAGACTTCGGGCCTTACCCGGTGCCGGTGGTCGAGCTGCCAGCGGAGACGCAGAACCTGTACGGGGCTCGAACCGGCGCCTTTCTGCAGAGCGCCAACCTGACCCCGCGGTTCTCGCTCTCGGCCGAGATTGCCCGGGAAATGTGGAACCGCGAATTTGGCCTGCAGCCCGACGGCGTCATTGCTATCGACCCGGTGGTGCTCAGCTACTTGCTTGAGGCGACGGGGCCGATCACGCTTCCGACCGGGGACGTGCTGACGGCGGATAACGCGGTGCAGCTGCTGCTCGTCGACGTGTACGCCCGCTACACGGATACCAACATTCAGGACCTGTTCTTCGCCTCCGCAGCTGCCTCGGTCTTCGACGCCGTCGCTGGCGGCAACTTCGACGCCGCTGCCCTTATTCGCGCGATGGCGCTGGCGGGAGAGGAGAACCGCGTGTTGGTATGGAACGCGGATGTCGCTGAGCAGGAGATCCTGGCGGGCACCAACCTGCGGGGAGACCTGCCGGTCAGTGACGCAGACCAGCAGCAATTTGGCGTGTACTTCAACGACGGCACCGGCGCCAAGATGGACTCCTACCTCGACGCGCAGGTGGCCGTGGGGCAATCGACCTGTCGGGATGATGGTCGGCCGCTGTTCAGGGTCAATGTGACGGTTACCAACACGGCGCCGGCTGACGCTGCTGCTTCACTCACCCCATATGTGACCGGTGGCCGGGCGTTTGGGGTTGTGCCAGGCAACATTAAGACACAAGTTTCGGTCTACGGCACGGCCGGACTGGAGAATCAGGGTGTCGCGCTGAATGGCTCCGACACCGGGTACTTTCCGGCGGTCGACGGCGAGTACGGCGTCTCGCAGGTGGTCAACGAGCTGGCTCCGGGGCAGACCGCTGTGTATTCGTTCGACTGGCTCGGGGCGGAACCGTTCGACGGAGAGTTGGGCGCGTGGGTGACGCCGATGATCGACACCGTCGAGGTGGGCGAGATCGTGCTCGCCTGCGACGAGCAGTAGGGGCTCCGGCTGGGGCGGAACGATTTAGAGCGGATCGCCGCTCGGGGTGGTGGGCTGTGCGGGTTCGTCTGCGGCCTTGGGTCGCGCGGGTTTCGCGGTATCGACCAGCGGGACCGTTCTCGGGCGCGTGCCACCACGGTGCACCTGGAACACCACCATCGGGATGGCCACGAGCGACCGCAGGTCGATGAGGATGTGCGCGACGATCGGCACGAGGATCGTTCCGGTCGCGAGGTAGAGGGCCATGAGTACGGTGCCGACGATGGTGGATCCGATCACGCCGGCCTTCCCCTGATAGAGGTGCAGCGCACCGAAAAGCAGCACGCTGAGCACGATCGCCAGCGCGGCGTTGCCGGAGACCGCGAACAACAGGGTCGGTAGGGCGAGGCGAAACAGCAGCTCTTCGGAGATGCCTGCGTTGATCGACAGGGCGACGCCGAAGCGCAGCTCGGCACGGTTGCGGGGGAGGAGCGCCTGGATGTCGCCGACGGAGGGCACCGTGTCGGTATCGCGGACCAGGAACAGCACGGCGAACGCGCCGACGACGATGATTGCCGCGATCAGGGCCACGGCGGTGATGCCGAGTTGGCCGGCATCCATGAAGGTATTCCGCAGAAAGCGCACCCATGGCCAGGCGTTCACATCGTCGAGGAGCAGCGGGATGTACTGCCAGGTCGCGACGATCACCACGAGCGCGGGCAGGCCGATGGTGAGGATGGAGCTGACGAGCCATTCCCGGTAGACGCGCTGCCGGCGGCGGGTGCTGCGCAGGCGCTTGAAGCGGCGGTACTGCGAGCGGTCACGGCGAATGGTTCGAGTAATCAGGTTAAGCATGAGGCCCGCGAGCACGGCCCAGAGCCAGTACTGCGCGCTGGGGGATTCGGGGGTGATCATTCGAAACATTGTCGCAGGGGAGGGTGAATATTCGATTGAGCACTGCTTATTCGGGTGCGTTGCGATCGCGGAGACGTCCCCCGTTCTGGGGGCAAAATGGGGTACAACGGACCCTGGCCGAGCACCTCACATGCGCGCATGCCAGCACTGCATACGTGAATCTGTTTACGTGCTGGACACCCACCACACCCGCACACAGGAATAGCCTCCCCGCATGGGGAGAACAACACCGGCGAACAAGCGCTACAAGAAGATCCAGAAAATCGGGCGCGGGCGGCCCTCGACACTGATGATTGTGATCGTCGTCGTCATGGCGCTCGCGGCACTCACGTTGGCGGGCATCGCGCTCACGATGTAGTTCGGTGCGGCGGGGTGCTGGCGCCGCGGCATCCACTCGTCTCGTTTCTGGAATTTATGCGTTCTGTGCATTTTTCTCGGCAGATTCGGGAATGCCGGTCAGTGGGGCGTGATTGCATTCCTGTGGGCCGAAGCGAGTGCACGGCAGAACCGAGGTCATGTCGTGAGCAGCAGCGCAGTCGCCGGAGTCGGGTTTCGGTCGGAGCGGGGTCCGATTCTCATCGCCCTGATGATGACGACCGGGCTCGTCGCCATCGACGCGACCATCCTCGCCACCGCCGTACCGACCGTGGTCGACGAGCTCGGCGGGTTCTCGCTGTTTCCGTGGCTGTTCTCGATCTACCTGCTCGCGCAGGCGGTGTCGGTGCCGATCTACGCGAAGCTCAGCGACATGGTGGGGCGCAAGCCGATCATCCTCATCGGTATCGGACTGTTTCTGCTCGGGTCGATCCTCTGCGGGCTCGCGTGGAGCCTTCCCGCGCTCATCGCCTTCCGCGCCATCCAGGGACTCGGTGCCGGCGCCGTGCAGCCCATCGCGATCACCATCGTCGGTGACATCTACTCGCTGCAGGAACGCGCCAAGGTGCAGGGCTACCTCGCCAGCGTGTGGGCCATCTCATCGGTCGTCGGCCCGACCCTCGGTGGCGTGTTCAGCGAATTCGTGTCGTGGCGCTGGATCTTCTTCATCAACATTCCCCTCTGCCTCATTGCGGCATGGATGCTGCTGCGCCAGTACCACGAGAGCATCGAGCGCACCAAGCACAAGGTCGACTACCTCGGCGCATCGCTGTTGACCGTCGCCCTCACGCTCATCATCCTGGGCGTTCTGGAGGGCGGACAGGCCTGGGCGTGGAGCTCGGTGCAGAGCATCTCGGTGTTCGTCGTCGGTTTCGTGTTTCTGGTCGCGTTCTTCGCGGCCGAGCGGCGGGCCGCCGAACCCGTGCTGCCCCTCTGGGTGCTCTCGCGCCGCCTGCTCGGCGTGACGTCGCTGATCTCGATCGGTGTCGGCTCGATGCTCATCGGCCTCACCTCTTACGTGCCCACCTACCTCGACGGCACCATCGGCACCTCGCCCATCGTCGGCGGACTCGCGCTCGCCGCGCTCACCATCGGCTGGCCCATCGCCGCGTCGCTGTCGGGGCGGCTGTACCTGCGTTACGGATTCCGGTTCACCGTTCTGCTCGGGTCGGGCATCACCGCAGTCGGAGCGATCGCGTTGGCGAGCCTCGCCGGAGCTCCGTCGGTCGCCATGGTCGCGCTCACGTGCTTCGTGGTCGGCCTCGGGCTAGGACTCGTCGCCACGCCGTCGCTCATCGCGGCGCAGACCAGCGTGGAGTGGAACGAGCGCGGCGTGGTGACCGGAACCAACCTGTTCGCGCGGTCGATCGGCAGCGCGGTCGGTGTCGCCGTGTTCGGCGCGGTAGCGAACGGCCTGTTCGCGTCGAGTGGCGGGGACCAGACGGATCCCGCGGCGGTCGAGCTCGCGTCGACGGCTGTGTTCATCGGGGTTGCGATCTTCGCGGTGCTGACCGTGGTCGCGGCATTCGCGATGCCGAAGCACGTGGTGGATGCGCCGGCTCGCGTCGTGGGGGAGACCGCGTAGTTCATCATTGACGCATGACTGCGCCTAACCCGAAGCTCGACGAACTGGTTGCCGTGCTCGCCCGACTGCGGGCGCCCGGTGGGTGCGCGTGGGATCGCGAGCAGACCCACGAGTCGCTCGTGAAGCATCTCATCGAAGAGACGCACGAGCTCGTCGAGGCGATCGAGTCGGGCGACCGCGACCAGCTCATCGAGGAGCTCGGCGACGTGCTCTACCAGGTGATCTTCCACTCCGACCTGGCCGCCCACACGCCGGGGGAGGAGTTCACCCTCGAAGACGTCGCCGAACACATGTCGGCGAAGATGATCAGCCGGCACCCGCACGTGTTCGGCGACACGGTTGCCGAGACATCCGCCGATGTCGTCGCCGCGTGGGATCGCCTCAAGGCCGTCGAGAAGCCCGAGCGCACAAGCGTGCTCGACGGGATCCCCGCGGGCATGCCGTCGTTGCTGCTCGCGGAGAAGGTGCTGGGGCGGGCGGCGAAGGTGGGGGTGTCGGTGCCTGTCTCCACTACCGGGTCGGCCGGCTCCGCATCGTTCGCCGACGAGAACCAGCTCGGGGCGGTGTTGCTGGGGATCGTGGCATCCGCTCGCTCATCGGGTCTCGATGCCGAACGGGCGCTGCGGGGCGCGCTGCGCGGGCTGCAGAACGAGGTGCGGGCGGTCGAGGCGGGGGACTAGTGTCGGCGCGGTTTCGCTGGGCGGGTCGGGGCTCGCGGGTCTCTAACCCTCGAGCTGGGTATCGAGCCAGTCCAGGATGCGCTGGGCGGTGAGGGTGCGCGCGAGGGGCTGGCAGTGGCCGGATGCGCCTTCCGTCGCCGTGAATCGCACCAGCGTCGACACGCTCGCGGTGCGCGCGGCGAGCTGCTCGGACTGCCCGGGCCAGAACTGCTCGTCCTCCGGCGCGGTGATCAGCAGCGGGGTCGTGATCGCGGCTGTCTGCTCGTCGGTGAGCGTGTGCCGGCGAACCTGCTCGAGCGTCGAGGCGTACCCGTCGGCGCCGTAGGGGCGGGCGCGGAACCTCCACGTGCGGGCAGTCACCGGCGCGACCTTCATCGCGAGGCCCATGTCGCGGTCGAACGCCTCGTGCTTCGCCTCGTCGAGCAGCGTCACGAGGCTCTTCGGAATGTGTTCCAGCCACGAGGTCGAGACGTCGACGATGCCGGGGTCGGCGATCGCGGCGGCGAAGCGGTGTTCGGAGGCGAGGGCGCGGGGCACCCAGAATCCGGCCTGGCTGATGCCGTAGACCGCGATGCGGGTTGGGTCGACGCCGTCCAGCCGCGCAACCGCGGTGTAGACCGGGGTGAGTACCGCCTCGAAGTCGGGGCGAAACGTCGTGCCGCGGTCGAAGAGCTGCGATTGCTGGCCTGGTCCGTCAAAGAGCAGCACGTTGTATCCACGATCCAAAGCGCTTGACGCGATGCCGCCGAACAGGCTGGCGAGCGAACCGTCGCTTCCATTCACCGCGACGAGGGTCGCGCCCGATTTGGATGCCGCCGCCTGCGCCGACTTCGGAGCGCGAAAGAACCACCCCGGCAACCCGTCGTCGCCATACGCGATCGCGAAGGGAGTCACGTCGAGCGCGGTGTGGGAGAGGAAGCCGTTCCAGGCGGCGGTCTGCAGGCGGAAGGTCGCGGTGAGGTCGGGGTGGGCCGCGTGCGCGGGACGCGCGAAGCGGGCGAGGGGGCTGTGGCGGGGGTTCGGGCCGGTCTCGTTCGCGCCGGCCGGGTTCGTGCTGGTGGCGTTCGTGGTCTCGTTCGTGCCGGTCGGGTCGCCGGGCAGCGCGTCGGGCAGCGCGGCCAGCGCGTTGACGGCGACGCCGAAGTAGGCGGACGCCCGCAGGTACGCCCCCGCGGCACTCACCGGGTGGCCGCCGGCGGAGGCGACATCGGCCGTCTCGAGGGTGCGCTGCGCGAGGTTTCGCCAGGCCACGAACCACTTTTCGTGGTCCTTTCCCACCGCGGATGTCGCCGCCAGCACCTCGCCGAGGTCCGACGCCCCGCCCGTTGCGACCCCGAGCACCCCGCGAATCTCGTAGTCATAGGCCGGGTCGGGGGAGAAGGCGAGGTCGTGCGGCATGCGAGGTCCTTTCAGACATGGGATGCCGCGAGTCTGGTCGCGGCGGCATCCGCGCCCGTGCCACAAATGACCTGTCCTCCACCGTGTGCGTGGGGCCGCAGCATCCACTTGCTCGCGCGGGGCGTGAAGAAGCCCCCTCCGACCTAGCCGGAGGGGGCTCGACACGTTCTCTGTATCCCCCGATACAAGCGAAGCCCCTCAACCCCCCGGTAGGACGCACCGGTACCCGAACCAGTGCCTGACTTCGCTTTCTCGAAGCCGCCCCCCGGCGGCCTCTTGGATAGAACCGTACCTCTGCGATTCCGATAGTGCAAGTGTTGTTATGGAAATATCTGTTATCTATGCGATGTTATGAATACCCTTGTTATCAATCTCGAGTGTTATGGTTACCTCAGATAGGGGGCCGCAGATGAGCAGGAAGCCCGATCCGGCACGTCGTCCGCAGCTGATCCTCGACATCATCGAGTACCTGCACGACAGGACACTGTCGTCGCTCACCATGCGCAGCCTGGCCGACCACCTCGAGGTCAGTACCTTCACGCTCGTGTACCACTTCGGCACCCGCGAGGAACTCATCGACGCCGTCGTCGAAGCGATCTGCGAGGAACAAACCGCCGCCCTCGATCTGGCTGACGTCACCGACGTGAGCGTCGCTGTGTATTTTCAGCGGTTCGAGCGCTACTGGGAGTGGGCGGTGCAACCACGCAGCCTGCAACTTCAGCGACTCGTCATCGAAGCGGCAATGGCTGAATCGCTGCATCCCGAGCGCTCAGCGGCGACGAAGAACTCGCTGGTGCGATGGCACGAGAGCGCGTTAGACGGTCTGGTCGCCCTGGGCGTGCCGGAGAAAGTCGCGCGCAAGGAAGCTCGGGCGCACGCCAACGCGCTGTACGGGCTGCATTACGACCTCATCGTCTCGCGGGAGCTCGAGATCGTCAGCGAGGCCTATCAGCACTGCATGGAGTCGTATCGCCAGCGCATTGACGCATTGGTTGAGGAACGCGAGGCCGATCCGGCGATCGAAACCGACCCCGAGGCGACCGCGGCCGTTGTGGCATAGGGCTCACGCGGGGCGCTCGCGCGAGACGCCTCACGCAAACTGATAGAAACGACGCATGGCTTCTCCCGTCAATCCGCCGCGCGGCATGCGCGACTTCCTGCCCGCTGACAAGGCCCGCCGCGAGCGTGTACTTTCCGTAATTCGCGAGGTGTATTCGGCCCACGGTTTCGACGAGATCGAAACTCCCGTGATGGAAGACAGCTCGCGGCTACACGCGGGCCTTGGTGGTGACAACGAGAAGCTGGCCTTCGGCGTGCTGAAGCGCGGGCTGGCCGCGGAGGATTTCGCGGCGGCATCCGACCCTCTCGACCTCTCCGACCTCGGACTTCGCTTCGACCTCACCGTGCCGCTCACCCGCTTCTATGCGTCGCACCGGGCCGAGCTGCCTGCGGTGTTCCGGGCTGTGCAACTGGCGCCGGTGTGGAGGGCGGAACGTCCGCAGAAGGGTCGTTACCGGCAGTTCATGCAGTGCGACATCGACATCATCGGCGAGGCCGGACCGCTCGCCGAGGTCGAACTCATCACGGCGACCGTCGCAACACTGCAGGCGCTGTCGCTGAGTGGATGCAGCATCCGCATCAATGACCGCCGAATCCTCACCGCGATGCTCGAGGTCCTCGGCTTCGCCGCCGAGCACCACGACGCCGCCGTCATTACGATCGACAAGCTCGACAAGATCGGTGTTTCGGGCGTCACACAAGAGTTGCGCGACCGGGGTTTCGACCTCGACGCCGTGGCAGCGCTCGAAACGTTTCTCGAACGCTCCACGGTTTCGAGCGGGGCGCCGTTGCCTTTCGGAGTCGAAGGCATCACCGCGGCACTGCCCGAGGGTGTCGATCCGGCGCTGATCGCCCCGCTCGCCGAGCTCGGGGCTGCCGTCGCGGCGGCTACTGCGGGCACGTCGGGTGCGGCATCCACCACTGCGTCTGTTCCTGGTTCTGCTCCTGCTCCGGCTCTGGGTCTCGACGGTTCGGCGGACGCCGGCGTGCCCGCCGAAACTGTTGCCGAATCATCCACCCCCGCACCCGCCGTCGAGCTCGTCTTCGACCCATTCCTGGTACGAGGCATGGGCTATTACACGGGCACGGTGTTCGAAATCGCGCACCCCGCGTCATCGGGATCACTCGGCGGCGGCGGACGCTACGACGGCATGGTCGGCCGCTTTCTCGGCGTCGACGTGCCCGCCGCGGGCTTCTCGATAGGTTTCGAACGCATCGTCGATCTGGTTTCGCTGGCCGATTCCGAGGCGCGCGAGTCCGTCGCGCTCCTTTATGACGTGGATGCTGCGCCGGCAGCACTCGTCGCCCTCAAGTCTGCGCTGGTCGCCGAGGGGCGCCGCGTGCGACTGGAACGACGCCCCCGCAACGTCAAGCCGCTCCTCGAGCAGCTAGCGGCCGCCGGATACACCGCCGTCGCGACCGTCACCCCGCAATCCACCGTGTCTACGCTGCAGTTTCGCCCGCTGGGGTAATCGCGTGACCGCCGGGTTTTCGGTGCGCCGGCCGGAGCTGGCGGACGTGGCTGGCATGGCGAAAGTCCATGTGGATGCGTGGCGCGAAACGTATCGTGGAATCATGCGCGACGACGTGCTGGATGATCCCGCACTGCTGTCTCGGCGCGAGGAATTCTGGACTGCAGCCCTGACGCATCCGCGGTACGCCCAGAACCGGGTCGCGGTTGCGGTCACGGTTGCGGTCACGGATGTCGGTGTCGGTGTCGGTGCTGGTGCTGGTGTCGGTGTAGGTGCCGGTGTAGGTGCCGGCGCTTTCGAGCTTGCCGGCACAATGGGGACGCCCGTCGGTGTCGCTATGTCGGGTCCGTCGATGGACGACGCGGGCGGGCCGCGTCAGCTGTACGTGCTCTACGTCTCGGCCGCCTTTCACGGCGCGGGGGTTGGGCTGGCCCTGCTTAAAGCGGTGATCGATCGGACCGAGCCCGCCTCGTTGTGGGTTGCGGATCCGAACCCCCGTGCGCAGGCGTTCTACCGACGGCACGGGTTCGTTGTGGAGGGGAACGTCACGGTCAAGGATGGAGTGCGGGAACTGCGGATGGTGCGGCCGGCGGGTGGGTGACCAGGGGTGGCGTCGGGCACGGTCGGCTCGGCGCACCCGGCCGTCGGGCAGGGTCATCCCTCCCCAGGTAGATCTTTCGTGACCTCTCCGCAGAATGGTTTGTCTATCTTCCTTCGAACATAACTTCGAAGGAAAATGGATGCATGGAATTCCTTCCCACTCCGGAGGCAGGTTCACCGGACGATCCGGTGGGTCTCGCGGATCCGCTCGGCGGCTCGGTCGCTGACGCATCCGCGCCCGGGGCGGTGGCGGGAGATCCCCGGCCTTCTGACCCGCTAGTGGCCTCTGCCCACGCTGTCGCCGAGGTCGAACGCTCCGCCATGGCCTACGCCTCGCTCGACCCGGCCCAGTTCGCGCACGCGGGCGCCTCCCTCCTGGCGATGCGACGGTACGTCGACGAACACACCGCGCTGTACTCGGGTGAGGTCGCGCGTCGGTCTCGCTGGGAGCTGGGTCATCAGGGTCTGGCGCAGCGCTCCGGGTACACGAATGCCACCGATATGGTGCAGACCGAGCTGCAGTTGACCAAGCGGGAAGCCACCCGGTTCGTGCAGACGGGAACCCTGCTCGCCGAGGCCGAATATGCCGAACTCCTCGCAGCGACTGGCGCCGATCACGAACGTACCGACGAGCCCGGTAGCCCCTCCCCGCAAGGTGACGTGTCTCCAGGTGCCGACGCGCATCCGGTACCCAGTGATGGAACCGAAGAGGCGCAACCGGGGGAGGGTGCACCGGGTTCCACTGAACCACCCGCCTTCGCTCCCACTCCAACCCCCGCTCCGGCACGCATCCTGAATTGGCGCGAGCGTCTCGCCGCAGCGCAGAAGGCCGGAACGTTGTCCCCTCAGGGCCTCGACACCATCCGCCGAGTGCTCTGCGAGATCACCAGTTGCGATGACCACACGATGAACCGCGCCGCGGATGAGCTCATCCGGGCGGCCAACGGCATGAACTCCGATCAGCTGTACCGGCTTGCTCGACAGCTACGAGACCGCATCGACGCGGCCAGCATCGCCCGGCGCGAGAAGCAGCAGCACGAAGACCGGTACGTGCACATCTGGGAGGACCCGAACGGGATGTACCGCGGATCATGGGCCCTCGCGCCGGAAGACGGCGCCCTGTTCGCAGACGTCTTCGCCCAGGTCCTCTCCCCGCGTCGCGGGGTGCGGTTCGTCGACGAGGTCGAACAGGCCCGGGCTGAGGCGCTGATGAAAGACCCGCGCACCGACGACCAGCTGCGAGCGGACGCGCTCATGGAAATGGTCCAGCTCGCCATCGACGCCAACGCCGAGCACAACGCGACGGCCAAGGCCCGCGCGAGGGCACGGGCGAAGGCCAAAGCGAATGCGAAGCCGAAAGCGAAGTCCGCCACGAGGCGTAGTGTCGACGCCGACGTTCATGATGACGCCAACGCCCCCGTTGGCGCCGGTTCTAGCGTCGCCGGCTCAGGCGCCGTCGGTTCTGGCGCGGCCGGTTCTGGCGCGGCCGGTTCAGGCGCCGCCGGTTCAGGCGCGGCCGGTTCAGGCGCCGCCGGCTCTGGCGCGGCCGTCGGCCGGCTGCTCGGCTCCCGCAACCCGAGCGTGCGGGTCGTCATCACGGCCGAACGGCTCGAGCAAGGCACCGGCCCCGGACACATCCACGGCAGCGACGAAGCCCTCTCCATCGGCACGGTCGAACGCCTCATCTGCACCACGGGAATGATCGGCGTTCTCATCGACCCCGACGGGCAACCACTCGACGTGGGCCGCGACAAACGCTCCTTTACCGACAAGCAACGCACCGCACTTGAAGTGCGCGATGGTGGATGCCGCTTCCCCGGGTGTCCCCGAACTCGCTACGAAGCCCATCACATCAACCCGTGGCACGGTGTGAACGGCGAGCCCGGCGGCAACACAGACATCGCTGACGGCATCTGCCTGTGTCGGCATCACCACATGATGATCCACAACAACGGGTGGCGAGTCGTCCGCGACAGGGCACAGTACTTCCTCAAGCCCCCACCCGATGTCGACCCCGACCGAGTGCTGATCCCGATGCCGAGCAAGAGCCCGATCGCCGCAGAACTCCGTCGGCAACGACCCGCCGCGACCTGACGCCACCCGGCCGACGCCAGTAGCCGCCCGCGAGCCGGACAGCCCAGACAGCCAGCTACCCGGCCGCTCACCCGCCTGCCGCTGCCATCCGGCCGCTCACCCGCTGCCACCTGGCCGCTCACCGGCCGCGCACTCACCGGCCGCGCACTCACCGGCCCCCCCCCCCCCCCCCCGCCCCCCCCCCCCCCCCCCCCCCCCCCCCCCCCCCCCCCCCCCCCCCCCCCCCCCCCCCCCCCCCCCCCCCCCCCCCCCCCCCCAACAGACCGGACCGGCCCGCAACAGCCAAGAAACCACCCCACACCCACAAACACAGAAAGACACGAGACGGCGCGGCGCGCCG
>NZ_JAALGE010000022.1 GCF_011057645.1 Marisediminicola senii | reverse complement strand
TCGCCAGATCCCGCCTCACCCTCGTCCCCGACACCGGAACCGAGGTGACCACCGAACCCGCCCTCGGACTCAGCGCCTAACCCCCAAACCGAAGGACACCGCTACACCACCACCGGGGACTTGACCGATCCCGCGCACACGTACACGGTGATGGGCGAGCTGCTCGGCGGTCTCCGGTCGCTTGTGCAAGTGCTGGAGCAGGTCGCCACTGCGCACACCTGCGATGAGTCCAGGGCGCACACCGACAGCGGCGACCACTGGGCGGGCGTAGAGGAGGCATTCGCCGCCGCGAACGCGCTTCGGCGGGCGGCGAGTCTTGTGCGTCGCGCCGAGCTGGCCGTCGATCAGGCGTCCCAGCATTCCGGTCGCGTCGCGTGGGCACCAGCTGCGGAGCGCCGAAGCACCTCGCCCGAGCGAACGCCGCGGGCTCTCCTCGGCGACGGCGACCGGTTCGAACATCGTGCGCTCTCCAAACGGCGGGGGCTGTCGCTGTGAACGACGACGAGCGCGAGCGCCTCCACACGACAGTGCTGCTCGACCCGGCGAACGAGCGTCGATCAGTGCGAAGGGCACGGCGACAGGCTGCGCAGCAAATCGCTACCGACGACCGCAAGGCGCACCAGGCACAGGCGCGGGCCGAGTGGGAAGCCGAGCGCGATGCGCAACGCGCGACGACTTACCTGCCGAGCGCGGGCGAGGCCCGCCCCGCCGCTTTGCGCACGCCGGGCAAGTTCCACCTCCCACGCCACCAGGACACGAGTGCGACTCTCGCGGGCGCGTACCCGTTCCTCGCCGAGGGCGGACTTGGATCACAAGGTGTCTTCGTCGGACAAGATCTCTACTCCGGGGCATCCTTCGTCTACGACCCGTGGGTGCTCTATGCCAGGGGCGCCATCACCGCGCCGAACATCGTGCTCGCCGGGATCGTGGGCTCCGGGAAGTCGTCGCTGGCGAAGAGCCTCTACACCCGCAGCATCCCATTCGGCCGCCGCGTCTACGTGCCCGGAGATCCCAAGGGTGAGCACACGGCCGTCGCCGAAGCCGTAGGCGGCCGGGCCATCGTGCTCGGGCACGGTATGCCGAACCGCCTCAACCCGCTGGATGAAGGCCACCGCCCCTCGGGGCTCAGCGACACCGAATGGCTGAGCCAAGTCACATCGAGGCGTCGCGACCTCATCGGCGCGCTCGCCGAGACGGTGCTCGATCGACCGCTCACACCGCTGGAACACACCGCGATCGACCTCGCCCTCGCCGACGCCGTGCGATCGTCCGACGTTCCGATCCTCCCGATGGTCGTCGACCGCATCCTCGCGCCCGCCATCGACAACAATGTCGACGGCCGCCTCATCGAAGACGGTCGTGTCGTCGGTCACGCGCTGCGGCGGCTCGTCGCTGGTGACCTCCAGGGCCTCTTCGACGGGCCGAGCACGGTGAAGTTCGATCCGTCCCTGCCGATGATCTCGCTCGATCTCTCGCGCGTCGCCGAGAACTCGACCCTCGTATCGGTGCTGATGACCTGCTCATCCGCATGGATGGAGTCGGCGCTGCTCGACCCGCAAGGCGGGCAGCGATGGGTGATCTATGACGAGGCGTGGCGCTTGATGTCGCACCCCGCGCTCCTTCGGCGAATGGATGCACAGTGGCGGTTGGCGAGGCACTTCGGCATCGCCAACATGCTGATCTTCCACAAACTCAGCGACCTCGACAACGTGGGCGATCAGGGTTCTGCGATGCGCGCTCTCGCGTCGTCGCTGCTCGCCAACGCGGAGACCAGGATCATCTACCGCCAGGAGTCCGACCAGCTCGGCGCAACGGCGAGCGCGCTGGGGTTGACCGGCACCGAGGAAGGGCTGCTCCCGGGGCTCGGCACCGGACAGGGGCTCTGGCGCATCAAGGACAGAAGCTTCGTCGTGCAGCACCAGCTCCACCCCGCCGAGCTGGCGGCATTCGACACGACCAGCCGGATGACAGGAGGCGTGCGATGAGCAGCACACTGACGAAGCGACGCAAGCCCAGCTCCAGCAGCGAGACCGAGGCTGCGCGGCCCATACAAGTACCCCCGGTGCTTCCGATCATCGTGATGACCGTCCAGCCGGATGCAACGCTCAGCGTCGCCGTCGATGGGCAGCCGCTCGACTCGCCGACCTTCGCCCCGCTGTGGCAGCGCCACTCGTTCGCGCAGGTCATCAGCCAGGTGATCGAGCAGCGTCATTCGCCCGTCCGCGTGGTCATCAACGAGCAGGATGGCAGCGTCTACACCGACATCGTGACGCAGCCGATCCTGGGCACCCTGGCGACTGAGCCAGGCGAGGAACCGGCGCCGGTTACGGCTGAACCGAGCGCGGGCATATCTGCGCATTTGCTGGCCGTGCACGGCGACGAGGGATTCATCCCCGGCGAGCAGGTCGCGGTGGCGATCATCATCCGCCACACTGACGCGCAGAGCGAAGGCTCCGCCCGATCGCTGATCGAGCCGGGACTACTCGACCTCAGCCCCACCCGCGAGGTTGTCCTTCTCGGGCGCATGTCGGGCACCTGCATCGTCGGGCAGCCGACGTGAGCAGCGCGTCGACGCGATCGGGCTCGTTCGGCGACGAGCTGACAAACCTCGCGCTCGGCGCACTGATCGGTGCGATGGTGCTAGCCGGAACACTGCGGCTCGCGGGCAACGTGGCGGCGTTCCTGACGGGAGCGGCACAGCCGACGGCGGGCCTTGAGGCCGGGTTCGGCGTCGTCTTCCACGCCGACGACCCCGGCTCGGCACTCGGCTCGGAGACCCTTCATCCCGTGGCCTACTGGCTGACTGCCGGTGTGATGGTCGCGGGTGCCGGAGTCGCCGGATGGTTTCTCTGGCGATTCGTCCACGAACTGAGTCGTCGCTCGAAAGCCGACCCGAACAAGATCGTCGGCATCGCCGAGACCGGCGACATCGTGCGCTCCGCCTCGGATCGCGCGCTGCTCACCCGCGCGGGCATCCTTCGTCCCTCGCTCGACAAGCCCCGACCCATGGACGTCGGCTATCTGATCGGCACCGCTCACGGGAAGCGGGTCTGGACCTCGGTGGAGGACTCCATCCTGCTCATCGGGCCGCCACGTTCTGGCAAGGGTACGCACATTGTCATCAACAGCATCCTCGATGCCCCCGGCGCGGTCGTGACTACCTCGACGCGCCCCGACAACCTCACTGCCACGCTCCGCGCACGCTCGCAGCACGGACCGGTCGCCGTCTTCGACCCGCAGCGGCTCGCCCAGGGCGTGCCTGCTGGTCTGCGTTGGAATCCGGTGCGGGGGTGCGAGCTGCCGCTCACGGCGATGATCCGTGCCACCGGGCTCGCCGCGGGCACCGGGCTCTCCGGCCCCGCTGTGGAGAACGGCGGCTTCTGGGAGGGCAAGACCCGCACCGCACTTCAAGCACTGCTGCACGCGGCCGCCCTCGACGGCAGACCACCCACCGAGCTGTTCCGCTGGACGCTCGATCCCGCGGCGGCAGCGGATGCCGTCGCCATCCTGTCCGCCTCCTCCGGTGCGGCGACCGGCTGGGCGGAGTCCCTCGACGCGATGCTCCAGTCCGACCCGCGTACGCGCGACTCGATTTGGCAGGGGGTCTCGTTGGCTCTGGCAGCGCTCGCCGACCCGCGGGTGCTCGAAGCAGTCAGTCCGAGCGAGGACGAGCAGTTCGACCCCGAGGCATTTCTCCGCAACTCGGGCACGCTCTACCTGCTGGCAACGGGTGCCGGTGCTGGTGCATCGTCGGCACTCGTCGCCGCATTCGTCGAAGACCTCGTGGAAACCGCGCGCCGTCTCGCCGCGCGCTCACCCGGCGCACGACTCGACCCGCCGGTGCTGCTCGCGCTCGATGAGATCGGTAACCTCGCGCCCCTGCCGTCGCTCCCAGTACTCATGGCCGAGGGCGGGGGTACCGGGCTGACGGTGATGCCCGTCTTGCAGTCGATGGCCCAGGCGCGCGAACGCTGGGGTGAGAATGCGGCGACAGCGATCTGGGATGCCAGCATCGCCAAGATCGTGCTCGGCGGCGCATCCGGCTCCCGCGACCTTCAGGATCTCTCCACCCTCATCGGCGACCGTGATGAGATCACCGACTCCGTGACCATCGGCGAGCGCGGGTTGCGCTCGAATCAGCGCTCGACACGGCGCGTGCCGATCATGCCGCCCGACGTCATCCGTACCCTGCCGTATGGCACGGCGCTCGTGCTGCTCCGCTCCGCTCCGCCCATCGTGACCCGGATGCGCGAGTGGACTGCGCGCCCCGACGCCGCCGATCTGAGCGCGCAGCGGGCTGGGGTCGAGAGGCTGCTTCGCCGGGGATGACGCGCGCACCTGTCTAGCAAGCCGAGACCCATTTGGGTCACCTGACCAGACTAAGGAGCATCTCTGATGGCGATCCACACCCAACAATCCCTCTCGGGATTCATCGCCACTGATCCGCAACTCTCGTTCAATGCCAACGGCGAAGCGCGTCTGCACGTGCGTATCGGCCAAGAGCATTTCGAGCGCAACCCCGATGGCAGCTTCACGCAGCAGGAGACAACGTTTCACGACCTCGTGATGTACCGCCGGAGTGCAGAGCGGGCATTCGCGCAGCTCGCCAAGGGTGACAACTTCGTCGCCGAGGGCTACGTGCACCCATACAGCTACGAGCGCGATGGACAAACCATAACCGGTGAGGAGTTCGTCGCCAAGCGCCTCGGACACGATGCGGCCCGGTCGATCTACGTCGTCGACCGCAGCCGCGGTCAGGGCGCGGGGATCGAGCAAACCGCCCCGGACGCCGCGGCGGCGGCGAGGCCGAGCCGCCCGATCACGCTGTGAGGCCCGGCGATGCCACTCGACGACAACACGCTCGCCATCCCCGGCTTCGACTTCGAGCCGCCGCCGGCCGATGAACCCGAGCCGATGCCCACACCCGGCGAAGACGATGCTCACACCCCGGAGCCCCCGCGACCAATCAACTGGAACCTGCTCACCGCCGAGGAGGCACAGGTCGAATGGCTGGAGCTGAACGCCTGGATCAACTGGCTGCGGCACACCTACGGACTCAGCGTGGGCGTCATCCCACCGCTGTGGCATCGGCATTCCGAACTCATCTGGGAGCTGTCGGCGTTGCGCCAACACTGGCTGAGCGCGTACGAGTCGAAGCAGCACGGTTCGGCCCCGATCGGCTGGCACCGCGACTTCGCTGACGCCAAACAACGACTGCACGACTGGGTTGCCGCCTGCGGCACCCGCCTCGACAGCGACCGGCCAACGAGGCTGGCCGCGTGGCCCGGCGAAGACCCCGCCCCGGCTGTCGAGGAATCGGCGATCACCAACCGGGACGAGGACTTCGTGCAGTTCGTCCGTGACGACATCGCTCGGCGTCGCGCAGCAGAGGACGCGTTCTACGCGCAGCTCGCTGTGGATCATTAGGCCGTCGCGCTTGGCACGGTGACGCATGGCGCAGCGGCACCTTCGGAAGCCTTCGCCGGGGCAGCTCAAGTTCGACCTCTGGGGTCTCGACGAGGCAACCTCCGACGAGACCCAGGCCGCTGCACGCGACGGTGCGACGCTGAGCTACGGGCGGTCGCGAGCACGGCGGCAGTCCGCGCAGAGCCCGTCAATCAGCTCGCCGAGCTGGGCCACGATCGTTTCGCAGCTCAGGCACCGTGTGCCCCGGAAGATCACCGAGGGCTCTCGGTGGATGCTCGGTGAAGGCCCGACATTGTGGAGATCGGCGTGCGCGGCGAACAACCGCGGGTGCTGGCGTGCTACCGCGCTATGGAATTGGGCCGCGGTGGTCGGCGGCGCGACTTGGCGTTCGACGAACAGGTCGATCACGAGTGCATAAGCCTCGCGGGTCAGCCGCTCGGCGAGGAACAAGTCGGGGTTCACCGCCGATATGCCGAGGCTGATGAGGTCGACTTCAGCGAAATCGTCCACGTCTTCGGTGACGAGGAATGTCGCTCGAGCCGCCTCCGCGTCGGCGAGGATCTGCCTGTCGTTGCCTTTGGTCGATGCAAACCGGCCCACGATGTCACCGGTCGGCCCGAGTGGGATTTCGAACCGGCGGCGAACATCAGCGGGTGTGACGGCGCGCGGACGTAGGTGCCGAGCGGCTTCCTGCTCCGCAGTTTCGCTCCAGAGCGCATGGAAGCCGCTCGGCATGCCTCCGACCATGAAGAGAGTGCGGGTGACCGGTTTGGCGAGGACGTTGGCGTCGAGGAAGACGAGGGTGGCGCTACCGAGCGTCACCGAAGAGGTCCGCCTCGATGTCATCGCGCACCAGCTCCACCATGTCGCCCATCGTCTTGTCCCAGAACCGCTCGAACTCCTCGTACGGGACGCGGTTGCGATTGCCGACCTTCACCGCGTGGATCTCGCCAGCTTTGATCTTCCGTGAGATCGTCGACCGGGAGACCCCTATCGCTTCGGCCACCTGCTCGGGCGTCAGCATCCGCTGCTTCGACGTCAGCGTCACCGTTGCGCCCTCGGCGGCAGCCCGCTGCACGTAGGCGGCAACCTCCTCCAGCCAGGCCGGGCGCGGGCCAGTATCCCGCGTGCTCGCGCGTACGTCTTCGGGATTGATCGTCAGGTGTGCCAGTGACATGACCCCATCCTACGCCGACTTGCACACTCGGTCCAGGGTAAGTGTGCAGTGAATTTCGACTAAGCGACATCGTCGACACCCTCATCAAGCTCGACGGCGCTGAGCGTCAACTCGCCACCATCCGGCGCGAGTCGTTCGAGAATCTCGGCGGTGACCGGGTTGACGCGCTTCGTAGGCTGAACGTAGTAGGTCTCGGTGACCTCCTTCGAGGCGTGGCCGAGCAGTTCTGCAGCGAGGTCTATGGAGGCTGCCTGGTCGATTGTCGTGGCTACGGTCTTGCGGAACGTGTGCGGGGTGATGTCACTCAGGTCGAGATCCTCCGGCAGCCCCGCCGACGCGAGCACGGCGCGAAGCTGGCGGCGCAGATTGTTCGGGGAGATGAACGTGCCGTTGCGGGTGCTAAAGATCGGGTGATCGTCAGGCACGTTGCCCAGCATCGCGAGCCGTGAGCGAATGGCTTGGGCCGTGTAGCTCGGCACGGCGATGATTCGCCAGTCCTTCGAGTGCTTGACCTGAGGCTGCCGGTACAGACTGTGCCCCCTGCGCTGCACGAGCGTGCCGCTGATCGTGACCTCCGGTGGCGAGACGGTCATGTCGACGTCGCACTTGCGGATCGCCAGCGCTTCCCCGATGCGCGCAGACGTTCCAAGGATCGTCTCGATGACGTCGGCGAGCTGACCATCGGGCTTGGGACCGTGCACCTTCTCGCCCGTGCGCCACTTCGCCACGGCGTCACGCAGCCGCGCCAGTTCGGCGTGATCGAGGCTGCGAATCTCCTTGCGCCCGCGCGGAACGGGCGCGGTGTCGCGCACCGGGTTCTTGCCTACCGCGTCGTGTCGCACGGCGAGATCGAAGACCAGCGCGAGCACGATCTTGGCCCGACGGGCGCGCGACGGGTGTTCGGGGGCCAGCGCCTTCAGGAACCGATCGACGCGGCCGACGGTCAGCTCCCGAAGCCGCAACTGACCGAGCGCCGGGAGCACGACCACCTCCAGACTGCGCTCGTAGGCATCGAGCGTCTGCGGAGCCTGCCGTCCAGTAACTCGGACCTCCTCCAGCCAGTAGCTCGCGAGGTCGCGCAGGCTGGTGTTGCGATCCAGATCGCTATCACCCGCTGTGTCCGCTTGCTCGGCGATCTTCGCCTTGAGCGCGTTCGTGGCCTTTGTCTCGCTGGTTGCCGTGGCCTGGATGCGGAGGTAGTCGCCGTCCATGTCGCGGTAACGCGTGGTGGCCGCATACTTCGCCCCGAGCTTCCTGACCGAGATTGACCCGTAGGTGCCCAGCGGCTGAACAGGGCGGCTCACGACTGCTCCTCCAGCCAGTCGATCACGTGACTCTCGGGGTAGCGCAGCGCACGCCCAACCTTGACCGCGCGAGGACCGACCTTCTGCGTGCGCCACTCGTAGAGCGTCTTGACCGGCACGCCGAGATAGTCCGAAAGCTGCTGCACCGTGAGCAGTCGCTCAAGGCGGCTCGGCAGCTCTGCGAAGGGGCGAGGCTCGTTCATACCTCGTAGGTAGGAACGGACTCCCGGCACCACCCGGAAGTGGGCGGGGAACACCCCGAAACAACCGGATGATGAGGCCCGCGGAGGGCGTGTCTGCGGTGGTTTTTGACGAGTTTCTGACGACTTGAGTGTCGCTGAGGGTATGGGTGAAAACATTGAAGCCTCGTAGTTGTGAGGTAACTACGAGGCTCAGGCCCAGTGACTGGTGCACCCCCCCGGACTTGAACCGGGAACCCACTGATTAAGAGTCAGTTGCTCTGCCAATTGAGCTAGGGATGCATGCGGCTTGGGGCAAATGCCCGGGCCGAGGACCAAGGTTAGCATGAGAGTTCACCGTCTACGACGCACTGCACGTCAGTGCATGGTCGTATTCGCCCCGCGCCTCACCTTCCCACCCTATGTTCGCCTTCCGACTCATCCAGGAGCCCACCGTGGTCGACACCTCCGCCAGACTCGACGCCGGCGCCACCGCGCCCGCCTTCACGCTCACCGACCAGGACGGCTCCCCGGTGTCGCTCGCCGACTTCGCCGGCCAGAACGTGATCGTGTACTTCTACCCCGCCGCGTCGACTCCCGGCTGCACCACCCAGGCCTGCGACTTTCGCGACAACATCAACTCGCTGAAGTCCGCCGGCTACCAGGTGCTCGGCGTCTCGAAAGACGACGCTCCCGCTCTGCAGAAGTTCCAGGCGGAGCAGGGCCTCAACTTCCCCCTGCTCAGCGACCCCGACCTCGTCGTGCACAACGCATACGGCGCGTACGGCGAGAAGTCCCTGTACGGCAAGACCGTGACCGGGGTGCTCCGGTCCACTTTCGTGGTCGATCCCGACGGCACCCTGAAGCTCGCGCTCTACAACGTGAAGGCGACCGGGCACGTCGCGTCACTGCGCAAGAAGCTCGGTCTCGACTAGCCCCGGCCACCGCCGCCGGAGGAGCCGACGCCTCCTCCGGCGAATGCCGCTAGGCCTGCTCCTCGGGCCGGGTCGTCGCCAGCACGACGGGGCGCGAGAACATCAGCACGATGACGGCGATGGCCGGGGTGAGGAGCAGCCAGCCGATTCCCGGGCGCGCGAACAGGCCCTGGAAGCTGCCGATCGCGAGCGCGATCTGGAGCACCTGAACGGTGATACCCGCGCCCCGGATCCAGGGCTGGCCGCGCAACGCGCCGACGGCGATCGCCGCGACGCCGACCGCGCCGATCGCGACCACGACGGTGAGCGCAACGGCGCTCACGAACGAGTCGGGGGTGTCGACCAGGAGCTCCACGACGAGGTAGACGGTGGCGGCGACCAGGGCGAGTGCCTCAAGTGCGATGAGGCCGACGAGCACCCGCAACTGCGCCGGAATACGGGGCTCGCGCCCCCGGGCGGGGGCGTCGTCGGGGTGCGGGCTCACAGCATCGTCCAATACAAAACTATTGATTTGCGGGTATACGTGTGAGAGTCTATTGGAGGTTGATTTGATGCTTACAGGGTCGTAGGCGCATCCCATTTCCGACTGTTCACGCCGGTCAATTCGAGTCTCGAATGAAGACTTCCGGCCTGTCGACTCTCTGTATTTCCATCAGCAATCTAAGGAGCACCCCTATGGACTGGCGCGACAAAGCGGCTTGCCTCACGGCCGACCCAGAGCTTTTCTTCCCCGTGGGAAACACGGGACCGGCCGTCGACCAGATCGAGAAGGCCAAGTCGGTCTGCGGGCGTTGCAGCGTCTCCGAGCAGTGCCTCCAGTACGCCCTCGAGACCAGCCAGGATTCCGGCGTCTGGGGCGGCCTGAGTGAAGACGAGCGCCGTGCCCTCAAGCGTCGCGCCGCTCGCGCCCGCCGCGCCTCCTGATCATCGGTGCCCCCGGGCACCCGCATTACCCAAGCGACACAGCCCCGTCGAAGGACTTTCGGCGGGGCTTTCGCTTGGGCTCTCACCGGGCTCTTCGGCTCTCCCCGGGCTCTCGGGCTCTCCCCGGGCTCAGGATGCGGTAATGAACGCCAGGGGAATGTCGATGGTCACCTCGGTGCCACTGCCCACGAGCGTGTGCCAGTCGATGGTTCCGCTGAGTTCACCCTGGATCAGCGTGCGCACGATCTGTGTGCCGAGTCCCGATCCGACTTTGCCCTCGGGTAGCCCGACCCCGGAGTCGCGCACTTTGACGCTCAGCGTCTCCTCCGTGCGCCCCGCCGTGATCTCCACGTCGCCCTCGCGCCCGGCGAGTCCGTGCTCGACGGCGTTGGTGACCAGTTCGGTCAGCGCCAGGGCGAGTGGGGTCGCGTAGGCGCTCGGCAGCACGCCGAAACTGCCGGTGAGCTTCGGGTGCACCTTGGTGTTGAGGGTCGACGCGACCTCGGCGATGAGCAGCAGTACGCGGTCGAACACCGCGTCGAAGTCCACGTTCTGGCTGAGTCCCTCGCTGAGGGTGTCATGCACGACAGCGATGGCGGCGACCCGCCGCATGGCTTGGTTCAGCGACTCGCGCGCCTCTTCGGAGTGCGAGCGACGCGCCTGGATTCGCAACAGGGACGCGACCGTCTGCAGGTTGTTCTTGACCCGGTGGTGGATCTCGCGGATCGTGGCATCCTTCGTGATCAACTCCCGTTCCTGGTGACGGAGCTCGGTCACGTCGCGGCAGAGCACGATCGCGCCGGTGCGCTCGCCCCGGTCACGGATCGGGATGGCACGCAGCGAGATCGTCACGCCGCGGGCCTCGATGTCGGTGCGCCACGGCGCCCGGCCGGTCACCACGAGCGGCAGGGATTCGTCGGTGATGTGCTTTCCGGTGAGCAGCCCGGTGGTCACCTCGGCGAGCGACTCGCCCTCCAGTTCGCCTGCGAACCCCATGCGGTTGAACGCCGACAGACCGTTCGGGCTGGCGAACGTGACGAGCCCGTCGACGTCGAGGCGCAGCAGGCCGTCAGAGGCGCGCGGCGCGCCGCGACGGGGGCCGGTCGGCGCACCGAGGTCGGGAAAGTCCCCGATGGCGATCATGCCGAACAGGTCGTTGGCGCATTCGTTGAAGGTCAGCTCCTGGCGGCTGGGCGTGCGCGCCTCGCTGAGGTTGGTATGGCGGGTGATGATCGCAACCGGGTTGTCTGCGGTGGCGGACCCGGATGCGGCGAGCCGGCGCAGCACGGGAACGGCGCGCACCCGCGTGGGAGTCTCCTCGTACCAGTCGGGTGCGGCGGAGTCGATGATCTGACCAGAGGCGAACGCGTCGGAGACCTGCTTGCGCCATTCCGGCTTGACGTTCTGCCCGACGAAGTCGCGGTAGAACAGGGTGGCCGAGCTCGACGGCCTGGCGTGCGCGACCGCGACGAAGGTGTCGGTGGTCGTGGGCACCCACAGCACGATGTCGGCGAACGCGAGGTCGGCCAGTAACTGCCAGTCGCCGACCAGGAGGTGCAGCCACTCGACGTCGGCTTCGGAGGAACGCCCCTGGGCGAGGACGAG
This sequence comes from Marisediminicola senii, assembly GCF_011057645.1. Lineage (GTDB taxonomy): Bacteria > Actinomycetota > Actinomycetes > Actinomycetales > Microbacteriaceae > Marisediminicola > Marisediminicola senii. Next base: position 31,683 of record NZ_JAALGE010000022.1, on the reverse strand, counting down.
GTCACTGAGGGTCGACACCCGTCCAGCGTAACCGCGCCCGGGTGCGGCCGAGTGACACCGCGGGCTCAGGGCGCGGGCGGGGGCACCTCGTCGTCGCCACCGGGCATACCGTCGGGCGCCGCATCCGACCACGGCACCGAGAACGCGACCGCCGCCTCTTCGGTAACCTCGATGATGGCCGTGAGTAGGCCCTCCATCGACGTCGACCGCAGCAGTCGCAGCTGGTCGACCTCCCCGACCGGCGCTATCGCCGCCAGCTGCCACGCGGCCTCCGCCGGGTCGTCCGACAAGGCGACGTCCGGCGGCCAGTACTGGTCGGAGAATTCGCTCGCGATGGCGAGGATGCGCCTGACCGCGGTGTCTGCGGTGTGGCGCAGCGTGTCGAGGTCGTCGCTCCACTCGAGGTCGTCGAGCTCGCGCACCTCCGCCCGCGGGAACGGGCTGTCGTCGAGCCACTCGACCACCTCGATACGCTCCGCTCCCAGCGCGACGAGGCCGACGAAGCCGTCGCCCGCCGCCATCTGGGTGACGCTCGCCATCGTTCCGTAGGAGTACCGGTGCTCCCCTCCCCCGACCTCCTGGCCACGCTCGATGAGGACGACCCCGAATTCGGTGCGTTCCGTCTCGATCATCGATGCGAGCATCGCGAGGTACCTGTCCTCGAAGATGCGCAGCTGCAGCGGCATGTGCGGAAACAGCACCGATCCGAGCGGGAACATGGGGATGTCGGTCATGCGCCAAGCGAAGCACGCGGTCATCCGAGATCCCGGTGAAGCGCGGCCGAGCGGTGGAGTGCCGGAGCGGGTCGGGCCTGCCCCTGGGCCTCTCCCCGCCGCGCGGATCCCCACCATCCCGTCGCCGCGCCACCCCGCGTGCCGCCGCGCGCGCCGGCCGACCGGGTGCCGTTGCGCAGTGCCCGCCGCGTTCGCATGGTCTGCGGCACCTGCGGAAGCAGCCGGGATGCCACGAGCTCGCCGATCGCGACCCTCGCGGCCGACCGCGTCGCGGCGTCGCGCACCGTCGTTCCCGCGAGCACCGCGGCGTCGAACGCCGACTGGTCGTGCGGAACGATGACCGGTGTCGAGATGCCACCGAACCGCTGCAGCGCACCGCGCACCTGACTGGCCGGTGACAGTCCGATCGCGCTCTGCCGCACCCGGTTCATCACGACCGTCACCCGGTCGGTAGTGGCCGCCTCGAGCAGGTCGGAGTGCACGCGCAGAAAACGCGACAGCCCGACCGGGTCGGCGGCCCCGACCGCCACCACGTCGTCGGCCTCGCGCAGTGCCGCCAGCGTCGCCGCGTTGCGACGCGGCGCGAACAGGTCGCTCGAGATCTCCTCGTCGGTCTCGAGGCTGAACCCGGTGTCGACCACCGTGTAGTCCACCCACTCCCGGCAGGTGGCGAGGGTCGCGGTGACGCGGTCGGACGACAGTTCGGGCCACCGGTTCGGACGCCCGATGCCGGTGAGCACCCAGAAGCTGCCGTGCCCCGACCGGTAGCGCTGCCCGATGCGCTCGAGTTCGTGCAGGGTGAGTCCGCCGGCCCCGGCGAGCCGGCACGCCGCGGCGAATCCCGGTGCCTCGTCGAGCAAGCCGAGCGCGGGCGCGACCGAGCCGCTGTAAGTGTCGACGTCGCACAGGGCGACGCTGTAGCCCGCGGCCGCGATCTCCGCGGCGATCGAGATGGCCAGGCTGGTGCGCCCTGGGGCCCCGGCCGGCCCCCACACCGCGATCACCCGCCCGCGGCCCGCGGGAACCGCCGCGTCGGTGCCGACCCCCGCGATCAGCGCCTCGATCATCGGCTCGACCACGGTCCAGTCGCCGTCACCCTGCACCGTCTCGAGAAGGCCGATGGATGCCGCGTGCCGCCGCTGCCCGTCGGACGCGATGATCCCGATCACCCTGACACCGGCCGCATCCGCCGCGGAGAGCACCGCCGCGGTGAGGAACCGCGGGTCGGCCGAGACCAGGGCGGCGTCGCATCCACTCGATGTCATGACCGCGATGAGCTCGTCCGCCGAGGAACACGCCTCGCCGACCTCGTGGCCGTGGTTGCGCAGGTGCCGGTCGAGGCGAGTGAGCAGGTCGGCCGGCACGGCGAGTACGACGACGGCCACCGGTCAGCCCTCCATCGGGATGCCGATGGGCACCAGCGACATCGAATCATTGTTGGCCAGCGACTCGAGCAGCTGCGCGATCGAGTCGCGCGGCACGAGCACCTCGACGGATACCGACGACCCGTCGACGATGAGGCTCTCGCTCTCGATCACCCTGACCACGGTGGCGCCGCCGACCGCGACGGACGGCGCGCCGTACACCCCGGCCTCGATCTCCTTGGCCGACCAGATATCGACGCCCGCCCCGGCGACGACCGACTGCGGCAACCGGCCGGGAACGGTGACGACGACCGACGCTTCACGTGTGCCCGCGGCATCCCCCACCGCCGACACGGGAACCAGTTCGCCCGCCGGTACCGACCTGGTGATGACCAGGTCGTCGTTCGCCACGGCCTCCCCCGGCAGGTACAGGCCATCGGCCTCGCCGAGCCGCACACTGCGGAGTACGAGGTCGTCGGGGTCTACCGCGTCGCCGGGTGTCAGCGCCGACCTGGCCGCCCACACCTCGACGCGCCGGTCGGCGGCCGAGACCACCCCGATGACGCCGGCGACCGACCCGATGACCAGCACCACCCCGACCGCGAACCGCGGGTCGAGCCAGAACGATCGTTGTCCGCGCTCACTGCGCGGTGCGGCTGCCGTGCGCTTCATTCGTCGACTCCCGGTTCGAGAAGGATGTGTTCTCCATCGTCATCCCGACCGCCGCGGCCCGCGCTAGTTATCCACACCACCGTCACGACGGGGGACACGCGGCCATACTCGACGCATGGACGAACTCGACGGTGACGGCGGGGTGGCCAGGTTTCTCACCCTCGCCGACACCGCCGAAATCCTCAACATCTCTGCCCGCCAGGCGTACGCCCTGGTCAGGTCGGGAGAACTGCCCGCGATCAAGATCGGCGGGGCGGGGCACTGGCGCATCGAGAAGAGCCTCCTCGAGGCCTACATCGCCGCCAAGTACGAAGAGGCCAGGCGCATCGGGTTGTGGAACCAGGCGGAGTACGAGGCGCTGCCCGAGTATTCGTTCGACCGCGGCGACCGCCGCTGGCCGGGCACCGACGGCTCCAGCCCGGGTCAGAACTTCACGACCAGCAGCTGAGCCATCGGCACCACGCGGTACCCGCTGACCGCGGATTCCCGTCGCGCGCTGCCGACCTCGTGCACCGCGACGTCGAGGTGGTCGCGTCCGACACGATCGACGGTGCCGAACACCGTGCCGTCCAGGAGATGGAACTCCAGGCTCCGGCGGCGACGACACAGGTCGCGGAGCACGAACGATAACGTGAGGCGCTCCGACAGGGTCGGTTCGGCGTCTGGCGCACCCGCGGTCACGGAGAGGCTCGGCAGCACCTGCTCTCGGGTGAGGTGCAGGCTCGACACCGCGGCGATCGGGATGACACACCGGGAGGGATGCCGCGACTCGGCGACCACCGTGGCGGAGAACCAGTCCCGGCCGATGGTCGTCGGGCGAACGGCGATGCGCGACCCGTCGGTGAGCTGCACGGCGAGCGAGGTCGGCGAGTGCTTGCCTGCGGCCTCCTGGATGCCGCGGATGCGATCCCGCAGCCCGAGCCGGCCGAGGCGGAGGCGTTCCTCTTCGGCGCGCAGGTCGATCTCCTCGGCCCCGAGCTCCTGGTCGAGTTGGCCCTCGAGGTCGTCGAAGAGGTTGTCCCAGCGCATTGGATGACGTTAACCACAGGTCACGCGGGGGTCACGCGTTATCCACAGCCCCCTTGTGGGGCGTGGACTCTCCTCCCCCGAGGTGACACAGTGACATCTCCGGCGCGGTATGACCCCTGTTCGGGGGTTACCGGCGGCGCCAATCCCGTGAGAGGTGATGGTCGATCATGAGTGATGCACTCCCCGCCCCGGCGCCCGCCCGACCGTCGCACGTGCGGTTCCACGCCGACGAGTTCTTCTCGTTCCAGCCCGCCGACCGGTCGACGCTGCCGAGCCCTGAGCCGTTGCTGGAGAACCTCACGCGGTGCGTGATCGAGATCCTGGCCGGGGCGCGCGACCTCGAACAGATCTCCCGCTGGGTCACTGACGACGTCTATCGGCACCTCCTCAAGCGGGTGGTGCTGTCATCGAAGGCCCGCCAGGCCAAGGGGCAGGTGCCGACCAGGCCCACGTTCACGATCGGATCGACGTCGCTGTGCGAACCGCGCGCTGGCGTTGTCGAAGCGGTTGTCATCGTGCGCGGCCGGGTGCGTGCCCGTGCGGTGGCCATCCGCCTCGAGGGGCTCGACAACCGGTGGCGGGCCACCGCCATCAACGTACTGTAGCGAGACGTCACCGGGCCGGAGCGTCACGAGGCCTGGCCCTACGCGATCAATGCGAAACGAGCGCATGTCCACCGCAGTGGACATGCGCTCGTTTCGTCGTGCGGATGCTGTGCCTGCTACCGGCTGCTGCCCGCGGCTACTTGCGCTTCGACTGCGAGCGGCGTTCCGCGCGGTTTACGGGCGGTGCGACCTGCGTCGGCTGCTGCCCGAATGCCCCGCGGCCCCCGGTGGTCGCGGGTGCCGGCTCGTCATCCGGTTCCAGCCCGGCGGCTGCCCGCTCCGCCTCGTCCTGGATGCGCTGCGCCTTGGCGGTGGCGGCCCGCTCGAGCTGGCCTCGCTGGTCGCGTACCTCGACCTCGCCGTCGGCGTTGGGCGCGGAGTAGCGCAGCTTCTCGACGGGTGCGCTCGGCGCACCGAGGCCCTTCGCGGCCACCGACGGCACCGCCGCAGTCGCTCCCGCACCGGTGACCTCGACTTCGAGGTTGAACAGGAACCCGACGGTCTCCTCGCGGATCTGCCCCATCATGCTCTGGTACAGCGCGAAGCCCTCGCGCTGGTATTCGACCAGCGGGTCGCGCTGTGCCATGGCGCGCAGGCCGATGCCGTCCTTGAGATAGTCCATCTCGTAGAGGTGGTCGCGCCAGCGACGGTCGATGACCGAGAGCACGACTCGGCGCTCGAGTTCGCGCATCGCGGCCTCGCCGAGGCCTTCGGTGCGCTTCTGGTAGGCGAGCTTGGCGTCGGAGAGGATCTCCTTCGTCAGGTAGTCACGGGTGACACGTCCACGGGACCCCGCCTCGGTGAGCACCTCGTCGACCGAGATCGAAATGGGGTACAGGGTACCCAGCTCGGTCCACATCGCGTCGAGGTCCCAGTCGTCGGCGCTTCCCTCCGACGTGTGCTCGTCGATGACCTCGGTGACGACGTCTTCGAGGAACGTCTGGGTGCGGTCCTGCAGGTCGTCGCCCTCGAGGATGTGCCGGCGGTCGCCGTAGATCGCTTCGCGCTGGCGGTTGAGGACGTCGTCGTACTTGAGCACGTTCTTGCGGATCTCGGCGTTGCGCGATTCGACCTGGCTCTGCGCGCTGCGGATGGCGCGGCTGACGACCTTGGATTCGATGGCGAGGTCGTCGGGAACGTTGCCCCTGCCCATCAGCTGCTCGGCGGCCGCTGAGTTGAACAGGCGCATGAGGTCGTCGGTGAGCGACAGGTAGAACCGGCTCTCGCCGGGGTCGCCCTGGCGGCCGGAACGCCCGCGCAGCTGGTTGTCGATTCGACGCGACTCGTGGCGCTCGGTGCCGAGCACGTAGAGACCGCCGGCCTCGACGACGCGCTCGGCCTGGGTCGCGACCTCGGCCTTGACGCGGTCGAACACCTCGTCCCACTGCGCCTCGTACTCGTCGGGAGTGTCGACCGGGCTCAGTCCGCGCGAATTCATCTCGGCGACCGCGAGGAACTCGGCGTTGCCGCCGAGCATGACGTCGGTTCCACGACCGGCCATGTTGGTGGCCACGGTGACCGAGCCGAACCGGCCGGCCTGCGCGACGATGGCCGCTTCCCTGGCGTGGTTCTTGGCGTTCAGCACCTCGTGCTTGATGCCGCGCTTGGCGAGCAGCTTGGAGAGGTACTCGCTCTTCTCGACGCTGGTCGTTCCGACGAGCACGGGCTGGCCGTTCTTGTGGCGAACGTCGATGTCTTCGACGACCTGCCCGAACTTGGCTTCCTCGTTCTTGTAGACGAGGTCGGGCTGGTCGATGCGCACCATCGACTTGTTGGTCGGGATGGAGACGACGCCGAGCTTGTACGTGCTCATGAACTCGGCGGCCTCGGTCTCGGCCGTTCCGGTCATGCCGGAGAGCTTGCTGTAGAGGCGGAAGTAGTTCTGCAGCGTCACAGTGGCGAGGGTCTGGTTCTCCGCCTTGACGGCGACGCCCTCCTTGGCCTCGATGGCCTGGTGGATTCCCTCGTTGTAGCGGCGGCCCATCAGGATGCGGCCGGTGTGCTCGTCGACGATGAGCACCTCGCCGTTCATCACGACGTAGTCCTTGTCCTTCTTGAACAGGGCGCTCGCCTTGATGGCGTTGTTGAGGAACGAGATCAGCGGGGTGTTGGCCGACTCGTAGAGGTTGTCGATGCCGAGGTAATCCTCGACCTTCTCGATTCCGGGCTCGAGCACGCCGACGGTGCGCTTCTTCTCGTCGACCTCGTAGTCGACGTCGGCCACCAGGCGCTTGGCGAGGCGCGCGAACTCGGTGAACCACCGGTTGGCCTCACCGGACGACGGGCCGGAGATGATCAGCGGGGTGCGGGCCTCGTCGATGAGGATCGAGTCGACCTCGTCGACGATGGCGAAGAAGTGGCCGCGCTGCACCATGTCGGATGCCTGCCACGCCATGTTGTCGCGCAGGTAGTCGAAGCCGAATTCGTTGTTGGTGCCGTAGGTGATGTCTGCGGCGTACTGCTCGCGGCGCTGCGGCGGTGTCTGGCCGCTCACGATGCAGCCGGTCGTCATTCCGAGGGCGCGGAACACGCGGCCCATGAGCTCGGACTGGTACGAGGCGAGGTAGTCGTTGACCGTGATGACGTGAACGCCGCGCGACGCGATGGCGTTGAGGTAGGCGGCGGTCGTGGCGACCAGCGTCTTGCCCTCACCGGTCTTCATCTCGGCGATGTTGCCGAGGTGGAGCGCCGCCCCACCCATGAGCTGCACGTCGAAGTGCCGAAGCCCCAGGGTGCGCTTCGCGGCCTCCCGAACTGCGGCGAATGCCTCGGGGAGCAGGTCGTCGAGGGACTCCCCGTTGCCGTAGCGCTCACGCAGTTCGACGGTCTCGTTCTTCAGCTCGTCGTCGGTGAGGGCCGTGAAGTCGTCTTCCAGATGATTGATCGCCTCCGCGTAGCGCTGCAGCCGGCGGAGGGTGCGTCCTTCGCCGACACGGAGGACACGCTCAAGAACATTTGCCACCGAAAACTCCCATTGCTGTTGCGCCCGGACTACTCGCCGCGACGATATCAATCGGTCGTAACCGATTCGTGATGCGTGGCAATCCTAGCGAAGTGCTGCCGAACGATGACCGAAGGGCACCAATCGTCGCTGACTGGTGCCCTTCGGGATCGGTTGTCGCGCGTGGCGCCTAGCCGCGCAGCCCCCTGGCCGCGGCCTGCGCCTCCGGCAGTTCGTCGACCTGGTCGTCGAGGCCGATCACCCCGTAGTCCCAGCCCTTGCGGCGGTAGACGACGCTCGGCCGGTCGGTCTCCGCGTCGATGAAGAGGTAGAAATCATGACCGACGAGCTCCATGTAGTAGAGCGCGTCGTCGACGGTCATGGGCACCGCCGCGAACACCTTCTTGCGGATGACGACGGGGCTCCACTCCGCCTCGACTTCCTCTGCGGGGGTGACGACGTCGAACGACCCGGTGAGCGCCCGCTCGAGAACGTCGGGTGCCGCCGGCGTGATGTCGACCACGCTGAAGCCCGTCGACGCGGCCTCCCGCAGCGAGGTCGGGCGGTGCTTTCCGCGGTGCACCTTCTGGCGGTCCTTCGCCCGCCGCAACCGCATGATCAGCTTGTCGAGCGCGAGGTCGTAGGCGACGTACTTGTCCGACCCGTTCGATTCCGCCCGCACGAGGGGGCCGGGCCCGATCAGGGTCAGCTCGACCCGATCATCCCCCGATGAACCGTTCTTCTCATTGTGGCGACTGACTTTCACTTCGAAAGCGAGTGCCCTGTCCGCCAGATGCGCGACCTTTTCCGCCTTCTCGGTTGCGTAGTCCCGGAATCGATCGGTGATTCCGAGCCCCAGGCCGTTTACGGAAATTTCCATGGCGTCCTCCCAATCCACATGGCGCGGCTAGTGGTCACCCCGTGAATACACGCGGTGGTCCGCGCCTCTTCAGCCCCACCGTAGACCCCGGTGACGCCCCGTGTCTCGCTTCTGGGGCAAGCCATCATCGTTTCCCAGAATGGATGAGGGTCGGGACCGCTGACAGGACGGGGCCACGGGTAATCGGTGTGTTCGGCTCAGGTCGACCGCTCGGGAACCAGCTTCGGCACGAAGGCGATCGTGGCCGCGGTAACCACCTCCCCGCCGGCCTCGCGTACCGCGCGGGCGGCCTCGCGAATGGTGGAGCCCGTGGTGGTCACGTCGTCGACGAGCACGAACCGCCCAGCGTCGAGGGGCCAGCGGGCCGCCAGCGATCCGGCGAGGTTGGCGCCCCGGTCGGTGACGTCGAGCGCCTTCTGCGCGCCGGTTCGCCGGGTCCAGCGCAGGGCGGCGACCGGGCGTGGGAGTCCGGTGCGGCGTAGCACGAGTGACACCGGGTCGTACCCCCGGCGACGGTACGACGACCGGCTGCGCGGCACCGTGACGAGTCGCACCTCGCCCCTGGCCTCGGTCGCCGCGATGGTGACCGCTGCGGCGAGGGGTGCGGCGAGCGCGCGGGCGACGTCTGTTCTGCCCTGCTCCTTGAGGGCGAGGATCACGCGGCGCACCGCCCCGTCGTAGCGCAACGCGCTGACTACCGGGATCGCGCCGGTGGAGTGGTGCGGGCTCGGGAGGGCGAGGTGCGTGGGCTGCGGGTCGAGGGCCCCGCGGCACGTCGGGCAGACCGCATGGTCTGGCACGCCGCATCCAGCACACTCGACGGGCGACAGCACGGACCACGCCTCGATGACGGCGGCACGGATGGCGTCGCGAGTGGATGCCGCGGCGAACGGTTTGCGCATGGCACGAGCGTGCGCCGCTGCTGCCGGGTGCGCTGCCCGCGTCACCCGACCGGTGCACGGAGGGCACCGCGGGGCGCCGGGGAGGACGGGTCCTGCAGTTCCCGGTACTCCAGCTCCGGGTCCTGCAGCGCCGGGTGCTGCGGCGCCGAGCTAGTACTGCGTCGCGATGAGCGTGACCTCGTCGCCGGTGTCGGTCCAGCCGACGCCGCTACGCGCCAGGATGGTCGAATCCGCACCGAGCGCGCGCAGGCCGGACGGCCCGTTGCCGCCGATGAGCGCGGTGGCGATGCCGGGCTGGCCCAGTGACGACCTCTCGCCCCCGAGTTCGAACACCGAGACGCTGCCCTGCTCACCCTCGTCGTCGCGCGCCGCGGTGAGCACCGCCACCGACCGGTCGTCGACCCAGGTGGCATCGATGGCCGACCCCGCGGGCAGCGAGATGTCGAGCACCGACTCGCTCAGCGCGACGGGGAGCTGGCTGCGACTCGCGTCGCGGTTGACGGCCTTGATCACCAATCGCGACACCGATCCGTTCGACAGCAGCATGGCGAGCCGGGTGCCGTCGCGGGAGAGATCGACCGAGACGAGGGAGAGGTCGGACGAGAGACCGGTGTCGACGCTGCCGACGGTGCCGTCGGCCGTCGAGATGCGGAGCGTCTGGGGTGCCCCGGCGACGCCCGACCACACGAAGCCGTTGTGGTCGATGGTCGGCGCGACGAGGCCCGCGCGGTCGTCGAGGAGCACGGTCGGCGCGTCATCCGGTCGCACCAGGGAGACGCCGGCCGCCCCCAGCACCGCCACCGAGTCGCCGTCGGTTGCGGCGGCACGCGGCGATGTCTCGACAACACGGGAGCCGAGGCCGCGCAGCGACGTGACGCTGTCACCGGAGAGGTAGCCGAAGTCGTCGCCGCGCAGTACCACGGGCCGGTCGTCGACCTGCGGGTTGAGCACCGGTGCGGATGCGGCGAGCTCGGGGATCTCGAGGGGCGTGCCGCTCACCGAGATGCTGACGCCGCGCACGTTCGGCACGGTCGCGAGGCTCGTGCTGAGCTGCAGCTGCATGAGCTGCCGCTCCGATGGCTCTGCACCGAGGGCCTCGGTCGACAGGTCGACGATGGCCACGCTGGATTCGATGTCGACCTGGGGGTCGGCGAGCTGGGTGCCGTCGGGGAACGCCGTCCTGACAGCACCCTGCAGCCAGTCCGGTGGACCGTCGAGCACCCCCGCGACGATGCGGAGGGTGGCCGTTCCCGACGCGAACCAGCGGATGTCCGGCACCAGGTACTCGTTGGTCGGATCGAGGAAGTACAGCGAGTGCTGGTCGAAGATCGCGCGGAACGTGACATCCGCCAGCACGATGCCGTTCTCGGCCGCGCTGATGCGCCACTGGTCGTCCTCGAGCACGAAGTCGAACGGGAGGGTGACCGGAACCGGGTCGGCGTTCTGCCGGTAGGCGCCGGAGGAGTTCACGGTCGCCGACGCGTTGACCGAGTAGGCGATGGTGTCGTCGTCGACCGGTGAGAGCCGCTCGTTGGCATCCCGCACGGTGACGCTGGCGCGCGGGTTCCACTCGTCGGCGAAACCGGAACTGAGGAACTGCCGCGCGACCGAGTAGTCGTTGGCCGAGCCGGTGAACGCCGCCACGAAGCCGCGCAGGATGTCGGACTGGCTCGCCCCGTCGACGGGCCCGACGGGAAAGAAGTCGAAGTCGCCTGCGTCTTCTTCGGTGATCTCCTGCCCCTCGGTCACGGGCCCGCCGGTGGGTATGCCGACGCATCCCGTCAGCATCGCCAGCAGCATCGCGACCAGCACCAGGCCGGGGCGCGTGGGTGCGGCCGCCCTATGCATCGATGCTCTTCACGGCTTCTGCCCGGTCTTCCGGCGGGAGGTCGAGCGGCGACGTCGTAATCGGGATGCCGCGCTCGCGGGGCAGGGTGAGGCGAAAGCAGGTGCCGACGTGGGGCTCCGACCAGACGTCGAGGCGGCCGTCGTGCTGAACGGCGTCCTCGAGCGAGATGGCGAGCCCGAGGCCGGTTCCGCCGATGGTGCGCTGGCGCGACGGGTCGGCCCGCCAGAAGCGGTCGAACACCTTGGCCACCTCCGACTCCGTCATTCCGACACCGTAATCGCGAACGGCGATCGCGACCGCCGTCGCGTTGCTGTCGACGGTCACGACGATCGGCCTGCCCTCACCGTGCTCGATCGAGTTCCCGAGCAGGTTGCGAAGGATGCGACGGATGCGACGCGCATCGACCTCCGCCTCGAAGTACCCACCGGGCGCGACGACGTGCAGATCGCTGCCGCGCTCGGTGGCGAGTGACCCCATCGCGTCCACGGCGTCTTCGACCAGGCGCACGAGGTTCGTCGGCTCGAGGTCGAGCTCCACGGCACCCGCGTCGTAGCGGCTGATCTCGAGCAGGTCGGAGAGCAGCACCTCGAAGCGCTGCACCTGGGTGTGCAGCAGCTCGGCGATGCGGGCCGTTTCCGGGGGAAAGTCCTCCCGCCGGTCGTAAAGCACGTCGCCGGCCAGCCGGATGGTGGTGAGCGGCGTGCGGAGCTCGTGGGACACGTCGGAGACGAAGCGCTGCTGCAGCCGGGAGAGTTCGGCGAGCTTGGTGATCTGCTGCTGCAGCCCGTCTGCCATGCCGTTGAACGAGCGGGCCAGGGTGGCGATGACGTCCTCGCCCTTCTCGGGGATGCGCACCTCGAGGTCGCCAGCGGCGAGGCGCTGCGAGGTGGCGGCCGCGAGGCGCACCGGGCCGACGACGAGGCGCACCACGATGTAGGTGACCCCGCCGATGAGGGCGACCAGCGCGAGCCCGCCGGCGAACAGGGTCTGCTGCACGAACCCCAGGGTGGTCTGCGCGTCGCTGAGGTCGTACACCAGGTACAGCTCGTAGGATCCGGCGCTCGGCACCGACAGCTGCGACCCGGCGACGAGTCCGGGTGCGCCGTTCGGCAGCTGCACCGACTGCAGGAGCACCTGGCCGGCCGTGGCGGCGACCGCGGCGCTGAGATCCTCGGTGATCACGTCGGCGGGAAAGTCGCGGCTGCTGGTCGGCTGCAGGAACTGCGGGGTCGACGGCTGGCCGGGGGTGCGGAAGATCGCGATGCCCGTTCCGCCCGGGCTGGTCGTCGAGCTGCTGACCGCCTCGCGCACGCTCACCCCGAGCGCCGAGAGCTCGACCGGGTTGGTCTCCTCGGTCTCCAGGCTCCCGGTGAACAGCTGCTGCGCGATGAGGTTGGCTCGCACGGCCTCGGTGGTCACCTGCTCCTGCCGCGAACTGAACAGGTTGTCGCCGATGCTGATCGAAATGTAGGCACCGATCACGCTGACGGCGAGGCTCGACAGCACCACGGTGATCGCCACGGTCCGAAACTGCAGCGACACCCGCCAGAAGCGGCGGAGCCGGGCGAGCAGCGTGCGCCAGTGCAGGTCGGCCCAGTCCAGGTCACCCCAGCGCAGGTCACGTGCCGGCAGGTCGCGTACAGGGAGGGCGCGCGCCGACAGGTCGCGCGTCGGCAGGTCGGGGCCGCGCGGGTCGCCGGGGGGCAGGTCGCCGGGTGTCACCTCAACTGGTCGACCCGGCCCGGTAGCCGACGCCGCGCACGGTCATGACGATGCGGGGATTGTCGGCGTCTTCTTCGACCTTGGCCCGCAGCCGCTGCACGTGCACGTTGACCAGCCGGGTATCCGCCTTGTAGTGGTACCCCCACACCTGCTCGAGCAGCATCTCCCGCGTGAACACCTGCTGCGGCTTGAGCGCGAGCGCCATCAGCAGTTCGAATTCGAGGGGGGTGAGGTTGATGCGCTGGTCTCCACGCCGCACCTCGTGGCCGGCGACGTCGAGCGTGATGTCACCCACCTGCAGTACCGCGGGCGAATCGGCGGGCGTCGGGCGCAACCGGGTGCGGATGCGGGCGACGAGTTCCTTGGGGTTGAACGGCTTCACGACGTAGTCGTCGGCGCCGCTCTCCAGCCCCCGCACCACGTCGGAGGTGTCGGACTTCGCGGTCAGCATGATGACCGGCACGCCGGACTCGGCGCGGATCTGCGCGCAGACCTCGATGCCGTCCTTGCCCGGGAGCATGAGGTCGAGGAGCACCAGGTCGGGCTTGGCCGCCATGAAGGCGTCGAATGCGCTCGCTCCATCGCCGCAGAACACCGGTTCGTATCCTTCGCCGCGCAGGACGATGCCGATCATCTCCGCGAGGGCCGTGTCGTCATCAACAACGAGGATTCGCTCTGTCATCGTCCCGTCTTCGGTTGGGCACGCCCGAACATCCGTGGCGTGAGGAGCTTTCGCACAAGAGTAGTGCAGTGTGAAAGCATCGTGAGGGAGGCCCGAGAGTGGGGTGTGCTCGAGGAACAGCAGTATTCGACGGGGTCGGCGACGGCCGGCCCGGCCTGCAGCGACCGACAGGGGACAGCAATGACCGATGACCAGCAGTGGCAGTCACCCGGCGGCGGCGCGCCCGTTCCGCCGCCCTACGCCCCCGCTCCGCCCCCGGCTGCAGGCGCACCGCAGGGTCCAGGCGCTCAGCAGGGGCCAGGCGCACAACAGGGCGCAGGCCAGTGGATGCCGCAGCAGGCGCCATCCCCCCAGCAGTTCGCCCCGCAGCAGGCCGGCTGGGCTCCCCCGCCCAAGCCCGGACTCATTCCGCTGCGCCCCCTCGACTTCGGAACCATCCTCGGAGCGCCGTACCAGGCACTGCGCCGCAACCCCCGGCCGACCTTCGGCATCAGCCTGCTCATCCAGGGCGGCCTGCTGTTCCTGACCCTACTCGTGGTCGGGCTCGCGACCTGGTTCAGCGTCAGCCGGATCGACTTCGCGTCGACGTCGGCCGACGCCGACGAGATCGCCGCCGGATCGATCGCGACCATCCTGCTGTCGTCGCTGATCCCGGTCGGCCTCTCCATCGTCGCGACCGGGTTCCTGCAGGGCATCCTCGTGCTCGAGGTCTCCCGCCAGTCGCTCGGCGAGAAACTGCGCTTCCCGCAGCTGTGGGCGATGGCCAAGGGCCGCGTCTGGGCCGTCGCCGGCTACACCGTGCTGCTGACCCTCGCCATCCTGCTGGGCATCGGCATCGCCGCCGGTATCGTCGTGGGCGCGGTCGCCCTGGGCGGTGACGCGGGTATCGGCGTCGGGGTGGCCCTCGGCATCCTGCTGGTCCTCGGCCTCATCGTGCTGTACGCGTTCCTCGGCACCAAGCTGGCCTTCGTACCCAGCGTGATCATGCTCGAGCGAACCACTATCCGACAGGCGATGGCCAGGTCGTGGGCCCTGACGAACCGGTCGTTCTGGAAGACCCTCGGCATCCTGCTGCTCGTCGCCCTCATCATCAACATCGCCACCTCGATCGTCACCGCGCCCGTGCAGCTGCTGGTGTCGTTCCTGCCCGTGATGTTCGCCCCGACGGGTGAGGAGACCACGATGCTGGTCCTCCTCGGCCTCGGCTACCTCGTGCTCGTCGTCGTGACCCTGGTGGTCAGCGCCATCGCGCTCGTCATCCAGTCGGCGACGACGGCGCTGCTCTACATCGACCAGCGCATCCGCAAGGAGGGCCTCGACCTCGAGCTCGCCCGGTTCGTGGAGGCCAAGCAGTCGGGGGCGCTCGACCTGCCCGACCCGTATGCGACGGCGTGAGCCCGGTGCGACAGCGTGAGCTCGTGATGGCGATACGGCGCGCTGACGCGCCCGCCTCGTGATCGCGGCTACTCCCCTCGACCCGACACCGGACGAGGCCAGGGACTGGCTGGTGCGAGAACTCGCCGAGCCCGCCTACCGCGAGGCGGAGCCGTCGTGGTTCGACCGCGCGGCGTCTGCGGTGTGGGAGTGGTTCCAGGGGCTGCTCGAGGCCGGGGTGGGCGGCACCCCGTCGGTGCTCGCCGCCGTGGTGGTGCTGCTCGTGCTGGCCGCGATCGTGGCCGCCTACCTGTTCTTCGGTCCCCCGCGGCTCAACCGCCGCAGCGCCGCGACCGGGGCGCTATTCGGCGATGACGATGCCCGGGATGCCGCGGCGATGCGCACGGCGGCCCAGAAGGCGGCCGCGGCGAGCGACTGGCCGCTCGCGATCGAGGAGATGTTCCGCTGCATCGCGCGCGGCCTCGCGGAACGCGCGGTACTGCAGACCACCCCTGGCACGACCGCGACGGCATTCGCGGTCGATGCCGCGCGGTACTTCACCGACGAGGCCGACGAGCTCGCGGCATCCGCCCGCAGCTTCGACGAGGTGCGCTACCTGTCACGCCCCGGATCCGTGGAAGCGTGGCAGCGCGTTGCGGCCCTCGAGAAGCGGGTACGGTCCGCGCAGCCGAACTTCTCCGGCTCCGCCGTGACTACGGACGTGACCGCATGACCTTCTCGCCGCCCACCGTTCCCCCTGCCGGCGCGCCCGGCGCATCCGGGCGCGCAGGATCTGGGCGCGCGGCGTCGGGGCCCACGGCAGCCGCGTCGACGACGACCGCGCCCGGACCCGCCGTGCTCACGCCGACCGTGCGGCAGGGCACCCGCCGCGTCTCCTTTTGGCTCGTCGCCGCACTGTTCGTGGCGCTCGTCGCCACGGGCGCGCTGCTGCTCGTCGGCGCGTCGGACGACACGACCCCGCTGTCGCCGACCAGCCCGGCCCCCGGGGGCACGATGGCCGTCGCCGAGGTGCTGCGCGAGCGGGGCATCGATGTCGTGGTGACCGGGAGCCTCGCCGAGACGGAAGAGGCGGCATCCACGAACCGGGGTTCAGCGACCGTGCTCGTGCATGACATCGACGACATGCTGGAGGCCGAGCAGCTCGAGGCGCTACCCGACCTCGCCGACGACCTCGTGGTGATCGACCCGAGCTTCGGCATGCTGCAGGCGCTGGCCCCCGGGGTGAGCGCGGCGGGGACCCCCGACGACGACCCGCTCGCGGTGTCGCCAGAGGCGTCGGCGTGCGTGCTCGGCACGACCGAGCTCGAGGGCGAGGTCTCGCCGGGCGGGTCGTCGTACCGGTTCACGCCGGGGCCGGGCGCCCTTGCCGAGCCCGACGCGGATGTGGGCGAATCGAGTTCGAGGATCTCGCTCTGCCTGGCGAGCGACAGCGACGATGCCGACGACGCGTACTCGTTGGTGCGGATCGACACGGTTGCCGGAGCGGGCGGTGCGGACACCGACGCGGGCACCGGGGCCAACTCCGACTCTGGTGCGGACTCCGGTACCGACACCGGCACCGACACCGGCACGAGCGTCACCATCGTCGGCGCGACCGACGCGCTCACGAACGGCGCCATCGCCGATCGCGACAACGCCGCATTCGCGCTCACCCTGCTCGGCGCGAACGACACGCTCGTCTGGTACCTGCCATCCGCCGCCGACGTCGACGGCCCGCCCACGCCGGGCGAGCTCACCCCGGACTGGCTGACGCCCGCCATCCTGCTGCTCACCGCCACCGTGCTCGCCGCCGCGTTCTGGCGGGGCCGCCGGTTCGGTCCACTGGTGATCGAGAACCTGCCCGTGGTGGTGCGCGCCAGCGAGACCATGGAAGGCCGCGCCCGCCTGTATCAGCGGGGGTCGGCGCGGTTGCACGCTCTCGACGCGCTGCGCATCGGCACCATCGCCCGCCTCGCGACGGTATGCGGTCTGCCGCCGTCGGCGGGAGTCGACACGGTGGTGGCCGCGGTGGCCGCGCTCGTGGCATCCGACCGCACCGCCATTCGCGGGCTGCTCGTCGACGGGGTTCCCCGCACCGATGCCGACCTGGTGCGCCTCAGCGACGAGCTGCTCGCGCTCGAAGCCAGGGTGGATGCGGCGGCACGGCCATGACCCACCCGTCCTGCCACCCCGCCCCCGCGAACACCGCCACCAGTGTGGCGAAATACTCGACCACCGACCACGGCTCACCCCTCACCGACCGACCACACCACGACCGACCGACATCACGACCGGGAGACACCGCATGACCACCGAACTCAGAAATTCTTTCGCGCAGGTTCGCACGGAGGTCGGCAAGGCCGTGGTCGGGCAGGACGGCGCCGTCACCGGGCTGCTCATCGCCCTACTGTCGGGCGGGCACGTGCTGCTCGAGGGAGTGCCCGGCGTCGCGAAGACGCTGCTCGTGAGGTCGCTCAGCCACGCGCTGAGCCTCGAGACCACGCGCGTGCAGTTCACGCCCGACCTGATGCCGGGTGACGTGACCGGGTCGCTGGTCTACGACAGCCGGGCCGGGGATTTCGAGTTCCGCAAGGGCCCGGTGTTCACGAACATCATGCTCGCCGACGAGATCAACCGCACACCCCCGAAGACGCAGTCCGCGCTGCTCGAGGCGATGGAGGAGCGCCAGGTCTCGGTTGACGGTGTGTCGCGACAGCTCCCCGCGCCGTTCATGGTCGCCGCCACCCAGAACCCCATCGAGTACGAGGGGACCTACACGCTGCCCGAGGCGCAGCTCGACCGGTTCCTGCTCAAGCTCGTGCTCGACTTGCCGGACCGGGCGACCGAGGTCGAGGTGCTGCGCCGGCACGCGGCGGGCTTCAACCCCCGCGACCTCGCGGGCGCCGGCGTGACCCCGGTGCTTTCGGCAGGGCAGTTGGCGGATGCCCAGGCCCTCGTGCAGACGGTGGGGGCGAGTCCCGACGTGGTCGGCTACGCCGTCGACCTCGCCCGCGCGACCCGCGAGAGCCCGTCGGTGCGCCTCGGCGTCTCGCCCCGCGGATCGACCGCGCTGCTCTCCGCGGCCAAGTCGTGGGCGTGGCTTACCGGCTCGGACGGCGTGACGCCCGACCACATCCAGGCCATGGTGCTGCCGGTGATGCGGCACCGCATCCAGCTGCGCCCGGAGGCGGAGCTCGAGGGGGTCTCGGCCGACACCATCCTCCGCTCGATCCTGCAGCAGGTGCAGGTGCCGATCTAGTGGCGATCTCCGGGTGGTTCGTCGTTCTCGTCGCGGTCGGCATCGTTCCGGTGGTGGTATTCGACAGCGCCGCGGCAATGATCGCCTGGCTCGCGTTCGCGATCGCCCTGGCCGCAGTCGACCTCGTGCTCGCCGGGTCGCCGCGCGCGGTGACGCTGGCGCGGGAGGTTCCGCAGAGCATGCGCCTGGGCGAGAGTGTGCGCAGCACGCTGATTGTGACGAATACCGGGCGCCGCGGCATCCGGGGAATCGTTCGAGACGCCTGGCAGCCGTCGGCCGGCGCCGCCCCGACCCGGGCGCGGGTGTCGATTCCCGCGGGCGAGCGGCGGAACGTCCTGACGACGCTGACGCCGTTCCGTCGCGGGGAGCGCCGCGCGGCGCACGTGACCATCCGGTCGTTCGGCCCGCTGTGGCTGGTCGCGCGGCAGGCCACCATCGCCGAGGAAGGCGTGGTGCGCGTACTGCCGCCGTTCGCCTCCCGCAAGCACCTGCCGTCTCGGCTCGCCCGGCTGCGCGAGCTCGACGGCGCCACCAGCGTGCAGGTGCGAGGGCAGGGCACCGAGTTCGACAGCCTGCGCGAATACGTACGCGGCGACGACGTGCGGTCGATCGACTGGCGGGCGACCGCGAGGCGGGGCGCGCAGGTCGCGAGCGCCTCGGCGAGCGCGTCGGCGGGACTCGTCGTGCGCACCTGGCGGCCCGAGCGCGACCGTCGGGTCGTGATCGTGATCGACAGCGGACGCACCTCCGCCGCGCGCATCGCCAACGAGCCCCGCATCGACACCGCATTCGAGTCGTCGCTGCTGCTCGCCGCGCTGGCCAGCCGCGCGGGCGACCGCGTCGACACGGTGATCTACGACCGTCGCATCCGCGGGCGCATCCAGGGCGCCGTCGGCGCGGAACTGCTGAACCGCATGGTGACCACGATGGCGCCGATCCAGCCGGAGCTGATCGAGATGGACTGGGCCGCGGTGCCGGGGCTCGTGCGCTCGGTGACCACGACCAGGTCGCTCGTGGTGCTGATGACCTCGGTCGATGCGCCCGGTGCATCGCGCGGGCTGCTCTCGGTGATGCCGCAGCTGACGAAGAAGCACCTCGTGCTGGTGGCGTCGGTCACCGACCCCGACGTGCTCGAGGCTGTGACCAGCCGTGGCGACCGCACCGAGGTGTACCGGGCGGCGGCGGCCGAGCGGGCAGCGCTCGACACCGCGCGGGTATCCGCGGCGCTGCGGCAGCTCGGCGCGGACGTCGTGACCGGCTCCCCCGAGGACCTGCCGCCCGCGGTCGCGGACCGGTACATCGCGCTGAAGCGGGCCGGGCGGCTGTAGGGGCGGTGGCGGGTGCCTGGGCCCGGCCGGGCCCTACCCGGGGCCTACTCGGCGACGAGGCGGCGGGCCCCTGCGGGTGGACTCACACCGTTCGGCGGGAGCCTCGGGCGAGAGGGGTTCGCTGCCCCGGGCCTACGCGGCGACGAGGCGGCGGGCCCCTGCGTCGAATTCGTCGAGGTCTCCGGTCTCGCCGGCGCGATGCATCCGTCCCCCCTGCACCCACTGGTAGTACAGGAATGCCACCAGGGCGACGGTGCCGATGCCGATCTTGACGGGCCACGGCCAGTCCTGGCGGGTGACGTAGCCCTCGATGATGCCGGACACGAGCAGCGCGAGGATGAGCCCGATCACGATCGTGAACAGGGCGCGGGCGTCGTCGGCGAGCGCGGTGAGGCGGGTGCGCGGGCCGGGTGCGACCCAGGCCCAGAAGATCATCAGGCCGGTGGCCGCGGCGACGAAGACGCTGTACAGCTCGAGCTGGCCGTGTGGGGAGATGTAGAGGAAGAAGTCGCCGAGGCGCCCGAACTCGTTCATCACGGCGGCGGATTGCCCGAGGCCGAGGGCGTTCTGCACGATGACGTACGGCACCCATAGTCCGGTGACGCCGAACGCGATGCACTGCGCGGCGATGAAGGCGTTGTTGGTCCAGACCTGGCCGGCGAATGCGCCCTCGGGGTTCGCGGAGTAGTAGCCGATGAACTCGGTCTCGGCGTAGGCGCGGCGCTGCTCCTCGGTGCCCACGCTCTCGAGCAGCACCGGGTTCTGGATGTACCAGAGGGCGGTGAGCAGCCCGATGAGCACGGTGGCGGCGGCGACGGCGATGCTCGCCCACCGCACCCGGTACAGCGCGGCGGGGAGCTGTACGAGAAAGAAGCGGGGCAGCTGGCTCGCGACGTTCGCGCTCGCGCCGGTGAAGCGCAGGCGGGCACGGCTGAGGTAGAGCGACAGGCGGTCGCCCTGCACGGACTGCCCTGCGGTGCTGCGGATGGCGGAGAGCTGGGCCGTGCCGGCCTGGTAGCTGTCGATCAACTCGTCGGACTGGGCGCCGGTGAAGGTGCGGCGCCGGCCGAACTGGGCAAGTTTCTCCCACTCATCGCGGTGCGCGGCGGAGTATGCGTCAAGATCCATCTGTTTGAATACTAGACATGCCCCAGCGGATCGCGCTCGATGACGACCACGCGGACGACGACGAGCTCGTCACCGGGGAGGCCGTCGCGCTCGACCTGCGGTCGTCGAGCTTCGTGCTGCGGGGTGCGGGCGCCATCATCGACTTCCTCACTACCGTCGTGCTCGTGGTCGGGGTGCTGCTGCTCATCTCGAGCCCTGCGATCGGACTGTCGCTCGACGAGGCGACCCTGCAGGCGGTGACCATCGCGCTCATCGTGACCGTGACGATTGCGCTGCCCACCGCCGTGGAGACCATCACGCACGGTAAGTCGCTCGGCAAGTGGGCGATCGGTGCGCGCGTGGTGCGGGACGACGGCGGATCGATCGGCTTCAGGCACGCGCTGATCCGGGCGCTGACCGGGTTTCTCGAGATCTACATGACCATCGGCGGGTTCGCCGCGATGTTCGGGCTGCTCAACACCCGATCGAAGCGCCTCGGCGACCTCCTCGCCGGCACCTATAGCCAGAACGAGCGCGTCAAGCGAATCGAAGACCCGGTGTTCACGGTGCCGCCGGAACTCTCGGAGTGGGCAACCGTCGCCGACGTCGCGCGCATGCCGGACCGGCTGAGCCGCCGCATCTCGTCGTTCCTGCTGCAGGCGAGCGCGATGCTGCCGCCGGCCCGCGACCGGGTCGGCCGGGAGCTCGCCGCGGAGGCGGCTCCCTATGTGAGCCCCGTGCCATCGGCGCACCCCGAGGCGCTGCTGCTCGCCATCACCGCGATCCGTCGCGACCGCGAGTTCGCCGCGCTGCAGCTCGAGCAGGAGCGGCGCGAGCAGCTGGCGCCCGTGCTCGGCGGGCTGCCGCATGGGTTTCCGGTGCGGGAGTAGCGCGGGGGCTGGTACCGCGCGGTGGACAGCGCGGCTGGTAACGAAAACGACGGAGAAACTGCGTCGACCGTGCCGGATGGGTACCGATCGCGGCCCGGATGCAAGAAGTTCCTTCGTTTTCGTCACACGTCGGGCGCCGCGCCACCGGGCGGCACGCGGCAGGGCGTCGAGCCGCGCGCCGCACTGCGCCACTCGTAGAATCGAGCGGTGACGACGCGACAGTTCTCCCAGGTGGACGTGTTCTCCGAGACGCCGTTCGGCGGCAACCCCGTCGCGGTGGTGCATGACGCCGACGGCATGACGGATGCCGAGATGGCCGCGTTCGCGCGGTGGACCAACCTCTCGGAAACCACCTTCCTCGTCGCCCCGCGAGACCGGAACGCCGACTACGGCCTCCGCATCTTCACCCCGGGCGGCGAGTTGCCGTTCGCCGGGCACCCGACCCTCGGCAGCTGCCACGCCTGGCTGGAACGGGGTGGCCGTCCCCGCGATCCGGACGCCATCGTGCAGGAGTGCGGCGTCGGCCTCGTCGCCCTTCGCCGTGACGGCGGGCGACTCGCGTTCGCCGCACCGCCGCTGCGCCGCACCGGTCCGCTCGACCCGGAGACCCTCGACCGCGTGATCGCGAGCCTGCGCGTCGACGCCTCCGCGATCGTCGGGCACCAGTGGATCGACAACGGGCCGGGCTGGATCGGCGTGCTGCTCGATTCCGCAGCATCCGTCCTCGCCATCGACCCCGACTTCACCGCCATGCGCGGACTCGCGGTCGGCGTCGTCGGCCTCCATCCAGACCGTGGCATGGATGCTGCCGCCGACGCCGCGTTCGAGGTCCGCGGTTTCGTGCCGGACCTCGGCGTGCCCGAAGATCCCGTGACGGGCAGCCTCAACGCGGGCATCGCGCAGTGGCTCATCACGGAGGGCATCGCCCCGTCGTCGTATGTGGCTGCACAGGGACGTGCGGTGGGGCGGGCCGGACGCATCCATATCGACCAGCGCGACGGCGAGACCTGGGTCGGCGGCGCGACCGTCACCCGCATCACGGGAACGCTCGACCCCGGCGACTGAGCGGCCCAGGGCGGTGACGAGCGCGCGACGGCGAGGGGCCGCCGGCACGGCGCTGCACCGGTCATCGGGCGTCGCGCAACGGGCTCGGCTTCATGCCGCAGAACGACGACGGGCGCCCCGTTCCGAAGAACGAAGCGCCCGTCGACACGGCAACGATGCGACCGACCGGCAGCAGCGGATCAGTAGCGGTAGTGGTCCACCTTGTACGGGCCGTCGGGCTCGACGCCGATGTACCCGGCCTGCTCGGGGGTGAGGCGGGTGAGCGTGACGCCGAGGGCGTCGAGGTGCAGGCGCGCAACCTTCTCGTCGAGGTACTTCGGAAGCACGAACACTCCGACCGGGTATTCCTCCCCGTTCGCGAAGAGTTCGATCTGCGCGAGCACCTGGTTAGTGAACGAGTTGCTCATGACGAATGATGGATGCCCCGTCGCATTGCCCAGGTTCATCAGGCGTCCCTCCGATAGGACGAGTACGGCTCGCCCCGACGGCAGGCGCCACTCGTGCACCTGCGGCTTGATCTCGATGCGCTCGGCGCCGTCGACTCTCTCGAGGCCCGCGATGTCGATCTCGTTGTCGAAGTGCCCGACGTTGGCGACGATCGCGAGGTGCTTCATACCGAGCAGGTGATCGACGGTGATGACGTTCTCGTTGCCGGTTCCGGTGACGAAGATGTCGACCTGGTCCAGAACGCTCTCGATGGTGGTGACCTGGTAGCCGTCCATCGCAGCCTGGAGCGCGCAGATCGGGTCGATCTCGCTGACGATGACCCGGGCGCCCTGGCCGCGGAGTGCTTCGGCTGCACCCTTGCCGACGTCGCCGTATCCGGCGACGAACGCGACCTTGCCGCCGATGAGCACGTCGGTGGCGCGGTTGAGGCCGTCGGGGAGGGAGTGGCGGATGCCGTACTTGTTGTCGAACTTGCTCTTGGTGACCGAGTCGTTGACGTTGATCGCGGCGAACAGCAGCTCGCCGGACTTCGCGAGGTCGTAGAGGCGGTGCACGCCGGTCGTGGTCTCCTCGGTGACGCCCTGGATCTCGTCGCCGATACGGGTCCAGCGGTCGGTGCTCGTCTCGAGCGAGGCGCGGAGCGTGTCGAGGATCACGCGCCATTCGTGGGTGTCGGCGTCGGTGGCATCCGGCACGACGCCAGCCGCTTCGAACTCCCGCCCCTTGTGGACGAGGATGGTGGCGTCGCCCCCGTCGTCGAGGATCATGTTAGGTCCGGCGAACGTGTCGCCCGAGGCATCCATCGCGGCTGACCAGTCGAAGATCTGAGTAGTGCACCACCAGTACTCCTCGAGCGTTTCGCCCTTCCAGGCGAATACCGGGACGCCCGCGGGGGCGTCTGGCGTGCCGTCGGGGCCGACGACGGTGGCTGCGGCGGCCTCGTCCTGCGTGGAGAAGATGTTGCAGCTCGCCCAGCGCACCTGCGCGCCGAGCGCGACGAGGGTCTCGATGAGCACGGCGGTCTGCACGGTCATGTGCAGGCTGCCCGCGATGCGTGCGCCGGCGAGGGGGCGGGTCTGGCCGAATTCCTCGCGGAGGGCCATGAGTCCGGGCATCTCGTTCTCGGCGAGGCGGATCTGGTGGCGGCCGGCCTCGGCGAGGGAGATGTCGCGGATCGCGTACGGAAGTCCGGCGGAGTCGGCGGCGATGCCCGCGGGCGGCGCGACGAACGGGGCGGCGGACGGCGCGTCGGGCATGGCGGACGGCACGGTCGCGGCCGGCGGCGACAGGGGCGTCGCGGGGGCGGTGGTGGCTGACGCGAGCGACGCGTCGGTAGCTGGGGTTGCAGCGAGAGTCATGCTGACATCATCGCAGCCTTTGCCGAGCGGACGCCTGCCGCGGTGGGAGGGGGTGGGGTGTGCGGGGTGCGGGGTGCGGTGGTATGCCGCGGTGGTAGCGAAAACGAAGGAGTTACTGCGCGAGGCGGGCCCCAGAGACACCGTTACCGGCGTCGGCGACAGAAGTTCCTTCGTTTTGGTGGATGCGGCGGCACCGCGACCCCGGCACGAGACACCTACCACGGCAATCGACGAAAACGACGGAGAAACGGGCCGAGGCGGGCCACAGGGACACCGTTTCCGGCATCGACGACAGAAGTTCCTTCGTTTTGGTGAAGCGCGCGGACGCGAGACACAAGGCCGGCGCCGCGGCCCGCCCCGCACCGCAGCCGACGCACCGCGGCCCGCCCCACCGCGGCCCGCCCCACCACGCACTACGTGCGGATGAGCCCCAGCACGGTGTCGCGGATGCGCTCCATCTCGGCGAGCGACCCGGCCTCGACGTTGAGGCGCAGCAGCGGCTCCGTGTTCGAGGGGCGCACGTTGAACCACCAGAACGCGTCGTCCTGCGGCACGATGCCGGTCACCGTGAGGCCGTCCAGCTCGTCGAAGTCGCCGACGCCTGTGAACGCGTCCACGATGCGCGCGTACGCGGCCGGGATGTCGGTCACAGTCGAGTTGATCTCGCCGCTCAGCGCGTACGGCGTGTACCGCTCCGAGATCACCGACATCGCCTCGGAGTTGTGCCCGTACTCGGCGAGCAGGTACATCGCGGCGAGCATGCCGTTATCCGCTCCCCAGAATTCCTTGAAGTAGTAGTGCGCCGAGTGCTCGCCGCCGAAGATCGCGCCCGTGGAGGCCATCTCGTCCTTGATCAGCGAGTGCCCGACCTTGGTGCGCACGGCCACGCCGCCCGCACCCTGGATCGTCTCCGGCACGATGCGCGAGGTGATGAGGTTGTGCAGCACGACGATCTCGTCGCCGGTCTTCTTCACCTGCTCGCGCTCGATCGCCCGCAGCGCGACGATCGCGGCGAGGGCCGACGGGGTGACCGCGTCGCCCTTCTCGTCGACGACGAAGCAGCGGTCGGCGTCGCCGTCGAAGGCGAGTCCGAGGTCGGCGCCGTGCTCGACGACGGCGGCCTGCAGGTCGACGATGTTCGCCGGGTCGAGCGGGTTCGCCTCGTGGTTGGGGAACGTTCCGTCGAGTTCGAAGTACAGCGGAATGACCTCGATCGGCAGCGCCTCGAGCCCGGCCGCCTCGCCGAGCACGGCGGGCACCGTGAACCCGCCCATTCCGTTGCCGGCGTCGACGACGACACGAATGGGGCGGATGCCACGGAGGTCGACGAGACTGCGCAGGTAGGTCGCGTAGTCCGTCAGCACATCCACGTTCTCGAGCGACCCCGGGGTAGCGAGGGTCTCGATGCCGCCGGCGAGGAACGCGGTCGCGCGGTCGCGGATCGCCTCGAGGCCGGTGTCGAAGCTGATGCCCTTGGCACCCGCGCGACTGAACTTGATGCCGTTGTAGGTCGCGGGGTTGTGGCTCGCCGTGAACATCGCCGCGGGAAGGTCGAGGTGCCCCGACGCGAAGTAGGTCTCGTCGGTCGAGCAGAGTCCGATCGAGACGACGTTCACTCCCCTGGCCATGACGCCGTCGGCGAAAGCCGCGGCGAATCCCGGCGAGGAGTCGCGCATGTCGTGCCCGACGACCACGGCGCTTCCGGGGGTGCCCACCTCGTCGGCGAAGGCCGCTCCGAGGGCGGTGACGACCTCGGGGGTGAGCTGCGATCCGACCAGTCCGCGGACGTCGTACGCCTTGATGAATGGTGCGAGGTCGATGGGGGCGGTGCGGGCATCGGTCATGCCGAGAAGCCTAGGTCACGCATGAGAACGTGCCGAATAACCTGCCACCCCCGAGGGAGGGACAGCTTCTCGGAGTGCATCGAGCATAGGTCGTAGGTGTGCGGCTCGACCGTATAGCTGAGGGGCCCGAGCACCGCCAGCTGGTCGGCGTAGTCGTAGGTGAGGGTCGACACCGCGTCGCGCGAGCAGGTGACCTTGCTGCAGAGCCGTGCGTTCATTCGGCCCACACTATGACGGGCCGGCAGCCAGCCCGGTGCGACCCACCGGACACGTGGATGCCGCGCCTAGACTGATCGGATGGCTGGAACATCCCGCCGCGATCATTCGCGGCCCTCGGGGCGAGGGGCATCCCGGGATAGGCACGGCCGCGGCATCCGTTCGGCCGTCACCGGACCGTTCCTGCCCCCGCTCAATTCCCGCGCCGACGTGTTCGAGGGCACGGTCGCCGCGACCGCCGAGTACCTCAGGGACCTGTGGGAGGACGAGCTCGCCGACGTGACGTTCGAGGTGGCCGACCTGCCCAGGTCGGTCGGTGCGACGGGCGTCGACCGGTGGCTCGTCGTCGCGCCCGAGCGCCGGGTAGTGCTGTTTAGGCTGCCCATCGAGCGACTCGCCCGCGCGCGCCGCGTCGACGAGCTGCAGCGGCGGATGCTCGTCGAGACGTCGGTGTTCCGCGCGGTCGCCGAGTTGCTGGGCAAGGACCCGTGGGACCTCGCGCCCGACCGGTTCCGGCACCTGCCCTGACGCACCTGCGCCCACCGGCAGAACTCGCGTCGCTAGTCGGTCCGCAGCGGTGAGTCCCCCGCCGGGCGAGGCGCGGACGGCACCGGCACCACCCCGCGACGGGTCGCATCGAATGGACGGGTCGCTACGGGTAGATCGTGATGTCGCGCGACGCGGGCCCGGGCGGGGTGACCCGGAATGACGACAGCTGCCCGTCGCCCAGGTACGTGACCGTGGCGCCGAGGCCCTCCGCTCCCGTCAGCACGAGGTCGCTGCCCGCGGCGACCTCGATTGACGCCGTTCCGCCGGCCGGCACGGTGACCGTCTTGTCGGTCTCGCCGGTCGCGTCGCCGTCCTGAGCTCCGGATGCCACGACCTCGACGGTCGCGTCGGCCCCGCCGGTATTGGCGAGGCTCAACCGCGGCGACGGCCCGGGCGCGACACTGACGAGGGCCCGCTCGCCCAGCGCGCGCGTGGATGGCAGCCAGGCGAAGTCGTTCGGGCCCGCCTCGGTGACCGTGCTGACGCGAACGCCCGCGACGACGGGCGACGTCGAGACGATCGAGACCGAGTACCGGCCGTCTGCCACGCCCTGCAGCGGCAGCTCGGTGACCTCCCCGGGTTCGACGTCCACCTCGAAGCTGGTGGCGGCATCTTCGCCGCCGGCCTGCTCGGGGGTGACCGTCACCTCGAGGGTCGCCTCTGCAGTGTCGGGCGCGACGACCCGGATGGTCGGCTGGAGGTCGGTGTAGCCGTCGGTGGACTGCGCGGCCGCGACACGATCGGCGGTGTCGATCACGACGCCGGGAATGACGGTGGTGGTGGATGCCGCCTCCGACGTTCCGACGATGTCGACTCCACCGGTCTGCAGACCGCGCACGGTCTCCTGCACCAGGCTGGCGACGACCAGTCCGCCGCGGCTCTGCACGCGCACGACGGGAGACTCGATGGTTCCGGCGAACCCGGCGAGGGAGAAGATGCGCTGCTCCCCGGGCTCGACGACGACGCCCTCGGCACCGGGTGCCGCGACGATGCCGTCCTCCCCGTAGATCGTCATGGCGACCGTCGCGATGACGGTCGTCGGGTTCGTCACGCTGACCAGGGTGGTGCGGCCGGTGATGGTCGAGCCGCCCACGAGCCAGGACTCGGCGCTGGCCTCGGCGCACTCGGCGGCGGCGAATCCGGTGAGGTCGGTGGACTGGATGGCCTGCGACTGGCTGCCGGTGAGGGTGGGGTCGATGTCGAGTGCGGCGTCGGGATCGGCGGGAAGCGCGGATTCGGGTGACGCGGCAGTGCCGCCCACCGGGGGAAGCGTCAGCACGAGGGGGGCGACCCCGGCAGTGTTCTCCGTCGTCGGGAGGTCGCTGGCCGTGGCATCCCCCGGCTCAGCGGTGAAGGCCACCTGGGCCTGCCCGTCGGAGGTGACTGCGCTCGCGCCCTGGTCGGCGTTGCCCAGGCGCAGCAGCGGGCCGGGGCAGACGCGCTGCTGCTCGGCCGCGGTGGGGCTCACCAGTACGGAGGGTGGCGTGATGCGGTACGACGGCAGCTCGACGACGGTGGCGCCGGCGATGGCGACGACCGCGATCGCGAGTCCGACCACTCCGGCCAGACCGCGGGCGCCGACCGAGATGACGGTGCTTCGCGACGGCCGCCGGGGCGGCTCCGGCACGTCGTCCCGCACGTGCACCGATTCGAGCGACGATGGCTCGTCGTACTCGGACCCGGTCGGTTCAGGGGCGGTCTGCGAGTCGCTGTAATCAGCGTCGAACGATGCCGCGTGGGCAGGAGCGGAGCGATTCGGCGTGCTGGCGCCGGGCGGGACGGTGCCGGACGGGGCTGTACCGGGTGCGCCCGTGTCGGGAGCGCCGGTACCGGGTGCTCCAGTGCCGGGTGCGCCCGTACCGGGAGCGCCGGTGCCGGGCGTCGCATCCGCCGGCGTGGGGTTCACGGGGGTGGTGTCGTCGCGGTCAGTCATCCGTCGGCTCCTCGAAGGTGCGGGCGGGAACGTCGGCCGCCGTGCCGCGCGCTACCTGTCGCTTGCGGCGCTTCGTCGTGGGGATGGCGAGCAGCAGCGTGGCCCCGAAGACGATGCCCTGGACGACGAGCAGCAGCGTGCCGCCGACCGTGTCGGTATTACCCGGCCCCGCACCCGCGTCGGTCGGTTCGTCGTCGACGCCGTCGAAGCGCCACAGCAGACCGTTGCTGGTCTCGCCGACGGGCACCAGGATCGGGTTGCCATCGAGGGCCTCCTGCACCCGCACGAAGGTCGCCTCGTTCGCGAGTCGCTCCGGATCGTCGACCGCGGGCTCGGTGGTGCCGGTGCCCGTTCCGTCGCCGTCGGTGCCGGAACCGGTGTCGGACCCGTCAGTGTCGGGTGACGCGGTGCCCGGCTCGTCGGTGGCCGAACCGTCGGTGGCCGCGTCGGGGTCGGCGCCGGCATCCACTGTGTCGTCGTCCTGGCCACCGGTGACCTCTTCGTCCTCGGTGGCAGTCAGGGCGATCGGGTCGCCGTCGGGGGCGGAGAGCACGATGAACCGGATGCCGAGGTCGCGCAGGTCGGACTCGACGTCGCGGCCGCTGCGGGAGGAGAGGTTGCCCGCGAGCACCGAGAGCAGGCGCTCGTCGGCGCTGACCTCGGTCGCCGTGGCCTGCAGGGTCGACTGGTCGTCGAGCGTCGTTCCGCGGCCGCGCTGCACGGTGACCGTGAGGGCGTCGTCGCCGCGCGGCTCGATCAGCAGGGTTCCGGTGTCGGGCAGGGTGTTCGCCTCGGCGTCGACGAAGGCGGGGAGGAGGCGTCCGATGCCGGGCTGCACGGGGGACGCCCCGGCCAGCGCCGCGGTGATGAGCGGGAGCACGACGAGCACCGAGGCGACGCCGAGCAGTACGGCCGAGCCGTTCGCGGAGTCCTTGATGGCGTCGAGCGAGACGAGCGCTGCGCCGAGCAGGCCCATCCAGTAGAGGCTGAGGGCGGCGCCGGTCCAGATGCCCACGGTCTCGGGTCCCACGCTGGCGACGTCGACGCGCGAAGCGAGCACGGCCGTGGCATAGCCGAGCAGGGCGACCGAGAGGGCAGGAATGGCGCGATGCGAGCCCTTGACGAACAGCGACATCGCGGCCAGCGCCCCGAGCGGGAGGAGCAGTGCGGCGACGACGTATGGAGCCGCGGAACCGGAGAACTGCAGCTGCTGCAGCAGCGACGTCCACCCGTTCGAGCCGCCGCCCGCCGCACCGAAGGCCAGCTGGATTCCGGTCGACTGGGCGAACGGCACCGGCACGCCAGGTTCGGCGAACAGCGCGAGCGGATTGCCGCGCGCGAGCTGGTCGACGACGAGGGGGGCGAAGAGCAGGGCGGCCGGGATCGGGATGCCGACCAGGCGGTGCGCGCCGCGTGGCCTGGCCACGATGAGGGCGATCCAGCCGACCAGCAGCGCGGGAATGATGACGGGGGCGGATGCCGCGACCACGGCGAACAGCAGGGCGGTGCCGGCAGACGCGGCCCACGACCGGCGTGCCCCGAGTGCCAGCAGAACGAGCCATGGCAGCAGCACATGGGCGATCGCAGCGCCGAGGTGTCCGTAGTCGAGTGAATCGAGGAACGGCGGGGCGACGCCCCAGAGCACTCCGGCCACGGCGGGGAGCCACGGCCGGTCGGAGAGTCGGCGCGCGGCGAACCAGGCGGACACCGAGGCCAGGGGCAGCGCCACCAGGTAGAACAGCACGATGGAGTAGGAGGGCTGCCAGAAGGTGAGGGATCCCATGACGGCGAGCACGGCGGTGAACGGATCCGCGGCGCCGGTGAAGCCGACCCCGATGTCGCGCCATCCATAGCCCACCTGCGCCCAGAGTGCGGCGGCGGTGTCGCTGAGCGGGAGCAGGGCACCGCCGACGAGGGTCTGCGCGGGGATGAGGCGCCCGAACGCGACCAGGCCGACGACCGCGAGGCCCAGCATGACCCACGGCGCTCCGCCGCCGACGAAGCTGACCCGGTCTTCGCGGGCCACGATCGGTTCGGCCGCGGGGGCGCGGTCTGCCTGGCGGATGCGGTTCTCCCTCGCCTGCCGTGAGGTGAGGCGCAGCGGCGCGATCGACGACCATTTCGCGGTTCTCGTGCGACGGAGTGCGCGGCGGGCGGCGGTGACCTCCCCGCCCGAGAACGCCACCTCGAGGGCCGCGGAGAACTCCCCGCTGATGACCTCGGGGCGCTTGGCGACGAGGTGCCACAGCGAGCGGAGGATGGCGAGCGGCACGAGGGTGAGCCAGTGCAGGGGAAGCGCGAACCCGCGGGCGTAGACGAGGCGGCGGTGCAGCTGCGCGGTGCGGGCGATGCGGGCGCGGCGCGCCTCGGAGATGGTGCGCCGGCCGAAGAGGTGGGGTCCGCCTGCGCTGGCGACCCTGGCGTCGGGAACGACGACGACGCGGTGCCCGGCGAGGCGGGCGCGCACCGAGAAGTCGAGGGACGCGTCGATGGATGGCAGGGCTTCGTCGAAGCCGCCGAGCTCGGTCCAGAGCGAGCGCCGCACGAGCATGCCGGACGCGGAGACGCCGAGGATGTCGTCCTGCACGTCGTGCTGCGACTGGTCGAGTTCGTCGTCGACGAGGTCGACGGATGCCCCGAACTTCGTCATCGACTCGCCGAACTCGGAGATTACGTCGGATTGCGACCACTGCATGAGCTTGGGTCCGGCGATGGAGACCGACGGCGCGATCTCGACCGCCGCCAGCAGCAGCTCGAGCGCGTCGGGCTCGGGGGCGTTGTCGTGGGCGAGCAGCCAGAGCCACTCGTTGTCGGGGACCGGGGTGGGGTCGGGGGCGATGTCGGGGGCGGCGTCCGGTGAGGTGGAGGCGGCGTGCGCGGCGGGGGTGGTGGGGGTGGTGGGGGTGGTGGGGGTGGTGGGGGCCGTTGTGGGC
>NZ_JAALGE010000021.1 GCF_011057645.1 Marisediminicola senii | reverse complement strand
CGGTGCGGGGTGGCGCGGGGTGGGCGCCCGGTCGGGCCCGGCGCGGCCCGGCTGGCGTCTGGAGGGCAGTGTCGGGTGCGCGGGCGACAATGGCTGCATGACGACGCGGGGGGATGCCACGACCACCTGGTCTCCGTCGGAGCCCGTCGACCTGCGCAGAACGCTGCGCCCCCTGGGCCGCGGCAGCCTCGACCCGACCATGCGGTGGGACGGCTCGGCGGTGTGGCGCGTGATCACCACCCCCGACGGCACCGCGACCGTGCACCTGCGCGTGGTCGCCTCGACGGTCGAGGCCACGGCGTGGGGCGATGGCGCGGAATGGGCGATCGCGGGGGTGCCCGAGCTGCTCGGCGACGGTGACGACACGGAGGGCTTCGACGTGAGCGGCAACGAGTTCCTGCGCGAGGCACAGCGGCGCCTCGGCGGGCTTCGGCTGCTGCGCACCAACCGGGTGTTCGAGGCGATGATGCCGGCGATCCTGGAGCAGAAGGTTACCGGCAAGGAGGCAAGGCGGTCGTGGCGCGAGCTCATCGCGCGGCACGGGGAGCCCGCTCCCGGTCCCGCTCCCGACGGAATGCGCGCGTGCCCGACGCCGGCCGTGTGGCGCATGATTCCGTCGTGGGAGTGGCACGCCGCGGGAGTGGACCCGCAGCGGTCGCGGACGGCGCTCGCCGCGGCATCCGTCGCCTCGGGGCTCGAGCGCACGCTCACCCTCGGCAGGGGAGGGGAGGAGCTCGCAGCACGGTTGCGGTCGGTGCGCGGGGTCGGGGTGTGGACGGCCGCCGAGACCACGCAGCGCTCCCACGGCGACCCCGATGCTGTAAGCGTCGGCGACTACCACCTGCCCGCGCTCGTCGGGTGGGCGCTGGTCGGGCGTCCGGTCGATGACGACGGCATGCTCGAGCTGCTCGAGCCCTGGCGCGGCCACCGTCAGCGCGTGATGCGCATCATCGAGCACAGCGGGTTCGCGAAGCCCCGGTTCGGGCCGCGCATGACGATCCAGGACCACCGGCGGCACTGACCGCGGGGCAGTCGCCGCCGTCGGGCGGTCGGCTCGTTGCGACCCGGAGGTAGCCTGACCGTCGTGCACATGATCTTTCGAACGTTCCTGGTCTGGCTCAGACGGCACCGCGGCCCGAGGCTTGGCGTGCACGACATCGGAACCCTGCGCCTCACGGTGCTGCCCACCGACCTCGACGTGCTCGGCCACATGAACAACGGCGTGTACCTGTCGATCATGGACCTGGGCCGGCAGGACCTCATGCAGCGGTCAGGCGCCCTCGACAAGCTGTTCGCGGCCGGGTTCTATCCGGTCGCGGCGAGTGAGACGATCTCGTTCCGCAAGTCGCTGCAGCCGTTCCAGCGGTTCGCGCTCGAGACCAAGATCGTGGGCTACGACGCGAAGGCCGTCTACGTCGAGCAGCGGTTCGTCGCCGGCGGGGAGCTCTACGCGAAGGCGTTCGTGCGGGCCAGGTTCCTGCGCAAGGGCGGCGGAACGGTCGCGCTCGACGAGCTGGCCGCGGTCACCGGCGCCGACCCGAGCGAGGTCGTGCTGCCCGAGTGGCTCGAGGGCTGGGCGCGCGACGTCGCGGTGCCGCCGTCCCGCGCCACCGCCCCGAGCGAGTGGCCGTGAGCGGGGCGCGGTAGCGGCCGTCATCCGCTGAATAGTGAAAGCTACAGGCGGATGTCGGCGGCGCTCTCGAGCAGGGTCCAGTCGCTGCGCAGCAGGCCGGGCCGCGGCGCGAACCGGTCGACCGCCTCGAGCTGGGCGAGGTCGAGGCCGGTCAGGCGCGAGACCTCCGACACCGCCAGCTGGAACGTGCGGAACGGCCCGAGCTCCGGCGGGTCGTCGACCGCCCACGCCGCGGGCAGGGTCAGGCGGTCGAGCAGAGCCCCCTGGTCGAGCAGGTACGCGGTCGCGGCAGCCGCGTCATCCATCACCCAGACGGCGACCTTGAAGAACTTGCGGGGCAGTTGAATGCCGCGGTACTTGGGATCCGCGTCGTCGAAGACCGGCCCGGTCAGCACGGTAAGCCGCCGGCCGGTCGCGTCGGCGTGATCGAGCAGGTAGTCCTCGAGCCCGAGCCACAGCTCCTTGGACTGGTTGAACGAATTGACCTGCGGTGCCGCGTTGGCATAGCTGAAGGTGTCGTAGTTCGCCTCGTCGGCGTCCGGACCCCACACCGGGTCGCGGCGACGCACGAGGTGCCCGCGGTCGAGGTCATTACGGGCGTACAGCTCGGGTCCGGCCTGCTCGTCGGCCGGCACGCGCTCGTCGAGGTGCCAGTCGTCGCCCCGGCCGACATCGACGAGGTTGTCGCCGTCGATGTTGACCGAGGTCAGTTCGGCGAGGCGCCGCCGCCGGTGCAGCACGACGGTGAAGTGCCGGTAGTCGAGCCGGGCGAGCTGGTCGGCAGGGGTGGACGAGGCGGGCAGCGCGACCGGCAGCCCCAGGAAGTCGGGATCGTAACCGGACGACATCGCGCGGCGCGTCGGCTCAGTCGGCCTGGGTTGCGTCTGGCTGGGCCGCGTCTGGCTGGCCTGCGTCGGCCTGGGCTGCGTCAGCCTGGCCGTCATCGGAGAACGCGGTGCCCGGCTCGTCGGTCGACGAACCGGCGGTGTCGGATGCGTCGGCCGCGGCATCCACGTCCGGCTTCTCGTTCAGGGTGCCGGAATCGGCGCTGCCGAGCGGCTCGGAGTGTCCGCCGGAGTAGTCGGCGTTCTGCAGCTGCTCCTCGGCGACTCGGGTCGCTTCGGACTTCTCGGCGGGATCCCACGCTGCGGCGCCGCCCTGATTCGCGAACTGGTCAAACTGGCCCATGACACCCTCCCCTTGTGGTCCGTTAGCCCCAGAAGCCTACTCCTTCGGCTGGCGAGGGCGGCGGGCGGGCGATAGCGGGCTGCGTACGGCAGACCGCGGGTCGATGGGTGGCAGCGGCAGATGCCGAGTCGCGGGAGAACGGCGGGCTGCCGGTGGCGCCTGCTGCACAGGGCAGACAGCGGGTCGGCCCTGGCCCGCGGCAGGCTGGGCGCGACGGCCCTCCCGTAGGCTCGTCGCGTGAGTGACGACAGGGCGGCATCTGACGACCGGCGGCCACGGAGTGTCTACGGGGTCGGTTCAGAGCCCGACATCCGCTTCTCCCTCGCCAACGAACGCACCGCGCTCGCCTGGGTGCGCACCGGACTCGCCCTCATCGCCGGCGGCGTCGCGCTCTCGACCCTCGCGTCGTTCGCCGACCTCCCGCTGCTGCTCGACCTGGTGTCGATGGTCGCCTGCCTGATCGGGGCGGCGCTCGCCGTCTCCGCGCTGTTCTCGTGGCGGCGCACCGAGCGTGCCCTGCGGTTGAACCTCCCGCTGCCCGCGCCGTCGGCCCTACCCTGGCTGGTGGGTGCCGTCGTGATTCTCGCCATCGCCCTCGGCGGGTACGCACTCGTCGACGCGCTCGACCGGTTGTGACTGGCGACCCGCACGGCGGGCAGCACGGCTCGCCCGATCCGGTTGGCCCGGCAGGCCCGCCCGATCTGCCCGGCTCGCAACCGAACCGACCGCGCGACCCCGGACTGCAGCCGGAGCGCACGGCACTCGCCTGGCAGCGCAGTGGACTCGCGGCCGCGACCATGGGGCTGGTGCTCGCGCTCGGGGCGTTGCGGCAGGGGCTCCCGGTCGTCGCCGTGCTGGCCGCGGCGCTGGTGCTGGCGACGGTGACGCTCGGGGTGCGCGGGTTTCCCTCGGGTGCGGGACGCGCCGCCGACTCGATGCTCGCCGCGCCAGCCCTGCGGCGTATGGTCGCGATCGTCGTCTCGCTCGCCGCGCTCGGGGCCGTCGTCGCGTCGACCGCCGTGCTCGCCGAGTTTTCCTGAGCATGCGGTCTGCTCGCCGCGCGTTCTCCTGGGCGCGAGGACTCCTGGGCGCGACGCCTCCTGGGCGCGGGGAGCCAACGGGCGCGGGGAGCCAACGGGCGCGGTCGCGTCGATCAGCGCGTCAGGTGCTTTCATCATTCAGGAGCCGATGAAGCAGATTCGGTGGATGCTGCCAGCCGGCGCAGCATCCATGCAATCTGGTCTATCCCGCGCCGATATCGTGCGCTCTCGGCGTGCTCGTTCCTGAATGATGAAAGAACCCAGCCCGGCGTTCCTGAATGACGAAACCCGGAGCGTCAGGCGTCGACCAGCGGACCGAACGCGAACACGCGCTGCGGGTCGTAGCGCTGCCGCACCTCGGCCAGGCGGTCGAAGATGTCGTGCGGCCAGGCGCTCGCGAACTCCCGCTCCGAGTGGATGGCGCCGGCGAAGTTGATGGTGGTCTCGGGCGACACCCACTTCTCGATGTCTTCGATCGCGGCATCCGCGGCCTCAGGCAGCACGCTGTCGAACAGCGTCGGGTCGACGCCGAGCAGGATCAGCGTGAACGCCCCGGAGCGCCCGCCGACCGCCGACCCCTCCGGCACGTCGATCGCGGTGCGGCCGCCGAGGTGCCGGATCTCGCAGGACACGAACGGCGAGTGGATGCCGGCACCCACGTGCCGCAGCAGCTCCCCGGCGAACTCCTGGTCGGCGAACGACAGCATCATGCCGCGGTCCCACACGGCGCCCGGCTGGTCGGGATCGTTGTGGATCGTGCCCAGCTGGTAGGTAGGCAGCGGGCCGACGGCGTCGATCACGGCGGGGGCGAGCGCGCGCAGCGGGGCCGCGAGGCGCGCTCCCTCGTCGTCGGTTCCCGGGTAGGCGAAGCGCAGGTTCACCACGGTGCGCCCGCGAAGAGGCTCCGGGATGAACTCGAGCGGCGGCAGGCGCATGATCGCGACGCTCGTGGTGACGTCGTCCGATGCGGTCTCGGTCCAGTCGAGCCATCCGCGCAGCACCGCCTCGATGTGCTCCTCGGCGAAGAAGATCGACCCGCCGTAGACGGTCGGGAGCAGGGCGAGCTCGAGCTGCATCTCGGTGACGATGCCGAGGCCGCCCTTGCCTCCCCGCAGCGCCCAGAAGAGGTCGACGTTGCTGACCGCGCTGGCCTCGAGCACCGCGCCCTCGCCGTCGACGACGGTGAACGAGCGCACCCAGTCCGAGGTGAAACCGTGGCTGCGCGACAGCGGGCCGAGCCCGCCGCCCAGCGTGTAGCCGACCGCCCCGACGTCGGGGGAGGACCCGGGAATCGGAGTGAGCCCGAACGGGGCGGCCGCGGCGTGCACCGCCCGCCACTTCTGGCCGGCGCCGATGGTCGCGATCCTGGTGTGCGGGTTGACGTCGACGGCGGCGAGCCGGCGGGTGGTGATCATCAGTCCGTCGGTGGCGGCGACGAAGGCACCGTGCCCGGTGGCCTGCACCCGCAACGGCAGGGAGTGCGCGGCGGCGAACCGCACGGCGGCGGCGACGTCGGAAGTGGATGCTGCGCCGACGACCACGGCGGGGGAGTGCACGACGCCCAGGTTGAACGCGGCGACCTCCTCGGCGAAGCCCGGGTCGCCGGGGGTGAGCACCACTCCGGTGACCTGGGCGCGGAGGTCGGTGAGGTCGAGCTGCCCGACGTGAGCGCTGCCGGCGCTGCTGCCGTCGCTAGCGCCGCCGGTGCCGCTGCCGTCGGTCTCGGTGCCGCCTTCGCCCGCATCGGAGTCGGTGCGGCCGGCTGCGGCATCCAATCCTGAATAATGCCGCTCGACGGTGTCGTCGTAGCCCCCGAACGGTTGCGGCTCCCTCCCCGCGACTGCCGCCGCGAGCCGATCGAGGTAGAACTCCCAACCGCCGCCGACGGTCGACGGCTGCACGGTGTCGGACAGCCGCTGCCGCAGGGTGAGGAGGGATCGCGAACCGGGCAGCTCCTCCACCGAGAGTTCCAGGTGCCACGGGTCGTCGCCCACGGTTTCGACCACGAGCAGGCTCGGGCGCTGGCAGGTCAGCACCCGCAGCTGCTCGACGGGGGAGCCGTCTTCGGCGGTCCACGTGACGTCGATCGGTCCGGTGCTGGCGTCGCCCTGCCACGGGCCGATCCACCGCGCGGTGCGGTCGGACACCGTGAGGTGCGACCACAGCTCGGCGACGGGCACGTCGAAGCGGCGGTCGATCGCCACGACGTCATGGGCGTCGCGCGTCTCGATGCGACCGGTCGGTGGTGTGTTGTCGAACATGGCGACTCCCGTCACTCGTGTTGTGTCACGCGATGCTCCGGCACACCTTAGTGACCGGCCGACCGGCGCAGAAGGCACAAATGTCCCCGGCGGTTGAGTAGCATTGCGCGGAGGTTGAACGATCGTTTAGCATTATGAACATGCGTTCAGTGCCGAGTCCCGACGACCTCACCACCCGGGCGCGCATCCGTGAAGCATCGATCGCCCTGTTCGGCGAGGGGGGCTTCGCGCACACCAGCGTGCGCGCGATCGCCGAACGCGCCGGCGTGAGCCCCGGCCTCGTGATGCACCACTTCGGGAGCAAGGCTGCACTGCGAATCGAGTGCGATGAGTACCTGGTCGAGACATTCGTCTCCCGCAAGTCCGATGTCGCCGGGCCGGGAGCCGCCCAGACCATCCGGGAATGGCTCGGCGACATCGACCAGTTCCGACCGTTCGTCGACTACCTGTCGCGCATGCTGCTCGACGGAACGGAAGGCGGAGACCGGCTGTTCGACCTGTTCGTGGCCGAGACCCGCGTCATGATCGATCGGGGCATCGCCGATGGCAGCATGAACGACTCGAGCGACCGCGACATGCTGTCGACCATCGTCGCCCTCTACGGGGTGGCGCCGCTGGTGATGCGTCGCCAGCTGGGCAGGAGCCTCGGCTCAGACGTTCTCGATGCCTCGGCCCTGCGTCGGATGACGCTGCCCATCCTCGAGCTTTACACGAACGGCCTGTACGCCGACGACGCCATGCTGGTCGCAACCCGCGAGGCGCTCGCCGCCACCGACCCCGGTGCGAGGTCGCGCCCGGGTGAGTATGACGACACCGTGACCGATTCCACGAAGGGAGCGGGGCGATGACCCTCGCGATCGAGACATCCGCGCTGACCAAGCGTTACGGCTCCACCACCGCACTCGACGGCATGGACCTCGCCGTTCCCGAGGGCAGCATCGTCGGCATGATCGGGCCCAACGGCGCGGGCAAGACCACGACCATGCGCCTGCTGCTCGACCTCATCCGCCCCACCAGCGGCACGGCACGCGTGCTCGGTGAGGATCCGCGCTCAGGCGGCCCCACGCTCCGCCGGCGCATCGGGTTCCTCCCGGGCGAGCTGCGCCTCGAGGGGCGCGTGACCGGCCGCGCCATGCTGCGGCACTTCGAGCGCATCAGCGGACCGGTCGCGCCCGGTCGCATCGACGAGCTCGCCGACCGCTTCGGCCTCGACCTCACGCGACACGTTCGCAAGCTCAGCAAGGGCAACAAGCAGAAGCTCGGACTCGTGCAGGCATTCATGCACTCCCCGCCGCTGCTCGTGCTCGACGAACCGACGAGCGGACTCGACCCCCTCGTGCAGCAGGAATTCCTCGCCATGCTGCGCGAGGTGCGGGCGAACGGACAGACGGTGTTCCTCAGCTCGCATGTGCTCAGCGAGATCGAGCAGGTCGCCGACACCGTGGCGATCCTCCGCGCGGGGCGCATCGTCACCGTCAGCGACGTCGAATCGCTCCGCCTCACCGCGGTGCGGAGGGTACGCCTCGGTGTGCGGGGCATGGATGCCGCGCAGCTCGTCACCGCGCTCGCTGCTGTGCCGCACGTCTCCGGGATACGCGTCGATGCCGCGACCGGCCGCGCGCACCTCACCGTAGACGGCGACATCGACCCGCTCATCAAGGCCATCTCACACTACGAGGTCACCGACCTCATCGCCGAGGAACCCGACCTCGAGGAATCGGTGCTCGGACTGTACGGAACCCAGGAGGCTTCCCATGTCGACTGAGGCCCCGACCCGGGCGGCGCGCGGTCGCGGCGCGGCAACCGGCCACACCCGCACCAGCCCGCTGCCCCTCTTTCGTCGCGCGCTCGCCGATTCGTGGCGCTCGCTCATCGCCTGGAGCATCGGCATCGCCGCGGCGATCGCGCTGTATTTGCCCCTCTACCCGTCGCTCGCCGCGACCAGCGAGATGCAGTCCCTCATCGACAGCCTGCCGCCCGAGCTGATCAACGCGCTTGGCTACTACTCGCTCGCCACCGGGGCCGGATACACGCAGTCAACGTTCTACGGGCTTATCGGCTTTCTGCTGTTCACCATCGCGGCGGTCTCCTGGGGCACCGCCGCGGTCGCGGGCGACGAGGAGAGCGGGTCGCTCGAACTCACCCTCGCGCACGGGGTCAGCCGCGGCCAGCTCGTGCTCGAGCGTTCCGCGGCGATCGCGGTGCGCCTGGCCTGGCTGGGCCTGTGGGCGTCCGCCCTCATCATCGCGATCACCGACTCCGCCGAACTGGACCTCGAGCCCGGCAACGTGCTGGCGGCCTCTGCCGCACTGGTCGGGCTCACGCTGGTCACCGCGTCGGTGGGCGTCGCGGTCGGCGCGATCACCGGGCGCAAGCTCTATTCCACCGCGGGGGCAGCGGGTGTCGCCGTGCTCGGCTACGCGATCAACGCCGTCGCGAACCAGACCCCCGACCTCGACTGGCTGCACCGCTTCTCGCCCTACGACTGGGCATTCGGCGGCCTGCCGCTCGCCGAGGGCGCCGACCCCGGTGCGCTGCTGGCGCTCTACGGAATCGCCGCCGCCCTCATCGCGGTGGGGGCGATCGCCCTGGGCCGGAGGGACGTTTCGCCCTGAGCGACAGCCGGTTTCATCATTCAGGAGCGTGCGCCCCAAACGCTTCAGCATTCAGGAACCCGGGCGGCAAACCTCTCATCATTCAGGAACCTGCGGCTCAAGAGTCCCGGGCCGGCGACGTACAGCGTCCAGCACACGGCGCCGCCCCCGGGCGACGCCGACCCTTCCTGAATAATGACGAGTTCCGCCCCGGGCGGCGCGGGCCCGTCCTGGATAATGACGGGTTCGACCCGCGACATCCCCCGTTCCGTCGAGGGCCCCGGCCCCGGGGCCGGTTACCCTCGGGAGCATGCACAACCAGCTCGCCGGCGCCCCGGCCCTCCCGGCCGACATTGCAACCGAGACCGTGGCGACCGTGCGCCGCTGGCTCGACGAGAGCGCCGATGTCGAGACGGATGCTTCGGCCCACAGGCTCGCCGGCCTGCTCAAGGATCCGCGCGGCCTCGACTTCACCATCGGGTTCGTCGACCGCGTCGTGCGCCCGGAAGACCTCCGGGTCGCCGGCCGCAACCTCGAGCAGCTGTCACGGAATGTACCCCGCTTCCTGCCCTGGTACCAGCGCGCCGCAGTCACCGTCGGTGGCGGGTTCGCCCTCATCGCGCCGTGGCCGGTCGTCCCCATCGCCCGGCACGTGCTGCGCTCGATGGTGTCGCACCTGATCCTCGACGCGACCCCCGACAAGCTCGACAAGAGCATCGAGCAGTTGCGCCAGAACGGCGACCGGCTCAACATGAACCTCCTCGGCGAAGCCGTGCTCGGCGACGAGGAGGCCGACCGGCGACTGGCCGGCACCCGCACCCTGCTCGAGCGCGACGACGTCGACTACGTGTCGATCAAGGTGTCGTCGGTGGCCAGCCAGCTGTCGATGTGGGCGTTCGACGAGACGGTCGAGCGGGTGGCCGAGCGGCTGATTCCGCTGTACGAGCTGGCGGCGGCATCCACCACCCCGAAGTTCATCAACCTCGACATGGAGGAGTTCCGCGACCTCGACCTCACCATCGCGGTGTTCACGCGCATCCTCGACACCCCGGCGCTGGCATCGCTCGAGGCCGGTATCGTGCTGCAGGCCTACCTGCCCGACGCGCTCGGCGCGCTGCAGGAGCTGACCGCATGGGCCATGCGCCGGCGGGCCGAGGGCGGCGCGAGCATCAAGGTGCGCGTCGTGAAGGGCGCGAACCTCGCCATGGAACACGTCGACGCGGCCATGCACGACTGGCCGGTCGCGACCTACCCGACCAAGCGTGAGACCGACACCAATTACAAGCGCGTGCTCGACTGGGCGATGACCCCGGAGCGCGCGGACGCCGTGCGCATCGGCGTGGCAGGCCACAACCTGTTCGACCTCGCGTTCGCCTGGCTGCTCGCGACGCATCGCGGCGTCGCCGACCGCGTCGAGTTCGAGATGCTGCTCGGCATGGCCGCGGCGCAGGCCGACGCGGTGCGCCGCGACGTCGGGGGACTGCTGCTGTACACGCCCGTCGTGCGCCCGACCGAGTTCGACTCGGCCATCTCGTACCTGGTGCGCCGCCTCGAAGAGAACGCCAGCCCCGAGAACTTCATGTCGGGAGTGTTCGAGCTCGCCACCTCCGAGGAGGTGTTCGCGCGCGAGGAGCAGCGGTTCGCCGCCGCGCTCGCCGACCTCGAGCCGAGCGAGTCCATCCTCGCACCGGCCTCGCGCCGCTCGCAGGACCGCACCCGGCCGCCCGAGCCCTACGCCGCACCGTTCGCGAACGCGCGCGACACCGATCCCGCGATCGCCGTCAACCGGGCGTGGGGGCGCCGCATCCTCGATGCCGTTCCCACCTCCCGGCTGGGCGAGAGCGACCTCGCCGCAGCTGCGGTGATGGATGCCGCCACCCTCGAGGCCATCATCGAGAACGCGACCGCGGCGGGCGAGGCCTGGGGCCAACGCCGCGCGACCACCCGCGCCCAGGTGCTGCACAGCGCGGGGGAATCGCTGGAGGCTGCCCGCGCGCGGCTCATCGAGGTCATGGCGAGCGAGACCGGCAAGACCATTGCGGAGGGCGACGTCGAGGTCAGCGAGGCCGTCGACTTCGCGCACTACTACGCCGATCGCGCCGTCGACCTGGGCGCGCTGGACGCCGCGACCTTCATGCCGTCCCGCCTCGTCGTGGTCGTGCCGCCATGGAACTTTCCGGTCGCCATCCCCGCCGGCGGCGTGCTCGCCGCGCTCGCATCCGGCGCTGCGGTCATCATCAAGCCCGCACCGCAGGCCCGCCGCAGCGCGGCCGTGATGGTGCGTGCGCTGTGGGACGGCGGCGTTCCGCGCAGCGTGCTGTCGCTCGTCGACGTCGACGAGAACGAGCTCGGGCAGCGGCTCATCGCGCACCCCACGGTCGACCGTGTCATCCTCACCGGGGCATGGGAGACCGCGGCGCTGTTCCGCTCCTGGCGCGCCGACCTGCCCGTGCTGGCCGAGACGAGCGGCAAGAACGC
Source organism: Marisediminicola senii (assembly GCF_011057645.1). Classification (GTDB taxonomy): domain Bacteria; phylum Actinomycetota; class Actinomycetes; order Actinomycetales; family Microbacteriaceae; genus Marisediminicola; species Marisediminicola senii. Next base: position 32,389 of record NZ_JAALGE010000021.1, on the reverse strand, counting down.
GATCATCGTGACGCCCAGCGCCGACCTCGACCTCGCCGCGGCCGACGTCGTACGCAGCGCCTTCGGTCACGCCGGCCAGAAGTGTTCGGCCGCGTCGCTGCTGATCCTGGTGGGGTCTGCCGCATCATCCACCCGTTTCCAGCGCCAGCTGGCCGACGCGGTCCGCACCCTGCGGGTGGGGTGGCCGCAGGATCCCCGCACCCAGATGGGGCCGATCATCGAGCCGGCGACGGGCAAGCTGAAGGACGGGCTGACCACCCTCGCCCGCGGTGAGAAGTGGCTCGTCAAGCCCGAGAAGCTCGACGCGGAGGGGCGCCTGTGGTCGCCCGGCGTTCGCACCGGCGTCGTGGCCGGCAGCGAATTCCACCGCACCGAGTACTTCGGCCCGGTGCTCGGCATCATGCGCGCAGACACGCTCGAGGAGGCCATCGAGCTGCAGAACGCGTCGGCATACGGCCTGACGGCGGGCATCCACTCGCTCGACGCCGACGAGGTGTCGCGGTGGCTCGACGAGGTCGAGGCGGGCAACCTCTACGTGAACCGCGGCATCACCGGCGCGGTCGTGCGCCGGCAGCCGTTCGGGGGCTGGAAGCGCTCGTCGGTGGGCGGCGGCACCAAGGCGGGCGGGCCGAATTACCTGCTCAGCCTCGGCGAGGTCGAACCCGTGTTCGCCGAGCCCCAGGGATCGGTCGTGCTCGCCGGCCTGCGCGACCGCGTCGTCGCCGTGATCGAGGCCGCGCAGCCGGGCATGGAGTTCCTCGAGTTCGACCGGGTGCGCTCGGGAGCGGTCAGCGACCAGCGCGCGTGGGATGCCGAGTTCGGCGTCGCCCGCGACGTCTCGGCACTCGGCGTGGAGCGCAACGTCTTTCGCTACCGGCCGGCGGCCGTCACCATCCGGCTGTCTGAGGGGGCATCGCCCGCGCAGCTCGTGCGCACGCTCGTCGCGGCGACCCTCGCCAGGGCCACCGTCACCATCAGCTCCGCCCTGCCGATCCAGGCCGGCATCGTACGGTTGCTGCGCGGGGAGGACTCGCCGCTGCGGGTCGTGGGCATGGTCGTCGAGACCGATGCGGCGTTCGAGGCGCGCATCGCGGCGCTCGAGGCCAGGCCGTCGCGTATCCGCCTCATCGGTGGCGATGCGACACGCCTCGCGAAGGCCATCGGGGGCGATCCGGATGCCGCGATCCACGCGGGCCCGGTGACGACCGAGGGTCGCATCGAGCTCCTGCCCTTCCTGCTCGAGCAGTCCGTGAGCATCACCGCGCACCGCTTCGGCACCCCGGACACCGCGATGGATTCGGTCGTCTGACCCGACGCCCGTTCGCCCGTTTTTGATCGTTCGATCGTTCGCCCGTCCGATCATGCGGCGCGCAGCGCGGGTGCACGGCGCGCGGGTGGCGTCCCAGCCGGGGGTGGCATCCTGAACCGCAAGCACCGGGCGCATCACCCGATGCACCAGCACGCGAGGGGAACGACATGGATTCACTCGAGAGGCACACCGACTACGGCTCGATCGGCATCGACGAGGCCGCACTCGACGACGACCCGATGGTGCAGTTCGCCGCCTGGCTCGAGCAGGCCGAGGCGAACGACATCTACGAGCCGAACGCCATGGTGGTGGGCACCGGCGACCCCGACGGGCAGCCGAGCAGCCGCACGGTGCTGCTCAAGGGACTCGATGGCGGGTTCGAGTTCGTCAGCAACTACGGCTCACGCAAGGGCATCGCGCTCGCGGCCGAATCCAGGGTCAGCCTGCTGTTCCCGTGGTACTCGCTGCAGCGACAGGTGATCGTGGCCGGCACGGCGCAGCGCGCGACCGCTGAGGTGAGCGACCGGTACTTCCAGCACCGGCCGTACGGGTCGCGGATCGCCGCGGTCGCGAGCGAGCAGTCGCGGCCGATCGGGAGCCGGGCCGACCTCGAGGCCCGCGTCGCGCAGCTCGAGGCACAGTACCCGGACACCGGCCCGACCGCCGTGCCGCGCCCCGACGGCTGGGGTGCCTATCTCGTCGTGCCGCATCGCATCGAGTTCTGGCAGGGGCGCACCTCGCGCCTGCACGATCGCATCGTGTACACCCGCGGCGACCGTGGTGCCGGCGCCGCGGCATCCACCTGGACGACGGAGCGCCTGCAACCCTGACGTGCGGGGTGCAGGCGCTCCGGCGCCGGAGGCGTCTGCCTCAGACGCCTCACTGCTGGCTTCGCGTTACTTCACGAGCTCGTGCTACTTGACCAGCTCGGGGTACCGGCGGTCCAGCATCGCTTGGTTAGCGAGCAACGCCTCGTGCTACTTGACCAGCTCGGGGTACCGGCGGTGCAGCATCGCTTGGTTAGCGAGCAACGCCTCGTGCTACTTGACCAGCTCGGGGTACCGGCGGTGCAGCATCGCTTGGTTAGCGAGCAACGCCTCGTGCTACTTGACCAGCTCGGGGTACCGGCGGTGCGCTAGCATCGCTTGGTCAGCGAGCAACGCCTCGCGCTACTTGACCAGCTCGGGGTGGTGGATCGCCGCGACGTCGGGATGCGCCCGCAGTCGGCTCTTCAGGGCGTTCTCGCCGTACGTGTTGTAGATCGGGTTGGCCGGGTCGACCGTGATGCCGGGGGCGTCGAGGTCGTCGGGCAGCGTGATCAGCGGAATCGTCGCGTCGAGCGCCGGGCTGTAGAAGAACGGGATCGAGATGCGGTCCTGGCCGATGCTCGGCGAGATGACCCGGTGCACGGTCGCCTTGAGGTAGCCGTTCGTCGCGACCTCGAGCAACTCGCCGATGTTGACCACGAAGGCGCCGTCGATCGGGGGAGCGTCGATCCACTCGCCGTCCTTCTCGACCTGCAGGCCCGCTTTCTCCGGCTCGACGAACAGCAGGGTCAGCACTCCGGAGTCCTTGTGGGCGCCGACGCCCTGCTGGGGCTCGGGGTCGGACTTGCCCGGGTAGCGCACGATCTTGATGAGGGTCGACGAGTTCTCGGCGAACGCCTGGTCGAAGATGTTCTCGTCTGCGCCGAGCGAGAGGGCCCAGGCACGCATGAGGCGGAGGGCGACCTCGCTGAGGGCGTCGTGCCATTCGGTGACGGTGCGTTCGAGCTCGGGGAGCGCGGCGGGCCACTGGTTCGGACCCTGCAGTGCGAAGTAGTCGGGCACGCCGTCGCCCTTGGGCACGGCGGGGCGCTCCGGGCCGATGTCGATCTGCTCGCGCCAGTCGACGGCGCCCATGGTCAGTTCGCCGCCGACGCGCGTGTAGCCGCGAAAGTGCGGGCTCTGCAGGCTCTCGATCGCCATCTTGTCGGCCTCTGGCAGGTCGAAGAACTGGCGGGCGGTGCGGATGACGCGGTCGACGAGTTCCTGGGGGACACCGTGCCCGGTCAGGTAGAAGAAACCGTACTCATGGGTCGCCTCGCGGAGATCGGCGCGGAACTGCTCCGCGTCGGGCCCGTCGAGCCGCGAGAGATCGAGCACGGGGAGAGTGAGTGCTGTGGTTGTCATGTTCCTATTCTTGTCCGCCGCATCCGGGGCGTTCGCCGTGTTACGCCGCTGCCGCTGCCGCTGCCGCTGCCGCTGCCGCTGCTGCTGCTGCTGCGGTCCACGTCCACATGAACGTCCGCCGCAGCTGACGCTGCTTGTCGACGTGAGTTTGTACTGGTACAGTAATTGTATTGCTACTAACGGAAGCGGTAAGGAGCAGTCATGTACGTCGCCTTCATCGTCGTCGCCATCCTGGGCGTGGTGAGCGCCACTCCCCTCGCGTGGGACCGGCGCCCCGCCCAGCGCGGCCGGGTACTCGACAAGTACGCGCGCAGGGTCAACCTCGCCATGACTCCCGAGGTCGAGCCGCTCGTCGTCGCTCGCCTCGTCGCCCGCGAGAAATCGATGTTCTCGGGCGCCATGACCGGCATCGGCATCGGCCTCATCGGGTCGCTGCTGCTGCCCGGCGGAGTCGGCTCGAGCCTGGTTCCGCTCGCCCTGGTCGCGGGCATGCTGCTGGGCCTCGCGGCCGGCGCGGCCGTCAGCTCGGTGCGCGGGCAGCTCGCGGTGGCCGGTGACGGTCCGCGGGTCGCGCGGATGCAGGCGCCGGGGTTCGCGGACTACGTCGGCCCGATCGAACGCTGGGGCGCGCGCGGCGCGGTGATCCTCGCGGCCCTCAGCGTCGTCGGGGCGGCGATCGCGCTGTCGGTGGGCGCGCTGGGGGAGGCGCGGATGTCGGCAGTCGATCTCGTCGGGTCCGGCGCCGTGGCGGGGGCCGTGGCATCCATCGTCGCCCTCATCGGCGCAGAGCTGTTCGCCGCCCGCATCGTCGCGCACCGCCAGCCCGCCGGATCGACCACCGAGCTCGCCTGGGAGGACGCGATCCGCGCGATGACCCTGCGCGACCTCGTGTCGGTGCCGTTCGTACTGGGCTTCGTCTCGGCCGTGATGACGTTCCTGCTCGTCGGGTCGAACGCCGACACCGCGGGCGCCGGTGCGCCCGCCGCACTGGTCGGCATGGCGGTGCTGCTCATTGTCGTCACCACGGCGATCTCACTCTCGGCCGCCTCGTGGGCGTCGAAGCCGATGCAGCACTATTGGCGCCGCCTGTGGGCCAAGCCCGAGGCGCGGATGGATGCGGCGTCCGCATGATCCTCGTGATCGACCCGTCTTCGGCCACGCCCCCCTACGAGCAGCTGCGCGTGCAGGTCATCGACGCCGTACGGGCCGGAACCCTGGTGCCGGGAACGAAGCTGCCGACGGTGCGCCGGCTCGCCGAAGACCTGGGGATCGCGCCCAACACCGTCGCCCGCAGCTACCGCGAGCTGGAACGTGACGAGGTCATCGAGACGCGCGGCAGGAACGGCTCGTTCATCGCGGCCACCGGCGACGCGGAGCACCGCCAGGCGCAGCTCGCGGCGACCGCCTACGTCGAGCGGGTGCGACAGCTGCGGCTCGGCACCGACGAGGCGCTGGCTCTGGTACGCGCCGCGCTGCAGGCGTAGGAGCGGGGACGGCCAGGGCCCGGGCGCGGCCCGATGGCGCGGCGGCCGGCGCAGGGCGTGCCACAGTAATACCCATGAGCGAACCCACCTCCAACCGGCACGTGGTGCATCGCTCGTTGAGCGGCGACGACTACGCGTCGCTGCGCCGCCGCCCCACCCCGCGCACCGAGCGCTACGCGCTCGGCAAGGCGATGCGCAAGGACGTTCCCCGCTCGTCGCTCGGCGACTGGACAGCCCCCGATAACCGGCCAGACCCGATCGACCTCATCAACTCGTCGCACGAGGGTCGGCTCGAGCGGCTCGTTCCGCTGCGGGTCGGTCGCATGGCGGCGTCGCCGTATGGCTTTCTGCGCGGTACCGCGATCGTGATGGCGTCGGACTTCTCCGCGCTGCCCGCCACCGGCATCACCCCGGTCATCTGCGGGGACGCCCACGTCGGCAACTTCGGCTTCTACGCGTCGCCAGAACGCGACCTGGTCATCGACCTGAACGACTTCGACGAGGCACACCCCGGCAGCTGGGAATGGGACCTCCGACGGCTCGCGGCGAGCATCTGGGTCGCCGGTCGGCAGAACGGCTTCAGCGAGGACCAGTGCGAAGCCGCCGTGGCATCCTGTGTCGCCGCCTACCGCGAGCAACTGCGCGACCTCGCCGACCAGCCGCTGCTCTCGCGCTCGTTCCAGCGCGTCGACGTCGCCCGCCTGCAGCAGTCCACCACCGACGTCTCCCTGCACAGGGACATCGAGAAGGCCGCGACCAAGGCCCGCCGGCGCACGAGCGACCGCGCGCTGCCGCGCTTCTCGCACGAGGAGAACGGGCAGCGGCGCATCGTCGAGGAGCCGCCGCTCATCACGCACATGCCTGACGACGAGGCCGAGCACCTCGCCGAGGCGCTCGACGACTACCTGCAGACCCTCGCCCCGCACTGGCGTCGCGTCATCGGCGGCTACACACTGCTCGACCTCGCCAACAAGGTGGTCGGCGTCGGAAGCGTCGGGTTGCGCGCCTTCGTCGCGCTCTGCGAGGGAAGCAGCCCCGACGACGTCGTGTTCCTGCAGCTCAAGGAGGCCAGGCGCTCGGTGATCGCACCGTTCGTGCACGGCGACTCGGCGTGGCACAAGCACCAGGGACAGCGGGTCGTGGAATACCAGCAGGCGCTGCAGACGGTGAGCGACCCGCTGCTGGGCTGGACCACGGTCGAGGGACGCCAGTTCTACGTTCGGCAGTTTCGCAACATGAAGGGCACCGTGCCCATCGACAACATCAAGCCCGCGGCGATGCGCGACTACGCCGCCGTGTGCGGGAGACTGCTCGCCAAGGGGCACGCCCGCACGAGCGGAGCGTCGATGGTCGCCGGGTACGTCGGCACCTCTCCCAAGCTCGACACGGCGCTCAGCCGCTTCGCGCGCTCCTACGCAGACCAGACCGAGCGCGACCACGCCGCACTGCTCGACGCCGTGCGTCTCGGGCGACTGCCGTCAGACCAATAACGCGCGAACGGTGCCCGATACACGGCTGACACCCACGTTCGTTTGATTACGTAGAGGGTCGACGTTCAGGTTTCGCACACCAGCCGCCCACGAAACTCACGTCTAGACCAGCGATCCGCACCGAAGCCACACCCATATAGAAGGAGCTTCACCATGACCCAGGTAATCGAAACAGTCGATGTCGACGTCCCCGTCTCTGTCGCCTACAACCAGTGGACCCAGTTCGAGACCTTCCCCAAGTTCCTGAGCTTCGTCGAGTCCATCACCCAGATCGACGACACCCACACGCACTGGAAGGTCAAGATCGCCGGAGTCGAGCGCGAGTTCGACGCCACGATCACCGAGCAGCACGCCGACGAGCGCGTCGCCTGGAACAGCACCGGCGGAGATGAGAACCACGCCGGAGTCGTCACCTTCCACAAGCTCAGCGACACCACCTCGCGCGTCACCGTGCAGCTCGACTGGTCCGCCGAGGGCTTCCTCGAGAAGGTCGGCGCCGTGTTCGGTGTCGACGACGCCATCATCAAGGGCGACCTCAAGAACTTCAAGAAGTTCATCGAGGCCCAGCCGGCACCGACCGGCGCCTGGCGCGGCGACGTCGAGAACTAGACGGCACCCGCAACAGACAGCACCATTCACCCGGGCCCGTCGATGCCCGCCCCCACCGGGGCGGCGTCGGCGGGCTCGGTGGCGTTACGCAACCAGCACGAGATCGGGAACCAGCAGTGACATCCACACCCCAGCAGGCCACCCCTCCCGCAGCACTGACCGTCACCCGCGTCGACGGCTACGCCGCCCTGCGCGACTACGCCGCGATCGGCGACGGGCGCACCGTCGCCCTCATCGCACTCGACGGCGCGATCGACTGGTTCCCGACCCCCGACCTCGGCACCCCGCCCGCCTTCGCCGCGATCCTCGACGAGCGACACGGCGGACGCATCGAGATGCGGCCCGTCGACGACTTCACGACGACGCGCGAGTACGTGCCGGGCACCAACGTGCTGCAGACCACGTTCACCACCGCGACCGGATCGGTGCGCCTGACCGATGCGCTCGTGACCGGGGTCGCCGGCCGCCTGCCATGGTCGGAGCTCGCGCGCCGCGTGGAAGGCCTCGACGGCACCGTGCGGATGCGCTGGAGCGTGACCCCCGGCACCATGCTGAACGCGGCATCCCCCTGGGTCGAAGAGACCACCAATGGCACCGTCATCAGGGTCGACGGCGTGCTGATCAGTGTGCGCGGAGACGACCACGGCCCGAACGACCCCGGCGGCCAGGCCGTCGACGGGGCGTTCGAGACCGCCCCCGGCTCCCGGCACATCATCGTGCTCGCCGCCACGAATCGCGAACCCCTGCGCATGCTCACCCCGTCGCTCGTCGACAAGGGCATCGACCGCACCATCGACAACTGGCGGGTCTGGTCTGAGGAGTTCAGCTACGACGGGTCGTGGCCGGAGGCCGTGCACCGCAGCGCCCTCGCCCTCAAGCTGCTCATCCACAGCCCGACCGGGGCCATCGCCGCGGCGGCTACCACCTCGCTGCCCGAGAGCATGGCCGGCGACAAGAACTGGGACTACCGGTTCGCCTGGGTGCGCGACCTCGCCTTCACCGTCAACTCGCTCATCCGGTTCGGCCTGCGCGAGGAGACCCACGCGGCCATCTCGTGGCTGCTCACCACCATCCGCGAACACGGGCCGGAGCTGTTCGTGTTCTACGCTCTCGACGGCACCGTTCCGCACGGGGCCGAGAACCCCGAGGTGCCAGGATGGCGTGGCGTCGGCCCCGTCGTCGTCGGCAACGAGGCGCAGGGGCAGCTGCAGCTGGGCATCTACGGCGACCTGTTCGAGGCCATGCGCCTGTACGTCGACGACGGCAACGTCCTCGACACCGACACCGGGCGGCTGCTGTCGGCCATCGCCGACCGCGCCTGCGACACCTGGCACCTGCGTGACGCGGGCATCTGGGAACTACCGGAGGAGCAGCACTTCACCACCTCGAAGCTCGGCTGCTGGCAGGCCCTCGATTGCGCGGTGCACCTCGCCGACCTCGGGCAGATCGCCGGCGGATCGGCCCGCTGGGCGGCGGAGCGCGACCGCATCCGCGAGTGGGTCGAGGAGAACTGCTGGTCGGAGGCGCTTCAGGCGTACACGATGTATCCCGGCACCGACAAGCTCGACGCGTCGATCCTGCTGCACGCGCCGAGTGGGTTCGACCGGGGAGAGCGCATGTCGTCGACCATCGACGCGATCATCCGCGACCTCGGCCGCGGCTCGCTCGTCTACCGCTACTCCGGCATGGAGCAGGAGGAGGGCACGTTCGTGGCGTGCGCATTCTGGCTCGCCGGGGCGCTGGCCTGCGTGGGGCGCGGCGACGAGGCATCCACCCGAATGAATGACCTGGTCGGGCTCGCCAACGACGTCGGACTCTATGCAGAGATGGTGGATGCCGACACCCACGATTTTCTCGGCAACCTGCCACAGGGGCTGAGCCACCTGGCGCTCATCAACGCCGTGATCACGATCGACCAGATCAACGGCACGATCGGCGACACCACGACGCGGGACTGAGCCGCGGGGCTGGCCTGCAAAGCCGCCGGGCAGTGCGGTGACCGGTCAGTGCTTCTGACCGATCAGTGTCCCTGGCCGATCCTTGGGGCCGGTCAGTGCTTCTGTCGCGAGATGAGGCGGGAGAGCACGATCGCGCTGCGGGTGTGGTCGACGTTCGGGGCGTCCCGCACCTTCTCGAGGGCCGACTCGAGCGACGGGATGTCCCTCGAGCGCATGTGCACGATCGCGTCGGCCGAACCGGTGACGGTTCCCGCGTCGACCACCTCGGGAATGCCGGAGAGGATGCGCCGCAGCTCGTCGGGGGCGACGGTTCCCCGGCAGAACAGCTCGACGTAGGCCTCGGTGGCGAGGCCGTCGACGGTCGGGTCGACCTGAATGGTGAAGCCCCTGATCACCCGGTCGGCGACCAGCTTGTCGACGCGGCGCTTGACGGCGGATGCCGACAGGCCGATCTCTTCTCCGATGTCGCCGTAGCCCGCGCGGGCGTTGCGTCTGAGGTGCTCGATGATGCCGTAGTCCAGGCTGTCCATGCATCCACCGTATGCCCGGGTGGCGCCGATCGGATGCGCCAACCGCGGGTAGCACGCCGATTTAGTGCGTGATCTGACCGAAATAGTCGGATTCGGGCGTGCACAATGGGAGTGACGGCGCCTCGCGGCATCCACTGGCCTCCGTCCCCATTCCTCGACAGCCCACGAGCCACCACCTCTCAGAAGGAGCCCCGTGACTACCAGTGCCACCGCCCCCACCGCAGCCCCGAGCACCCAGCCCGCCCGTGTCGCGACCAAGCGCACCGTGCTGATGTGCCGCCCCGACTTCTTCACCGTCGTCTACCGCATCAACCCCTGGATGGATCCCGCGCTGCCCACCGACACCGCGCTCGCGGTGCGTCAGTGGCAGACGCTTTACGACACCTACCTGTCGCTCGGGTTCGACATCGAGCTCATCGACCCCGTCGACGGCCTGCCGGACATGGTCTACGCGGCCAACGGCGGATTCGTCATCGACAACATCGCCTACGGCGCGAGCTTCACCTACCCGCAGCGCCAGCCGGAGGGGCCGGCCTACATGGACTGGTTCCGCGCCAACGGCTTTGACGTGCGCGAGCCGGAGAACATCAACGAGGGCGAGGGCGACTTCCTCCTGGTCGGCGGCGTCATCCTGGCCGGCACCGGCTTTCGCAGCGCATCGCACAGCCACGAGGAGGTCAGCTCGGTGTACGGCCGCGAGGTCGTGACGCTCACCCTCGTCGACCCGAACTTCTACCACCTCGACACCGCCATCGCCGTGCTCGACGACACCAACATCGCCTACCTGCCCAGCGCCTTCGACGAGGCCAGCCTCGCCATCCTGCGCGAGCGCTTTCCCGACGCCGTGCTGGTGACGGAGGTGGATGCCGCGATCCTCGGGCTCAACTCGTTCAGCGACGGCTACAACGTGGTCATCGCCTCGCGCGCCACCGACTTCGAGAGGCAGCTGCGCGAGCGCGGCTACAACCCGATCGGCGTCGACCTCTCCGAGCTGCTGCTCGGCGGCGGCGGAGTGAAGTGCTGCACGCTGGAGCTGCGCCGATGAGCGCCGTACTGAGCGCGGGCCAGGCCGCCGCGGGCGACACGAGCGCCGAGCTGGCGACTGAGAGCCACCTCGCGCACACCTACCACCCGCTCGAGGTCATGGTCGAGAGCGGAGAGGGTGCCTGGGTCACCGACACCGCGGGAGGGCGCTACCTCGACTGCCTCGCCGCCTACTCCGCCGTCAACTTCGGCCACGGGCACCCTGCGCTGATCGCCGCGGCGAAGCAGCAGCTCGACCGCATCACGCTGACCAGCCGCGCGTTCCACAACGACAAGCTCGAACCGTTCGCGGCCGCACTCGCCGCCCTCGCCGGCAAGGACATGGTCATCCCCATGAACACCGGCGCCGAAGCGGTCGAATCCGGCATCAAGGTTGCCCGCGCCTGGGGTTACCGCGTCAAGGGCGTCGCCCAGGGCATGGCGAACATCATCGTGGCCGACGGCAACTTCCACGGCCGCACCACGACGATCATCAGCTTCTCGAACGACCCGGTCGCCACCGACGACTTCGGCCCGTTCACCCCCGGGTTCCGTTCGGTTCCCTACGGCGACGCCGCGGCCCTCGAGGCGGCCATCGACGAGAACACCGTCGCCGTGCTGATCGAGCCCATCCAGGGCGAGGCCGGTATCGTGATCCCGCCTGCCGAGTATCTCCCCGCCGTGCGCGAGATCACCACCCGGCACAACGTGCTGTTCATCGCCGATGAAATCCAGTCCGGCCTCGGCCGTACCGGAGCCACCTTCCAGTGCGACAACGTCGGGGTCGTTCCCGACCTGTACCTGCTGGGCAAGGCCCTCGGCGGCGGCATCGTGCCGGTCTCGGCAGTCGTCGGCAACAGCGACATCCTCGGCGTTCTCGGCGCGGGTGAGCACGGGTCGACCTTCGGCGGAAATCCGCTGGCTGCTGCCGTAGGCACTGCCGTAGTCGAGCTGCTCGCCACCGGCGAGATGCAGGAGAGGGCACGGATGCTGGGCGCCCGCCTCGACGCGAGGCTCACGGCGCTCATCGGCCGCGGGGTCGTCGCAGTACGCACCGCGGGACTGTGGGCGGGTATCGACATCGACCCCGAGCTCGCGACCGGACGCGAGGTCTGCGAGCGGCTCATGCTGCGCGGTGTGCTCGCCAAGGACACCCACGGGTCGACCATCCGGCTCGCCCCGCCCATCGTGGTGGAGGCGGCCGACCTCGACATCGCCATCGACCAGCTCGAGGCCGTGCTGGAGGAGCTCGCCGGGCGGTAGCCCGCCGGGCGGTAGCCCGCCGGGCGGTAGCTCGCCGGCGGGCGCCGACGCCCAGCACCCGCGACATAGGGTGAGACGATGACGACCACGTCGGCCGCAGACCTCGACCGCCTCGATGTACTGGCCCCGCACCGCGCCCTGTTCCTCCGCGACGACGACGTCGCCGCATACCTCGACGGTAATTCGCTCGGACGCCCGCTGCTCGCCAGCCGGGGCCGCATCGCCGACTTCATCGCCGGGCAGTGGGGATCGCGGCTCATCCGCGGCTGGGACGAGAGCTGGCTCGAGCTGCCCACCGTGATCGGCGACGACCTCGGCCGAGTCGTGCTCGGCGCCGCCCCCGGCCAGGTCACCATCGGCGACTCCACGACGGTGCTGCTCTACAAGCTCATCCGCGCGGCCGTCGACGCCAGGCCCGGGCGCACCGAGCTCGCCATCGACCGAGCCAACTTTCCGACCGACCGCTACATCGTCGAGGGCATTGCCGAGGAGCGCGGGCTCACCGTGCGCTGGATCGACACGGATGCCGCGGCCGGCGTCACCCCCGAGATCGCCGCCGCCGCGATCACCGACAACACGGCCGTAGTCGTGCTCAGCCATGTGGCGTACCGCTCCGGATACCTCGCCGAGGTTCCGACCATCACGGCCGCCGCTCGCGCGGCCGGCGCGCTCGTCGTGTGGGATCTCAGCCACTCCGTCGGCGTCGTGCCGACCGAGCTCGACGCGTGGGGGGTCGACCTCGCCGTCGGCTGCACCTACAAGTACCTCAACGGCGGCCCGGGATCACCCGCGTTCGCCTACGTGCGGGCCGGGCTGCAGGGCGAGCTGCGGCAGCCGATCCAGGGCTGGCTGGGCACGAGGGATGCCTTCGCCATGGGCCAGGGCTACGAGCCGGCAGACGGCATCCGGGGCTTCACGAGCGGAACCCCACCGGTACTCGGCATGCTGGCCATGCGCGACATGATCGCACTCATCGAATCGGTCGGCATCGACGCCGTGCGCACCAAGTCGGAGGCGCTCACGGCCTTCGCGGTCGAACTGGCCGACGACCTGCTGCCCGACGCCCGGCTCGCCTCACCGCGCGACGCCGACATGCGCGGCTCGCACATCACCCTCGACCGCCACGATTTCGGCGACATCGTGCCGCGGCTCTGGGACCAGGGCGTGATTCCCGACTTTCGCGGACCCGACGGCATCCGCATCGGCCTGTCGCCCCTGTCGACGAGTTTCGCCGAGGTCGAGATCGGCATGTTCGCCATCGCATACCCGGGGGCGTAACGACCTGCGACGCAGGGCCCGCTACCGCGTGCTGACCTGGCTGAACTTGCGGGTGGCCAGCGGCACGAAGATGGCGAGCATCAGCACAATGCCGATCAACACCGTGAGCACCGGGTTCTGCAGGGTCCACGAGGTGGGCTCCGGCGTCTGCGCCGGCACGTTGCCGAACAGCTGCCGTGCCGCCTCCACGAGGGCGGAGACCGGGTTGTATTCCGCAAAGATGCGCAGTGGCGTCGGCAGGCTGTCGAGCGGAACGAACGCATTCGAGATGAACGTGAGCGGGAACAGTACGAGGAACGACACGTTATTGATGATCTCGGGGCTGCGCACGCTCATGCCCAGGAACGCCATCACCCACGACAGCGCGTAGGCGAAGAGCAGCAGCAGCGCGACCGCGGCGACCGCCTCGAGAAAGCTCGAGCGAACCCGCCAGCCCACGATGAACCCGGTGGCGAGCATGACCGCCATCGAGATCGCGTTGATGAGCAGGTCTCCGTTGGTGCGCCCGACCAGCACGGCCGTGGGGTTCATCGGCAGGGTTCGGAAACGGTCGATGATGCCGTCTTTGAGGTCTTGCGCCATCGCTGAACCCGAATAGGTGGAGCCGAACACCACGGTCTGGGCGAAGATGCCCGCCATGATGAATTCTTTGTAGTCGCTACCCGGAATGTCGATGCTGCCCGCGTACACGTAGCTGAACAGCAGCACGAACATGATCGGCTGCAGGGTGGTGAACACCAGGATGTCGGGCACGCGCTTGATCTTGATCAGATTGCGACGGGTGGTGATCCACCCGTCGGAGAACCAGTCGCCCAGGCCCGCCGTCGACCGGCCGACGGGCGGCGCGACGTGGGTGGGAGTCTGCCGGGTGGTCGTCATGACGCCTTCTCCTCTTCTTCGACGGTGGCGGCGTGCCCAGTCAGGGTGAGGAACACGTCGTCGAGCGTCGGTCGCTTCATTCCGGCATCGTGGAGGCGGATGCCGCGCGCCTCGGTCTGTGCGAGCACCGACTGCAGCGCTGCCGGACCGCTCGCTACCGTGACCGACAGCGTGCGCTGGTCGGCCGACACATCGGGGGCGGAGGTGCCGTGCGAGCGGAGTATCTCGAGCGCGCTCGCGCTGTCGGCCTCGGACACCAGGCTGAGTTCGACGGTTTGGCCGCCGATCGATGACTTGAGCTCGTCGGAGGTGCCCTGCGCGATGACCTTGCCGTTGTCGATGACGGCGATGTCGTCGGCCAGCTGGTCGGCTTCCTCGAGGTATTGCGTGGTGAGCAGCACCGTCGTGCCGGTGGCGACGAGTCGCGTGATGATGTCCCACATTCCGAGCCTGCTGCGCGGGTCGAGGCCGGTGGTTGGCTCGTCGAGGAAGAGCACTCTCGGGTCGATGACCAGCGCCCCGGCGAGGTCGATGCGCCGCCGCATGCCGCCGGAGAATCCCTTGACCGGGCGGTTCTGCGCCTCGGTGAGGTCGAAGAGCTCGATCAGTTCGGTGGCCCGGCGCCGGGATGCCTTCGCGCCGAGGTGATAGAGCCGGCCGACCATGTCGAGGTTCTCGAACCCGGTGAGGTTCTCGTCGACCGCGGCATACTGCCCGGAGACGCCGATGATGGGCCGGATCTCCGACCCCTGGGTCGCGACATCGAGCCCGTCGATGGTCGCCGTGCCCGAGTCTGCCGTGATGAGGGTGGTCAGCACCTTGACCGCCGTGGTCTTGCCCGCGCCGTTCGGGCCGAGCAGCGCGGTGACCGTTCCGCGCGGCACCGAGAGGCTCAGGCCGTCGAGCGCACGCACCACCGGCGCGCCCTTGGGGGTATACGTCTTGACCAGGTTCACCGCTTCGATGTACGCCATGCGCCAGACGATAGTGGCCACCACCGACAGCCGACCAGACCTGATCTCCCACAGCGAAAAACAGAGCGATGAACCCGCGGGAATGCATTTCCGATAACATGCGTTTGCATGGATAACGCGGCAGCGACCGCCACGCACACCTACGGCCACCATCAGAAAGGCCACATCATGACAGCCCAGACATCCGGACTGCACCACGTCACCGCCATCGCCGGTGAGCCGCAGCGGAACATCGATTTCTACATCACGGGCCTCGGGCTCCGTCTCGTCAAGAAGACGGTCAACTTCGACGACCCCGGCACCTACCACCTGTACTACGGCGACGACGCGGGCAACCCCGGCTCGCTGCTGACCTTCTTCCCGTGGCGGGGCATCCGCAGCGGACGCCACGGCAGCGGCCAGTCCACCGCCACCGCATTCTCGGTTCCGCAGGGGAGCCTCGGCTGGTGGGCCGACCACTTCGGTGCCATCGGCGTCGAATCCGCGATCACCACCGGGCTGCCCGGGGAGGAGCGCCTGTCGCTGCGCGACCCGGACGGCCTGCAGATCGACCTGGTCGCGTCATCCATCACCGACCCCCGCAATCCGTGGGACTCGGCCTCGGTACCGGCCGAGTTCGCCGTGCGCGGCCAGCACTCGTCGGTGCTGACCGTCGCCGACCCGAGCGGAACCCTCGAGGTGCTCACCGCCGACCTCGGCATGCACGCGGTCGGCGAAGCCGCCGGGCGCATTCGCGTGGCCGCCGGTGACGGCGCCCCCGGCAACATCGTCGACGTGATCGCCGACCCCCGCGGGCCCAGCGGCCTCACCGCCGGCGGAACCGTGCACCACATCGCGTTCCGCGTGCCCGACATCGAGACGCAGGAACTCTGGCGCCAGGAGCTCGCGGCGCGCGGCTACGCCGTGACCGCCATCCTCGACCGGCAGTACTTCACCTCGATCTATTTTCGCGAGCCAGGCGGCGTGCTGTTCGAGATCGCGACCGACACCCCCGGTTTCGACATCGACGAGCCCCTGCTCGAACTCGGTCGATCGCTGAAGCTGCCGCCGTGGCTCGAGCCGTCCCGCGAGGCCATCGAGAACGCCGTGGCCCCGATCACGATCCCGGCCGGGAACAACCCGGCGCTGGTCGAGGAGTGACGGCCGTGCTCGACGACTGGATCCACCTCCACACGCCGGGGTTGCCCGACGCACCGGTGCTGCTCATGCTGCATGGCACCGGGAGCAACGAACGCGACATCGCCGGTCTCGCCGGCATGCTGCATCCCGATGCCACCGTGCTCTCGCCTCGCGGACGCGTCTCGGAGAACGGCATGAACCGCTGGTTCCGCCGCCTCTCCGAGGGAGTGTTCGACGTCGAGGACGTCGTCACCCGCAGCGCCGAACTCGTCGACTTCATCGCCAGGGCCCGCGAGGCCTACGGGCTGGAGGGGCGCCAGCTCATCGCGGTCGGCCTGTCGAACGGCGCGAACATCGCCCTCGCGACCGCGCTGCTGCGCCCCGACGTGATCGACCGGGTCGTCGCGTTCTCGGGCATGTTCCCGCTCGACGACCGCGAACTCGACACCGACCTGTCGGCCAGCGCGATCTTCCTGGCCAACGGGGTCAGCGACCCGATGGCGCCGCACGAGAGCGTCAACCGGCTGGTCGCGGCCCTCGACGCCCGCGGCGCCGAGGTGACCAGGTCGTCGCGCCCTGGCGGCCATGGCATCGACCAGGCCGACTTCGCCGCAGCGCAGGAGTGGTTGCGCCAGCACGCGGCCTGATTTTTGTGGATGCCGCGGCCGGTCTCATCGCGAGGCCGGCCGCGTGTTCTCGCGCCTGCCCGTCAGGTGGCCGTGGCACAGTGATGCCATGACTGGTGATGCTGCAGACCACTTCGACGTTTTCGTGATCGGTGCGGGCCCCGCGGGAACCGCCGCCGCGCTCCGAGCCGCTGAGCTCGGGGCCAGGGTCGGGGTGGCGGAGGCCTCTCGCACCGGCGGAACCTGCGTGAACACCGGGTGCGTTCCGACCAGGGTGCTCGCCAAGACCGCCCGCCTGGTGCGCGAGGCACGATCGGCCGGCGTCTACGGCATCGGTGGTACCGACCAGCGCATCGACTGGCCGGTCACCACGGCCAGGGTGCGCGAGACCATCGACCGGGTTCGCGCGCTCAAGAGCGAGGCCCAGCGGTTCGCGGATGCCGGCATCGAACTCATCATGGAGGGGCGTGCCCGCTTCGCCGACGCCCACACCCTCGTGCTCGACAGCGGCCGGCGCGTCACCGCCGACTCGGTGATCGTGTGCGTCGGCGGACACTCCCGCCGGCTGCCCATCCCGGGGGCCGAACTCGCGACGGTGCCGGAGCACGTGCTCGACCTTCCCGACCTGCCCGACCGCGTCGCGATCATCGGCGGCGGCAATACCGGTGCGCAGCTCACCACGATCTTCAGCGCATTCGGGTCACGCGTCACCCTGCTCGACGTGGCGCCACGCATCCTGATGCCGTCCGACCCCGACATCTCGGCGGCCGTGACCGCGGCGTTCCGGTCGCAGGGAACCACCGTGCACACGGGTATCGACTCGGTCGAGGGACTCGTGCGGCAGGATGACGCGATCACCCTGCTCTGGCGCGAGGGCGACGCCCCCCGCTCGAGCAGCTTCGACGCCGTCATCATGGCGACCGGGTGGCCCGCCGACGTTCGAGACCTCGGGCTCGAGAACGTCGGGATCGAGATCGAGCGTCCGGCGATTCCCGTCGACGAGTACTTTCGCAGCGCCGTTCCGCACATCTTCGCGGTCGGCGACGCTAATGGACGCGACATGCTCGTGCAGGCGGCCCAGTTCGAGGGCGAGGCGGCGGCCGAGAACGCGGTACTCGACGCGAACCGTCGCACCCCGCATCACCTGCTGCCGGCCGGCGGGTTCACCGACCCCGACTACGCCGGCGTCGGACTCACCGAGGAGCAGGCCAGGGAGCGCGACCCGCACTGCGTCGTCGCCACAGTGCCGTACTCCGCGGTCGACCGAGCGGTCATCGACGACCGCGAGACCGGGTTCCTCAAGCTCATCACCGACCGGCGTCGCGAGCTCATCCTCGGTGCGCACGCCGTGGGCGAGAACGCGGTCGAGGTTATCCAGTCGGTGACGACCGCGATGGCCGCGGGCGTCGACGTGGCGACGCTCGCCAACGTCAAGTTCGCCTACCCGACCTACAGCGTCGTCATCGGCATGGCGGCACGGTCGCTGCAGCACTCCAGGGACTGAGCGGGGCCAGCGGAGGCCGCGCGGGCCGCGCGCGCTGGCCTGCGCGCACTGGCCCGCCTGCGTCGGCCCGCCGCGGCGCTCACACGCGAGGGCGGGGCACCAGCCGTTCGAGCTGCGTGACGTGTGCCGGGGTCAGCTCGTCGAGCGAGGTGACGCCGAGCAGCCGCATGGTGCGCGTGATCTCGGTGCTGAGGATCTCGATGGCGCGGTCGACCCCCTCGCGGCCGCCAGCCATGAGCCCGTAGAGGTAGGCGCGCCCGATGAGCGTGAACTTCGCGCCGAGGGCGATGGACGCCACGATGTCGGCACCGGTCATGATGCCGGTGTCGAGGTGCACCTCGGTGTCCATCCCGACCTCGCGCACGACCTCCGGCAGCAGGTGGAACGGGATCGGCGCCCGGTCGAGCTGGCGCCCGCCGTGGTTCGAGAGCACCAGACCGTCGACTCCCAGCGCGGTGAGGCGCTTCGCGTCATCCACGTTCTGCACGCCCTTCACCACGAGCTTGCCCGGCCACTGCGCCTTGATCCACTCGAGGTCCTCGTAGGTGACGGTGGGGTCGAACATGGTGTTGATCAGCTCGGCGACGGTGCCGGACCAGTGGTCGAGCGACGCGAAGGCAAGCGGTTCGGTGGTGAGGAAGTCGATCCACCACGCGGGCCTCGGCAACGCGTCGATGATCGTGCCGGGGGTCAGGGTCGGCGGGATGGTCATGCCGTTGCGGGTGTCGCGCAGTCGGGCGCCGGCGACCGGAACGTCGACGGTCACCAGCAGCGTGTCGAACCCGGCCGCGACGGCGCGGTTGACGAGGGCGAGCGACCGGTCGCGGTCCTTCCACATGTAGAGCTGGAACCAGTTGCGCCCGTTCGGGTTCGCGGCCGCGACGTCTTCGATGGAGGTCGTGCCCATGGTGGAGAGGCTGAACGGGATGCCGGCAGCACCCGCCGCGGTGGCCCCGGCGATCTCGCCCTCGGTCTGCATCATGCGGGTGAACCCGGTGGGGGCGATGCCGAACGGCATCGCGACCTGGCCGCCGAGCACGGTGGACGAGGTGTCGACCTGGGAGACGTCGCGCAGGATGGCGGGGTGGAACTCGATGTCGCGAAACGCCTGTCGCGCACGGCGCAGCGACAGTTCGGCCTCGGCGGAGCCGTCGGTGTAGTCGAACGGGGCCGTCGGGGTGCGGCGCTTCGCGATCCGGCGCAGGTCCTCGATGGTGAGGGCCTCCTGCAGGCGGCGCTTCTTCGCGTTGAGGGTCGGGGCCTTGAACTTCATCAGCGGCGCGAGGTCGCGGGGCTTGGGAAACTGTCGCTTCACCATGGGGTCTCCTTCGGTGTGGTGGTCTGCAGGTAGTAGCCGTGGATGTGGTCGCGAATGCGTGCGCTCGCCGTGTCGGGGTCGCCCGCGTCGATGGCCGCGACGATGCCGCGGTGCTCGGCCCTGAGGCGCGCTGCGGTGTCTGGCCAGGCGTCGGCGTCGGGTGCGCTGGCGAGCACGTAGCCCTCCACTGAGTCGCGCAGGCCCGCCATCATGGCCGCCAGGACGGTGTTGGTGGATGCCGCGGCGAGCGACACGTGGAACTGCGCGTCGAGCGCGAGAAAGTCCGCGGCCCCGAGCCCCGGCGCATCCATCGAGTCCAGCAGTTCGCGAGCGGGGGAGAGGTCGAACGGGCCCGATGCGAGCTGCGTCGCGATCGCTGCCTCGAGGATCAGGCGGGTGCTCACGACGTCGTCGACCGGGAATGCCCGGGCGGCGACCTGGAGGCGCATCAGCAGGGACATGCCGCCGGACGGCCGGGCGACGATGATCGCGCCCGACTGCGGTCCGGATCCGGTCTGGGTGCGGATGAGTCCGAGCACTTCGAGCACGCGCACGGCTTCGCGAACGGATGACCGTCCGACGCCGAGGGCGGTGGCCAGTGCGCGTTCGGGCGGGAGGTGGTCGCCTGGTCCGAGTCGGCCGGAGAGCAGGTCGCCCTCGATGCTGGCGAGCACGGTCTCCCAGGCCTTGCGCGGGTCTGGGGTGCCTTCTGCGGTCACGGTGTCCTCGTCGTCGAGCATGTGGTCTGACCACACCGTACCGGATTCGGGATCCGACGCCAACCCGTCGAGCGAAACAGTGCGGGGCCGCGCACCCGACTCCGGATGCGCGGCCCCGTGCCGCAGTGACCTACCCGCTACCAGGCGTAGTGCTCCGGCGCGGTCTTCTTACCGGGGAAGATCTCGTCGAGGCGGGCGAGGGCCGCGGCATCCAATGTCACATCGACGGCGCGCACGGCCGCGTCGAGCTGCTCGCTGGTGCGCGGTCCGATGATCGGCGCCGTCACCGCGGGCTGGTGCAGCAGCCAGGCCAGGCCCACGTCGCCCGGCTCGTGGCCGAGCTCGTCGGCGAAGTCCTCGTACTGCCCGATCGCCTCGCGGTTCTCGTCGAGCTGCTTCGCCGCACGTTCGCCCACGCGACGGCTGCTGTCACGCTGCTTCTTGAGTACGCCGCCGAGCAGCCCGCCCTGGAGCGGCGACCACGGGATGATGCCGAGGCCGTTGCCCTGCGCCGAGGGGATGACCTCGAGCTCGATGTCGCGCACCAGCAGGTTGTAGATCGACTGCTCGCTCACGAGGCCGGGGAAGTTGCGCTTTCGCGCCTCGGCCTGTGCGGTCGCGATGTGCCAGCCGGCGAAGTTGCTGCTTCCGGCGTAGAGGATCTTGCCCTGCGCGACGGCGGTCTCCATGGCCTGCCAGATCTCATCCCACGGGGTCGCCCGGTCGATGTGGTGGAACTGGTACAGGTCGATGTAGTCGGTCTGCAGGCGCTGCAGGCTGGCATCGAGGGCGAGCCGGATGTTGCGTGCCGACAGCTTGCCGTCGTTGGGCCAGTCGCTCATGTCGCCGTAGAGCTTCGTCGCGAGCACCGTGCGTTCGCGGCGACCGCCGCCCGACGCGAACCAGTTGCCGACGATGGTCTCCGTGGCACCCTTGCCCTTGTCGCCCCCGTAGACGTTGGCGGTGTCGAAGAAGTTGATTCCGTAGTCGTGGGCGGAGTCCATGATGCCGTGCGAGGTCGGCTCGTCGGTCTCCGGGCCGAAGTTCATGGTGCCGAGGCAGAGGCGGGAGACGTTCAGGCCGGAGCGGCCGAGGTGTGTGTATTCCATGGGTCCACTCTCCGTCGCGGCGCGCGCCCTGTACAGGGGTCGCGGGCGACGCGCACGAGTGCTACCCGGCCTGCGAGCCCGCCTGCAAGCCGACCTGCGAGCCGGCCTGGGACGCTCGCGCTGCGAACTGCGTTATGGGCCCGTCTGCAGCACCCGTCGCGCGGCATCCCTGGCCGTGGTGCCGATGCGATACAGGCTGGTCGACGCGGTGATGTACAGGTCGGTGCCGTCGTCGCCGCCGAAGCACAGGTTCGAGACACGCTCTGGCACCTCGATGTAGAGCAACTGGTCGCCGGCCGGCGAGAACACCTCGACCCCGCGGTGGCTCGAGGTCCACACGTTGCCCGCGGTGTCGACGCGCAGGCCGTCGGCCAGACCGGTCGGCGCGGCGAAGTCTCGGCCGGCGAGCGTGGTGGTGTCGTAGCACCGGATGCTGCGGGGCACGCTACCGGCTGCGCCCTGGTCTGGCGCGCCCGCGGCATTCGCCGCATCGTCCGTGGACGACGCGGTGTCCGACACGTACAGGGTGCCCTCGTCGGGCGAGAAGGCGAGTCCGTTCGGGTGCACCAGGTCGGTGATCACGGGTTCGGCCACCCGCGAGACGGGGTCGTAACGGAACACCCAGCACCCGTCGTAGTCCTGCGTGCCGGGGTGCCCCTCGTGGCCGTTCTCCTGGATGCCGTACGGCGGGTCCGTGAACCAGATCGCGCCGTCCCTCGCCACGACGACGTCGTTCGGTGAATTGAACCGGCCGAGGGCGAATCCGCCGACGATCGTCTCGACCCGCCCGTCGACGTCGCGCTCGACCGCCCGGCGACCGTGGCTGCACTGCACGACATCGCCCCGCAGGTCGAGGGTCCGGCCGTTCGTGTACTCGGCGCCATCGCGATAGACCGAGACGGCGCCACTCGCGGCATCGAACTGCAGGATGCGGTTGTTCGGAATGTCACTCCAGCGCAGGGCCGACGTGGCGGGCAGCCACACGGGCCCCTCGCCCCACACCGATCCGGTCCACAGCAGCTCGACGACCGCATCGGCCGCGAGTAGGGCGTTCACGCTCCGGGCTCCTTCGCCCTAACGCGGGGTGCTGCCACCGCCGGCGAGGCGCGACTTCACCTTGGCGATGGCGGCCTTGCCCTGCGGGCTACGCAGTGCGCGGCGGGCGAGGGGCAGAACGATGGGCAGAAAGCGAAGCAGACGGAACACGGGACTCGATTCGGTGGGAGGGGTATTAGAGGAAGTCGGACTGGTTGATGTCGGCCGACCGCGCGTCGCGGGACTGCTCGTCCTGTCCGCCGGCGAATGCCATCTGCGGCCCGAGCGCGGCAGTGCGTTCGCGCAGTTGCTCGAGCATCGCCGGGTCTTCCATGTCGATGTCACTGTCGGGCGCCGGCGTGCAGAACAGCAGGCTGGCTGGCCCGAGGAGCATGTTCGAGAACTCGCGCCTACCCTCGACGAGGATCGGGATGGTGACGATGTCTGAACGTCCGGCGTCGGCCAATGCCTGGGCATAGCGGAAGACCGCGTCGCAGGTATCGGCGCTGACCACGACGGATTCCCCGGCGTAATGAAGTGATCGCATTGATACAGGGTGCCCCGAAACCGCAGAAAGCGACAACCCGGTTGCGGGGGGCTCAAAGCTGTGTACTCTTCGCGCCCGTCACGCGCCCGTCACGCACGCGCGCCTGTCGACCCTCGCCGGCGGCTTCCCGACGCCCTCCCGCGGGCCGCTGAGCCCGAAACATCGCGGCAACACCGCGGGTTTAGGCTCGCACCATGGGCGATTTGTTTGATGGTTACTCTTCGCCGGCCCTCACCACAACGAAGCGGCGCGGGGCGATCCCGTTCGATGAGATGTTCGAGAAGCCGGACTCGATCCGCACGGCGTACCGCGAGATCCACTCCGCGCTCGCCGAGATGACGCAGGACGAACTGCGCGGGCGCACCGACGCCCTGGCCAGTTCCTACCTCGCCCAGGGGGTCACGTTCGACTTCGCGGGCGAGGAGCGGCCGTTCCCGCTCGACGCCGTTCCGCGGGTCATCGACCAGGCCGAATGGCTCACCGTCGAGGCGGGAGTGAAGCAGCGGGTGCTCGCACTCGAGGCGTTCCTCGCCGACATCTACGGTTCGCAGAACGCCGTGCGCGACGGCATCATCCCCGCGTCGCTGATCAGTTCGTCGAGCCACTTCCACCGCGTGGCCGCGGGCATCGACCCGGCCAACGGCGTGCGCGTGCAGGTCTCCGGCATCGACTTGATCCGCGATGAGACCGGCGGATGGCGGGTGCTCGAAGACAACGTGCGCGTGCCGTCCGGCGTGAGCTACGTGATCTCCAACCGGCGGGTGATGGCCCAGACGCTGCCCGAGCTGTTCGTCAAGATGCGCGTGCGCCCGGTCGGCGACTACCCGCACAAGCTGCTGCACGCCCTGCGCGCGAGTGCCCCCGAGGGCGTCGAAGACCCCACGATCGTGGTGCTCACCCCCGGTGTCTACAACTCCGCCTATTTCGAGCACACCCTGCTCGCTCGCTTGATGGGAGTCGAGCTCGTCGAGGGGCGCGACCTGTTCTGCTCCGGCGGCCGGGTCTGGATGCGCACGACCGCGGGCCCGACGCGGGTCGACGTGATCTACCGCCGGGTCGACGACGAGTTCCTCGACCCACTGGTGTTCCGCACCGACTCGATGCTCGGGTCGCCCGGCCTGCTGCTCGCCGCACGGCTCGGCAACGTCACGATCGCGAACGCGGTCGGCAACGGCGTCGCCGACGACAAGCTCGTCTACACCTACATGCCCGACCTCATTCAGTACTACCTGTCGGAGAAGGCGATCCTCCCCAACGTCGACACCTGGCGACTCGAAGACCCGGGCGCCCTCGAAGAGGTGCTCGACCGGCTCGACGAACTCGTGGTCAAGCCCGTGGACGGCTCGGGCGGCAAGGGACTCGTCATCGGGCCCGACGCGTCGCCCGCCGAACTCGAGGCGCTGCGCCACCGGCTGCTCGCCGACCCGCGCGGCTGGATCGCGCAGCCCGTCGTGCAGCTGTCGACGATCCCCACGCTGGTCGACGACGGCATGCGGCCCCGCCACGCAGACCTCCGCCCGTTCGCGGTCAACGACGGCAAGGACGTCTGGGTACTCCCCGGCGGTCTCACCCGGGTCGCGCTCCCCGAGGGCCAGCTGGTCGTCAACAGCAGCCAGGGCGGCGGGTCGAAGGACACCTGGGTCGTCGGGCAGGATTCGCTCCAGGTCTCGCGCCACAGCATCCAGGGCCTCGTCGCCGGCCAGGCCGCCGCGACCGAATCGATCAGCATCATCACCCCCGAGATGCTGCAGGCGCGCGAACGCGACCACTCGCCGAGCGAGCGGCCCAAGGACCACGGGCAGCAGGAGCAGCAGCAACAGACCCTCACCGCAGACGAGGAGCCCACCCCATGCTGAGCCGCATCGCCGAGTCGCTGTTCTGGATCGGCCGCTACATCGAGCGTTCCGACGGCACCGCCCGCATCCTCGACGTGCACCTCCAGCTGCTGCTCGAGGACCCGTGGATCGAGGAGAACCTGGCCTGCCGTTCGCTGCTCAGCGTGATGGGAAGCGAGGTCTCCGACGACCGGGAGATCACCCGTGCAGACGTGCTGAGCATCCTCGCCGTCGACCGGTCAGAGCCGGCATCCATCGCCTATTCCCTGGGGGCCGCACGCGAGAATGCCCGCCGGGCGCGCGAGATCGTGTCGACCGAACTGTGGGAGTGCCTCAACACCACGCGGGCGCGGATGCCGCGCAAGGTCGCCACCGACAAGGTGCACGAGTTCTTCGGCTGGGTGCGGGAGCGCTCGGCGCTCGCCGTCGGCATAATCGAGTCGGCCACGAGCCGCGACGAGGCGTGGCAGTTCTTCACCCTCGGCCGCAGCATCGAGCGGGCGGACATGACCGCGCGGCTGCTCGCCACCCGCTCGCTCACCGAGGCGAGCGGGCCGTCGTGGACCACCATCCTGCGCTCGTGCGGCGCCTACGAGGCATACCTGCGCACCTACCGCGGCGTGCCCAGCGCGCGCAATGCGGCGGAGTTCCTGCTGCTCGACCGGTTGTTTCCGCGAAGCATCCTGTTCTCCGTTCGACGGGCCGAGATGTGCATGCGTGACATCGAACCGCGCACCGACCGTTCCGGCGTCTCCGAGCAGGCGCAGCGCGTGCTCGGGCAGATCCGCAGCGAGCTCGAGTACCGGCCGATCACCGAGATCCTCGAAGACCTCGACGGCCACATGGACAGCGTGCAGGCGGCCACTAGTGCGGCATCCGAAGCCATCCGCCAGCGGTACTTCCCCAGCAACGCGGCCCCGCACTGGGTCAAGGAGAACTCGTGAAACGTCTACGCATCCGGCACACCACCGGGTTCCACTACGAGGGCGAAGTCACCGCGTCGTACAACGAGGCACGGATGCTGCCAGCCAGCGCCGACGGCCAACTGGTGCTGTACTCCAACCTCGAGATCTCGCCCACGTCGACCGCGCACAACTACGTCGACTACTGGGGAAGCAAGGTCTCGTCGTTCGAGCTGCTATCACCGCACCGCGACCTGACGCTGACTGCCAACAGCCTGGTCGAGGTCAACAGGTTCACCCACTCGCCGCACACCCTCAGCTGGGACGACCTCGCGATCGCGTCTGAGCGCGCCATCGAGTACGTCGAGCAGCGCGGGCAGACCCGCCGCACCGACCCGCCGGAGGAGGTCGTCGCGCTCGCCCGCGAGATCGCCAATGACTTCCTCAGCCCGTGCGAGGCGGCGCAGCGCATCTGCGTGATGATCGGCGAGCAGGTCGAGTACATGACGGGCGTCACCGAGGTGCACACCACGGCCGCCGAGGCTTGGGAGCACCGCAAGGGCGTGTGCCAGGACATCGCGCACCTCGCCATCGGCGCACTGCGCGCGGTCGGCATCCCGGCGAGGTACGTGTCCGGCTACCTGCACCCCAAGCCGAACGCCGAGGTCGGCGAGACCGTCACCGGTGAATCGCACGCCTGGGTCGAGTGGTACTGCGGCGACTGGCGCGGCTACGACCCCACGAACCAGATCGACATCGGCGACCGGCACGTGGCGGTCGGCCGCGGCCGCGACTACAACGACGTGCCCCCGCTGCGCGGCGTGTATGCCGGGCCGTTCCGGTCGAACCTCTTCGTGAAGGTCGAGATCACTCGCGAGACGTGACGCGGGGCGGCAGGCCGTCGCTGACGTCGTTGCTGACGTCGTCGTCGTCGACGTCGTTGTCGCGCACACCCGCACCGCGCACCGCGCCGTTCGCGTTCGGCTCGTCTGGAACCACGGTGTCGGGGCCCGCCTCGGCCGACCCGTCGTGGATCACCCGCAACCGCCGGCCGGAGAACCCGACGCGCAGGTGCTGGTGCTGCACGAGCCATCCAATTCCCACCGCACAGGCGATGAGCCCGGCCGCGCCGCCGGCCACGAGCGACCAGCGCGGACCGAACTCGTTGGCGATCCAGCCGACGACGGGGGCGCCGATCGGCGTGCCGCCCATGAAGATCGCCATGTAGATCGCCATCACGCGGCCGCGCACCGCCGCGTCGGTCGACAGCTGCACGAGCCCATTCGCCGTGGTCATGAAGGTCTGCGCTGCGACGCCGATGAGCACGAGCGCCGCCGCGAACATCCACAGCGACGGCAGCACCGCGGCCAGCAGGCAGCCGAGCGCGAAGATGATGGATGACGCGATCAGAAAGCGCATGCGGGGCGACTCCCGCTTCGCCGACAGGAGCGCCCCGGTGACCGAGCCGATCGCCATGATCGACGACAGCACCCCGAACTCGGCCGCCCCAGCGCCGAACTCGACGCGCGCCATGGTGGCGATGTAGATGCCGAAGTTGAGCCCGAAGGTGCCGACCAGAAAGATCATGACGAGCACGACCATGATGTCGGGCCGGCGCCGGATGTAGCGGAAGCCGCCCGCGAGGTCGCCGCGCTGCCTGGCCGCTCGGGGCTCGCGCCGCAGGTCGCGCACGCGCAGCATCTTGAGCGCGATGAGCACCGCGGCGAAGGTCGCCGCGTTGATCAGGAACACCGCGCCGGCGCCCGCGACCGCGGTCAGCATCCCGGCGACGGCAGGGCCGACCATGCGGGCCGCGCTGAACGACGCCGAGTTGAGGGCGACCGCGTTCGAGAGGTTGGTTCCGCCCACCAGCTCGGACACGAATGCCTGCCGCGCGGGGGCGTCGAACGCGGCGGCGCAGCCGAGCAGCGCCGCGAAGATGTAGACGTGCCAGAGCTCGACCACCCCGGTCACGGTGAGGATGCCGAGCGCCAGCCCGAGCACGCCCATCGTGGCCTGCGTGACCATCAGGATGGTGCGCTGGTCGAACCGGTCGGCGACGAGGCCGGTCACGGGCAGCAGGATGAGCAGCGGCCCGAACTGCAGGGCCATCACGAGACCCACCGCGAAAGCGTCGTTGTCGGTGAGCTCAGTCAGCACCAGCCAGTCCTGGGCGGTGCGCTGCATCCATGTCCCGACATTCGAGACGAACGCGCCCGCCGCCCACAGCCGGTAGTTGTAGCCGGCCAGCGACCGGAACATCGAGCTCATTCGTCGGACAATCGGCGGAGAATGGATGCCGCGTCGGCGAGTGTCCGGCGCTCGGCCTCCGTCATCGTGGCCAGCCGCGTATAGAGCCACTCGTCGCGGCGGCGGCGGGTCTCGAGCACCAGGGTGTGGCCGTTCGCCGTCAGGCTCAGCAGCACCTTCCGCCCGTCGTCGTCGGACGGCTGCCGCTCGATGTAGCCCGCCTCGAGCAGTGCCGTGACGGTGCGGCTCATCGACGGGGGAGTGACGCGCTCGATCTCGCTCAGTTCGGTGAGCGTGCGCGGCCCGGTCAGCTCGATGATGCCGAGCACCGTGGTCTGCCCGTCGGTGAGGTCGTGGTCGGCCTTCTCCGCGCGGAGCCGACGGGAGAGCCGGTTGACCGCGATGCGGAGTTCGCGGCTGAGCTCGTACGTGACGGCGGAGGGCGCGGAATCGTCGGGAGCAGTCACAAGTGATTAGCCTAGCAAATTAGCCCTGCTAACGACCTGGGGCCCGAATGCTGGGGGTGACTGCGGCAATACACTGAGGGGAGGCGAGGAGGCAGCGTGATCCAGTTCACTGCGGCGCGGCATGACCACACGTTCACCGACGCGCGAGGCGTGACCATCCACTACTACCAGTGGAAGGCCGGCAAGCCGCGCGGTGTCGTGCATCTGCTGCACGGACTCGGTGAATACGCCATCCGCTACGAGCGACTCGCGCAGGCGCTCGTGCGCGCCGGCTTCACCGTCTACGCCGACGACCACCGCGGCCACGGCCAGACCGGGGTCGAGCAGCACGGGGGTGTGCTCGACCGTCTCGGCAGGCTCGGCCCAGGCGGAATGAACGCCACCGTCGACGCGGTCTACCACCTCAGCGGCCTCATCCGGCGCGAGAACCCCGGCATCCCGCTCGTGCTGTTCGGGCACAGCTGGGGATCGATCATCGCCCAGAAGCTGCTCAACGAGCACGCGGAGTCCTACGACGCCGTCGTGCTCTCCGGCACCGCGCTGCGCACCGTGCGGCACATGAAGGGCCGGCTGCTCAACGCCAAGCACAAGCACCTCGGAACCACCGGCCACGAATGGCTCAGCCGCGACGAGACCATCGCCGCCGCCTTTCTGGAGGACAAGCTCACGTTCGAGGCCGACGCGATCACCCTGTTCGGCCCGGCAGACGCGGTCAGGCTGCTCGGCAGGCCCGCCAAGAACCTCAGCCACGACGTGCCGGTGCTCATCCAGGTCGGCAGCGACGACTCGTTCGGCGGATCCCGCAGCGCCGAGCTGCTCGCCGAGGCCTACCTCGCCAGGTCCAAGCTCACCGACGTCGAACTGATCATCTACGACGACGCACGCCACGAGGTCTACAACGAGACCAACTACCTCGACGTCACCGCCGACCTGGTGCGCTGGCTCGGCGAACGCATCCCACCCGCCCGCTAGGCGAGCGGGGCAGGCAGGGCCAGCGAGGCTAGACCGACTGCACCGGGTAGCCGACGCCCGTGAGCCGCTCCGACAGGTCCCACAGCTTGCGCGCCATGTCGGCGTCGGATGCCGCGGGAACGCGGTCCACGAAGGTGGGGGCGCCGCGCATGCCGCCGCGTTCTCCCGGGCCGATGTAGCTGCCGCCCGGTACGCCGGCGGTCGCGGCATACAGCGTCGGCAGTGCGCCACCATCGGCGTCCTGTGCGAACAGCCGGTTGCCCTGCCGCGAGAACCAGGCAGACACCGGGTTGCTCGAGCGTCCCTGCAGGTTGGTCGATGCCCACCCGGGGTGCGCGGCGACCGCGATGACTCCCGATCCGCCCGCAGCGAGCTTCGCCTGCAGCTCCAGCGTGAACAGCAGGTTCGCGAGCTTCGACTGCCCGTATGCCGACCAGCGGTTGTAGCGGCGCGAGGTGTAGTTGGGGTCGACGAGGTCGATGGTGCCAGCGCGGTGGGCCAGGCTCGACACCGTGACGACGCGGCCGGTGACCTGTGGAAGCAGCAGGTTGGTCAGCGCGAAGTGCCCGAGGTGGTTCGTTCCGAACTGCATCTCGAAGCCGTCGGCGGTGCGGCTGAGCGGGGGCGCCATGACCCCGGCATTGTTGATGAGCAGGTCGACCCGGTCGGTGATGGATGCCGCGAACTCGCGCACCGACGCGAGGTCGGCGAGGTCGAGCCGTCGAACATCGACCGACCCGGCGATGGATGCCGCGGCATCTGCCCCCTTCTGCAGGTCGCGCACGGCCAGCACGACATGGGCGCCGCGCCCGGCGAGGGCGCGGGCGGCCGCGAGCCCGATGCCGCTGTTGCCGCCCGTGACGATGGCGGTGGAGCCGGCGAGGGCGGGCAGGTCTGACGTGGTCCAGTCGGGGGAGGGCATGCATTCACGGTATCCCGCGCCCCGGTACATCGCCTGCGCGGCGCTCGCGGGCAGTCGCCCTATTCGGGGGATTCGCTCACATCAATGCCGGGTATCGATAATCCGCCCGGTGCGGTCACCGAGACGGTCGACAGGTCTGGAGGAAGTGGCGCGTAGAGGGCGTCCATGAAGACTGGCTCATTGCCGAGGGTCAGGTTCTGTCGGTACGCGCACACGCATGAATTGAGCGGCGAATCGGCGGGCGGAGACAGCTCGGAGTTGACTTCGCGACGCCAGGACAGTCCGAGATAACGCACGCCGCCTTCCGGGTCTTCGATAGCGATGCGGTCGAAGAACGTTCCGGCAGCTCCGTCCGCGAAGACCGCGCCGTCGAGCGCAGCTCCTTCGCTCGGACTCGACATCGAGAGCGTGACCATCGTCGAGTCTGCGCGTCGTTCGATTCGGTGCACCGCTACCGTGACGTCGATCACCTCGTCGTCGAAGTTGAATGAATCCACCTCGATCGTCTGTGAACCGAGTACCGGCAGGTCGCCATCGGCCGCAGCGGCCGCGTCCAGTATCTGGCGCGACAGCTCTGAGGACTCCACCGCGGCCGGCGACGATTCCGGGGAAGCAGAGGACGATGGCGCGGGTTCGTCCCCGCCAAACGCGGTGCAGCCCGCCATGCCGCCCATGGCCATCACACCGAGCAGGGCAGCGACGGGACGAACGGCCCGCATCATGATGCAGCCGCCGTGAAGACGATCGAGACACGCCTGTTCAGTTGCCTGTTCTGC
The DNA here is from genome assembly GCF_011057645.1 of Marisediminicola senii. Lineage (GTDB taxonomy): Bacteria > Actinomycetota > Actinomycetes > Actinomycetales > Microbacteriaceae > Marisediminicola > Marisediminicola senii. The sequence goes on along the minus strand of NZ_JAALGE010000021.1, from coordinate 1,320 downwards.
TCGGTATCGTTCTCCACCACTGGTTCTCGTTCGCCCCTGCCCTCGATCGAGACGTCGAGTCCAGCGGTTGCCAGCGCCGGCTCGAGCACGCCGGCCACCGCGGCAGCCCGCCGCACCGAGAGGTCCGAGTTGAATGCGTCGTCGCCGACGTCGTCGGTGTGACCGATGACCGCGATCTCACCGGCCGTCGCGCGTTCCGCAATCTGGTCGACGAGCGCTGCCAACTGCGCAGATGCGTCGGGTGACAGATCGGCGGAGTTGAAGGCGAAGAGGAGGTCGGCTGCCACATCGATCGTCACGTCCGCATCGGCTGCGCGTTCCCGGCTGAAGCCGTCGATTCGTTCTGTTGGGGCGAAGAGGGGGCGCTCCGAGACTTCGGGGTATGGCAGAGGTTCGAGCATCTGTGGCGGAATCTCCGGCCATCCTGTCCCGACCGGTATTTGCGGGCCTTCGACAGTGGGTTCGAGCAGGCCGTCGTCGACGGGAACGTCGAGAACGAGGCCCGCGTACCCGAGGGTCACGTCGACGGTGTCGACGCCTGCGGGGAGTGGCGGGAGGACGCTGTAGACCACGTTCATGACACCCGGTTCGTCCGGGAGCGCATCGGCGGTCGAGGCGGCTGTCGGTGGCGTACCGAAGTCGCGGGTCGGGTCAGGAATCGCATACAGCAGCCGCCCGTCGGTGGGAAATACGACGTTGACGAAAGCGGGCGAGATGCTGACGGCGAACGTGTTCTGACCGATCGGGCCGCGACCGTATGGCCCGAACAGTGAACAGCACAACCAGGGTTCGACGTCCCACCCGATCGACCAGTAGACGACGGTGACGTTGTCCAGTCGCTGCACCGCATGCACGGCCTGATAGACACGGGTCTCGTGCCCGCGCATGTCGACTGCCACCGAGTCGGTCCCATAGGTCGAGACCTCGACGCCGTCCTCCGACTGCTGCGGCTCGCGCAGGTCACTGGCCGCGGGTGCTGCACTGGCAGGGGTTTGGCCAGACAGGGGAACGATGCCCAATGCGAGGCAGGCCACAAGGGTGGCGACGAGCGGGCGGCGGCGCGACGGCCGTTGGCGGACCGACGACGCCAACATCACGTTGGCCCGCCCTGGTTCGACATCATGAGCGATCATCCCCTCCAGCACCGGTGTCGGATCACCCTATGACAGGCGCGTCCCTGACGGGGCAACGACAGGGTGGTGCAGGCGGGATTGGATGAGCGCCACCCCGCCGCCTGACACTGGGCCGGGCGGCGGGGCGGCGGGGCGGCGGGCCGATTGCGCTACACCCGTGCGGCAGCCTTCGTGCGCGCCCTGAACC
>NZ_JAALGE010000020.1 GCF_011057645.1 Marisediminicola senii | reverse complement strand
ATCCAGGGTGGACGCAGGCGAATCGCGGTCATTGGTGCCCATCTCGAAGAGGTGGTCGGGTCTGCAGCTCTTCGCTTGCAGGGGTACCGCCAGGCGCTTGAAACAGCGGGAATTCCCTTCGACCCCGACCTGGTCAGTTACACAACGCTTTGGCACCGGTCCGACGGTGCAGAGTCGATGCGAGCCTTGATCGCCAGCGGAGTCGAGGGACAGCCCGTTCCACCGTCCCGCAGGAGGATCTTCCTGCGCACGCACTAGCAGGGGTGGTGTGTTGCCGCCCGGGCCGGAAGGGGAGTAAGAAACAGTCTTATGATCCTTCCTGCTGTTCGCGATCCTCGTCTCGTGTCCATCCGGCGCGGTGGACTCCTGGCCGAAGCCGATCATCAGCTCCTGGCATTGTGGGCGGCTACCTGCGCCGAGCATGTTCTAGGGCTGTTCGAGACTTCAAACCGTGAGGATCACCGGCCTCGTGCGGCAATCGAAGCGGTACGAGCCTGGACGCGCGGCGAAGCGAAGATGATGGTCACCCGTGCAATCGGAGGACACGCGATGGGTTCGGCGCGTGTCTTGCGTGGTGCTCCACGGTTCGCGGCGTACGCAGCCGGTCAGGCGGCCTGTGTCGCCCACGTTCCCGAACACGACCTGGGGGCGGCCGCTTATGCCATCAAGGCCGCTGCAGCTGCAGCACCCCGCGATCAGGAACGAGGCGCCGCGCGTGCTGAGCGCGACTGGCAGCGTCAGCAGATTCCCGGGTACCTCCGCCCCCTTGTCCTCGAGGACCAAAGCCGCAGGAACAGCATCTGCTGGTCCGTTTTCGACGACTAAACACCGCTGGTGAGCAGTTCGTGAGCCATCCGTGAACGGTCGTTGGTATTCCGGGCCAGACGCGGGCCTGGAGGGATGGGCTGGGTGCTAGGGGTCACTCATCTTCCCAGAGCAGGATCTCGCCAGGTTGGCAGTCGAGCACACGGCAGATTGCCTCGAGGGTGGAAAATCGAACAGCTCTGGCCCGCCCATTTTTGAGGACGGCTACGTTTGCGGGCGTAATCCCCACTCTGTCTGCAAACTCACCCACTGACAGCCCGCGCTCGATCAGGAGAGCGTCGATCATCACACGGATAGGCATCAGACGACCCCGTCGAGTTCCGTTCTCATGGAAGCGGACTTACGCAACAGGGAGCGAAGCGTAAGCAGGACCAGAGTCAGCGTTACTCCCACGAGTGCGCCGCCGATCACAAGGAGGCCGAGTGCCGGAGGCCCGGGAATCAGGAACAGTGTTCCCACCACAATCGCAGTCGCGATAGCGAGGGTGGCGGCCATGACGTCTACCAGCTTGAGCGAAGACGACCCGAAGATACGGCTGTCCCGGATATATCCGACAAGGGCCCCGGTGATCACGAGAACGACCTGAATGCATATCCCGAACAGGATTGCAGCACTGACGAGGGGAGCCTGTAGATCGGAGAACTCCGGATAGTCCGCCACCATCGACTGAGCAGTGAGCACGACGACGATTTGTCCAGCGATGACCGCGATGAAAAGCAGGGCGAGTGCCACCCGCGTCACGAGCACCATCGTGGGTCCAACAGATTCCCCAAAATTCTCCATGCGTCAGTATCGATATTCAATCGATTGAATGTCAATAGATCAGAGTCCTACGGAGGGAACCGTCCGCAGGCGGCTCTAACCACGTACGGCGAAACGAGGGGTCCGCAAGCCGGTCCCTCACCGCACCACCGACCGGAACACAGAACAATGCTCATGCTGGTGGGTGTCATTTGCGCAAGACCCGCTCGATAAAGAGCACGGTGATCGGGGGCAAACTGCAACACTGACCCCCATGAAAATCGGGTACGCACGGGTGTCCACGACGGAACAAGACCTCACCGTCCAACGGATCGGTCTCGCTGCTTTGGGCGTCGAGCCGGACTACGTCTTCGTCGATCACGGGCTCACCGGCACCAATCGGGCGAGACCCGGGCTCGGATTGGCGCTGGCGGCCGTGCGCAGCGGCGACACCCTCGTCGTCACCAAGCTCGACCGGCTGGCGCGGTCGCTGCCCGACGCGCGCGACATCGCCGACGAGCTGACCCGCAAGGGCGTGGCGCTCAGCCTGGGCGGCAGCGTCTACGACCCCACCGACCCCGTTGGGCGGTTGCTGTTCAACGTGCTGGGCATGGTCGCTGAGTTCGAGTCCGACCTCATCCGAATGCGCACCCGCGAGGGCATGGCCATCGCAAAAGCAAAAGGGCGCCTGCGGGGTAAGCAGCCCAAGCTCTCCGCCCTGAAGCGCCGCTACTTGTTTCAGCTCGTCGACGCAGGCGAGCACACGCAGGCAGAGATGGCCGCGCTGTTCGATATCTCCCGCGCCACGGTCTACCGCGAGATCAGGCGCCGGGCGTCCGTTGCCACGCCGACCGCACGGGAACGGCCCGCTCAGCCGACTCGGCACTGACAGGCCGCCCGCGCGTACTGTCGAAGCCCCCGTTGACGGTCGCCCATCCCCGGAACAGCCCTTTCCTCACAACGGCCCTATCCTCGGAACGGCACGGTGGCACACGGCGACGATGGGGGAGTCCGGTGAAGAGCAGCGCCCGCATCGTGATCGTTGCCTCTGACCAGCCGCTGCCGCGCGCAATCCGCTCCGAACTCGAAGCGCGGCCCGGTTTCACCGTCGTCGACGACGTCAGCGACGGCCCGGCCGCGCTCGCCGCAGCAGAGGTGCACCGGCCTGACATCGTGCTCCTCGACGTGCAGCTGGTCTCCGGTGACGCGTTCGACGTAGCGCGACGCATCACCGAGGCATGGCCAGACACGTGGATGCTGGCGCTCACCCACCCCGCCGACTACCCGGTCGACGTGCTGATGAACGGCGCATCCGGGTTCCTGCACAAGGACGCGCGCCCCGCCGACCTCGTCGCCGCCATTCGGGCGGTGCTGCGGAACGACGTGGTCGTCGCCGACGACACCCCCCGCATCACCGCGCGGATGATCGAACGGCGTTCCCCGGCGACCGGGACGGCTACGCGACGACGGGAAGGAAGCGCCGGGTGCAGCTCATCAGCGTGGGCTTCGGGCTCGGGGTGCTGTCGCGAGAGACTGGAGCGACCCCCGACCCCCGACCCCTGGAGCTCCCCATGACACGCACGATCACCGTTCGCCACGGACGCCCGGATGCAGCCCTGACGGAGTCGACCACCCACTTCGACCGGGGCGTGGCGCCCGGCATCCATCGCCTGCAGCATGCGTTCGTCAACTGCTACATCGTCGAGGGCGACGACGGGGTGACCATCGTCGACACCGCGCTGCCCGAGACCTGGCCGTACCTGCTCGAGGCGCTCGAGCTGATCGGGCGGAGCGTCGACGACATTCGCGCCGTAGTGCTCACCCACGCGCACTTCGACCACCTCGGGTTTGCGCACCGTCTGCAGGAGCGCGGCGTGCCGGTGTTCGCGCACGAATCCGAGGCCTACATCGCCGAGCACCCCTACCGGTACGACCACGAGAGTCCGCGGTTCGTGTACCCGGTGCTGCACCCCGGGTCGATTCCCGTGCTGACCCGCATGGCCAGGGCGGGGGCGCTGCGGGTTCCCGGAATCACCGGCCTGCGCTACTTCGGCCCCGGCGAAACGCTCGATGTTCCGGGTGCCCCGATGGCCGTCTTCACGCCCGGTCACACCTACGGCCACTGCGGACTCTTTTTCATCGATGCCGACGCGCTCCTCACCGGCGACGCTCTCGTTACCCTCGACCCCTATACCGGGGCGACCGGGCCGCAGATCGTGTCGGGTGCGGCCACCGCCGACAGCCCGCTGGCACTGCTGTCACTGCGTGCCCTCGAAGAGACCGGCGCCACCACGGTGCTGCCGGGCCACGGTCAGCCGTGGCGGCACGGCGTGGAGAAGGCGGTGGAGCTGGCCCGCGCGGCCGGGGCGTCGCAAGCGAGGGTTCGCGGTCACGGCCGCAGGATGACCTTGCCGCTCGTGGTGCGGGCCTCGGCGAACGCGAACGCCGCTCGCACGTTTTCGAGCGAGAACTCGGCCGCGATCTCGGGCACGATCGCCCCGGTGCGCAGCAACTCGAATAGCTCGGCGAGGTCGCTCTCCAGGGCGGCGCGATAGCGTGCCGGCCGGATGCGGTGGCCGTCCCAGATGTTATAGAACGCCGCGCGTCGGCGGTTCGGCAGCAGGTTCCAGGCCGTGAGCTGGGCGATCGCCTTCATGTAGGGCCCGGCCGGGCTTCCGTCGGTGTCCCTGATCGACATGATCGAGTAGCAGAGCAGCATGCCGCCGGGCGCGACCATGCGCCACGCGGTGTACATCATCGGGCCGCTGACGTTGTCGAACACCGCCGCCACCCCCTGCGGGGCGAGCACCGCGACCTTCTCGGCGAGGGCGGGATCGGCGTAGTCGAGGGGTTCGACGCCCCTCTCCCGCAGGGCGTCGTGATGGCGGGGGGACGCCGTGCCGATCACCCGAACGCCGGCCCGCTGGGCGAGCTGCACCAGGATGCCCCCGACGCCGCTGCCCGCACCCTGCACCAGCACGGTCTGCCCAGCCGACACGCGCGCCTTTCGTAGCATCTGCACCGCAGTGACGCCATTCACGATCACGGCCTCGGCGTCGACCGACGAGATGTCGTCGGGAACCCGCACGGCATCGCGCGCCGGCACGATCGCGTGGGTCGCCCATCCGCCGGTCTTCGTCAGGCAGGCGACGCGCGCCCCGATGAGCGAGGGGTCGCCGTCCGCGGGCACGGCGGTCACCGTTCCGACCAGGTCGTATCCCGGCACGAATGGAAAGGCGGGCTGCCCGTAGTAGCGGCCGAGGCGCATCGCCTTCTCGGCTGCCGAGATGCCGGTCGCCTCGACCGCGACGAGAAGTTCCCCGGACTCGGGGTTCGCGAGGGTGCGCTGCCGCAACTCGACGCCGTCGGGTTCGACGACGGAGGGGAGGATCGCCTCGAGGGCGACGGTGGGGGCCGACGGTGATGTCGACGAGGAGCGGTTCGGGGAGGTCATTTCGGGTCTCATTTCTGGGTTCTGGGTGGGTTCTGGGCGGGTGCGCGGTCTACCGGCGGCGCAGGTAGGTGCGCAGCAGCAGCGCCAGCGAGGCGACGACGATCGCGGTGAGCAACGCCGGGTGCAGGTCTTTCGACAGGCTCTGCGCGCGGTCGGGCCGTGCGGCCCAGATCGCGATTCCGGTGGCGTAGAGCCCGACCAGTGCACCCGCGTAGGGAAAGAGGGGGTGGATGCGTCGGCGAACGATCACCGTCGCGAGCGCCACGATGGGCACGATCGCGAGCATGGCGAACTGCCCGACGAGAAGCACGGGTATCGACCACGCCGAGATGATCGCGAAGCGGGGGAGGCGCTGGCGGATGCTTCCGGCAGTGGGTTGGTTCGCGGTGGTGCGGGTGTCGTTCATGGTGTGCCTTTCTGCGGATGAGTGGATGGGTGATATTTTGGAGAAACGGGGGAGTGGTTGGTCACTCACTACTGGGGAGCAAAGTGCGCTGTGGGTAGCACGCGCTTTCCGATCAGGGGTGGCGGATACCGTGGGCAAGGATCGACGCCCAGGTGCCGGAGTCGTCGGCTGCGGCATCCAGCGCATCAGCGGTCTCGGTGGTCTCGGTGGTCCCGGCCGGGTCGGCGAGTCCGATCGTGACGATCAGGTGGCAGAGCTGCCCGTAGGCCATGAAGTGCTGCACCGCGTCGTCGCTCGCGCCCGAGCGGGTCTTGGCGAACATCGTGAGGCGCTGCAGGCCGGCTCGCAGTGCGCGTCGTACCTCGGGCACGTCGGCGACCGACTGCGCATGAACCTGCATGAGGATGAGCGTGCGGTCGCTGATGAGCTGGGCGTATGCCCCGCCCATCGAGTGGAGGATGGCGTCGGGATCGGAGGACGGTGCGGCGTCCGCACCTTCTTCGAGGGAGACCAGGATGCGGTCGAAGCAGTCGTCGAGCGCGTCGACGAACAGGCGTTCCTTGCTGGGGAAGAGCTTGAACACGTAGGCGGGGGAGATGCGCGCCGCGTTCGCGACGGTGGCGATGGTCGTGCCGTGGTAGCCGCCGCGGGCGAATTCCTGCAGGGCGCTCGCGATGACGATGGGCCTGCGCTGTTCGGCGGTGGAGAGGATCGACATATGAGTGACTGTACAGTCACTCTCTCGAGCGGCGCAAGGGTCTCGGCGACATTGCAGGACGCCGATGCCCAGCGACCTCGGCGAGACTGGGTACCCGCACCTTTTGCGACTGGAGCCCCGCATGGCCATGACCCTCACCGACGATGCGACCGCATTCGTCACCGACCGCCATCTAGCGATCCTCTCGACACACGCATCCGACGGGTCGATCCACTCGGTGCCGGTCGGGTTCACGGTCGAGAACGGCATCGCACGCATCATCACGTCGGACGGCACGCAGAAGGTACTCAACGTGGAGCGCGGCGGCCACGCAACCGTGGGGCAGGTAGACGGTGGGCGGTGGATCTCGCTCTCGGGCGACGCGAGCATCAACCGGCATCCGGACGCCGTCGCACACGCCGTCGAGCTCTACGCCGCGCGCTATCGGCAGCCGCGCGTGAACCCGAAGCGCGTCGTGATCGAGATCGCGGTGACCGGCATCATGGGCTCGTCGGGAATGGTGGACGCCCGGCAGTAGCGGCCAGGGGTGGGCGGTGGCGATAATCGGCACCATCGGCCACGACAGCCGACACCCGGCAGCTGTGCCACGACAGCAGAAAGAGGAGCCCCATGACTGTCACCCTCAACCCCTACCTCAACTTTCGCGACACCGCGAAAGACGCCCTGGCGTTCTACCAGTCAGTGCTCGGCGGTGAAGTCACCACCAGCACCTTTGCCGACTACCAGGTCAGTGACGACCCGGCCGAGAGAGACAAGATCATGCACGGGATGCTGGCCGCCGGCGACCTCGTGCTGATGGCGGCAGACACGCCCAACGCCATGGAGCTGACGCCCGGCACCAACTTCTCGGTATCACTCAGCGGGTCAGACGAAGACGAGCTGCACGCGCACTGGAACAAGCTCGCCGAGGGCGGTATCGTGACGCTTCCCCTCGAGAAGGCGCCATGGGGCGACAGCTTCGGCATGGTCATCGACAAGTTCGGCGTGAACTGGATGGTGAACATCGCGGGCAGCGCGAGCTGACGCGGTCGCGATCCCAGAACGGCCCGGCACGATGCGTGCCGGGCCGTTCTGCGTGCGAGGTCGTAGCACCTCTGCGCAAGCCCCTGTCACTCGCCTGACGCCACCGTAGGCTTGACCCACCGCTCGATGCCGAGTTCGCCCCTCGACCTCGAAAGCGTGCTGTGTCTTCTCCCGCCTCCACCCGCTCCCGCACCACCGACCCCGAGGTTCCCGCGCTCTCGGCCACCCGCCAGCGCCTGGCGCTACTCGCGCTCGCCCTCGGCGGGTTCGGCATCGGCGCGACGGAGTTCGTGGCCATGGGCCTGCTACCCGACCTCGCCGCCAACCTGTTGCCGACGCTGTACGAGCAGTCGCCGGAGGAGGGAATTGCGCGGGCCGGCTGGCTGATCAGCGCCTATGCCCTGGGTGTAGTGGTCGGCGCACCGACCATCGCGGCCGGCGCCGCCCGGTTCCCCCGCAAGAGCCTGCTGCTCGTGCTGACCGCCGCGTTCACGATCGCCACCGTCGCCTCCGCGCTGCTGCCGACGTTCGAAACCGTGCTGGCCGCGCGCTTCATCGCCGGCCTGCCGCACGGCGCGTACTTCGGCATCGCGTCGCTCGTCGCCGGCCAGCTGATGGGCCCCGGCAACCGCGGCAAGGGCATCGCCCTCGTGCTCAGCGGGCTTACCATCGCGAACGTGATCGGGGTGCCCTCCATCACCTGGCTCGGCCAGGTCGCCGGTTGGCGCGCGGCCTACCTCGTGGTCGCCGCCATCTTCGCCGCGACGTTCGTGGCCATCGCGCTCGTCGTGCCGCTCATCGCGGGCGACCCCTCCGCGTCGGTGAAGCGCGAGCTATCGGCGTTCCGCCGCCCGCAGGTGTGGATCGCCATCGGCCTCGGCTCCATCGGGTTCGGCGGGTTCTTCGCCGTCTACGCCTACATCGCGCCGGTCGTCACCGACGTCGTGGGCATGGGCGAGGGGTTCGTGCCGTGGGTGCTGGTGACCGTCGGCATCGGCATGACCATCGGCAACCTGCTCGGCGGGCGCATGGCCGACCGCAGCGTTCGCCTGACCCTCTACTCGGGGTTCGGCCTGCTGGTGCTGTCGCTCGTGGGCTTCGCGCTCACCGGCGGAACCGTCGTCGGCGTGCTGGTCTTCGGGTTCGCGATCGGCTTCACGAGCGCATACCTGTCGCCCGGCATCCAGGCCAGGCTGATGGATGTCGCGGGCGACAGTCAGACCATTGCGGCGGCCCTGAACCACTCGGCCCTCAACCTCGGTAACAGCCTGGGCGCGCTGCTGGGTGGCCTGACCATCGCCGCGGGGCTCGGCTACCTGTCGCCGGCCTGGCTCGGCGTGGGACTCGCGACCACGGGATGCATCATCGCCACGATCAGCTACGGACTCCAGCGACGCGGCGGTCGAATGGCGCCGACTCGGTAACCTGTAGACCGGCGCACAGCATCTCCGCCCGCGGGTAGCGGCGGGGGAGCACCGGCCCACCCGACTCGAGAAAGCGCGGCACCGTGAGCGACGACCCCCGCATCCTGGTTCTCAACGGACCGAACCTCAACCTGCTCGGCACCCGCGAGCCGCACCTCTACGGCACCGACACCCTCGCCGACGTCGACGCGCTCGTCACGGCGAAGGCCGCCGAGCTGGGGTTCGCGATCGACAGCCTGCAGTCCAATCACGAGGGCGTGCTGATCGACCGGCTGCACGAGGCGCGCACCACCCACGCGGGCCTCGTGATCAACGCCGGGGGGCTGACGCACACGTCGGTCGCCCTGCGCGACGCGATCGTCGCGTCGACCCTGCCCACCGTGGAGGTGCACGTCAGCAACGTGCACGCCAGGGAGCCGTTCAGGGCACACTCATACATCTCCGACATCGCGGTCGCCGTGATCGTCGGGGCGGGCGTCGCGGGCTACGGCTTCGCGGTCGAGGTACTGGCGTCGCGGCTCGCCGCGAGATAGCAGCCGGAAAGCCTACCCCACCGGCCCATGCGCCGCGACGGGTGCCCGGGTGGGACAACGCCCAGCCGTTTAAGGGGTAAATTTACGAGGCGGAAGTCCGACGGGCGCCACTGGATTTGAGATTTTTCGACAGGGAGAACCGTTGGACGGAAACGCCACGACAATGCATCGCAATGTCGCACTGCTATCGGTAGCGAGCAAGATGCCGACGCGCATCACGACCTCCGAGGAGATCGATCGCCGCCTGCACCCCGTTCTCAAGCGCCTCCGCCTGCCCACCGGGCTGCTCCAGCGAGTCGCCGGAGTGCACGAGCGCCGCAACTGGGAAGACGGTCAGAATTTCGACGACGCCGCGATCGTCGCCGGCAAGCAGGCCATGCGCGAGGCGGGTATCGACCCCAGCGAGGTCGGCCTGCTCATCAACACCTCGGTCACCCGCAAGCACCTCGAGCCCTCCGTCGCCGTGCGCATCCACCACGGACTCGGCCTGCCGTCGTCGGCCATCAACTTCGACATCGCCAACGCGTGCCTCGGGTTCGTCAACGGCATGAGCCTCGCCGCGACCCTCATCGACTCCGGCCAGATCAAGTACGCCGTGGTCATCGACGGCGAAGACGCCGACGAGATCCAGCACAACACCATCGAGCGCCTCGCCGGTTCCGACCTGGCCCGCTCCGACTTCATGAGCGAATTCGCCAGCCTGACCCTTGGCTCGGGAGCCGCCGCCGCCGTGCTCGGCCGCGCCGACGAGCACCCGGACGGGCACCGCCTGCTGGGCGGCGTCACCCGTGCGGCCACCGAGTTCAACGAACTGTGCGTCGGCAGCGTCGACGGCATGTTCACCAACGCCAAGGCGCTGCTCAAGGGTGGCCTCGACCTCGTGTTCTCGGCCTGGAAAGAGGCGCAGCGCGACTGGAACTGGTCGAGCATGGACCGCTACATCATCCACCAGGTCTCCGACGTGCACACCGACTCGATCGTCAAGGCGACCGGCATGGACCGCGCGAAGATCCCGCTCACCTATCCCCAGTACGGAAACGTCGGCCCGGCATCCATCCCCATCACCCTTGCGCAGGAATCGCCGCAGCTCTCGGCCGGCGACCGCGTGCTGCTGATGGGCGTCGGATCCGGCCTGAACACCGCCATGCTGGAGATCGCCTGGTGAGCTACCGCCTGCCACGGGCGGCTTCGGCGCCCGCGCGGGCAACGATGCCGCCACTCGGCCTCGACGGACTCGACCCGGCCTTCTCGCGCGTCGTCGAGGCGGCGGGACGCGGCTGGCACGTGCTCGACAACGGGCAGCAGCTCGCCGACCGTGGCATCGAGCCGGTCGGCACCATCCTGTGCGTGCACGGCAACCCGACCTGGTCGTACCTGTGGCGCAAGCTCGTCTCGGGCGCGACCGACGCCGCGATGAATGCTGGCACCGATGCTGCGATGGATGCCGCGGCGCCCGGTTCCGCCGGCGCGTGGCGTGTCATCGCCGTCGACCAGCTCGACATGGGCTTCTCGGAGCGCACGGCGCAGCGGCGCACGCTCGCGCAGCGCGTGCGGGATCTCGGCGACCTCACCGACGCCCTCGCGCTCGACGGACCGGTCGTCACCCTGGGGCACGACTGGGGCGGCGTCGTCTCCCTCGGGTGGGCGGTCGACCACCCCGACCTGCTCGCGGGAGTGATGCTGCTCAACACGGCCATCCACCAGCCGGAGCAGTACCCGATTCCCGCGCCGCTGCGGCTCGCCCTGCAGAAGTCCGTGCTGGGCGCGGCAACCGTCACCACCCCCGCATTCCTCGAGACCACGCTTGCCATCGCGCACCCGCGCCTGCCGCGCGTCGTCGCCGACGGCTACCGCGCGCCGTACCGCACGGCCGACCGCCGGGGAGGCATCGGCGGGTTCGTCGCCGACATTCCGGTCGGTGTCGATAAGAGTGGCGTCGCGCACGAGAGCATCGCCGAGCTCGACCGCATCGCCGAGGGCATCCGCTCGATCGGCGTGCCCGCCCTCATGCTGTGGGGCCCGCGCGACCCCATCTTCAGCGACCGCTACCTCGACGACCTGGCCGAACGGATGCCGCATGCCGACGTGCACCGGTTCGAGGGCGCCGGCCACCTCGTGGCCGAGGACGCGGACTACGTGCACCCCGTGCTGAGCTGGCTCGCGGACCTGCGCGCCGCGGAGCCCGCGACGGACGGCTCGCCCGCGGACGACGCATCCACCCCCGCACCGGCACCCGACGGACGCGCAGCCGCGGCCTCCGCACCCGACTACCGGCCGCTGTGGCGCCACCTCGACGCGCTGCGCGACAGCGACGACCTGGCGCTGGTCGAGATGGTTCCGCCGACCGGCGATGCGCCGCGGCTCGTCAGCTGGAAACTGCTCTCGCGCCGGGTGCGCGAACTCGCCGCGGGCCTGACCCTGCTCGGCGTGCAGAAGGGCGACCGGGTGTCGCTGCTCGTGCCGCCGGGGGCCGACCTCACCGCCGTGCTCTACGCCTGCGTGCGCATCGGCGCGATCGTGGTCGTCGCCGACGCGGGCCTCGGCCTGCGCGGGCTGACCCGCGCGGTGCGCGGTGCCCGGCCCGACCACCTGATCGGCGCGCTGCCCGGGCTCTCCGCAGCGCGCGCACTCGGCTGGCCGGGCAAGCGCATCTCGACAACGCGCCTGCCCGAGGTGACCCGTCGCCTGCTCGGCGTGCACTGCGCGCTGGCCGACGTGATCGCGCTCGGGCGCGGCGTCGACGGTGCGGGCGAGGAGCTGCCAGAGGAGCCCGCCGCGACCGACACCGCCGCGGTGCTGTTCACCTCTGGATCGACCGGGCCGGCCAAGGGCGTCGTCTACACGCACGGGCAGCTCGCCGCGGTCACGGCTGCGCTGTCGGACCAGTACGGCGTCGGCGTCGGTACAGGGCTCGTCGCCGGGTTCGCGCCGTTCGCGCTCCTCGGGCCTGCGCTCGGTGCGCGGTCGGCGACCCCGGACATGAATGTCACCTCGCCGAAGACGCTGACCGCGGCATCCGTCGCCGCCGCCGTCGCCGCGGTCGATGCCACGGTGGTGTTCCTGTCACCCGCCGCGATCGCCAACGTGGTCGCGACCGCCGGCGAGCTCACCGCGGACGACCGGCGTGGACTTGCGGGAGTGCAGACGTTCCTCTCGGCAGGCGCGCCCGTCTCGGAGTCGCTGCTCACGTCGGCGGCCGAGCTGATGCCCAACGCGAGCGCACACACGCCGTACGGCATGACCGAGGGCCTGCTGATGGCCGACATCTCGCTCGACGGGATCCGCGACGCGCTCGGGTCGCTCAGGTCGCTCAGGTCGGTCGGCGAGGGAGCCGCTGCCGGCGGCGTCTGCGTCGGTCGCCCCACCGCGACCACCCGCATCCGTATCAGCCCGCTCGACGACGACGGGCGCTCAACCGCGACTCCCGTCGACGTGGCCGGGGTCACCGGCGAGATCGTGGTCTCCGCCCCGCACGTCGAAGACCACTATGACCGACTCTGGATCACCGACCGCGCCTCGAGGCGGGGAACGGATGCCACGGAGCGCTGGCACCGCACGGGAGACGTCGGCCACCTCGACGACTCCGGCCGCCTGTGGGTGGAGGGGCGCCTGCCCCACGTGATCACCACCGCCGATGGCGTGGTCACCCCCGTCGCCCCCGAGCAGCGCATCGAGCGCGTCGCGGGGGTCGGCCGCGCCGCGGTGGTCGGTGTCGGCCCGCGCGGCGTGCAGCAGGTCGTGGCCATCGTGGAGACGACGGCGGGAACGCGTCGGCCGGGGCTCGCCGCACCGTCGCTGGCCGCCGCCGTGCGGGCATCCATTGCCCTCCCCATCGCGGCCGTGCTCGTCGTGCCCCGCCTGCCCACCGACGTGCGCCACAACTCGAAGATCGACCGCTCTCGCCTGTCGGCGTGGGCGGGCGGCGTGCTGTCTGGTGAGCGGATGGTCGCGCCGTGAGGGTGCTCGTCACGGGCGCCAGCGGGCTGCTCGGCCGCCACGTCGCGCGGGAGGTGCAGGCGGCGGGCCACGAGGTGCGCACGTTCCAACGTCGGCCGTCCGGCCTCGCCGACGGCCGCCACGCAGCTGCGGGGATCGAGGATTCGCTCGGGTCGCTGACGGAACCCGGCGACGTCGCCAGGGCGATGGACGGGATGGACGCCGTCGTGCATCTCGCCGCGAAGGTCTCCCTCGCTGGCGCGAGCGAGGAATTCGAGAGGGTCAACGTCGACGGCACGCGGACGATGCTCGCGGCCGCCCAGTCCGCCGGGGCATCACGGTTCGTGCAGGTCTCGTCGCCATCCGTCGCCCACTCCGGCAGGTCGATCGTCGGGGACGGCGCGCTGCCTGCCGACCCGTTCAGGGCGCGGGGAGACTACGCGAGGACGAAGGCCGGGGCGGAGATGCTCGCCCTCGCCGCCGATGCGCCGGGATTCAGCGTCGTCGCGGTGCGTCCGCACCTCGTCTGGGGCCCCGGTGACACGCAGCTCGTCGGGCGCATCGTCGAGCGGGCGCGTGCTGGCCGGCTTCCGCTTCTCGGGCACGGTGCCGCCCTCATCGATACGACCTACATCGACAACGCCGCATCCGCCATCGCCGCCGCCCTCGAGCGCGCGAACGAGGTACGCGGGCGCGCGTACGTGATCACGAACGGTGAACCCCGTCCGGTCGCCGAGCTGTTGGGCGGGATCTGCGCGGCGGCGGGAGTGCCCGCACCCGCCTGGCGGGTGCCCGCGGCGGTGGCCAGGGCAGCGGGGTCGGCCATCGAGGCCGCCTGGCGGGTGCGCCCGGGCGCCGACGAGCCGCCGATGACGCGGTTCCTCGCCGAACAGCTGTCGACGGCGCACTGGTTCGACCAGCGGGCCGTGCGCGATGACCTGCTCTGGCGGCCGGCGGTGAGCCTCGACGAGGGGTTCCGGCGGCTCGCCGCGCACTACCGCGCCCACCCGCTCCGATAGCCGGCAGCCCCAGGCCGGGGGCCGTGCCCGGCCGCGCACTACCGCGCCCACCCGCTCGGGTAGCCCACCCGCGAGCCCCCAGGGTGGCGGCGGCATTGTCACACACCGCGGGTGCTCCAGAAAGGGGGGTACCCGTTCTGTACCCCACTATTGACGGCGATTGCGCGCCAGACGTACATTCGCTGTGTTGCTCCAGACCCCCGGCAATGGGCCAACGCCACAGAAGGCACGTTCCATTTGGACGAAGGGGGTTGTCATGTCGAGCACCATCAGCACCATCAGCACCGAGACCGCGCAGGTCGAGACCTTACCGTTTTCGACGGTCACCGAACTCGACCTGGTACTCGTGCAGGTCGCTGCGCACGGCTGGCGGGTATGCGATGCACGTCGACACGAGGACGATCCGCATCGCCTGCTGGGGTTCGTCGAGGAGCGTTCCGGTGAGTTCGAGGTCATGCAGCTCGGCGGTGGGTTCCAGTGGTCGACGTTCGCGACGATGCGTGACGCCCTCGCGTACCTGACGCGAACGTCTGCCGCGATGACCGAGGACAGGATGGCCGGCGAGCTGTCCTGGATCGCCTAGCTACAGGTCCAGGGGTTGGCTGCCGGTCGAGGGACTGTCTACAGGTCCAGGGACTGTCCGGGCTCGATCGGGTAGAACTCTCCGCCGTTCTGCTCGGTCGCAGCCTGGATGCGTTGGTTCGCCATGGTCTTTCCGGCGACCGACAGCACCATCTCGTGCATCGGAAAGCTGCGCTTCGGCTTCACGGCGTCGACGTAGTCGATGACCTCGCTGATCTTGAGCCATGGGGCACCGGCCGGCACGGCCAGCGTCGGCACGCTCACTCCCTCGGGGATGAAGAACGAGTCGCCCGCGTAGTAGAGCTCGTCGTTCACCATCACGCCGACGTTGTCGATGAGGGGGATCGAGCGGTGGATCTCGGCGTGCGTTCCGCCGAAGAAGCGCAGCGTGAATGCACCGACCTCGAGGGTGTCTCCCGGTGCGACCGTGGTGATGCCGAACTCTCCTGCAGCGGCGGCCTCGGCCGCGGCGACGACGCCGGCGGGGCCGATGATGCGCGCGTCGGGGTTCATGTCGAGGATGCGGCGCAGTTGCTCGGGAGTCCAGTGATCGGGGTGTTCGTGAGTGATCACGATGGCTACGACGCCGCGCGCGTCACCGAGCGGGGTGGTGAACGATCCGGGGTCGATGATCAGCACATCGGATGCCTGCTGGATCACGAGGCAGGAGTGTTCGCGTTTCGTCACCTTCATGGTCGAAAGCCTATGCCAGCGGCGCAGGCGCCCCGTTTCGGCGCCGCTGGCCCCGCCAGTTTTGTACACCCGTCTGGCGTGTGGCATACTCGGGGAGTTGTCCACTTGCGGCCCCATCGTATAGCGGCCTAGTACGCTGCCCTCTCACGGCGGTAACACGGGTTCGAATCCCGTTGGGGTCACGATTGCCCGGTTCGCTCCATTCAGGAGCGGGCCGGGCCTTTTTTCTGCCATCGAGCGGTGCCTTGCCGACTGGTCGGCGCCGACCGGGCGGCAGTCAGTCGGGCGTGGCACGATAGACGGTGGCCCCGATCATGGGTCATCGCAACGGAGGGATTCACCATGAGCGACACCACGGGTGCAGACAGCGCCACCGAGAATGCGACCAGCGCAGACGGCACCACTGAGACCACTCAGATCACCGAGACCACCGCGCCCGCGACCGACAGCGAGGGCACCGAGAAGGCCGGCGGCCTGGGCGGCGACGGCACGATCCCCGCAACCTCCGACGGCATCGCCGCGGGAGTGGGCGACGAGCAGTCGAACTTCAACCCCGAAGAAGACCCGGACGCCGCCGCCGACGCGAACTGACGGCCATCGCCGCCCGCGCGAATCGAGCGGGCGCGCGCCAGCCCTGACACAACTCTCCTGAGAGCGCCTATTATCTAGGCTCCGAGAGCATCGAGGCTCCGAACGCGGGCACCCGGCACGATTCGCCGGGTGCCCGCGATCCGTCGCCATCCGAGAGGCTCCCGTGGAGCTACCCACCGAACTACCCCTCGCGTTCGAGGTCGTCTCGATCGCCGTGCTGGTCGCCATCCTCGCGGTAGACCTGCTGCTCGTCATCCGCCGCCCGCACGTTCCGCACATTCGCGAGCTGGGCCTGTGGGTCGCCTTCTACGTCGGGCTCGCGCTCGTCTTCGCGGTGCTCATGTACTTCGTGGGCGGGCCGGAGCACGCAGGCCAGTTCGTCGCGGGATGGCTCACCGAATATGCCCTGAGCGTCGACAACCTCTTCGTGTTCCTCGTCATCATGTCGAGGTTCTCGGTGCCGGCCAAGCTGCAGCAGGAGGTGCTGATGATCGGCATCGTCATCGCGCTCGTGCTGCGGGGCATCTTCATCCTGCTGGGCGCACAGCTGATCGAGAACTTCAGCTGGGTGTTCTACCTGTTCGGCGCCTTCCTGCTCGTCACCGCGTTCCGCCAGGCGTTCACCTCCGAGGAGTCCCTCGACGAGCAGAACACCGAGGAGAGCCGCAACAACGTCGTGGTGCGGTTCATTATGAAGCGGGTTCCGACCACCACGGAGTTTCACGGGTCGAAGATCCGCACCACCGTCGACGGTCGCCGGGTCTTCACCCCGATGCTCATCGTGTTCCTCGCCATCGGGTCGACCGACCTGCTGTTCGCCCTCGACTCGATCCCCGCGATCTTCGGCATCACCACGAGCGCGTTCATCGTGTTCACCGCCAACATCTTCGCCCTCATGGGACTCCGCCAGCTCTACTTCCTGCTCGGCGGACTGCTCGACCGCCTGGTGTACCTGCACTACGGCATCGCGGCCATCCTCGCGTTCATCGGAATCAAGCTCGTGCTGCAGGCCATGCGCGACAACCAGCTCGGCTTCATCAACGGGGGAGAGCCCATCGAGTGGGTGCCGGAGATCGGCACCGTCGCATCACTGGGCGTCATCGTTGGTGCGGTAGCCATCGCGACCATCGCCAGCCTCATTAAGTCCGGCCGCGACGAGCGCGCGGTCGCGGCCGACCGCGACTCCTGACCGCCCAGAGCAGCTGCCCGCCGCCCCCCGCCGCTGTCCGAAGCTGTTCGGCGCGACCCGTCGCACCCCGCCGGGGGCTCCGAACCGGTGATACCCTCGTCAGATGCTTCCGGGACAGCTCCTTCTCCGCCGCGCCGGCTCCTGATCTACCAGGCCCCAGTCGTCGCGGAGTTCTTCGCCTGCTGACCCACGAGAAGCCTGCTCCACATGAGGGAAGAAAGACCGCACCCATGACCCACACACCTGCGCCCGCCGCGGCTCGCGCCAGCACGGCCCGCCCCCGCACCCTCGCCGAGAAGGTCTGGGACGACCACGTCGTCGTCGAGGGCGACGCGGGCAACCCCGACCTCATCTACATCGACCTGCACCTCGTTCACGAGGTCACCAGCCCGCAGGCCTTCGACGGGCTGCGCCTCGCCGGTCGCCCCGTGCGCCGCACCGACCTGACGATCGCGACCGAGGACCACAACACCCCGACCCTCGCCATCGACCGGCCCATCGCCGACCTAACGAGCCGCACCCAGATCGAGACCCTGCGCCGCAACTGCGAGGAATTCGGGGTACGCCTGCACTCCCTCGGCGACGTCGACCAGGGCATCGTGCACGTCGTCGGACCCCAGCTCGGGCTCACCATGCCCGGCATCACGGTCGTCTGCGGCGACTCGCACACCTCGACCCACGGTGCGTTCGGCGCCATGGCGTTCGGTATCGGAACCAGCGAGGTCGAGCACGTGCTCGCCACGCAGACCCTGCCGCTGACCAAGTTCAAGACCATGGCCATCACGGTCGAGGGCACCCTTCGGCCGGGCGTCACCGCGAAGGACATCATCCTCGCCGTGATCGCCAAGATCGGCACCGGCGGCGGTCAGGGCTACGTGCTCGAGTACCGCGGCAGCGCCATCCGCTCCCTCTCGATGGAGGGTCGCATGACGATCTGCAACATGTCGATCGAGGCCGGTGCCCGCGCCGGACTCGTCGCCCCCGACGAGACCACCTACGCCTACCTCGAGGGCCGCCCGCACGCCCCGACCGGTGACGACTGGACGGCTGCCGTCGAGTACTGGAACACCCTCGCCACCGACGACGACGCTGTCTTCGACGCCGAGGTGTTCCTCGACGCCGACGAGCTGGAGCCGTTCGTCACCTGGGGCACCAACCCCGGCCAGGGCGTCTCGTTGAGCGAGGTCGTACCAGACCCCGCATCGTTCGCCGACCACAACGAGAGAGCCGCCGCCCAGCGCGCGCTCGAGTACATGGACATCGCCGCGGGCACTCCGATGAAGGACATCGCGGTCGACGCGGTCTTCATGGGGTCGTGCACCAACAGCCGCATCGAAGACCTCCGAGCCTTCGCATCCATCATCAAGGGCAAGCAGAAGGCCCCCGGCGTGCGCGTCATGGTCGTGCCGGGCTCCGCGCGCGTTCGCCTCGAGGCCGAGGCGGAGGGCATCGACAAGGTGGTGACCGAGTTCGGCGCGGAGTGGCGGTTCGCCGGCTGCTCGATGTGCCTCGGCATGAACCCCGACCAGCTCGCCCCCGGTGAGCGGTGCGCGTCGACCTCGAACCGCAACTTCGAGGGCCGCCAGGGCAAGGGCGGGCGCACGCACCTGGTGTCGCCGCTCGTGGCCGCCGCGACCGCGATCCGCGGAACGCTCTCGAGTCCCTGGGACCTCGAGCATGCCAGCAGCTCGACGCTCTCGGAGGTGACCGCCTGATGGATGCCGTATCCGTCGTCACCGGTATCGCCGCGCCGCTGCCGTTCTCGAACGTCGACACCGACCAGATCATCCCGGCGGTGTTCCTCAAGCGGGTTACCAAGACCGGCTTCGAAGACGCCTTGTTCCACGAGTGGCGCAAGGACCCCGACTTCGTGCTCAACCGCCCCGCCTTCGCCGGCGCGCGGGTGCTCGTGGCCGGCCCCGACTTCGGCACCGGCTCCAGTCGCGAGCACGCCGTCTGGGCGCTGCGCGACTTCGGAATCCAGGCGGTGCTGAGCCCGCGGTTCGGCGACATCTTCCGCGGCAACTCCGGCAAGCAGGGACTGCTGGCCGCCGAGATCACCGAGAAGGACGCCGAGACGTTCTGGGCGCTCATCGAGGAAAACCCCGGTATCGAGGCGACAGTCGATCTCGTGACACGCACCGCCACGATCGGCGCGCACACCGTCGAAATCGTCGTCGACGATTACACTCGGTGGCGGCTGCTCGAAGGTCTGGACGACATCAGCCTCACGTTGCGCGACGAAGCGCAGATCACCCAGTTCGAGCACAACCGCCAGTCATGGCGACCCACAACACTCCCGGCACGATAGGGACACCGAATCAGGAAGTCAGCGCAGGTACCTCAGTGAATCCACTTCTCACCGCCGCACAGAACGCGGCCGAGCCACTCGGCACCAAGTCCGACTCCATCGTCATCACCGGAGGCAAGCCGCTCAAGGGAACCATCGCGGTGCGCGGGGCCAAGAACCTCGCCACCAAGGCCATGGTCGCGGCCCTGCTCGGTGACACCCCCAGCACGCTCAAGGACGTGCCAGACATCAGCGACGTGCAGGTCGTGCGCGGCCTGCTCTCGGTCTACGGCGTCAAGGTCACCGACGGCGCCCGCGGCGAACTGCACTTCGACACCAGCAAGGTCGAGAGCGCGCACTTCGCCGACATCGACGCGCACGCCGGAGCCAGCCGCATCCCGATCCTGTTCTGCGGCCCCCTGCTGCACCGCCTCGGCGAGGCGCGCATCCCCGACCTCGGCGGTTGCCGCATCGGCGACCGCCCCATCGACTTCCACCTCGACGCGCTGCGCCAGTTCGGTGCCACCGTCGATAAGAGCTACGAGGGAATCCACCTCACCGCGCCCGACGGCCTGCACGGCGCCGAGATCGCGCTGCCGTACCCCAGCGTCGGTGCCACCGAGCAGGTGCTGCTCACCGCCGTGCTCGCCAAGGGAACCACCGAGCTGAAGAACGCCGCGATCGAGCCCGAGATCATGGACCTCATCGCGATCCTGCAGAAGATGGGTGCGATCATCTCGGTCGAGCCCAACCGCGTGATCCTCATCGAAGGCGTCGACCGCCTCGACGGCTACACGCACCGCGCCCTGTTCGACCGCAACGAGGTCGCCAGCTGGGCATCCGCCGCGCTCGTCACCCACGGCGACATCTTCGTCGAGGGCGCCAAGCAGGCCGAGATGATGACCTTCCTCAACGTCTTCCGCAAGGTCGGCGGGGCGTTCGACATCCAGGAGAACGGCATCCGCTTCTGGCACCCGGGCGGCAACCTCAAGCCCGTGACCATCGAGACCGACGTGCACCCCGGCTTCATGACCGACTGGCAGCAGCCGCTCATCGTGGCGCTGACCCAGGCGCACGGCGTCTCGATCGTGCACGAAACCGTGTACGAGAACCGGCTGGGCTTCACCGAGGCGCTCAACGAGATGGGCGCGCAGATCGTCGTGCACCCGTCCGGGCTGCCCGACCACCCGCGTCGCGTCGCCCGCCGCGACTTCGAGCAGGCCGCGGTCATCACCGGCCCGACGAAGCTGCACGGCGCCAACATCCGCGTTCCCGACCTGCGGGGCGGCTTCAGCCACCTCATCGCCGCGCTCAGCGCGGAGGGCCAGTCCGTGATCAGCAACATGGGGATCATCGACCGCGGGTACGAGCACATCATCGACAAGCTCGACGCACTCGGGGCCGACTTCGTCTACGAAGGCTGATCACCCCGTGGCACCAGAGCCAACAGGGGCTGAGCCAACGGGGGCCGAGCAGGCTGGGCCCGAGCAGGCAGGGCCCGAGCAGGCAGGGCCCGAGCAGGGCGCGTCGCAGCACCGCAAGTCCGAGAAGACGCCGATCTTCAGGTTCCTCGCGGTGCTGCTGTTGCCGCCGATGAACACGCTCGCGCGCTACCGCATCCACGACGGGCACAAGCTGCCCAGCACCGGTCCGTTCGTGCTCGCGCCGAACCACTACAGCGAGATCGATCCCGTGGTGGTCGGCGTCGTGATGTGGAAGCTCGGGCGCATGCCGCGCTACCTCGCCAAGGCGAACCTCTTCAAGTACCCGATCATCGGGTCGCTCCTACGCGCCTCCGGGCAGATCCCCGTCGAGCGCGCTGGCGCCGTGCGCGGCAGCGACCCCCTCGTGGCCGCGCGCAAGATCGTCGACCAGGGCCTCGCCGTCGTGATCTACCCCGAGGGTTCGCTGACGCGCGACCCGGGGCTGTGGCCCATGCGGGGAAAGCCCGGAGCCGTGCGCATGGCGCTGGAGACCGGCATCCCGATCATCCCCATGGCGCACTGGGGCACCCAGAAGGTGCTTCCGCGCTACGCGAAGCGCATCAGTCTGTTCCCGCGCAAGACCATCGACATCAAGGTCGGCGACCCGGTCGACCTGTCGGCGTTCCGCGGAAAGCCGCTCGACGCGGCCACCACCACCGCGGCCACCGCCGCCGTCATGACGTCGATCACGGCGCTCCTCGAAGACCTCAGGGGAGAGCCGGCGCCGACCGACCGCTGGGATCCCAGCAAGAACAACCAGAAGGAAACCGGACGCTTTTGAGCATGACAATGCCCATCCGGCTGCCCAGGCCCGGAGTGCGCCGCATCGCCGTGCTCGGCGCCGGTAGCTGGGGAACCACGTTCAGCAAGGTGCTCGCCGACGGCGGATCCGACGTCGCCCTCTGGGCCCGCCGCCCCGAACTCGCCCGGGAGATCACCCAGAGCAAGCGCAACAGCGACTACCTGCCCGGCATCAACCTGCCCCGCAACCTGTGGTCGAGCTCCCGCCTGCCCGACGTGCTCGACGGAGCCGAGTTCGTGTTCATCTCGGTGCCCAGCCAGTCGCTGCGGGCGAACCTCGCCATCGTGAGCGAGCTGATCCCGTCGACCGCCATCGTCGTGAGCCTGATGAAGGGTGTCGAGAAGGGCAGCGGGCTGCGCATGAGCGAGGTCATCACGCAGGAGCTCGGCATCGATCCAGACCGGATCGCCGTGGCATCCGGCCCCAACCTCGCCCTCGAGATCGCCCGCGAGCAGCCGACCGCCGCCGTGGTCTCGTCGCGCAGCCTGGAGACCGCGAGTGCCGTCGCCGTGGCCGCGACCAACCCGTACTTTCGCTCGTACGTGAACACCGACGTGATCGGCACCGAATTCGGCGGGGTGCTCAAGAACCTCATCGCGGTCGCCATCGGCATCGTCGACGGCGTCGGCTATGGCGAGAACACCAAGGCGTCGATCATCACGCGCGGCCTCGCCGAGATGACCGAGTTCGCGGTCGCCTACGGTGCGCGCGCCGAGACCCTCGCCGGCCTCGCCGGGCTCGGCGACCTCATCGCCACCTGCGAGTCGCCGCTGTCGCGCAACAACACCGCGGGGCGCCTGCTCGGCCAGGGCTACACGTTCTCCGACGTCGTCGAGCAGATGAACCAGACGGCGGAGGGGCTCTCGTCGGTCGCCCCGGTACTCGCCCTCGCCGAGGCCAAGGGCGTGTCGATGCCCATCGTGCGCCAGGTCGCCGAAGTGCTCGCCGGTACGATGAATCCGCGGGATATCGCGCCGCACCTCACGACCGACAGCGATGAACCACAGGGGGAGTGAGCAGTGATTACTGCGCTGTCCGACGGCCGGGTACTGGCCGAGAAATGGGGAGCCACGCCCCCGAGCGTGATCGCCCTGCACGGCTGGGCGCGCTCCGGAGCTGACTTCGAACGCGTCGTCGACGGCCTCGACGCCGTCGCCATCCACCTGCCCGGCTTCGGCATCACGACCGAGCCGGACACCGCGTGGGGCACCGTCGAATACGCGGATGCCGTCGCCGAGGCGCTCCAGGGGCTCAGCGCCGCGGGAGCCGCGACCGGTGGTGGCGCGCCCGCACCGGTCGTCATCGTCGGGCACTCCTTCGGCGGTCGCGTCGCCGTGCGCCTCGCCGCCCGCCACCCGCACCTCGTGTCGGGGCTCGTCCTGACCGGAGTCCCGCTGCTGCGCCTCGGTGCGGCACCAAAGCCGGCGGTATCGTACCGGGTCGTGCGCGCACTCGCGAAGCGCAGGGTGCTGCCGCAGTCGATGCTCGAGAAGGCCCGCCACACCCACGGGTCGGCCGACTACCGCGCAGCGCACGGCGTCATGCGCGACGTCATGGTGAAGGTCGTCGCCGAGGACTACCGCGACGACCTGGCCAGGGTCGCCGTGCCCACCCGCATGGTCTGGGGAGAGCTCGACACGTCGGCCCCCGCAGACGCGGCCATCGCCGCCAGCACGCTCATCCCCGGCGCGACCTTCCAGTCCGTTCCCGGCGCCGCCCACCTGCTCGAGGGACCCCTCGAGATCGCCGTTCGCGACGCCCTGCGCTCGCTCCTCGCGGAGGTCTCCTCGTGATCGTCGTCATCGTCACCCTGCTCACCGCGATCATCGCCGCCGCGGCATCCGCCGGTCGCTGGCTGAGGGTCGCCCAGCGCGAGCACTACATCGCGCCGTGGGTCTCCATCCTCGCGATGCTGTGGCTCAAGGTGCGGCCGATCAACGCCGTGCTCGCGATCGTCGCGCTGGCACTGTCCATCGTCGGTGCAGTGGGGTGGATGCAGCAGTCCGCCCTCGTCTGGGCGACGCCCGCCGCGCTGCTGCTGATCGCGGCCCTCCCCATCGGGCTGGGCATCCGCGGCACCAGCGCGAAGCTCGCCTGGACCGACCGCCTCAAGCGCCTCACCGCCATCTGGGCCGTCGTGATGATCGTCGCCGGCGCGCTGCTGTGGCTGCTGGTCGGCATTGCAGGGCTGCCCGTCGTGCTGCTGCTCGCGCCGCCGCTGATGGACTTCGCCCTGAAGCTCGCGGTTCCGCTCGAGCGGCGCCTGTCGCGCAAGTTCGTGGTGAGCGCCCGCAAGCGCCTCGCACAGGTGCGGCCGATCATCGTCGCCATCACCGGGTCGTACGGCAAGACCTCCACCAAGAACTACGTCGCGCACCTGCTCGCCGGCAGCACCGCGATCGTCGCCTCGCCCGCGAGCTTCAACAACGAGATGGGCCTCGCCCGCGCCGTGAACGAGCGCGTCGTGCCAGGCACCGAAGTATTCGTCGCCGAGATGGGCGTCTACGGGGTCGGCGACATCCGGGCGCTGGCCAAGAACTTTCCGCCCGACATTGCGGCCATCACCACCATCGGCGAGGCGCACCTGGCCCGTATGGGCTCGCGCGAGGTCGTGTTCGAGGCCAAGTCCGAGATCACCGAGGAGGCACGCACCGTCGTGCTTCCTGTCGACGAAGACATGCTCGCCGGGCTCGCGGAGACCTGCCGCCAGCAGGGCAAGCGCGTGATCACCGTGTCGACCACCCCGAGCATCCCCGCCGACGTGGTGGTCGACGAGGCCGGGCAGCGCATCACCGTCACCCAGTTCGGGCAGACCGTCACCTCGGAGCTCGTCGTGCCGCGCACCGGGCACGCCGTGAACCTCGCGGTCAGCCTCGGCATCGCGGTCGGCCTCGACATCGACGTCACCCCGGTGCTCACGCGCCTCGGCGACCTTCCCCAGGCGCACCACCGCGCCGAGGTGCAGTACGCGCCGAGCGGCGCCGTCGTGATCGACGACACCTACAACTCGAACCCGGTCGGGGCCGAGCGGGCGCTACGCGGGGCCGCGCAGCTCGCCGAAGAGCGCGGGGGTCCGCTCGTGGTCGTCACCCCGGGAATGGTCGAGCTGGGCACGGCGCAGGCCGAGCGCAACGAGGCGTTCGCGGCATCCATCGCCCGCTCCAACGGGCACCTGTTCGCCATCGCGCGCACCAACCGTGCCGCCCTCGTCGCGGGCGCATCGGGCGGCCAGCACCCCGTCAGGACATACGACCAGCGCCAGGCCGCCGTGGCTGCGGCCGTCGATCAGGCCGGTGACCGGGGCGTTATCCTGTACGAGAACGACTTACCGGACCACTACCCGTGATGACAGCCGCACCGGGGGATCGCCGGTTCGGTTAGTTGCGGCTGGAATTGTGATGGGTTGAAATGGCGAATCAATGGGCTGTGGTGTTCGGCGGACCGTCGCCGGAACACGAGATCTCGATCCTCACCGGGTTGCAGGCGGAGCGCGTGCTCACCGCCGCCGGTGAGAGCGTCATCCCCATCTATTGGGCGCCGTCAGGCGAGTGGTTCCAGCCGCCGCTCGGCACCGAGGCGAAGGATTACCTCGAGGGCCCGTCGTCGTCCTGGACCCCACTGATCGTGCGCGTCTCGGGTGGTGCCGGCATCTTCGTCAAGAAGCGCTTCGGCACCGAGGAGCTCGAGATCTCCGCCGCTCTGCTGTGCCTGCACGGCGGCATCGGCGAGGGCGGAGGAGCCGCTGCGTTGTTCTCACTGCTGGGCATCCCCGCCACCGGCTCGTCGCTCTACGCGGGCGCGGTCGCCATGGACAAGCTCGCCTTCGGCGCCCTCATGCACCACGCGGGCATCGCGTCCCTGCCCCGCGAGCTCGTGTCGATGACGGCCGAGCCGTCGTTCCCCGGCCCGTACATCGTCAAGCCCCGTTTCGGCGGATCGTCGATCGGCATCGAGATCGTGGATGACCTCGCCGCCGCCCGCGCGGTGAGCAAGGCCAGCGCGCACCTCCGAGCCGGAGCCGTCGTCGAGCCGTACCGCCCGGAGCTGGTCGACCTGAACATCGGGTTCCGCACCCACCCGGTCTTCGAGACCACGCAGCTCGAGCGGCCAATCCGCGGCGGCAGGACTGCTGCCGCCGGTGGCGCCGGTGCTGCCGGTACTGCCACGGGCGACCCGGCGGGCAAGCCCCGCACGGGTGTCTATTCCTACGCCGAGAAGTACCTCTCCGGGGGTGCGGGCAGCGACGCCGGCCTGAGCAGTGCGCCGCGCGAATTTCCCGCGGTGGTCGCCGACGGCATCGCCGAGACCGCGCGGCAGCTCGCCACGCGCACCGCCGAGGCCACCGGCCTCACCGGTGTGGTGCGGGTCGACCTGCTGCTCGACGAGGCGACCGGCGAGCTGTTCGTGAACGAGGTCAACTCGATCCCTGGCGCGATGTCGCTGTACCTGTGGGCACCGCAGGCCGCGGCCGCGACCGTGCTCACCGACGCCCTCGTCGAGGCGCGGGATGCCCGCGTCGTTGGACCCGCTGCCGGATTCGGTGCCGGAGCCGCGCTGCGTGCCGCCGGCGGCATCGCGGGCAAGCTCGTCGGGCTCGACGGCCCGCGCCGCTGACGGCAAGGTCGGTTACTCGGCGGGCGCTTCGGGGATGAGCACCGCGTCGCCGCCACCGAGAACGTCTTCGGCGGTGGTGCATGCGCCATCGGCGGGGATGCCGCCGACGGCTCCAGCCAGGGCGTTGAGCGCGTTCGAGTCGGAGGTGTCGTGGTCGACGACGACCTGCACGGCCGGGTCGCGCCCGTAGGTGGTGAACGTTCCGTACTCCTCGACCGAGTCGTCGACGAGCCAGTCGACACCGTCGATCGTCACGCAGCGCAGGGTCGACGGGCCGGGAACCTCCACGCCGCAGCGCAGCAGCACGAGCGCCGGGTCGCCCCAGGCGCCGGTGGCCTGCGCGTCGGTCTGCCGCAGCTCGAGGTCGTCGATCGCGTCGGGCAGTCGCACGCTCACCTCGGCACACGTCGGGTTGGCGGCATCCGGAGCTGCCTCCATCGGAACGGCGGCGGTACACCCGGTGATGCCGAGCATCGCGATCGCGCCGACGGACGCTGCGGCGGCCCGCAGAGTGCGGGGGCGGAGAATGCCGGAAGCGTCACGGCGGAGGGTACTGGCGAGCAGGGTGCGGGCGAACACGGTGCTGACTCGTGCTGCGATCCCGTTCATCGCGTTCAGGCTACCGTGAAGACCATGACGGATCCTGACACGCTCGGGGGCATCGGCGAATCCGCCACCTTGCAGCGCATCTTTCCCCGGCTGCCCGCCGCGGCCGCCCAGCTGCTCGGTCCAGGCGACGATGCCGCGGTCGTCGCGGCACCCGACGGCCGGTTCGTGGTGACGACCGACATGATGATCCACGGGCCCGACTTTCGCCTGGCGTGGTCGACGCCGCACGACCTCGGCTGGAAGGCCGCGGCATCCAACCTGTCGGATGTCGCCGCGATGGGAGCCACCCCGACCGCCCTCGTCGTCGCCATCGCGGCGCCCCGTGACTCACCGGTATCGCTGCTCGAGGGCATCGCCGACGGCCTGCGCGACGCCTGCGAAGCGATGGCTCCCGCGTGCGGCGTCGTCGGCGGCGACCTCTCGGTCTCGGACACCCTGACGATCGCGGTGACGGCGTTCGGCGACCTCGGCGGACGCCCCGCGGTGCTGCGCTCGGGTGCGCGGCCCGGCGACATCGTCGCGGTGTCGGGTGACCTCGGCGTCGCCGGCCGCGGACTGCAGCTGCTCTTCGCCGGAGGTATCATCGATGGGCATCCGGATGCTGCCGCCGCCGCCCCGGTGCGTGCGGAGCACCCCGATGCGGTCGGTGCGCAGCTCGCGCCGCGGCCCCCCATCGCCGACGGACCGGCCGCGGCCGCCGGCGGCGCCACCGCGATGCTCGACCTCAGCGACGGACTCGCGATCGACGCGGGCCGCCTGGCGGCGGCGAGCGGCGTGATGCTCGACTTCGATTCCACGCTGCTCGGTGAGGACCCGGCCCGCGCCCTGGCCGGCGGGGAGGACCATTCGCTGTTGGCGACGTTCCCCCCGGGTGGCGAACTGCCGGGCGGCTTCCGGCGGATCGGCCGAGTGCTGGAGGGTGCCGGAATCGTGGTCGACGGCGTGCCGTACGACGGCAGCGCGGGCTGGGACCCCTACCGCGGCTGGGACGGCGACGCGGGCTAGCTACTCGTCGTCGTCGACTTCGGCCGTGCTGGCCCACCACAGCGTCGTGTCGCCGTAGTTCGACCGGCGGTCGAGGGTCAGGCCGTCGGGCCAGGCCGGCTCGGTCGAGCGCGAGCTGCGCTCCACCATGACGATCGCCCCCGCGGTGAGGAGCGGCACCAGCAGGGCCAGGTCTTTCGCCAGGTCGTCGTCGCTGAGGTCGTACGGCGGGTCGAGGAACGCGATGTGCCACGGGGCACCGGCCGGTGCGGTGGGGGAGGCGAGGTAGGACTGCACCGCGGCGGCCCGCACGTCGACGGTCGGCGTGTCACCGGCGGCCCGTCGCGGTGCACTCCGCAGCACCGTCGCCGCGTTCCGGCGGCAAGCCATCGCGGCTGCCCCGTTCTTCTCCACCAGGGCCGCGGATTCTGCCCCCCGGCTCACCGCCTCGAGCCCGAGCGCCCCCGACCCGGCGTACAGGTCGACCACCCTCGCCCCGGCGAACCCGCCCCTCGACTCGAGCGATGAGAAGATCGCCTCGCGCACCCGGTCGCTCGTCGGCCGTGTACCCCGACCGGGCACCGTGATGGTGATGGATCCGGCGAATCCCGCGATGATTCGTGTCATTCGCCCCACGGTACCCACGATTGGCGAAACGGCAGCACGGGGTCCCCGCGGCCCGGTGCGACATTTGTAGAGAACTCACAATCAGTTCGAGGCATCCATATCGTCAATCCACACTGTGGGCATGGCTACCGTCGACCGTTCCAGCAGGCCCTCCTTCACCAAGTCGCTGTTCCTCGGGCGCATCGCATCCGACCTCGTGATGCCGTACCCGGTGATGGCCGCCGACGAGCGCCACAAGGTCGACGCGCTCGCGGCGTCGGCCCGCGAGTACCTCGACACGATCTACGACCCGGCCGCCGCGGAGCGCAATCGCTGGGTGGGCGACGACACGATTCGCGACCTCGGCGAGCGCGGCCTGCTCGGCCTGTTCGTCGACGAGCAGTACGGCGGCCAGGGGCTGAGCCAGAGCGGCTACTGCCGCGTGATGGAGGAGTTCGGTCGCGTCGACGGCGGCCTCGCCGTGGTGATGGGCGTGCACCAATCCATCGGAACCAAGCCCATCCACCTGTTCGGCAACGACGAGCAGAAGGCGCGCTGGCTGCCCGACCTCGCCGCCGGGCGCAAGCTCGCCGCCTTCGTGCTGACCGAGCCCAACGTCGGCTCCGACGCCTACAACCTCGAGACCTGGGCAGAGCGGCAGTCCGACGGATCGTGGATCCTCAACGGGGAGAAGCGCTGGATCGGCAACGGCGACCAGGACGTGCTCACGGTCTTCGCCCGCTCCGACCTCGGCCACGTCGCCCTCGTCGTCGAGAAGGGAATGGATGGGCTCAGCACCGGGCCGCGGTTCGAGACCCTCGGCCTCAAGGCGAACCGCCTGCAGCGCGTGCACTTCAACGACGTGCGGGTGCCAGCCGAGAACCTGCTGGGCGAGCCGGGCGACGGCTTCCGCATCGCGATGAACACGCTCAACAACGGGCGCATGTCGATGGGCACCTCGATCGCCGGTGGAATGAAGCGGTTCCTCGACTTCACCCTCGAGCACGGCACCCAGCGCACCCAGTTCGGGCGGCCCCTGCTCGACTTCGAACTCGTCGAGGAGAAGGCGGCATGGATGACGGGGCAGATCTACGGCCTCGAATCGAT
Organism: Marisediminicola senii; assembly: GCF_011057645.1. Classification (GTDB taxonomy): domain Bacteria; phylum Actinomycetota; class Actinomycetes; order Actinomycetales; family Microbacteriaceae; genus Marisediminicola; species Marisediminicola senii. The sequence goes on along the minus strand of NZ_JAALGE010000020.1, from coordinate 14,615 downwards.
GTCGTACCTCACCACGGGGCTGGTCGACCTCGGGGTCGCCGATTACTCCCTCGAATCCGCCATGACCAAGATCGTCGCGAGCGACGTGGGCTGGAAGTCGCTCAACAAGGCGTTCCAGGTGCACGGCGGCACTGCCTACATGGACGACCACCCGCTCTCGAAGGCGTTGCGCGACTTTCGGATCTTCCCGATCTTCGAGGGTGCCAACGACGTGATGCGGGCATTCGTCGCCCTCGGCGGGCTCAAGGCGCTCAGCGAGGAGCTGCCCGATGTGCGCTCGCTCAGCATCAGCGACCCGGCCAAGGCCATCGGGGTGCTCGCGCCCTACATGTCGGGCCGCATCAACCGCGCGATCCGGCCGGGGCGCCTGACCGGGGCGCACCCGACGTTCGCGAAGCACACCGCGCTGCTCGGCGAGCAGACCGCCAGGCTGCGGGATGCAGCAGAGGGCGCGCTCCGCAAGCACGGCAAGAAGGTGCAGGAGAAGCAGTTGCTGCAGAAGAGGCTCACGGCAGTGGCATCCGGGATCTACTCCCAGGTCGCCGTGATCGGACGGGCATCGGCGACCCTCGAGCGCGACGGGCTGGAGGCGTCGGCCGCCGAGAAGGTCGTGGCCGTGAACTTTCTCAAGCACAGCCAGCGGCAGGTCGCCCGGCAGCTGCGCTCGCTCGAGGTCAACGACGACGCCTACTCGGCGAAGATCGGTACCGCGGTGAGGCAGGCCGGCGGGTACACGTTCACGATGTGAGCCGCGGACTCGACCAGGCGGTGAGCATCGTCGGCGGCGCGGAATAGCATCGGAGCATGGCGGATTCCCCTCTCGACGTGCGGCTGAGCGCAGTGCTCGGTGGTCGTACCGCGGGAGCGTTCGCGCGGGGCCTCGCGCTCGACACCGTCGGCGACCTGCTCAGCCACTATCCGCGCCGCTACGCCGGCCGGGGTGAGCTGACCGCGCTCGCCGATGTACCCCTCGACGAGAACGTGACGATCGTCGCCGAGGTTATCGAGGTGCAGGAGCGCGCCATGAAGGTCAAGAAGGGGTCGATCCTCGAAGTCAGGATCAGTGATGGCAAGGGTGTGCTCGTTCTCACGTTCTTCAACCAGGGCTGGCGCACGAAAGAACTGCGCCGGGGCGTTCGCGGCATCTTCGCGGGCAAGATCGGCGACTACCGCGGTCAGCTGCAGCTGGCGCATCCCGACTACGAATTGTTCCCACCCGACCAGCCCACCGACGGCATGAGCTCGAGCGAGTCGATCGCGGCGTGGGCTGCAGTGCCCATTCCGATCTACCCGGCGACGGCATCGATCGCGTCGTGGCAGATCGCGAAGGCGGTCGGCGTGGTGCTCGACACCCTGCCCGCGGTGCCAGACCCGGTGCCGGCACGGGTGCGATCCCAGCGCAAGCTCACGACGTTCGCCCGCGCTCTCGAGCTCATCCACCGCCCGCAGAAGGATTCCGACTGGGGGGCAGCGCGCGCCGCGTTGCGCTTTCAGGAGGCTTTCGTGCTGCAGGCCGCGCTGCTCGAGCAGCGGGCCGCGCTGCGGATGGCCGACGCGACCAGGCGCGAGCCGAAGCCCGGGGGGTTGCTCGAGCGGTTCGATGCGGCGACGCCGTTCGTGCTCACCGGTGACCAGCGCACCGTGGGGGCCGAGATCGCGGCGGACATGGCGTCGGACGCCCCGATGAACCGGCTCATCCAGGGGGAAGTCGGGTCGGGCAAGACCCTGGTCGCCCTGCGCGCGATGCTCGGCGTCGCCGAGTCGGGCGGGCAGTCGGCGCTCCTCGCCCCCACCGAAGTGCTCGCGGGGCAGCACCTGCGGTCGATCGTGCGCACCCTCGGCCCCGACCTCGCGGCGACCGTGCGCCCCACCCTGATCACCGGGCAGCAGCCCGTCGCCGAACGACGCAAGGCCGCGCTCGCCGCCGTGACCGGGCAGGCCGGCATCGTCGTCGGAACGCACGCCCTGCTCAGCGACAACGTGGGATTCTTCGACCTCGGGCTCGTCGTCGTCGACGAGCAGCACCGTTTCGGCGTCGACCAGCGGGAGGCGCTGCGCCGCAAGGGCGAGACGCCGCCGCACGTGCTCGTGCTCACGGCGACCCCGATCCCGCGCACGGTCGCGATGACGGTCTTCGGCGACCTCGACATCTCGACCATCGCCGAGCTGCCCGCCGGGCGCGTGCCGATTGAGACCTTCGTGGTTCCGCTCGCCGAGAAGCCGGGCTGGGTGCGGCGCATCTGGCAACGGGTGGCCGAGGAGGTCACGCTGGGGCGGCAGGTATTCGTGGTGTGCCCCGCGATCGATTCGACGGCCGCCGCGAAGGGCGAGGTGGGCGACGACGGCGCGGGCATCGCACCGGAGGGCGAGCCAGCCCCCGCGCGCGCCGCGGCGAACGTGACCGACGTGCTCGCCGAGCTGCAGGCCAACCCGGTGCTCGCGGGCCTGCGCATCGAATCGCTGCATGGACGGATGCCGGGCGACCGCAAGGATGCCGTCATGCAGACGTTCGCCGCGGGCGAGATCGACGTGCTGGTCGCCACCACGGTGATCGAGGTCGGGGTCGACGTTCCCAACGCGTCGGTCATGGTGGTGCTCGATGCGGACCGCTTCGGGGTGTCGCAGCTGCACCAGCTGCGGGGTCGCGTGGGGCGCGGCGGCGTTCCGGGATTGTGCCTGATGGTGACGGCCGCGGAGGAGGAGACGCTGTCGCGCGAGAGGGTCGAGGCGGTGGCATCCACTCTCGACGGTTTCGAACTCGCGCAGCGGGATCTCGAACTGCGGCGCGAGGGCGACGTGCTGGGCAGCATGCAGTCGGGTGGGCGGTCGTCGCTGCGCCTGCTGAGGGTTGCGAAGGACGGCGAGCTGATCTCGGAGGCGCGGGCGATCGCCGCGGACATCATCGAGGGCGACCCGACCCTGGAACACCACCAGGACCTGCGCGGCGCCCTGGACCGCCGGCTGGACGAGACGACGCGGGACTTCCTCGCCAAGAGCTGAGGTGTCGTCAGCGCTCGGCTGCCCGTGTCACCTTCCGGCAACATTCGGCGGATAGGGTGCAGGAATGAAGCGGATCGCGGTCGTCCCTGGCTCTTTCGACCCCGTGACCCTCGGGCACCTCGACGTGATCGAGCGTGCGGCGCACATCTTCGACGAGCTGCACGTACTCGTGGTGCACAACCCGGGCAAGACCGCATTGCTGCCCGTCGCGCAGCGGGTATCGCTCATCGAGAAGTCGGTCACCGACGCGAAGCTGGCCGGAGACATTCGCGTCACCTCGTGGAGCGTGGGCCTGCTCGTGGACTACTGCACAGAGGTCGGCGCGAGCGTGCTGGTGAAGGGCGTGCGCTCGCAGGTCGACGTCGCGTACGAGACCCCGATGGCGATCGTGAACCGCAACCTCGCGGGCGTCGAGACCGTGTTCATGCTGCCGGATCCCGCGCACGCCCACGTATCGAGCTCTCTCGTGCGCCAGGTGGCGTCGCTGGGTGGGGACGTGGGCCCGTACGTCCCGAATGCCGTCGCCGAGTTCCTGCAGAAGCCCCGCGGGTAGCGGACACAGCTTCTACCGTCGAAGAGCCGTCATCAGCGCCCGATTGCGACCGAGGGGCTTCCACGCCTGCTGCGGGTCGAGCCAGGGCGGGGAGAGCAGGCGCGGCCGGCCCTGAATCATCTTCATGGTGAACGCCGAAGCGTGCAGCATGTGGTGGTGGTTAGAACAGAGGAGTGCCCCGTTGTCGATGTCGGTGCGCCCGCCATTCGTGTATTCGACGATGTGGTGGGCCTCGCACCAGCTCGGCGGGGCGGTGCACGATGGCCAGACGCACCCGCCGTCGCGTGCGCCGAGCGCCGTGCGCTGGGCGCGGGTGAAGAAGCGCCTGGTGCGCCCGAGATAGAGCACCTCGCCCTCGTCGCCGACGATCATCGGTCGGTAGCCCGAGTCGCAGATCATGGTCTGCATGGTCACCGCCGAGACCGGCTCGGTCACGTCGTCGAGCCAGCCGACCCCGATACCCGCCTCGAGATCTTTAAGGCTCACGACCGCCGTCACGGTCGCGAGCGGACGCTGCCTGCCGCCGCTTCGGCCGCCGCCGGTGCTCTCGCTGTCGTTGCTGCCACCGTCACTGCCGCCGTCGCTCCCACTGCGACTTCTGCCAGCGTCGTCGATGACTCCGAGGCCCGCCTTGAGCGTTCCCATCAGGATGTCGAGCTGGCGCTGCTCTCGTGAGCGCGGGTCGGTGAACTTCACGACGATGTCGCCGTCGGGGGAGGGGATCACGGTGCTGCCCGCCCCGAGGTCGTCGTCGGAGATGAACCACGGCGACCGCGCGGGGTCGCCACCGTTCGACAGCATCGACCTCACTAGTGCCGCCGCCTCCGGGTTCAGCATCATCACGCCCCGGGTCATGCCGTTGACCTCGCGGCCGAGGGTTAGGGCGCGGCGCCGCCGCAACTCCTCGTCGCGCGGCTCTGCGCCGTCGGGGTCGAGTGCCTCGCGGTAGGCGATCGCCTGCACCGCGACGAGGTCGGCTGGCTCGTCGCGCGCGTACTCGACGAGCGCCGCCTCCGCGATGTGCAGGTCGACGGGGTCTGCGGTGGAGGAAACCTGGCTTAGCGCGCGAAGGATTGCGTTCGCGGCATCCACCCCGAGACGGCCAGCGGACAGTGCGTCGGCCATCGCGGGATACAGCGGCGGCATCGACCCTCCGCCGAGACTGGTTCGCGGACTCACGGCAGTACCCAGCCGGATGCGTCGGCTCGCCTCGGCCGCAGACACCCGTGTGACCCGTTCGACCAGGCCCGCTCCGCGGCTGTGCCCGTGACGGCGCGACAGTCCTTCGTTGCCGAGCTCCCGACGGGATCGCTCCTCGATCTCGGCAGCCGCAGCTATCGAGATGGCGGCGTTGTATCGGGCTGTCTCTTCGGCGGAATCGGCCAGTTCGATGAGGGCCTCATCGCTGAGCCCCTGCGCGGCGATAGCAATGTCATCGGCCACGGGCACGAGTGCCGCCGTCGCGAGGCGCACTGCCAGAAGCGGATCGGCGACGTGGGGTTCTTGCATGTCTCTACTCTCAACCCGACCACTGACATTGTGTTTTTGCTGATCAGCGGCGTGATTATTTGTGGAGAACTGTCCCGCCGACCTGCCTGTGGAGGAGGAGACGTAGCCCACCGGCCCGATGAAACCGCACTGAGCAATATTCAGCAGCCGCGGCATCCATTGGCCGTTGCCGACTCACGCAGCAGCCGCATCGACGGCGGGCGTCGCGGTGTTGGCGAGAACCGCGCGGGCCGAGTACCCGCCCAGGATGATGAGCATGACACTCTGCACGATCGCCGTCGGTGCCACAAGCACCGGCAAGGGTGGCAGGAGAGCTCCGACAACCAGAACCGCGGTCGTCGACGCGGGCACCCACAAGGGCAGCCCGCGCGACAGGATCAGCGCGACGAGTGTCGCGAGCATTCCGACCGGGATCAGCAGGTTACCGAGCAGGATGATGTCGGTCATCATCGGTACTTCCTCGATGCCACGCAGGAACCCCGCGCCGGCATCGGCGTCGACGACGGCAGTGTTCAGTGCCCACGCCCAGGTCGCGGCCTCGGCCGCCAGTCCGAACGAGAACAGCACGGCACCCGCGCCGGCGACCAGTCCACCGAGTATGGCGAGCAGCTGCGCTACCCGGTGTCGCAGGCAGACCAGGACGGCCAGGGTGCACAGGGCCGGGAACAGCAGCAGAACCGAGGGCGCCCCGGCGAACAGGTGCCAGGCGAACCACGCGTCGCGCATCGGCGACATCGTGTCGTAGTCATAGAGGTCGGTGCCGACCGGGGGGTGCCAGAACAGGAACGCGAGCCGCAACAGCACGCCGACCACCACCAGGCCGAGAAGCACGATGATCGCGGCGCTGCCGGATCGGGCCGGGTGCCTCTTCGGGGTGGCTGCATCGCTGGAGGGGGATGAGTGCGCGGTACCCGCCGAGGCGGGGTCAGCCGGCACGTGGCCGGACACTGCAGGCTCAGCCGCGGCGCGGCCAGACTTGGCAGGCCCAGATGGCGCAATGTCGGACATGGCAGGCCCGGAAACAGCAGGCCCGGAGACAGCAGGCCCAGACGCGGCAGGCCTAGAAACAGCGGGCCCGGAAACAGCACGCCCAGACGCGGCAGGGTCGGGGGAAAACGACGCGGATTCAGACACGGGGTGACCTCTCGTTGGGGCGGGAACCTCCCGCCGCCCCCAGAATCCGCGTCGTGGACCGTCTCGGGTATCCGGACTTTCCCGTAACCTGCCCAATCCGGCCCGCAACCTGCCCAATCCGGCCCGTGAAATGCCGCCAGCTCGCTCTACGATCCCGCGCCGGCTTCTGTCCACGCGCGCACCGCGAGTACCCGTCGGTTGCGCCCGTCGCCGGTATCCAGTCCCAACTTGGCGAAGATCCGGGTCAGGTGGCTCTCCACGGTGCGCTCCGACAGGTGCAGGCGGGCAGCGATCTCCGCGTCGCGAACACCGTCAGCGAGCAGCGCCATCACCTCCCGCTCCCGCGGGCTCAGGAGCGCCAGCCGCACTGCGGGATCCGGTTTCTCGTGGGTCGCAAGCCACCCGAGGATGGCCGACACGGCTAGCCACCACCCCGTGCCGACCGAGAGGGTGATGGCCGCCACGACGAGACCGGAGACGAGGGGTCCGGCCGGCACCAGCATCGCGCCGAGCCAGGTCGCCGAGAGCACCACGCCGACTGCCGCGTAACCCCCGAGGATCCCGCCGACGATGCGCCTCATCGCCGGTCCGTCTGCGGTCGGCCGCACGAGGGAGAGGGCGATGGATGCCGCGAGGCAGCCCACCGCGATGGACACGAGGTACCCCACGCTGCCGATCGACGCCGACACGTTCCCGGGGTCGCGCGCGACGGCCAGGCCGACGCACACCACGACCAGGAGCGGCGGGATCGCCGCTGCGGCCACCGCGAGGAGACCGGCGACTCGCCGCGCCCGGTCGGCGTGGGCGAGTCGGACCGCGAGCAGTACGGGCGTGGTGACCGTTGCCAGAAAGTAGAGGGTGACGAGCGCACCGGCCACGGGTGGAGACGACCACCCCTCCGGGGCAGCGGGCGGTACCCCGGCGAACGGATCCACGGGCTCGGCCAGCACTGCCGCGAACAGGACCGAGAGGCCGGCCAGCGCGCCGAAGGCGATGGACCACCCACGCGTCCGCGGCATCGTGCGCAGTGCGGCCAGCTGCACGGTGGCGAGCGGAACCGCCCACCACGCGTTCCACAGCCCCACGACGGCGGGAGTGACCGGCGACCCTCCCTGTGTGAGCGTCGTGGCAAGCGCCCCCAGCCCCAGATACGCCGCGACCCCGACGGCAAGGCCGAACAGCCAGCGACTACCCGCCCGGTCGCCGAGTGCACCACGGCGCGCGCCGAGCATCGCGATCCCGGTCGCCGATCCTGCCAGCGCCAGTGTTGCGACCGGGTGCGTCACGAATGTTCGGAGGCCATCCATCCAGTGGAAGGCGAGGGCGACCACCGCGACCAGGCAGACGGCGAGCACGACAGCGGGCGCCGCCGCACGAGAGCGCGGGACGCGCACAACAGACGTGAACCCGCGCACCTGGTCCAACACGATGACCGCAGGATATCGATCTGCATGGGCCTGGCGATACCCTCAGTTGGATCGCCCCCCAGAAACACCGACACCGCCCACAACCCCCACCCCACCCCCAACCTCCAGCCCGGCACGACAGAATGGACCCGTGACCCTCAAACTCGGCTACAAGGCATCCGCAGAGCAATTCGACCCCCGCGAGCTGGTGGAGATCGGCGTCGCCGCCGAGCAGCACGGCATGGAGAGCGTCGCCGTGAGCGACCACTTCCAGCCCTGGCGCCACGAGGGCGGGCACGCCCCCTTCTCGCTCGCCTGGATGGCGGCGGTCGGCGAGCGCACCAGCACGATCCAGATCGGCACCTCGGTGATGACGCCGACGTTCCGCTACAACCCCGCCGTTCTCGCCCAGGCCTTCGCGACCCTCGGCGTGCTCTACCCGGGTCGCATCATGCTCGGCGTCGGCACCGGGGAGGCCCTGAACGAGGTCGCGACCGGCTTCCGCGGCGCGGGCGAGCAGCACTGGCCCGAGTTCAAGGAGCGCTTCGCCCGCCTGCGCGAGGCCGTGCAGCTCATGCGCCAGCTGTGGACAGAAGACCGAGTCAACTTCGAGGGCGAGTACTACTCAACACACGACGCGAGCATCTACGACCGTCCGGAGGGCGGCATCCCCGTCTACATCGCCGCGGGCGGACCGGTCGTGGCCCGCTACGCCGGACGCTCCGGCGACGGCTTCATCTGCACCTCGGGCAAGGGATCGGAGTTGTACACCGACGCGCTCATCCCCGCCGTCAAGGAGGGCGCGGAGAAGGTCGGCCGCGAGTTCGAGAGCATCGACCGCATGATCGAGATCAAGCTCTCGTACGACACCGACGCCGACGTCGCCCTCGAGAACACGCGCTTCTGGGCCCCGCTCGCGCTCTCGAAGGAACAGAAGCACGACATCACCGACCCGGTCGAGATGGAGAAGGCGGCCGACGCGCTGCCCATCGAGCAGATCGCCTCGCGCTGGATCGTCGGATCCGACCCCGACGAGGTCGTCGCCGAGATCGCCAAGTACGTCGGATACGGCATGAACCACCTGGTGTTCCACGCGCCGGGACAGGACCAGCGCCGCTTCCTCACCCTGTTCGAACGCGACCTCGCGCCCCGACTGCGCGCACTCGCCTAGTCACGCCGGGACACCCCAGAAGCCGAGTGGATGCGGCGGCGCGCGTCTTGAGCGCCGCCGCCCGTCACAGCCGCCGAAACGCCCCGACAGCGGCATCCACCACGACCTGGTCATCGGTGAGCGCGACGCCCGTCACGACCAGGCCCTCGACGCGCGAATCGACCGCCTTCTGCACGTCGACGAGTACGACGGGGTCGCCGTCGCCCCGCTCGATGCGGACGATTCCGTCGGGCAGCCCGGCCTTGCGCACCGCCCCGGCGATCGGATCGACGAGGTAGGGCAGCAGCTTGTGGGCGGGCAGCCCCCACGCGTGCGCCGTCACGGCGACCGTGGCGACACCGGCTGCGAACGACACGACCCTGGCCGTGACGGTCACGGTGCCGGCGGCAGCGAGCGCGAACCGCATCGCGGTCGAGGTGCTCGGAACCTCCCGCAGGTCGATGTCGGCGTGCGCCGTCGACCCCTCGCTGCGCAGCCCCGCGACCATGGGAGGCAACGGACCCTGCGACGCGGCGAGGGCGAGCACCTCGACGAACGGGATGGAGATGTGCATGGCTGCCTCGAATCGGATGCTGGCGCTCGCGAACCGAAGAGGCGCGACGCGGTGCCCCCAGAATATGCGCTGGCCGATTCGAGCCGCACCGGCCGCCCAGCCGGGCGTGGAAGCATTGCCGTGCACCCGCGAGGCGTGCATTCGCCAAACCGAGGAGAGCCCGATGAGCATCATCAAGATCAACGCCATCACCGTTCCGGCCGACAGCGGGGACGAACTCGCACACCGCTTCGCCGCCCGCGCCGGAGCCGTCGACGGCCAGCCGGGGTTCGAGGGCTTCGAGCTGCTCAAGCCCACCGACGACCGAACCACCTGGCTCGTGATCACCCGCTGGAGCGATGACGCGAGCTTCCAGGCCTGGGTCGAGTCGCCATCGTTTGCGCACGGACACCGCGGCGGCTCGGAGAAGCCCGACGGCGCAGCATCCACCGACGCACCGGCAGCCAGTGCAGCAGACGCACCCCACGCCCACGCGGGCCGTGGGCCCGTCGGCATCAGCGCCGAGCTGTGGTCGTACGAGCCCGCGGGCGGGTCCACCAACGCACAGGCCGCCAACCCACAGGGCACCAACGCACAGGGCTGAAGAACACAGCGGTAATCGAGAACCGGTCATCCTGGCCGACAATGGGAGCATGCCTCCCACCGCCGCCCACATCGGCTACGCCGCGATGCTCGAGAGGTTCAACCCGACCGAGATCCTCGACTTCGCGGCGCACGCCGAGCGGGCCGGGTTTCGCGGCATCATGGCGGCCGACCACTTCCAGCCCTGGGTTCCGGCCCAGGGGCAGGCGTCGTTCGTGTGGAACGTGCTCGGCGCCCTCGGGCAGACCACCACCGGAGACCTGGGCACCGGTGTCACCGCGCCCACTTTCCGCTGGCACCCCGCGATGGTCGCGCAGGCGTCGGCGACCCTCGCCGCGATGTATCCCGGCAGGCACTGGCTCGGACTCGGCAGCGGTGAGGCCCTCAACGAGCACGTGATCGGCCAGTACTGGCCGGAGGCCCCCGAGCGCATCAATCGCATGTTCGAGGCCGTCGACATCATCAAGAAGCTGTTCGCGTCGGGGCTCGCCGGCAAGGACGTGCGCCACGACGGCCACTTCTACAAGCTCGAGTCCACCCGGCTGTGGACCATGCCGGAGGTCGCGCCCGAGATCCTCGTCGCGACCGCCGGGCCCGTCGCCGCCAAGCGCGCCGGGCGCACGGTCGACGGGCTCATCACGGAGGCAGCGCCGATCGAGAAGGTCGCGACCCTGCTGCAGCGGTTCGCCGATGGCGCGCGTGAGGTCGGCAAGGATGCATCCACCATGACGACGGTGCTGCGCCTGCACCTGAGCTGGGCCGAGACCGACGAGAAAGCGATGCAGAATGCCGTCACCGAGTGGCCCAACGGTGCCATGAGGTTTCCCCGAAGCGACATCCGGTCGCCGTTCGAATTGGAGCAGATCGCACGCATGGTCAGGCCAGCAGACTTCGAGGGACGGATGCCGGTGAGCGCCGATCCCGACGTGCACCGTGCCTACATCCAGCAATTCGTCGACCTCGGTTTCGACCGCATCTACCTGCACAACGCCGGCCGCAACCAGCGGGAGTGGATCGACGTCTTCGGGCGCTCGGTGCTGCCCGCCCTGGTGCGCTGAGTGTTCTCGGTATGGGCTGTCGAGGGCATCGGCGAGATCGTCGCCGGTGACGACCTCGCGCGCCTGATCGGCGACGCGGTCGGGTCGCTCGAGGAGGGCGACATCGTGTCGGTCACCAGCAAGATCGTGTCGAAGGCCGAGGGCCGCACGATCGCCGCGGCCGACCGCGAGAACGCGATCACCGCAGAGACGGTGCGGCTCGTCGCGAGCCGAACGCACCCGAACGGCGTCACCCGCATCGTCGAGAACCGGTTGGGGCTCGTGATGGCGGCGGCCGGTGTCGACGGCAGCAACACCCCGGAGGGCACCGTCCTCCTTCTTCCCCTCGATCCGGATGCGTCGGCGCACGCCATCTGCCGGGCGCTGCGAGAGCGGTTCGGAGTGCCCGTGGGCGTCGTCATCACCGACACCCTCGGCCGCCCCTGGCGTGACGGGCAGACCGACGTCGCGATCGGCGCGGCCGGCCTGCGCGTGATCGACGACCTCCGCGGAACCACGGACGCCAACGGCCGCCCGCTCAACGTGACGCTGCCGGCGGTCGCCGACGAGCTCGCCGGCGCGACCGACCTCGTGAAGGGCAAGGCCGACGGGTTGCCGGTCGCCGTCGTGCGCGGGCTCGGGCGTCTCGTCGCCGACCTCGACGAACCGGGGGCGGCGCGACTCATCCGCCCGGCCGAGAACGACATGTTCCGCCTCGGCAGCGACGAGGCGCACGCGGAGGGGCATGCGGACGGGCACGCCGAGGGGCACGCGGCGGGCCGGGCAGACGGCTACGCGGCCGGCCTTGCCGCAGCCCGTGCCGAGCGCGCGGCCGGCCTGGCCGAAGCCCGTGCCGAGCGCGCGGAGCGCTTCCGCGGTGCGGCCGACCACTGACGTGCGTCAGCTTTCATCATTCAGGAACATTCGAGGGGTCGAAGGGTGGATGCCGCGCTGACACGCCATCACGCGGCATATTTCGCTACTCCAGCCCCAGATCTTCCTGAATCCTGAAACGAATGCCCGCGGCGCTCCTGAATGATGAAAGGAATGCCCGCGGCGCTCCTGAATGATGAAACAAATACCAGCGGCGCTCCTGAATGATGAAAGCCGTGGGCGCTGCCGGGCACTCTGGGGCTTTACACATCTGGTCTGGCAGACTGCAATGACGTCAGCGTTACCAAAACGTCATCACCGCCACCGCGAGGAGCACCGTGAGCAGTCTTGCCAGCGAACCCGTCCTCGACGCGCACGGCGCCCGTGACCGTCCGGCCGACGCCCGTCACGACACCCTGCCGATCGACGAGTTCCGCCGCCTGAGCGACGCCGTATTCGACAGCATCGAGACCGTCATCGACGGCAAGCCGGAGGCGGTCGAGCTCGCCATGACGGTGCTGCTCGCCGAGGGGCACCTGCTCATCGAAGACGTGCCAGGCGTGGGCAAGACCATGCTGGCGCGGGCACTCGCCAGGTCCGTGGACTGCTCGGTCTCCCGCATCCAATTCACCCCCGACCTGCTGCCATCCGACATCACCGGCGTCTCGATGTTCAATCAGGCCAGCCGCGAGTTCGAGTTCATTCCGGGCCCGGTGTTCGCGAACATCGTCATCGGCGACGAGATCAACCGGGCGAGCCCGAAGACCCAGTCCGCGCTGCTCGAGAGCATGGAAGAGCACCAGGTCACCGTCGACGGCAGCACCCACGAGCTCGCCTCGCCGTTCACGGTCGTCGCGACCCAGAATCCGGTCGAGATGCAGGGCACATACCCGCTTCCCGAGGCGCAGCGCGACAGGTTCATGATCCGCATTTCGATGGGATATCCGGATGCCGCGGCCGAACTCGCCATGCTGAGGACGCGCGGCACGAGCAGCCCCCTCGACCTCGTGCGACCGGTCATCACCGGCGACCAGCTTCTCGCCATGATCCGCACCGTGCGCACGGTGTTCGTCTCCCGTGCCGTCGAGCAGTACGCCGTCGCCATCAGCCAGGCCACCCGCGTCGACCGCGACCTGCGCCTCGGGGCGAGCCCCCGTGCGACCCTGCAGCTCGTGCGCGCCGCGAAGGCCCGCGCGGCCCTCGACGGCCGCGAGTTCGTGCTGCCGGACGACATCGACGCGCTCGCCGTTCCGGTACTCGTGCACCGGCTGATCCCTTCCACCAAGCTCGCGGCCGTCGCCGGTGCCGCCCAGTCGGCGTCGCTCACCGACGTCGTGTACCGCATCCTCGCGGCGACCCCGGTTCCGCTGGGCTCCGCGCCCTCCGCGTGACCCACGATGCCGCGCCTCCCGCTCCGGGCCGATGACGGCAGGGTCACCCGGCTCTCGCGCCGTGGCTGGGGCCTGCTGACCGTCGGTGCGGTACTCATGGTGGTCGCCTACGTGGGCGACATGGCCGAATTCGCCTACGGGGGAGCGCTCGCTCTGCTGCTGCCCGGCATCGCCTACGTCATCGCCCGCTTTCGCCGGGTGAGCCTCGAGGTCACCCGCACCTTCAGTCCGGCGGTCGTCTCGCTCGGCGACGCCACCACCGTCGACCTGCAGATCCGCAACCGCGGGGTGGTTCCGACGCCGCACCTCATCTGCCGCGACGTTCGCCCGTGGTCGTCAGGGCCCGACGGCTTCGCCCAGGTGCCCCCGATCTCGTCGTCGCGTGGTCGTGCGCTTGGTCGGGCCTCAACGGTCGGCACCGGCGGCTTCCGCTACGAACTGCTGCCCCCGCACCGCGGCGTATTCTCGATCGGGCCGATGGAGGTCGTGCTCGCCGACCCGTTCGGATTCGCCAGCACCGAGATCTCGATCGGGCAGGCCGACCGGCTCATCGTGACCCCGCGCCTCGTCGACATGCCAGATACCGGGCTCGCGGTGCTCGCCAGTGAGGGCAGCTCGATGCTCGTGCGGCGGTCGGTCGGCGGCGACGACGACCTCTCGACCCGCGAGTACCGCCGCGGCGATGCGCTCCGCCGCGTGCACTGGAGGGCGACTGCCAGGCACGGCGACCTCATGGTGCGCCAGGAGGAGCCCCGCAGCCACGCCGAGGCGCGCGTCATCCTCGACACCCGGCTGGTCGGTTATACGGATTCACTGGTGTTCCGGTCGGAGGACGACGCAGAAAGCGCCGCCTTCGAGTTGGCAATCTCGCTCGCGGCATCCATCGCCCTGCACCTCGCGCGCGGCGGCTTCGAGGTCGAGATCGTCGAGACCGGGCCGACCCAGCTCGACTCGGTCGCCGCCATCGACGAGTTCCTCGAGACCCTCGCCGAGATCGCGCTCACCGAGACGACCGGCGGGTACTCGACCGACCCGTCGCTCGACCCGTTCTTTCGCGCGGAACCCGGCAGCGGCTCGGTCTTCGCCATCCTCTCCGAGGCGGATGCCGCGACCGTCGACCGCCTCGTCGGCGAGCCGTCGTCGTTCGAACTCGCGATCGCGTTCGTGATCGGGGCCGCGCCGGGCTCGTCCGTCGTCGACCGGCTGCGCGCCGCGGGGTGGACCTGCGTTCCGATGGGCCTCGACGACACGGTCGACGGCGTGTGGCGCGCGGTCTCCGAGATGCGGGGTGCACGCGATGGCCGTTAGCGCGCCCACCCGCCCCCGCGGCGCAGGCACCCCTCCCCGCCCCGGCGCGGGCGGCCCGCAGCGCCCCCGCGGCACCAGCGCGGCGGTGCGCCCGGAGC
>NZ_JAALGE010000001.1 GCF_011057645.1 Marisediminicola senii | reverse complement strand
TCGTTCATCGGGGAGATCGGGCGGAGCATGGACAAGTAGCCAGCCCCCCCCTCGGGCTGGGCCCCGGCGGCTGGGTGCCGGCCCGGCTGCGCCTTACGGGATGGGTACGGGCGTCCCGCCGAGGGGGGCGAGGCCCGCCGCTCCCCCGTCGTGCGCGGTCAGCACCCAGATGCCGTCGGCGTGCACGGCGACCGAGTGCTCCCAGTGCGCGGCGGCCGAGCCATCGGCGGTGACGACGGTCCAGTCGTCGTCGAGCGTCGCGGTGTCGATGCCCCCGAGGGTGACCATTGGTTCGATGGCGACGACGAGTCCAGGCTTGACGGCGGGCCCGTTGCCGCGCACCCGGAAGTTGAAGACCGGCGGCTCCTCGTGCATGGTCTCGCCGATGCCGTGGCCGACGTACTCCTCGAGGATGCCGAAGGTACCGCGGGCGTCGATCTCGTCTTCGATCGCGGCGCCGACCTGGTTGAGGTGCTTGGCGGTCGCAAGGGCGGCGATGCCGGCCCACAGCGAGCCCTCGGTGACAGCGGACAAGTTCTCGCGCTCCGCGACGGTCTCGGGGCTACCCGGGTCGTCGAGCACCACGGTGATCGCCGAATCGCCGTTCCAGCCCTCGAACTGGGCGCCGCAATCGACCGACACGATGTCGCCGGGGGCGAGCACCCTGCCACCGGGGATGCCGTGCACGACCTCCTCGTTCACCGAGACGCACAGCGTGTGCCGGTAACCGGGAACGAGCATGAAGTTTGGCTCGGCCCCGTTGGAGCGAATGGATGCCTCGGCGATCGCATCGAGTTCGAGGGTCGTCACCCCGGGGGCGATGGCTGCACGCACGGCTTCGAGCGCGACCGCCGTGATGCGGCCGGGCTCCCTCATCGCGCGCAGCTGCGCCGGGGTCTTGTAGATCGAGGGGCGCCTGGCCATCGCGGGCTCAGGCGGTGGCGGATTCGGGACGCGCCACGCCGCGCTCCGCGAGCGATGCGGTGATGCGTTTCTTGACGTCGGCGATCTGGCCGAGGCCGTCGACCTCGATCAGCAGGCCGCGGTCGCGGTAGACCGCGACGAGCGGTGCCGTCTCGCGGGCGAAGACATCCTGCCGGTGGCGGATGGCCTCCTCGGAGTCGTCGAGGCGGCCCTGTTCGATGGCGCGCTTACGCAGGCGCTCGACGACCTCGTCGGTGTCGGCCTTGAGCTGGATGACGGCGTCGAGGCTCTGCCCGCCCGATGCGAGCAGCTCGTCGAGGTAGGTCACCTGGTCGGGCGTGCGCGGGTAGCCGTCGAGGATGAAGCCGTCGAGGGCGTCGTCCTCGAGCAGGCGGTCCTTGACGATCTCATTCGTGAGCGAGTCGGGCACGTAGTTTCCCGCGTCGACGATCGCCTTGACCTGCTGGCCGAGCTCGGTTTCCGTCTTGATGTGGTGGCGGAAGATGTCGCCGGTCGCGATGGCGGGGATGCCGTAGTCGCTGGCGAGGGTGGCGCCCTGGGTTCCCTTGCCGGAGCCGGGGGCGCCGATGATCAGCAGGCGGGTCATCGGAGTAGTCCTTCGTAGTGGCGCTGCTGCAACTGCGAGTCGATCTGCTTGACCGTCTCGAGCCCGACACCGACGATGATCAGGATGCTGGCGCCGCCGAACGGGAAGTTCGCGTTGGCGCCGACCGTCGCGAGGGCGATGAGCGGGATGAGGGCGATGAAGCCGAGGTAGAGCGATCCTGGCAGCGTGACCCTGGTGAGCACGTAATCGAGGTACTCGGCGGTGGGGCGTCCGGCACGGATGCCGGGGATGAACCCTCCGTACTTCTTCATGTTGTCGGCGACTTCTTCTGGGTTGAAGGTGATCGCGACGTAGAAGTAGGTGAACCCGACGATGAGCAGGAAGTACATGACCATGTACAGCACGTTGTCGCCGGAGGTCAGGTTGTTCGAGATCCAGGTGACCCACGGGGCGGGCGGGCTGCCGTCGGCCGGCTGGTTGAACTGGGCGATGAGCGCAGGCAGGTAGAGCAGCGACGAGGCGAAGATGACGGGCACGACGCCGGCCATGTTGACCTTGATGGGGATGTAGGTGTTGTTGCCACCGTAGGTGCGCCTGCCGACCATGCGCTTGGCGTACTGCACCGGGATGCGGCGCTGCGACTGTTCGACGAAGACCACGGCGCCCATGATGACGATGCCGACCGCGAGCACGAGCAGGAAGACCTCGAAGCCCTGGCTGATCGCGATGCCCCAAAGGGCGGTGGGGAAGGTCGCCGCGATGGACGTGAAGATGAGCAGCGACATGCCGTTGCCGATGCCGCGCTCGGTGATGAGCTCGCCGAGCCACATGATGAGCCCGGTGCCCGCGGTCATGGTGATGACCATGAGCAGCGTGGCGTACCACGACGGGTCGGTGATCAGGTTCGCGCACTCGGGGGCGCCGCTGGTGGAGGGGAACAGTGCGCCGCTGCGGGCGACGGTGACGAGGGTGGTCGACTGCAGGATCGCCAGCGCGATGGTGAGGTAGCGGGTGTACTGCGTCAGCTTGGCCTGGCCGGACTGGCCCTCCTTGTGGAGGGTGTCGAAGTGTGGGATGACCACGCGCAGCAGCTGCACGATGATCGAGGAAGTGATGTACGGCATGATGCCGAGCGCGAATACCGACAGCTGCAGTAGTGCTCCACCGCTGAACAGGTTGACGAGTTCGTAGAGACCGGTCGTTCCGTCGTTGGACGCGATACAGGTCTGCACGTTGCCGTAGTCGACATAGGGCGCGGGGATGAACGATCCGAGCCGGAAGATGGCCACGATACCGAGCGTGAAGCCGATCTTCCTCCGCAGGTCGGGGGTGCGGAAGATCCGCGCGACGGCTCTGAACACGAGGCCTCCAAGTTGTCTGTTGTAAATGCAGGTGAGTGGAGCCCCTGATCAGGGACTCCACTCACTCTCGCATGTGGTGGCCGGTTCGGCCTCCGCGGCGCCTGGGCGCCGTGTTACTTGACCGAACCTCCCGCAGCGACGATCTTCTGCTCTGCCGAGCCGGAGACCTTGTCTACTGCGACGTTCAGCTTAACCGCAATGTCGCCGGTGCCGAGAATCTTGACGAGTTCGTTCTTGCGCACGGCACCCTTGGAGACGAGGTCGGCGATGGTGACATCCCCGCCCGTCGGGTACAGCTCGGCGAGCTTCTCGAGGTTCACGACCTGGTACTCGTCGCGGAACGGGTTCTTGAACCCGCGCAGCTTCGGAGCACGCATGACGAAGTTGATGTTTCCACCTTCGAAGCCGGGACGCATCGAGTAACGCGCCTTGGTTCCCTTGGTACCGCGACCCGCGGTCTTACCCTTGGATCCCTCACCACGGCCGACTCGCATGCGGTCCTTCTTGGCACCGGGGGCGGGACGGAGGTGGTGCATCTTCAGCACCTGCGGACGGGCCTCGGTGGACTCGCTCTTCTTGGGCGTAGTTTCGTCAGCCATTAGTCAATCTCCTCGACCTTGACCAGGTGAGCGACGGTGTTGACGTAGCCGCGGTTCTGCGAATTGTCTTCGCGAACCACGACATCGCCAATGCGCTTGAGCCCGAGGCTCCGCAACGTGTCGCGCTGGTTCTGCTTCTCGCTAATTTTGGACTTGATCTGGGTCACCTTCAGGCGAGCAGCCATCAGACACCTGCCTTCGCGTCGGCCTGTGCGCGCAGGAGGCGCGCCGGCACAACGTCCTCGACCGGAAGGCCACGGCGAGCGGCGACCGCTGCGGGCTCTTCGAGCTGCTTGAGGGCAGCGACGGTGGCGTGGACGATGTTGATGGTGTTCGACGAACCGAGCGACTTGCTCAGCACGTCGTGGATGCCTGCACACTCGAGCACGGCGCGAACCGGGCCACCGGCGATAACACCGGTACCGGCGGATGCCGGACGCAGGAGCACGACGCCGGCTGCAGCTTCACCCTGCACGGGGTGCGGGATGGTCTGCGCGACGCGGGGAACGCGGAAGAAGTTCTTCTTGGCCTCTTCGACGCCCTTGGAGATAGCGGTAGGCACCTCGCGGGCCTTGCCGTATCCGACGCCGACCAGTCCGTTGCCGTCTCCGACGACGACGAGGGCGGTGAAGCTAAAGCGACGACCACCCTTGACGACCTTGGAGACGCGGTTGATGGTGACGACGCGCTCGAGGAACTGGCTCTTCTCGCTGTCGCGGCTGCCGCGCTGCTGGTTCGGGTTGCGTTCGCGTCCGCCACGGCGGGCCTCGCGGGGCTCCGTGGCGTTGCTCTCGGTGCCGGCTGCGGTCTCGACGACCGCAGGCTGCACGACGGCGGCGCTGTCGGCGCCGGCCGGCTGCGTTGCTGCAGCGGTGGTTGCTTCAGACTCCACGGCCTGCTCCTTGTTCGTTGTTGCGTCGCTCACAGGTCCAGCCCGCCTTCCCTGGCGCCGTCCGCGATGGCCGCGACACGGCCCGCGTAACGGCTTCCGCCGCGGTCGAAGACCACGGCGTCGATGCCTGCCTGCTTGGCGCGCTCGGCGACGAGTTCGCCGACCTTGCGGGCCTTGGCGGTCTTGTCTCCATCGAACGTGCGCATGTCGGCTTCGAGGGTGGATGCCGATGCGAGGGTGAAGCCCTTGCTGTCGTCAACGACCTGAACGAATACGTGGCGCGCGGAGCGCGTGACCACGAGGCGCGGACGCGCCTCGGTTCCGACGACCTTCTTGCGAAGACGCGTGTGTCGGCGAGCCTTGGCGGCCGACTTGCTCTTGCCTCTAGTTCCGAGAGCCATGATTATTTACCACTCTTTCCGGCCTTGCGGCGGACTACTTCGCCGGCGTAGCGCACACCCTTGCCCTTGTAGGGCTCTGGCTTGCGCAGCTTGCGGATGTTTGCGGCCACTTCACCGACGGCCTGCTTGTCGATGCCGTGCACCGTCAGCTTGTTGTTGCCTTCGACGGTGAACGAGATACCGGCCGGGGGCTCGACGGTCACGGAATGCGAGAAGCCGAGGGCGAACTCGAGGTTCGCTCCCTTGGCCTGTACGCGGTAACCGGTACCGACGATTTCGAGACCCTTGGAGTAACCGGTGGTCACGCCGATGATCTGGTTGGCGATGAGCGTGCGGGTCAGGCCGTGCAGCGAACGCGATGCGCGCTCGTCGTCCGGGCGGGTGACCAGCAGCTGGCCCTCGTCGAGGGCTACCGCGATGGGGCTCGCGACGGTGAGCGCGAGCTCGCCCTTCGGTCCCTTGACGGTGACGGCGGAGCCGTTCACGGTGATGTCGACCCCGGTGGGGATCGGAATGGGAAGTCGTCCAATACGGGACATCAGATCACCACACGTAGGCGAGGACTTCCCCACCCACGCCCTTCGAGGTTGCCTGGCGGTCGGTGAGGAGGCCAGAGGAGGTCGAGAGGATTGCGACGCCGAGGCCACCGAGAACGTTGGGGATCTCAGTGGACTTCGCGTAGACGCGCAGTCCGGGCTTCGAGACGCGCTTGATGCCCACGATGGAGCGCTCGCGGTTGGGGCCGTACTTGAGGTCGATGGTGAGGGTCTTGCCCACGCGGGCGTCCTCCACCTTCCACCCGGCGATGTAGCCCTCTTTGGTGAGGATGTCGGCGATGTGCGACTTGAGGTTGCTGCTCGGGAGCGAGACAGTCTCGTGGTACGCCGAGTTCGCGTTGCGCAGCCTGGTCAACAGGTCTGCGACCGGATCGGTCATTGTCATGCGATTGCTTCCTAATCTCGTACGGTTTCGACACCCGGTACACGAGTGCCGACCTGTGCGATCGGTGGTGCGTGGGTTACGGGGTGTTCTCGGCCGTGCGGAACGGGAAGCCGAGCGCCTTGAGCAGCGCGCGTCCTTCGTCGTCGTTGCGGGCGGTGGTCACGACAGTGATGTCGAAGCCGCGCACGCGGTCGATCTTGTCCTGGTCGATCTCGTGGAACATGGACTGCTCGTTGAGACCGAAGGTGTAGTTGCCGTGTCCGTCGAACTGGCGGTCGGACAGGCCGCGGAAGTCGCGGATACGGGGAAGCGCGAGCGACACGAGCCGGTCGAGGAACTCCCACGCACGGTCGCCGCGGAGGGTGACGTGCGCGCCGATCGGCTGGCCCTCGCGGAGCTTGAACTGCGCGATGGACTTGCGGGCGTTGGTGATCTGCGGCTTCTGGCCGGTGATCGCGGTGAGGTCCTTGACGGCCCCATCGATGATCTTGCCGTCGCGAGCTGCCTCGCCGACACCGGTGTTGACGACGACCTTGACCAGTCCGGGCACCTGGTGCACGTTGGTGAAGCCGAAGTCCTTCTGCAGCTGGGCAGAGATCTCGTTCTTGTACTTCTGCTTGAGGCGCGGCTGAGTCTTGACAGCCGGCGCAGCAGTGGTGGTGTCAGTCATTACAGGTCCTCACCAGACTTCTTGGCGTAGCGGATGCGAACGGTCTTCTTGAGGCCGTCCTTCTCCACTACCTCCGTGCGGAAGCCGACGCGGGTCGGCTTCTTGGTCGACGGGTCGACGATCTGCACGTTGGACACGTGAATCGGTGCCTCGTGCGTCTCGATGCCGCCGGTCTTGGAGCCACGCTGAGTCTGGCCGACGCGAACGTGCTTGGTGACGAAGTTGACACCCTCCACGATCACGCGGTTGCGCTCGACGAGCACCTCGAGGACGCGCCCCTGCTTGCCGCGGTCTCCGCCGCGGGCCTGGGTTGCGCCACTGATGACCTGAACGAGGTCACCCTTCTTGATGTTTGCCATTAGTTAAATAACCTCCGGTGCGAGCGAGATGATCTTCATGAACTTCTTGTCACGAAGCTCGCGGCCGACCGGCCCGAAGATGCGGGTACCGCGGGGGTCCCCGTCTGCCTTCAGGATGACGGCGGCGTTCTCGTCGAACTTGATATAAGAGCCATCGGGACGCCGAGTCTCTTTCTTGGTGCGGACGATGACGGCGCGAACGACGTCACCCTTCTTGACGTTGCCGCCGGGGATGGCGTCCTTGACGGTCGCGACGATGACATCGCCGAGGCCGGCGTAGCGACGGCCTGAGCCACCGAGGACGCGAATCGTGAGCAGCATCTTGGCGCCCGTGTTGTCGGCGACCTTGAGCCGTGATTCCTGCTGAAGCATCTGTTTCTCCTACTGATAAGTAAGCGCGGGCGCTTACTTAGCCTTCTCGAGGATCTCGACCAGGCGCCAGCGCTTGGTGGCGCTGAGCGGACGGGTTTCGCTGATGATGACGAGGTCGCCGACACCGGCGGAGTTCGCCTCGTCGTGGACCTTCACCTTGGAGGTGCGGCGGATGACCTTGCCGTACAGCGGGTGCTTCACACGGTCTTCGACCTCGACGACGATGGTCTTGTCCATCTTGTCGCTGGTCACGTAGCCACGACGGCTCTTGCGGTATCCGCGAGCGGTCGCGTCCTTGACGTCATGAGCAGCGTGCACGCCTTCCGACGAAACCGTGCTGGTTTCCTTGGTGGCCATTACTTCGCCTCCTCTTTCTTGTCAGTGGCAGTCTCGGTGGTGGTGTCGTCGGCTGCGGCATCCGCCGTCGCCTTGGACTTCTTGGGAGCCTTCGCCTTGGTGGCTTTCGGGGCTACCTCGAGCGGTGCGGGCGTGGCACGGATGCCGAGCTCGCGTTCGCGGATGACCGTGTAGATGCGCGCGATGTCGCGCTTCACGGCACGGAGGCGTCCGTGGCTGTCCAGCTGGCCGGTGGCCGACTGGAAGCGCAGGTTGAACAGCTCTTCCTTGGCCTTCTTGAGTTCGTCGACGAGTCGTTCGTCTTCGAAGGTGTCAAGCTCGTCTGAGGCGAGCTCCTTGGATCCGATCGCCATTATGCGTCGCCCTCCTCGCGCTTGATGATGCGTGCCTTGAGAGGCAGCTTGTGAATGGCACGGGTGAGTGCTTCGCGGGCGACGTCGTCAGAGACGCCGCTCAGTTCGAAGAGCACTCGGCCCGGCTTGACGTTCGCGACCCACCACTCGGGTGAACCCTTACCGGAACCCATGCGGGTCTCGGCGGGCTTCTTGGTCAGCGGGCGGTCGGGGTAGATGTTGATCCACACCTTTCCACCACGCTTGATGTGACGGGTCATCGCGATACGCGCGGCCTCGATCTGGCGGTTGGTGACGTAGGCGGGAGTGATGGCCTGGATGCCGTACTCGCCGAACGCGACCGTGGTGCCGCCGGTAGCGTGTCCGCTACGACCGGGGTGGTGCTGCTTGCGGTGCTTGACCTTGCGGGGAATCAACATGGTTATGCCTCTGCTCCTACTGCTGCCGGGGCAGTCTCAGTCCTGGGGGGAGCACCGGCGCCGCGACGGGGGCCGCTGTCGCGACGGTCGTCTCCACGACGCTCCGGACGCGACGACTTGGCGTTCGCCTGCTCGCGCGCGAGCTCCTTGTCGGTGATGTCGCCCTTGTAGATCCATACCTTCACGCCGATACGGCCGAACGTCGTCTTGGCCTCGTAGAAGCCGTAGTCGATGTTGGCGCGCAGCGTGTGCAGGGGAACGCGTCCCTCGCGGTAGAACTCCGAGCGGCTCATCTCGGCGCCGCCGAGACGACCGGACACCTGGATGCGGACACCCTTGGCACCGGCGCGCTGGGCGCCCTGGAGGCCCTTGCGCATCGCACGACGGAACGCGACGCGAGCGGTGAGCTGCTCCGCGATTCCCTGGGCGACGAGCTGTGCCTCGGCCTCGGGGTTCTTGACCTCGAGGATGTTGAGCTGGATCTGCTTGCCCGACAGCTTCTCGAGGTCGGAGCGGATGCGCTCCGCCTCGGCGCCGCGGCGACCGATGACGATTCCCGGGCGCGCCGTGTGGATGTCCACGCGAACGCGGTCACGGGTGCGCTCGATCTCGATGCGTGCAACTCCTGCACGATCGAGCGAGGTCTTGAGCAGGTTGCGGATCTTGATGTCCTCGGCGACGAAGTCGGCGTAACGCTGACCTTCCTTCGTGCTGTCGGAGAACCAGCGCGACACGTGGTCGGTAGTGATTCCCAGACGGAAGCCGTAGGGGTTTACTTTCTGGCCCATTACTTCTTTCCTGCCTTCGCGGTTCGCTTCGGTGCAGCAGCATCGGTCTCGTCCGGCGTGGCCAGGACGATGGTGATGTGGCTGGTGCGCTTCAGGATCTGGAACGCCCGACCCTGTGCTCGCGGCTGGAAGCGCTTGAGTGTCGTGCCCTCGTCGACGTAGGCCGACGAGACGAACAGGTCCTGGTCGTCCAGGTAGCTGTTGCTGGCATCCGCCTTGACCCGGGCGTTGGCCATGGCCGACGCGACGAGCTTGTAGACGGGCTCGCTCGCACCCTGGGGCGCGAACTTCAGGATGGCCAGGGCCTCAGAAGCCTGCTTGCCGCGGATCATGTTGACGACGCGACGAGCCTTCGTAGGGGTGACGCGGATATGACGCACGCGTGCGATCGACTCCACCATTTCTCTCCTCCTTCGCCGCCGCGTTAGCGGCGACGACCCTTCTTGTCGTCCTTCTCGTGTCCACGGAAGGTGCGGGTGGGAGCAAACTCACCGAGCTTGTGCCCAACCATGGTCTCCGTAACGAAGACCGGGATGTGCTTGCGACCGTCGTGCACCGCGATGGTGTGGCCCAGCATGGCTGGCACGATCATCGAGCGGCGCGACCAGGTCTTGATCACGTTCTTGCTGCTGGCGGCGTTCGCGCCGACTACCTTGCGAAGCAGGTGGTCGTCGACGAAGGGGCCCTTCTTCAGACTGCGTGGCATCTTCTACAACTCCTACTTGCGCTTCTTGCCGGCATTGCGGCGGCGAACGATGAGCTGGTCGCTCTCTTTGTTGGCGTGACGGGTGCGTCCTTCGGACTGGCCCCACGGGGTGACGGGGTGACGTCCACCGGAGGTCTTGCCCTCACCACCACCGTGCGGGTGGTCGACGGGGTTCATCGCGACACCACGAACCGTGGGGCGAACGCCCTTCCAGCGCATGCGTCCGGCCTTGCCCCAGTTGATGTTCGACTGCTCGGCGTTGCCGACCTCGCCGATGGTGGCGCGGCAGCGCGCATCCACGTTGCGGATTTCACCGGACGGCAGGCGGAGCTGCGCGTACGGGCCGTCCTTGGCGACGAGACGAACGCTGGACCCGGCGGAGCGGGCCATCTTGGCGCCACCGCCCGGCTTGAGCTCGATCGCGTGGATCACGGTACCGGTGGGGATGTTCTTCAGCGGGAGGTTGTTGCCCGGCTTGATGTCCGCGCCGGCGCCCGACTCGACGATGTCGCCCTGGCTCAGCTTGTTCGGCGCGATGATGTAGCGCTTCGAGCCGTCCACGAAGTGGAGCAGTGCGATCCGTGCAGTGCGGTTGGGGTCGTACTCGATGTGAGCGACCTTGGCGTTCACGCCGTCCTTGTCATTGCGACGGAAGTCGATGACGCGGTACTGGCGCTTGTGGCCACCACCGATGTGACGGGTCGTGATGCGTCCGGCGTTGTTGCGGCCACCGGTCTTCGACAGGGGGCGCAGCAGCGACTTCTCGGGGGTGGAGCGGGTGATCTCGGCGAAGTCTGCAACCGAGGAACCGCGACGACCAGGGGTCGTGGGCTTGTATTTGCGAATAGCCATGGTTTTTGTCCTCTGTTCCTTAGCCGACAGCCGTGAAGATGTCGATGGAACCGCTCTTGAGTGTCACGATCGCGCGCTTGGTGTCCTTGCGCTTTCCGATCCCGAACTTGGTGCGACGGGTCTTGCCCTTTTTGTTCATCGTGTTGATGGACGCGACCTCGACACCGAAGATCTTCTCGATAGCGAGCTTGATCTCGGTCTTGTTCGAGCGGGGGTCCACGATGAACGTGTACTTGCCCTGGTCGATCAGGCTGTAGCTCTTCTCAGACACGACGGGCGACAGAACTACGTCGCGCGGGTCCTTGTTGATTCCGGTCATGCGCTGACCTGCTCCTTCTTGGCTTCATCCCTCGACGCCGCCGACTTCTCGGGGCTGACGCGCTTCTTGCTGCCGAGCGGGGAGGCGTCCTTGATGGATGCTCCGGCGATCGGTCCAGCGACGAAGCCGTCGAAGGCGCTCTTCGTGAAGACGATGTCGTCGGAGACGAGCACGTCGTAGGCGTTGAGCTGGTCGTACGGCAGGACGTGAACGGACGGGATGTTCCGAACGCTCTTGCGGCTGAGCTCGTCGTTACGGTCGAGCACGATCAGCACGTGCTTGCTGGTGGCAATGCCGCCCAGCAGCGCGACGATGGTCTTGGTCGATGGCACGTCTCCGACGGAGAGCGAGTCGACGACGTGGATGCGTCCGCCGCGGGCCCGGTCGGAGAGCGCGCCACGCAGTGCCGCGGCGATCATCTTCTTGGGGGTGCGCTGTGCGTAGTCGCGCGGGGTCGGTCCGTGGACGATTCCACCACCGGTCATCTGGGGGGCGCGGATCGAGCCCTGGCGGGCGCGACCGGTTCCCTTCTGCTTGAACGGCTTGCGACCGGCACCGGAGACTTCTCCGCGGCCCTTGGTCTTGTGCGTACCCTGGCGGGCCGCGGCGCGCTGGGCGACGACGACCTGGTGGATCAGCGGGATGTTGGTCTGAACGTCGAAGGTCTCTGCGGGGAGGTCGACGGTGCCGACCTTCGCGCCCTTCGAGTCGATGACGTCGAGGCTTGTGTTCTCAGCCATGCGTTACGCCCCCTTCACTGCGTTGCGTACGAAAACGATGCGGCCGCGAGCTCCGGGAACGGCACCCTTCACGAGGATGACGCCCTTCTCGAGGTCGACGGCGTGAACCTTGAGGTTCATCGCGGTGACGCGGTCGCCACCCATCCGTCCGGCCATGCGCATGCCCTTGAAGACACGGCTGGGGGTGGAGGATGCGCCGATGGAGCCGGGCTTGCGGTGGTTGCGGTGCGAACCGTGCGAAGCGCTGACGCCCTTGAAGTTGTGACGCTTCATGACGCCGGCGAAGCCCTTGCCCTTGCTGGTGCCGACGACATCGACCTTCTGGCCGGCCTCGAAGATGTCGACCGCAAGTTCCTGGCCGAGCGTGTACTCGGCGGCGTCTGCGGTGCGCACCTCCGTGACGTGACGGCGAGGCGTGACGCCTGCCTTGTCGAAGTGACCGGTGAGGGGCTTGGTGACCTTGCGCGGGTCGATCTGGCCGTACGCGATCTGCACGGCGCTGTAGCCGTCGACCTCGGGGGTGCGCAACTGGGTCACGACGTTGGGCGTGACCTCGATAACGGTGACCGGGATGAGCCTGTTGTTCTCGTCCCAGACCTGGGTCATGCCGAGCTTCGTGCCCAGCAGACCCCTGCTCGTCTTAGTGATAGACATTGGGATTCCTCTAGAGCTTGATCTCGATGTTGACGTCGGCGGGCAGGTCGAGTCGCATGAGCGAGTCGACAGCCTTCGGCGTCGGGTCAATGATGTCGATCAGACGCTTGTGGGTGCGCTTCTCGAAGTGCTCGCGGCTGTCCTTGTACTTGTGGGGGGAACGGATCACGACGATCACGTTCTTCTCCGTGGGAAGGGGCACCGGGCCGACGACCGTCGCGCCGGCACGGGTCACCGTGTCGACGATCTTGCGCGCCGAGCTGTCGATGACCTCGTGGTCATACGACTTAAGTCGAATGCGGATCTTCTGTCCCGCCATGTGTGACTCACTCTCTTTGTTCCTTGCGTATCCCGTACGGACACACACGGGGCTCGAGCACTTCTGCTGTCGCACCACTGTTTATCTGTCAAAAACTACGGATCCAGACCGGCCCCCGCGCTCGGGCGTGTCGCCCTGAACGTGTACACGCGTTGCCGCATGTTCTGAGGTTGTGATCTGGCTGTTCTGCTACCCGCGGCCTAGAACCGGGCCCTGGGCCTCAGCTCTATGCACTGCCTGGCAGTGATCCGCGCACTTCGTGCCGGAATGTTGAACTAGACGAGTTTGCCACATCCCGTCGCAGGCTGCAAACCCGGGCGTGTCGCGGTGCGCCCGGCCGCAGCATCCACTGGCCTGAATGCCTTGCGCGGCTGCCGCACCCCGCCAACGCGAAACGGGGCCGGTTCCGAAGGACCGACCCCGTTGCTGGTGCGGGTGTTACTTGAGGATCTTCACGACCGTGCCGGCGCCGACGGTACGGCCACCCTCACGGATTGCGAAGCGGAGGCCTTCCTCCATGGCGATGGGCTGAATCAGCGACACCGTCATCTCGGTGGTGTCACCGGGCATGACCATCTCGGTGCCCTCGGGCAGCTGGATGATTCCGGTGACGTCGGTGGTGCGGAAGTAGAACTGCGGGCGGTAGTTCGCGTAGAACGGGTTGTGACGGCCACCCTCATCCTTGGAAAGGATGTAGGCGTTCGCCTCGAACTCGGTGTGCGGGGTTACCGAACCGGGCTTGACGACGACCTGACCGCGCTCGACGTCTTCACGCTTGGTTCCACGGAGCAGGAGTCCGACGTTCTCACCGGCGCGCGCGTCTTCGAGGGTCTTACGGAACATCTCGATGGCGGTGACGATGGTCTTGGAGGACTTCTCCTTGATTCCGACGATCTCGACCTCGTCGTTCGGGTGGAGGGTTCCACGCTCGACACGACCGGTGATGACGGTTCCACGACCGGTGATCGTGAAGACGTCCTCGACGGGCATGAGGAAGGGCTTCTCGGTCTCGCGCACGGGCTCGGGAACAAACTCGTCCACCTTGTCCATGAGGTCGGCCACGGTCTCGGCCCAGGTTGCGTCGCCTTCGAGTGCCTTGAGTGCGGAGACGCGCACGACTGGTGCGTTGTCTCCGTCGAACTCCTGGCTCGAGAGCAGCTCGCGAACCTCGATCTCGACGAGCTCGAGGATCTCCTCGTCGTCGACCATGTCGGTCTTGTTCAGTGCGACCACGATGTACGGCACGCCGACCTGGCGGGCGAGCAGCACGTGCTCACGCGTCTGGGGCATGGGGCCGTCGGTGGCGGCGACCACGAGGATCGCGCCGTCCATCTGGGCCGCGCCGGTGATCATGTTCTTGATGTAGTCAGCGTGGCCGGGGGCGTCTACGTGGGCGTAGTGGCGCTTCTCGGTCTGGTACTCGACGTGCGAGATGTTGATCGTGATACCGCGCTGCTTTTCTTCAGGCGAGTTATCGATCTGGTCGAACGCCGAAGCGGTGTTGAGGTTGGGGTACTTGTCATGCAGCACCTTGGTGATAGCCGCGGTCAACGTGGTCTTACCGTGGTCAACGTGACCAATGGTGCCGATGTTGACGTGCGGCTTAGTCCGCTCGAACTTTGCCTTCGCCAATGGGTCCTCCTCAGGACTTCATGTAGTTCTCCGGGCGCGGCTGCGCCCGATCGATCTACGGGGTTTGCGTAGTTATGTTACTGGAACTGCTAGCGGGGCCGTTACTCGTGAGCTCCGGCCCCGGGGCTGAGACGCTGTAAGCGCTACTCGCCCTTGTTCTTCTGCACGATCTCCTCGGCGACCGCGCGCGGCACCTCGGAGTAGCTGTCGAAGCTCATCGAGTAGACAGCACGGCCAGAGGTCTTCGACCGGAGGTCGCCGACGTACCCGAACATTTCAGACAGCGGAACGTTGGCCTTGACGACCTTGACGCCCGTGGCATCCTCCATCGACTGGATCTGTCCACGACGCGAGTTGAGGTCGCCGATGACGTCGCCCATGTACTCCTCGGGCGTGCGCACCTCGACGGCCATCAGCGGCTCGAGCAGAACGGGGTCTGCCTTGCGCGCTGCTTCCTTGAACGCCATGGAACCGGCGATCTTGAAGGCCATTTCCGACGAGTCGACGTCGTGTGCCGCACCGTCGAGCAGGATCGCCTTGACACCCACCATGGGGTATCCGGCGAGGATGCCCACCTGGAGTGCGTCCTGGATTCCGGCGTCGACCGAGGGGATGTACTCGCGGGGGATGCGACCACCCGTGACCTTGTTCTCGAACTCGTACGTGGTGTCTGGCGTGACCTCGAGCGGCTCGAGCGAGATCTGGACCTTTGCGAACTGTCCCGATCCACCCGTCTGCTTCTTGTGGGTGAAGTCGTGCTTGGCCACGATGCGGCGAATGGTCTCACGGTAGGCGACCTGGGGCTTGCCCACGTTCGCCTCGACGTTGAATTCGCGCTTCATACGGTCGACCAGGATGTCGAGGTGGAGCTCGCCCATTCCCTTGATCACGGTCTGGCCGGTGTCCTGATTCTGCTCGGTGCGGAACGTCGGGTCCTCTTCCGCGAGCTTCTGGATCGCGAGACCCAGCTTCTCCTGGTCGGCCTTCGTCTTCGGCTCGATAGCGACCTCGATGACGGGCTCAGGGAAGGTCATCGACTCGAGCACGACCTGGTGCGACGAGTCGGAGAGGGTGTCACCGGTTGTGGTGTCCTTCAGTCCGATGACCGCGTAGATGTGCCCGGCGGTGACGCTCTCGACGGGGTTTTCCTTGTTCGCGTGCATCTGGAAGATCTTTCCAATGCGCTCCTTCTTGCCCTTCGTCGAGTTCATGACACCGGAGCCGGACTCGATGGTTCCCGAGTAGACGCGGATGTAGGTGAGGCGACCGAAGAACGGGTGCACGGCGACCTTGAATGCGAGGGCCGCGAACGGGTCCTTCGGGTCGGGGTGACGCTCGATGATGATCGACTCGTCGCGCACGTCGTGTCCTTCGACAGCGGGGACGTCGAGCGGGGTCGGCAGGTAGTCGACGACGGCATCGAGCATGGGCTGCACGCCGCGGTTCTTGAATGCCGAACCACACAGCACGGGGTAGATCTCGCTGTTGATGGTGAGCTTGCGGATCGCCTTCTTGATCTCGGCGACCGAGAAGTCGGAGTCACCCTCCATGAAGCGCTCGAGGAGCGCGTCATCGGTCTCGGCGACGACCTCGATGAGCATGGCGCGGTATTCGTTGGCCTTCTCGACGAGGTCGGCGGGGATCTCTTCGATGGCGTACTTGGCGCCCAGCTCGACGTCACCCTTGGAGTCTCCGCGCCAGGTCAGCGCGCGCATCTCGACCAGGTCGACGACGCCCTCGAAGGAGCTCTCGTAACCGATCGGGAGCTGCAGCACGAGGGGCTTGGCGCCCAGGCGCTTGATGATGGTGTCGACGGTGTAGTAGAAGTCGGCGCCCAGCTTGTCCATCTTGTTGACGAAGCAGATGCGGGGAACGTCGTACTTGTCGGCCTGGCGCCAGACGGTCTCGGACTGGGGCTCGACGCCCTCCTTGCCGTCGAACACCGCGACCGCGCCGTCGAGCACGCGGAGCGAACGCTCCACCTCGACGGTGAAGTCCACGTGGCCGGGGGTGTCGATGATGTTGATCTGGTTCTTGTTCCAGAAGCACGTGGTGGCAGCGGACGTGATCGTGATGCCACGTTCCTGCTCCTGCGCCATCCAGTCCATGGTGGCTGCGCCATCGTGGACTTCACCGATCTTGTGGGTGATTCCCGTGTAGTACAGGATTCGCTCGGTGGTCGTGGTCTTGCCGGCATCGATGTGGGCCATGATGCCGATGTTGCGGACCTTGTTCAGGTCGGTGAGCACGTCTTGTGCCACGGAGTTCCTCCGAAAGATTCGATGAGTGGATGCTGGGGGCGGGCAGCCCGCGACCTGGGTCGCAGGCTACCCGCACAGGGTGTACCGCTGACGCTCTCACGCCAGGGACCCTGTAGATCACCAGCGGTAGTGCGCGAAGGCCCTGTTAGCGTCGGCCATCTTGTGGGTGTCCTCGCGGCGCTTGACTGCGGCGCCGAGGCCGTTCGATGCGTCGAGGATCTCGTTGGTGAGACGCTCGGTCATCGTCTTCTCGCGACGGCCCTTGGCGTAGGTGGTAAGCCACCGCAGCGCGAGGGTGTTGGCACGGTGAGGCTTGACCTCGACCGGCACCTGGTAGGTCGATCCACCGACACGGCGCGACTTGACCTCGATAGTCGGGCGCACGTTGTCGAGCGCCTTCTTGAGGGTCACGACGGCGTCGGCGCCGTTCTTGGTGGCAACGCCGGCGAGAGCGTCATAGACGATCTTCTCGGCGAGGCCCTTCTTGCCGTCAAGAAGGATCTTGTTGACGAGCTGGCTGACGATGGGTGCTCCGTAGACCGGGTCCGCAACTACGGGACGCTTCGGTGCTGGTCCTTTACGTGGCATTACTTCTTGTCCATTTTCGCTCCGTAGCGGCTGCGAGCCTGCTTGCGGTTCTTCACGGCCTGGGTGTCCAGTGCGCCGCGGATGATCTTGTAGCGCACACCGGGAAGGTCCTTCACCCGGCCGCCGCGCACGAGCACCATGGAGTGCTCCTGCAGGTTGTGTCCCTCGCCGGGAATGTAGGCGGTGACCTCGGTACCGTTGGACAGCTTCACACGGGCTACCTTGCGCAGGGCCGAGTTCGGCTTCTTCGGGGTGGTCGTGTAGACACGGGTGCAAACACCGCGCTGCTGGGGGTTGGACTTGAGGGCGGGAGCCTTGGTCTTGACGACCTTGGGGCTACGTCCCTTTCGGACCAACTGCTGAATGGTTGGCACTGCTTCTCCTTGTTATTACTGCACGGTGACAGTTACTGCTTGTTCGCATTCGCACGAATCCCTCGCGGGAGTAGTGGGAGTTCCGATGGACCCGTCTGCTTCGCGATGACTCGCAGGTGCTGGCGGGTATGCCGTGGGGGCTGGATGTCGCCCAACATGGTGCAGTGGTTTCAGTGGTGCTGCCGCATCCCCAGACGGTGCCTGCTCGAGATCTGAGACCCGAACAGTGACTGTCGAACAATACGAGCGCACAGCAAAACGCACTCCCAACAATAGTAGCCCGGGGTCGCGGGTGCGGTCAAATGACCGCGGGTCAGTCGTGGGGCAGCTGCGGTGGGCCTGGTCGCCGGCGAAGAAGGGCGACCGAGGCGACCAGAGCGGCAGAGATGATGGCGGATGCCGCCACGAACGGGTCGATGAGGTGCGTGCCGAAGAACACCGGGATCACGCCCACCCTCTCGCGCACGATCGCGTAGACGATGGCCCCGACCGCGGGTGACCCGAGAAGCACGGCGAGTCCCGCCGACAGCGCGGGTCCGGCCAGCCGCTCCCCGTCGCCCCTGAACACGAACCGGAAGGTGATCGCGCACGCCGTGACGACCATCGCCGGCCCGACGAAGTACCCGGCGTCCGGCTCCCCGATCACGTCGCGGTCGAGCACCAGGCTGAGCATCCCGAACGAGAACACCACCAGGGCGAAGTGCAGCACCGTGGCCATGATGGCCAGCAGGCCGCGGCCCGGCAGCTCAGGAGGCGGGGGCGTAGCTGCGCTCATACTCCGCTCGGTGCTCTGCGGTCTTGCGCTCGTACTCTTCCTTCGCGGCGACGTTGCGCGCCTTGATGCGGCGGCCGCGGGCCCCGATGGCCGATCCGGTCCAGAGGGCGACCTCGCGGGCTACGAGCCCTGCCGCAATGACGAACGGGTTGGCCGCGTAATCGGTGAAACGGGCGACCGCTTCATCCATCGTCATGGTCACGACGTTGTCGAGGAGCAGCGCCCCTCCGATCGAGCCGAAGTAGACGAAGGCCCCGACGAAGAGGCTGCCGAGCACGTGTGCCCACCAGCCGGCCCGGTTGGCCAGCAGCACGACGATCACGAAGCCGACGACGAAGAGGATGGCCGGAAAGTAGAAGACCGGGTCGGAGAAGAAGCGCACCAGGGTGTCGCTGAGCGACTGGGTCGGGGCGCCGACCGAGATGATGATCGCGGCGACGATGGCGTAGAGCAGGGCGAAGCCGATGACCGAGACGATCGCGATGAGGGTTCCGATGCCGCGGTTGCCCTTCTTCTTGGGCTGCTCCGGCGGGGCGACGAAGCCACGCTGCTGCTGGGACTGCGGGGCGACGGGTGGCTGGCCATAGTTGTGCGTGTCTGCGCGCTGAGTGTCGACCTGCTGGTCGCGGGTCGGCGCGGCGGCGGTGTCGTAACGCTGGGTGTCGGCTTGCTGGTCGCGGGTCGGCGCGGCGGCGGTGTCGTAACGCTGGGTGTCGGCTTGCTGGTCGCGGGTCGGCGCGGCGGCGGTGTCGTAACGCTGGGTGTCGGCCTGCTGGTCGCGCGGGGGCGCGGCCTGGGCGGCTTCGGCCTGCTGCTCGTAGCGGGCGGTGTCGGCGGTCGGATCGGTGGATGCCGCGGCTCCCCCGTTCTGGTTGCCCGGGCCCATCGCGGCTGCCGCTGCGGCGACCGGGGCCGCGGTCGATGCGGGTACGACCGGCGTGTACGGCTGCTGCTCGGCGGACGGGGTGACGGGCACCTCGGCCGGCTGCTCATCGCGGCGGGTGCCGAGGTCGACGGTCTCGCTGCGGCGGTCTGCGTCGCGGTCGGCGTCGTTGTCGTCGTCCTGGTAGCCGGCGTAGTCGATCGTGCTGGCGGCGGCGGCGGCGCTGCCGGCCGCTGCGGTGTCGTCGTCGCGGTACTCGGTGCCGGGCTCGTCGAACGCGCGGGTGTCGGGAGCGGGGTCGTCGACGCCGTCGAGGTCTTCGTTGTACGGCTGGTCGGCGGTGACGGTGGAGTCTGCGTCGCGCGCATCGGCGTTGTCGCGGGTGTCGCTGTCGTCATCGCGCGCATCGGCGTCGTCGCGGGTGTCGCTCGCGGGGATCACCAGCGGCGGGTCGACCATGGGCAGCTCGGAGCGCGCGGGCTCGGCGGGCAGCGGAGGGGTTCCGTCGGCGTTGTCGCTGAGGGCCTCTGGTCCGTCGCCGAAGGTATTGGCGTGCTCGCTGTCGCGGTTCGCGTCAGTGTCGACGTTTGAGTCGGCCTCGGTGCGCCCGGATTCCGCGTTCGTGTCGTTCGCGAGCTCGGCGGGCAGGCTCTCGTCGGCGGGGGCGTTATCGTCGCCGAAGTTCGCAAGGGGCTGCTGGTAGGTGGACTCGGCGCTCGTAGTGTCGGCGTCACCGAAGTCGGTAGTGGGCTGCTCGTACGTGGGCTGTTCGGCCGGCACGGGCTCGTCGGCGTAGTCACCCGCGGGCTGGTCGTCGCGTGGCGCGGCGGCATCCATGTCGCTGGTTCGCTCGTCAGCGGAGGGCGTGGCGTATGGCTCTCCCGGCTGCACGAAGACCGGGCTGCCGTCGGGGTTGTTCGTGCCGACGGTGCCGTCGGTACCGCGCACGGCCCCGGTCAGGTCGGCGGTGTCGGTGGTGCGAACGGGCGGCGGAATGAGGGGTGGCGGTGAGTCCGATGGGCGGTTGGTGGTGTCATCGCTCACGAGTACTGCTCCTCTTTTGCGCCGGCCAGCTGCCAGACGCAGCCAGCCTAACAACGGGGTTACCGAATGCGGCGCTGGCTGGGGGCGCGTCAGCGGATGCCGACGAGCACCAGGTATGCGTCGGCGAGCTGCTCCCCGAAGAAGAACCCGAGGGCCGCGCCGCCGATCATCCACGGGCCGAACGGAATGCCCGAGCTGCGCGACGCGCGCTTCGTGACGAGCAGCCCGATCGAGAAGATGCCGCCGAGCAGGAACGCGCCGAAAGCGCCGACCGCGAGTGAGCCCCAGCCGAGCCAGGCGAGGTAGATACCGAGCACTCCGGCCAGCTTGACGTCGCCTAAGCCCATGCCCCTGGGCACGGCCAGCGCGAGGATCAGGTAGGCCGAGAACAGCACCGCTCCCCCGATGACGGCGCGCAGCAGGGCTCCCCAGTCGTTCGCGACCCCGGATGCCACGGCGAGCAGCACCAGGGCGACCGGGTACGACGGCAGCACGATCGCGTTGGGCAGCCGATGCGTGTCGAGGTCGATGAGCGCGAGGGCGATCGAGATTGCGGCGAGGTAGAGGAACGCGGGCAGTGCGGCGAGCCCGGGGGCGTCGAGCCCGAGCTCGAGCGCGACCAGCACGAACACCACGCCGGTGAGCGCCTCGACGAGCGGGTAGCGCGGCGCGATGGGCTCCCCGCAATCACGGCACTTGCCGCGCAACAGCAGCCAGCCGAGCACGGGGATGTTGTCGCGCGCGCGAATCGCGTGCCCGCAACGCGGACATGCGCTGGGTGGATGATTCAGCGATTCGCCGCGCGGAACCCGCCACACCACCACGTTCAGGAACGACCCGATCGCGAGGCCGAACAACGCGATGAAGGTGAGGAGGAGGGCTGTCACGCGGGGGTTAGCCTGCGGGGGTTTCTACGACCGCGCCGGGGGTGCTGCGCACTACGAAGATGTAGCCAGCGATAGTTCCGGTCGCGGGGTCGGCGTCGGCGGCGAATTCGACTGCAGTGGAAAGGAACAACCTGTTGCCCTCCTGCACGGCGCCGGTGAAGTCGAGTACCTGCTCAGGCGACCCGGTCACCTCGATCGACACCCCGATAGTGAACAGGCGACCCTCGAGTCCGGTCGCGGAAGCAGCAGAGGTCGACGTCGCTGTTGCCGCGTCGGGCGCTGCAACCTCGGCTGGTTGCTCTGTCGTCGCGGCCGCTTCACCCTCAGGGACGGCTACGCCCGAGAACATGATCGGTTCCTCGGCGGTGAACGCCGTCAAAATCACTCCGGACTCGGCCGCGAGTAGTGTCACCTCGTCGATGAACGTCTCTACGTCGGCTTCCGGCGGAACCTCCTCCTGGAGCTCGTTGAGCTCACCATTGAGTTGGTTCATATCGGCTAGTTGCTGGCGCAGACGGACTAGCACCGCTTCCTGTGCCACATTCTGGGCTTCGACTGATTCCCTTTCGGTGACCGCTTCACGCGCCTGGCTCGCCGCGGGTGCCACACCGAGCAACCAGCCCAAGGCGAGAATGGCGACGATAGCGAGGACTGCACCCATGGTCAACGTCCGTGTGCTGTTCATCCCTGGGCCTCCGCGACGGGTGTTTCTGTTGCGAAGCGCCCCGACAGGGCTTCTTCTCCAACGTTCAGCATGATGGTCGTCATGTACGTGCTTTCTTCCATCGTGACGCCTGCGGGCGTGGCATCCGCGAACCCCTCGAGCGCCGACAGTCGACGGACTATGTCCGTGGCGTCCAACACGGTCGGGCTGCTCACGACGAGCGTGAGCGTACCCACCCGGGGCTGGCGGAGCGGACCCGCGGGGAGCAGTTCGGGTTCCCATGGAGCGCGGCCGGTCATCGTCCCGGAAACGATCGTGACGCCATCGGGGAGGAACGCCTGTATGGCGCCGAACATGTCGTTCCACAGGACTTCCGTCGACGTGCCCAGGGTGCGCGCCCGTTCTCCGGACGCCACGAGCGCAGTAGCGGACACGGCGTCGGCGTAGGTTCCCTGCTCGGCCAGGAGCTCGGTGGTGCGTTGCTGAGCCGCGGCCAGGTCGGACTGCGCCGCCATAAGTCGATACTGGGCGACACCGAACCCGGCACCCACTGCAACGAGAGCGATGATCACCACTCCGGCGAGCGTCGACCGCGTCTTGCGGAAGACTGCCTTCTGGGCGAGTTCCGGGGGGAGCAGGTTTACCCGGGGTTCGCCGCCGAGCACGAGATCTGGTGATTTGGTGAGTGAGAATTTCATGTGTGGCTCCCGAGAGCGAGCCCGAAGGCGGTGGTGAGGGCAAAACGGTGATCGTCGGCCAACGATTTCTCCAGTTCTTTCGACAACCGCGCTGTGCCGATGGATTCCGCGCGGTCCACGGGCAGCCGGGTGACTTCTCTCAGCCCGGCGGCAAACCCACGCAACTGCGACCCTCCCCCCGACAGGACCACTCGTTCGATGACGGAACCGGGAGTGGTGTTGACGAAGTAGGACAGGGTGTTGCGGATGCTCGTCAGTAGTTCGCCGGCGGTGGAGTTGATCACCGTGGTCGCTCCACCGTGCATCCCATCGAGAGTCTGGCCGTCGAGTCCGATGCCTCTTTTCTGTCTCTCGGCTTCCGGCGCGTCTAATCCGAGCTGGCTGACCAGCGCCCGGGTGATGTCGTCTCCCCCCGCCGCGATAATTCGAACGAACTGAGGCACCCCATCTCGCACCACGACGACGTTCGTGGTGTTGGCGCCGACGCTCACCATGGCGGACAGGCCGAGCAGCGATGATGGCGCGATGGCCCTGGTCAGGGCGAACGGGATGAGATCGACCTGAACCGGACGCAGGCCGGCCTGAGTCACCGCGTCGATGTTGGCGTTGACCGCGTCCTTGATGACAGCGACCAAGAGTCCGCGCACTGCCTGACCCGTGGGCGTCTCGACCTCGGCGATCGGGTAGAAGTCGAGGAGGGTATCCGCAACCGGTACGGGCAGCATGTCCTGTACGTGAAATGGCAGCGCCTCCTTGAGCTGCTTCAGCGGCGCCTTGGGCATCGTGAGGTCGCGGGAGAGCACTCGCGGCCCGCCCATGCCCAGCACGACGTCCTTGCTCGAGAAACCGCCCATGGCCCAGAGCTGCTTGATCGCGCCAGAGACCGCTTGCACATCGAGCACTTCGCCCCGGCGAACCGAACCATCAGGCAGAGGCACCTCGTGGTACCGCACCACGGTGGGTGCGGCCTTCGCCGCGTTCTTGATCTCGACGGCGCGCACGCCGACGCTGCCGATATCGATTCCCACAATGGTGGAGGTCATGCGGTGTCCCTTTGTGGAGCAATCGAGCGAGTGATGGAAGGTATAGGGCGAACGACAGATCTAGTCACTAGTTCACATCCCGGATGGACTGTAGATCCCCGAGTGAGGGCGTTCCGGGAGCGGTGCCACCCGTTGCAGCACCACCCAGATCGACGCCGGGAAGCCCTAAGGGCGCATAGGTGAGTCCTGAGTTGCTGTTGAACGAGACTTTGCCCGCGAAAAATTGGCCACGCCAGTTAACGGTGGAGTTGGATATCTCGCATGGCGTGTAGATGAGCGCCGAGACCGAGGACTCGATACGCACCCCGCTGTTGATGTCGACGTCACCGCCAGAGCAGGTGTTCGTGCCATTGGCCGTTGTGTCGGGAACGATGAACCGCAATTCCCGGGGGGCGCTCGTCGTCGACTTCGCGGTGAAGTTCTCAATGTTGAATGCTTTCGCAACGAAGGCGACGTCGGCTCCGAGTTGGAGCGTCAAGGCTGCTGAGTTCGAGAATGTCAGGCTGTTGCAGGCACGAGCGTCGATCACGGTAGGGGTGGTGTACCCCGGGATCGCGGTGACGTGGCTCAGGCTCTTTGTGCGGTTGTCGATGTTGCAGTAGTCACGGTTGTCCGGCCAGGTCACGACGGTGTAGCCGCGGCTCGTCCAGTCGGACGCCACGAAGTTGAAATCGACCCACCCGGGGACGACGGGCGCAACGGGCCGGGAGGATCCCGTCATGTTTGTCGTGACGGAGGTGGCGCCAGATGACTGTTTGGCCGCGCAAGCATTGCCCGCGTTGTCCCACGTGCTGGGTGACGAGCACCGGGGGCTCCACGCGTTGAGGGGTCCGGCCAGCGTGACCCCACCACCGATGCGCGCATCAGGAGTGATCGTGGATGTTTGAGTCGACGCGCTCGAGACATTTGCACCGATCCTGCCAAATATGCTCACCTCGCCCCCGGCAGCCACGCTTCCCGCAACCGCACAGTTTCCGCCGATAGCGACCGAGCCGAACTGCGCCCGCACGTCACCCTGGATCTCACTTGTCTCGGTGCAACTCACGTCGCCGTTACGCACGCTGAGGGATGCGGTTCGGGTGCCGTCCGACAGGATCTTGGCGGTGTTGAGGGTGCCGGCGTTGAACGTGTAGATGGCGGAACCGCTGGCGGGGATCCCCGCCGGAACAGAGTTGTTCGCGTAGATCGCCTCCACGACGCTGTCGTCGCCCCTGGTGTTGCCGCCAACACCCTTGGCGCTTGCGAATCCCTTTGAGGTGATCTTGATGAAAGTCGTACCCGACAGGGGACATCCGGGCACCCACACCGCGCCACTGCCTGCGCTCGAGCTCGACGTACGGGATACCGACACCGTGTAGGCCGGCGCAGTGGAACTTGTCATGGGCGTCGTACAAGCGGATGCCGCTCCCTTGAGGGCAACCGTCGCGACGGCGATACCGGCCTCGGCCGCAGCCTGGGATTGCACACCGGCTCGAGTAGAGGTCGTTGTGCCCAGTGCGCTCACGGTTGAGGAGAGAATTAGGGACGTGATGAGGAGACCCACGACCATGACGCCCAACACCGCCACCATCGCGGCGCCATGGTCATCGGCGACTAACCGTGACTTCGTGACGCGAGCTCTCAGAAGCATGTCGGCGCCCCCGTCACAGTTCCGACGCGGCTCGTGGCTGAGGTGGTGAAAGCGACCCGGGGGCTGGTTCCGGCGTCGACGGTCAGAGCGAGTTGCAGCGTTTGGCCTGTCGACGAACTGCTCTGGGAGAACACAGTGCCACCAGAAACCGCCGGGCGGACACCTTCCGCCAGGAGGGTCCAACCCGACCGGGTCGCCGACGATGGTGCTGCGATCTGAGCTGTGGAGGAGAAGGACCGGATGGTGCGCTCCGAAGCCGAGTAATACCACGCCGTGCACCGCCAGACCAGTGTGGACGCGGAGCCAGCGGTGCGCGCCACGAGGAACTGGTCACCGGTGACCGGCGCGGTCAAGGCGAACGCGGGCGTCGTGCTCAGCATCGAGTTGCGAATACCACGTTCGATCGACTCGGTAACGAGCTGTCCCTGGGTAGTGGCTGCGGTCGTTGCTCGCACGGAACGATCAGTCTTGACCATGCTGATGACAAGGCCTCCGACGATGGACATCACGAGGGTGAGGATCATGGTAGCGACGAGCATTTCGATGAGGGTGAACCCCTGGTCATCGCGGCTGTCTCGCCGGGATCGCTGCAAAGTCACGTCAGCCTGCCGATACGAATATGAGGGTGTCGGCCGACGCGACGGTGCGGCCCGTGTCGGTGCGGACGACAATCACTTTTACTGAGACCGTTCCCGGGTAGACCGACGGGCAGCTTCCCGTGGTGGTGGTTCGCTTGAGCGGGACCCCGCGGGAGTCCGTCGTGGTTGCTGTCGAGGCGAGAGCCCGCACCGCCGTACAACTCGGAGTCTGGGAACCGGCGAGCGTGAGCTGCCCATTCACGATCTGCGTGGACGTGGCGATGGCGGCGTTCTGTGCGGACTGGGATATTCCCTGGACGAGAATCGGCACGAATGCGATGGCGAGAAGCGACAGGATGACCATCGACACGAGGACCTCGACTAGGCCGAAGCCCTCGTCATTTGGTTCGGTTCGGCTCGGCGCATAGAGCGTCATTTGCGAGCCTCTCGTTCTTGTATTGCGGAAGTCGCTGGAGGAGCGCCTTGGATGAGCCGCTCCTCCAGCAGATAGAACGTCGACTTAGGCGATATCGGCAGCCGCGCAAGCACCGGTGGTGACGGCACTCGAAGCTGTCACCTTGAATACCGTTGCCGAGGCCGCGGTAGAGGTACTTTGGATGCAGAACTTGCCCCCGCTACCGATCGAGATGACGATCTGTCCGGCGTCGCTGCTTTTGGTGTACCCGTACGGTCCGAGGTTTGCTGCAGTCGCCCCGGTGTAAACGCCGTCGTTCGCGGTTGCATACGAGACGAGGGCAACCTTTGCGTTACCGAGGTCAGACTTCGCTGCTGCATCCTTCGCCTGATTCTGCTGTCCCAGGAATGCAGGGATAGCGATTGCAGCGAGGATGCCGATGATGAGGACGACTACGAGCAGCTCAATGAGCGTGAAGCCTTTTTCATCGTTGTTGACGGCGTCGCGCTTAGCGGCCATCGATTTGTGAATTGCGGTGATCATGGTGTTTCCATTCCCTGTCATAGTGGTGCGGACAGAGGCCCCCCAATGTGTTTTGGCCCCCACAACACATATTGCGCGAATGGGGAGATGGGGTACAGCCCTCATACGGGGGCAAAGTAGTTCTTACGTGGCCCCAGTTCGGGGAACCGCGTCGAAGCCATCGATTTACTCGCTAGCAAGCGCCTGCGGCGATGGCGCCCGAGGATCGGACTCGGAAGGTCGCAGAGGACCCAGACGTGCCCTGAAGACAGAAATCCGGCCCGCCCGTGATGACAGCCACATCTGTGGCATTACCGGCGGAAGGAGCGTAGCCATGCGCCCGCAGCTCCACAGTGGTTGTTGTGACGTTGCTTACCCCGAGATATGTACCCTCGTGCGTTGCCGCGTAGGCGACCATTGCGGTCTTGGCACTTCCGAGGTCCGACTGTATCGCCGCGTCGAAGGCGCGTCTCTGTTGGCCCAGGTACGCCGGAATAGCAATGGCTGCGAGGATTGCAATAACGAGCACCACCACCAGTAACTCGATCAGCGTGAAGCCCGTGTCTTCCACACCGACCGCTTTAACCCGGTGCTTCACGGTCAGCCGATTTCGTTGAAGATGGTGAAGACCGGCATGTAGAGCGCGACGATCATGCCGCCGATGACCACGCCTATAACACCGATCATCAGTGGCTCGATGAGAGCAGTGAGCTGCTCTGTGGTGGATTGCACCTCGTCGTCATAGAAGTCCGCGATCTTGTGCAGCATCTGCTCAAGCGCGCCGGCATCCTCGCCGACCGCAATCATCTGAACCACCATCGAAGGGAACAGCGGCTCTGCCGCCAAGGGTTCAGCAATGGTGCGACCGGATCTCACGGATTCCGCTACGTTCCTCAGGGCCCGCTCAATCACCCAGTTGCCCGAGGTGTCGCCCACGATCGCCAGCGACTGCAGTACCGGCACCCCTGACCCCGTCATCGTGGCGAAGTTGCGAGTGAAACGCGCTATAGCCACTTTCTTGAACAGGTCGCCAAAGACCGGCAGCTTGAGCTTGAGCGGGTCGAACACGCTGCGCACACGGTCGGTGTGCTTGTTCTTGCGCCACCAGATAGAGAACGACACGAATCCTATGACGAGCGCCGGAACGATATAGATCATCAGCTCCGAGAGCACGACCAGAACCTGGGTCGGGAGGGGCAGCTCGCCGCCGAGGTCTTCGAACATCTGCTGGAACACGGGCACGATGAAAATCAGCATGCCGATCACGGCGAGGAACGCCATCGCGAGCACTGCGACGGGGTACGTAAGGGCCGATTTTACCGTCGCGCGCAATTTCACGTCAGCTTCGAACGTCGCCGCGATCGATTCGAGCGCCTGGTCGAGGAACCCACCAGTCTCACCCGCTCGCACCAGGTGCGTCATGATCGGCGGGAAGACCTGTCGGTACTTAGCGAACGACTCCGACAGCGATGACCCGGCCTCCACCTGCATCCGCACCTCGTTGAGGGTCTTCGCGAGCTTCTGGTTCTCTGTCTGGCTCGACAGGATGGTGAGGGCGCGCAGCAGCGACAATCCCGCCGACATCATGGTGGCGAGCTGGCGGCTCATCACGGCGAGGTCTTTGAGGCCCACGTTCTTCTCGAACATGCCGAACGAGATGTCTTTGTTGAGACCGGTGCCCGAGCCGGCGGCATCCACTGAAACGGGCGTCAGCCCCATGGTGCGCATGCGCACGACTGCGGCCGCTTCGTTCGCGGCGTCGAGTTTGCCCTTGACGAGCTTGCCTGCGGCGTTGCGTCCCTTGTAGGTGAAGCTCTGGGTGGTGAGGGTCATCAGTACCGTCCGCCGAAGTTGTCGGTGAAGTCGAGTGAGCCCGCCCGCGGGGCGTTGCCGGTCGCCAATTGCTTGAAGGTCGCGATGTCGCCGACCTTTTCGAGCGCGTCGTCGTAGCTCACCACGCCCGTGTTGACCAGCTGCGACAGGTGGTAGTCCATCGTCTGCATGCCGACGTTGCGGCCCGCCTGCAGTGCCGAGGGGATCTGGTACGTCTTGCCCTCTCGAATCAGGTTGGCTATCGCGGGGGTGCTGACGAGGATCTCGGTGGCCACCGCGCGGCCCTTGCCGCCGGCCTTCTTCACCAGCGTCTGGCAGACCACACCCTGCAGCGTCGCCGACAGTTGCGTGCGCACCTGCCCCTGCTGGTGCGGGGGGAAGACGTCGATGATGCGGTCGATGGTCTGGGACGCCGATTGCGTGTGGAGGGTCGCGAACACGAGGTGGCCGGTCTCGGCGGCGGTGAGGGCCACCGAGATGGTCTCGAGGTCACGAAGCTCGCCGATGAGGATCACGTCGGGGTCCTGGCGCAGCACGTGCTTGAGCGCGGCGGCAAAGCTGTGGGTGTCGGCGCCGACCTCGCGCTGGTTGACGACCGACTTGTGGTTCTTGTGCAAAAACTCGATCGGGTCTTCGACGGTCATGATGTGGTCGGCGCGGGTGCGGTTGACCAGGTCGACGAGGCCGGCGAGGGTGGTGGACTTTCCCGAACCTGTCGGGCCCGTGACGAGTACGAGTCCTCGGGGTAGCTCGGCGAACTGGGCGACCGCGTCGGGCACGCCGAGGTCTTTCAGTTGCTTGATCTCGGTGGGGATGAGACGGAACGCCGCCCCCATCGACTCACGCTGCTGATAAAAGTTCACGCGAAAGCGGGCTTTGGCTGACAGGGTGAACGCGAAATCGAACTCGAGTTCGGCGTCGAAGGTCTCGCGCTGCGCGGGGGTGAGGATGCTGCGCAGTGCCTCCCAGACCTTCTCCTTCGTCCATACCGGGGCACCCTCGATCGGGGCGAGGCCACCGTCGACGCGGAGCATCGGTGGCGCCTTCACCGTGATGTGGAGGTCGGATGCCCCGAGGTGGACCACTTCGGCGAGCGCGTTCATCAAGTCGGGGTCGGGGTCGATTCCCGGCGCTCGGACGACCGCGACCTCGGCCAGGTTTTCGGAATGGTCGGCCTCGGCCGGGTAGGTTGCTGCGCCGGTCGCCTGCGCCGACGCCTCCCAGCGATCCTGCTGATCGCCGCTCGTCGGTATGTCGTATACAGCCACTGTGTTGTCCCCCGGTGGCCGCTAGGCCACTACTCTCAGAATTTCGTCGATGGAAGTGTCGCCGAGCTGTGCCTTGGCCCACCCGTCCTGGCGCAGCGTCAGCATCCCCTGGTCCCTCGCTACCTGCCCGATCTCCGCGGCCGAGGAGCGCGCGACGGCGAGCCTCTCGATCTCC
Organism: Marisediminicola senii; assembly: GCF_011057645.1. GTDB lineage: Bacteria > Actinomycetota > Actinomycetes > Actinomycetales > Microbacteriaceae > Marisediminicola > Marisediminicola senii. The sequence continues at coordinate 311,273 of NZ_JAALGE010000001.1, read as the reverse complement.
TCGGTGACGGCCATGATCTCGTGGATGGCGATGCGCCCGCGGTATCCGGTGTTGGAGCAGTGGGTGCATCCCACCGGGCGGTAGAGGGTGGGAACCGGTTTCGACGGATCGAACCCGACGCGCAGGTTGACCAGCAGTTCTGGCTCCTGTTCGTAGGGCTCCTTACACCGGCCGCAGAGACGACGCGCGAGTCGTTGCGCGACCACGCAGTCGAGAGCCGAGCCGACCAGGAACGGCTCGATCTGCATCTCGGTGAGTCGCGTGATCGCGCTGGGCGCGTCGTTGGTGTGCAGGGTCGACAGCACGAGGTGACCGGTGAGCGCGGCTTCGATCGCGATCTGGGCGGTCTCGTGGTCGCGGATCTCACCGAGCAGCACGACGTCGGGGTCCGATCGCAGGATCGACCGCAGCGCGCTCGCGAAGGTCAGCCCGGCCTTGGGGTTGACCTGCACCTGGTTGATTCCCGCCATGCGGTACTCGACCGGGTCCTCGACCGTGATGACGTTGATCTCGGGTCGCGACACCGTGTGCAGCGTCGTGTAGAGCGTGGTCGACTTGCCCGAACCGGTCGGACCGGTGACGAGGATCATGCCGTACGGCTTCGTGTACGACTGCCGGTAGACCTCGGCGTTGCGCTCGAGCAGCCCGAGGTCGCTGAGTTTCATGTCGGACTCGGCGTTGTCGAGGATTCGCATGACGATCTTCTCGCCCCACACCGTCGGCAGCGTCGCGACGCGGAGGTCGATGGTGCGGCCCGCATGCCGGATCGACATACGGCCGTCCTGTGGTTTGCGCCGCTCGGCGATATCGATGTCGGCCATGATCTTGAGCCGCGAGATCACGCCGTTCTGGATCGTCTTCGGGGCGTGCTGCATCTCGTGCAGCACCCCGTCGATGCGGTACCGCACCCGCAGGTCGCGTTCGGTGGGTTCGATGTGGATGTCGGATGCGCGGTCCTGGATGGCCTGGCTCACGATGAGGTTCACGAACCGCACGATGGGCGCATCGTCTTCGATGCCGTCGCCGAGTGACAGGTCGGCCTCGGCCGGGGCGCTGTCCTCTTCGATAGCGGAGGTGAGGTCGCTCAGCTCGCCGTCGGCGCGGTGGTAGCGGTCGGTGGCGGCGGCGAGGTCCGCGCGTTCCGCGATGACGGGGCTCACGGCCATGCGGGCTGCGGCGCGAACGTCGTCGAGCGCGAACACGTTTGTCGGGTCGGCCATCGCGAGCACCAGGCGGTTCTCGGTGACGGCGAGCGGCAGCACGTTGTAGCGGCGGCAGACCGCGGCGGGAACGAGGCTCACGGCGACGCGATCGACGGGGTAATCCGTCAGCTCGACGAACGGCAAGCCCATCTTCTCGGCAAGCGCCGACGCGAACTGCGACTCGGTAATGACACCCTTGTCGACCAGCGCACGGATCTGGGGGACGTCGTCTTCACCGCGATGCAGGTTGTCGAGATACTCCATCGGCAGCACTCCGCGCACGATCAGAATATCTGTCAGATATGCCACTATGCCCCCCGGCACTCCACAACCGGGCGGGAACGTGAGTTCGGGCTCGGGAAACACTGGTGAGATTCACCATGGGTCACGTTATGCCCACCCCGCGAGGTTCGCCAGACCCTCAAGATGGGGGTACGTGGGGGCGAAATGGGGTACGCGAGGGTGAGCGCTGCTAGCCGCCGTCGACCGGCGGTCGCGCGGTTGCCGATAGGACCGGTCAGCCTAGGGTTTATCAGGCACGCCACCGCGTCGACCAGAGAGCTGACTCCATGACCGCCCACCCCGGCGCCCTCGTCATCGACACCCCCGCCGACCTCGACGCCGCGGGCATCCTCCGGGTCGCCGACGGCGTCCGCCTCTCGCTCTCCCTCGGCCTCCTGCACACCCTTCAATCGCGTCGGGCCCTCGTTTTGCGAGCCCTCGAGGCGGCCGGCCCGGTCTATGGAGTCACCACCGGCATGGGCGCCGCCAGCGAGATCCGATTGGATGCCGCGGCGCAGGCACTCCACCAGAACACCCTCATGCTCGCCCGGGCCGTCGGTTCGGAGCCCTGGCTCACCCCGGTCGAAACGCGTGCCGTGATCGCGGCTCGCCTGCGCACGTTCCTCACGGGTGACGCCGGCGCCTCCCCCGCACTGTGCTCACGGCTCGTCGACCTCCTGAACGCCGATCTCCTGCCCGCGATCCCCCGCACCGGCATCGGAACGGCCGGCGAGATCATCCCCCTCGCTCACCTCGGCGGGTGCGTCACCGGATCAGGGGAGTTCCTCAGGCCGAGTGAGACGGGAGGCACGGGCGAGTCAGGCGGCACCGGCAGCACGATCGACGCGACCGAGGCGCTCGCCGCGGCGGGCCTCACCCCGCTCGAGCTCGGGCCGAAGGAGGGCGTGGCAATGCTGGAGGGGGTTCCAGTAACGGCCGCCCTCGCGATCCTCGCGTCCCGGGACGCCCTTGCCGTCGCCGCGCAATCCGCGGTCATCGTGGCAGCCGAGCTCGTGGTGGTGGGGGCAACTCGGGATCCGCTCGATGCTCGGCTTGCACGCGGAGATAACGAACTCGGCGACGCGCTGGCAGCGATCCGACGGCTGGCGGGCGAACCACTCACGGCAGCAGAGGCCGACGCATCGAACCCCGCAGCGGCCGCCCTTCAGGCACCGGTCTCGTTCCGCGTCACCGGGCACGCGATCGCGCACCACTCGCGCACGGTGTCGTCGCTCGACCGTGCGATAGCGCGGGCGCTGGAAGGAGTGACCGATTCACCGGCGTTCGTCGACGGCGCAGCATCCGCCGACCCGGCTTCTGTCGGCGTGTTCCTCGGAACCGCCGGCTTCGACGGGTTCGACCTCGCCGCGCACCTCGACGCGCTGCGACTGTCGACGATCCACCTCGCGGAGCTCTCGGCGACGCGCCTGCACCGCATGCTCGACGACCGCATCACGTCGCTCCCCCGGCAGCTGTCGGCCCAGCCCGGACTCAACGCCGGCATGGCCGCCGTGCACAAGCGCGCGGTCGGGGTGACCCACGCGATGGTCGGGGCGGCGACCCCGGTGAGCGTCGGCACGACCGAGACCTCGCTCGGGCAGGAAGATGCGCAGAGCTATTCGGTCGAAGCCGCGGTGCGTGCGATCGACGCGGGCGGGTCGGCGCGGGAGGTGCTCGCCTGCGAGCTGCTCGCGGTGATGCAGGCGGTGCGGTTGCGGGGGCTGGCTGCGGCTGGCGCTACCGAAGGGGTGATGGATGCCGCCGCCGCCCCCCTCCCGCCCGAGCTCGCCGCGCTGCTCGCCGCTGCGGACGCCGCGCTTCCCGCCGGGGTCGCCGACCGCCCCTTCGGCCGCGACATTTACGCGCTGGCCGCGCTGCTCGACAGTGGGTGGGGCGCGAACGCCCTGTAATCCTCAGGCGCGACCCGGCGCCGCCGTAGACGCCCGGACGATCAGCTCCGGCCGGAACACCACGGGCCGCACCTGCCCAGCTCCACCCGATTCGGCCTGCACCGGCCCCGCACCCGCCGACTCCCCCTGCACGAGCTCCGCACCGCCCGGCACCACACCCGCCTCTGCCGCGTCGATACTCGCGACCGCGGCATCCACTATCGCCTGCTCGTCCCACCCGAACGTCGACAGCTGCGGGTGAACGAGCGATGCGAGCTCGCTGTCGTCGTATCCGAGGATCGACAGCTCGCCGGGGATCGCCAACCCGAGGTCACGCGCCGCCCGGTACGCCCCGAACGCGATCGAGTCGCTGAGGCAGAACAGCGCGGTGGGCCGATCCGCACTCGAGAGCAGCGGGGTGAGCATGGCGGCCGCATCCGAGACAGAGGCGGGGCAGGATGCCACGGTCACCCGCACCCCGAGCAACTCCCCGTGACTGCGCGCGAGAATCTCGGCGGGGCGCCCCGGTGTCGTCGGCAGTGACGGGGCGATCACCGCGACCGAGCGATGCCCGAGGTCGGCGAGGTGCGCGAGCGCGGCGCCGACGCCCGAGTCGTTGTCGAACAATACGCAGCCGGCATCCGGGCGCTCGGTCAGGGCGTCGCCGATCGAGACCACGCGCACGTCGGACGGCACCTCGGCCCAGTAGGCGGCTGACGGGTCGACGGGCAGGGTCACGATCGCGTCGATACGCTGGGCGGCGAGCGCACGCAGCACCGCGTGCTCACGCTCGGGCGATGCGGCGACGTCGGCGATCGTGGCCGACAGCCCCCGCTCGCGCAGGCCGGTCGACAGCATCACCGCGAGCTGCTGCTGCCACATGTCGCGCAGCGAGCCGACGATCGCGACGCTGCCGGTGCGCCCACTGGCCAGCGCCCGGGCGATCGGGTCGGCGGTGTAACCCAGTTCGACGGCGATGGCCTGCACCCGCGCCATCGTCTGTTCTGATCCGCGGATGCCTCGCAGCGCGTACGACGTCGCCGCCTTCGACAACCCGGCCGCATCGGCCACGTCCTGGAGCGTTCGTCGTTGGGGCCCCGTCACCCGCCCAGCTTACGGGGGCGACCCCGCAGCGCCCCCTTGACACGGGCGCATGTGAACCGGTTCACTTATGACGGGCGTGAAGCGGTTCACATCGGTCACGCACCAACTCGACGCCGAGGGGCCCGGGGCGCACTGTCGCCGCCGTCCGCCTCTCCTCCCCGCGCACGACAGACAGGAACAGACGCTTCTGACCATCGCTCAGTGATTTCACAGCATATGGCGAACATCGCCGCCACCGGTGTTGGGCGCGGCCCTCCGCGCCAGAGTCTCCGGCCAGAACGAGGCATTCCCGCATTCGGGTGACTTCGTCGACGAAAAGATCGGGTGCTAAAGTAGCGCCTTCGTGCTGCGCTACGGCCACTAACTCGCCTATCGTGAGGGAGTCGCCGCTGGTAATCACGGGTTCATCGACGATGGGTCAAGCCACTCATGCAGGTCCGCCAGGGCTGCCTGATCGAATACCGGGAGCGCCACCGTGATCACATTCGACGGGGTACGCAAAGTCTTTCCCGATGGCACCGTTGCCGTCGACAATCTCGACCTCGAATTGCCCACCGGCAAGATCACGGTCTTCGTCGGGCCGTCCGGCTGCGGCAAGACCACGTCGCTGCGCATGATCAACCGGATGATCGAGCCGACCTCCGGCCGCATCCTGATCGACGGCGACGACGTGACCAGCCAGGACGACGCCCTGCTGCGGCGCAGGATCGGCTACGTCATCCAGCACGCCGGGCTCTTTCCGCACCGCACCATCGCCGAGAACATCGCCACCGTTCCGCACCTCAACGGCGTGAACAAGAAGAAGGCCCGCGCCGTCGCGCTCGAGCTGATGGACCGTGTCGGCCTCGACGAGTCGATGGCCGACCGTTACCCCGTGCAGCTCTCCGGCGGCCAGCAGCAGCGCGTAGGGGTCGCCCGCGCACTCGCCGCCGACCCGCCCGTCATGCTCATGGACGAACCGTTCAGCGCCGTCGACCCGATCGTACGCGAGGTGCTGCAGGCCGAATTCCTGCGCATCCAGGGCGAACTCGGCAAGACCATCGCGCTGGTCACCCACGACATCGACGAGGCCATCAAGATCGGCGACATGGTCGCGGTGTTCCGCCAGGGCGGGCACCTCGCCCAGTTCGCGACCCCGCAGGAGCTGCTCGAACGACCGGCGAACGACTTCGTCGCCGACTTCGTCGGCCGCGACCGTGGATTCCGCAGCCTCTCGTTCGACACCGCCGCCGCACTCGAGGTCGACGACCTGTTTTCCGTGGCCACCGGCGGCGAGGTGCTCGTGCTCGACGGCGCGGGCCACCCGCACGGCTGGACGGGCCCCGGCCTCGGCAGCACGAGCAACCCCACCCCCCTTGGCGGCACCTTCGTGACCGGTGACAGCCTGCGACTCGTCACCGACCTCGCCATCAGCTCGCCCGTCGGGATCGCCGTGCGCGTCGACGAGACCGGCCGGGCCGACGGCGTACTGCGCCACGACAGCCTCGTGCGCCAGCTGAACGCCCGCCGCAGGCGCAGGGCCGAGGCCGAGTCGACCAGCTGATGGATTACATCGCCAACAACGTCGACCTGATCCTGGCCGCGCTCGGCCAACACGTGGTGCTGGCGATCGTGCCGGTCATCCTCGGCGTGATCATCGCGCTGCCGCTCGGCTACCTCGCCGTGCGCTACCGCTGGCTGTACCACCCGCTGATCAACGTGAGCGGCCTGCTCTACGCCATCCCGTCGCTCGCGCTTTTCGTGGTGCTGCCGGGAATCATCGGGACCCGCATCCTGTCGCCGATCAACATCATCGCCGCGCTCACCATCTACACGGTCGCCCTCATGGTGCGGGTCGTCGCGAACGGGCTCAACTCGGTCGACCCGACGATCACGCAGGCCGCGTCGGCCATGGGCTACCGGCGCGTGCGCCGGCTGTTCGGCGTCGAACTGCCCATCGCCCTCCCGGTGATCCTCGCCGGGCTCCGCGTCGCCGCGGTCTCGAACGTCAGCCTGGTCAGCGTCGGCGCCCTGATCGGCGTCGGCGGTCTCGGGGCCCTGTTCACCCGTGGGCTGCAGCTCGGCTACATCGACCCGATCATCGTCGGCATCGTGCTGTCGGTGCTGCTCGCGGTGCTCTGCGACGTGATCATCGTGCTGGTGCAGAGACAGCTCACCCCGTGGTCGAGGATCGGAGGCCGCTCGTGAGCACCACCCAGGAGACCCCGTACCTGTTCGACCCGGCCAACTGGGAGTTCGGCGCGGCAGGCAGCATCCCCTCGTTCATCGTCACGCACCTCTACTACACGGGCCTCGCCCTCGCGATCGCGATCCTCATCGCCGTGCCCGTCGGCCTGTACATCGGGCACACCGGGCGGCTCGCGTTCGTCGCGATCAATGCGGGCAACGCCGGGCGTGCGCTGCCGACGCTCGGGCTCGTGAGCCTGTTGGTCACGATGTTCGGGCTGGGGCTGATTCCGGCCCTGATCGCGCTGGTGATCCTCGCCATCCCGCCGATCCTCACGTCGACCTACGCGGGACTGCGCGCGGTCGACCGGGCCGCGGTCGACGCTGCCAAGGGCATGGGGATGCGCGAGCTCGGCATCCTGCTCCGCGTCGAGATCCCGATGGCCCTGCCCCTGATCATCAGCGGCCTCCGCAGCGCGGCGCTGCAGGTCGTGGCTACCGCCACCGTCGCCGCCTACGTCGGCCTCGGCGGCCTCGGTCGCCTGCTCGTCGACGGCCTCGCCCTCAACCAGTACGACCGGGTGGTCGCCGGCGCCGTGGTGGTCGCCGTGCTCGCGATCGTGATCGACCTCGTCGCCGAGGGCATCCAGCGGCTCGTGGTCTCCCCCGGAATCTCGGGGCGGGCTCTCACGCGCCCGTCGAAGTCATTCCCTACCGTTTCTCCTACACAGCCCCGTGCCGGCACAGCCAGCGCGGGATAACCGAAAGGCACCAACCATGTCCCGCAAATTCCTCCGCTCGATCGCACTCATCGGTGCGGCCGGCGTCGTGCTGACCGGATGCGCCGGTGGCGGCGACCCGCTCGCCGGCGACGCCACCGAGGGTGACTCGGCCGACACCTCGGCCATCATTATCGGCTCCGCCAACTTCCCCGAGAGCGAACTGCTCGGCGAGATGTACGCCCAGGCCCTTGAAGCCGCTGACGTGGAGGTCGAGCGCTCGTTCGGCATCGGCGCGCGCGAGCTCTACCTCGCCGCCCTCGAAGACGGCTCGATCGACATGCTGCCCGAGTACAACGGCGCGCTGCTCGCCGCCCTCGTCGACGGCGGCGCCCCCGAGGGCGTCACCACCCCCGAGGAGGTCTACGACGCACTGGTCGAGGTCATGCCCGAGGGCATCGTGGCGCTGCCGCAGGCCGAAGCCGAAGACAAGGACACGCTGAGCGTGCTCCCCGCCACCGCCGAGGAATTCGGCCTCGAGACCATCGACGACCTCGCCCCCGTCGCCGGCGAACTGACCCTCGCCGCCGGTCCCGAGTTCGCCGAGCGCTACCAGGGCCTCGTCGGCCTCGAAGAGCTCTACGGCGTGACCTTCCAGGAGTTCACCCCGCTCGACGCCGGTGGCCCGCTCACCCTCGACGCGCTGCTCACCGAGCAGGTCGACGTGGCGAACCTCTTCTCCACCGACTCCGCGATCGAGGTCAACGACCTCGTCGCACTCGAGGACACCCAGAACCTGTTCCTCGCGCAGAACATCGTTCCGATCATCCGCGAGTCCAAGGTGACCGACGAGGTCACCGCGGCGCTCAACTCGGTCTCCGAGGTGCTCACCACCGAGAACCTTACCGAGTACCTCGCCATGGTGCAGGTCGACCGCATGTCGAGCGCCGACGTCGCCGAGGCCTTCCTCACCAAGTACGAACTGAACTAGTCACGAGCTCCATCGGCCGCAGCCGTTCGCCCATCGGGCGGGCGGCTGTTGTCGTTGGGTGATGGATGCTGCGGCGCAGCGCCTTGCGACGGCAGCAGCATCCCCACCGGCCATTAGGAAAGCGCGCCGTAGGATCAGGTCATGGAAACCCTGCTCGTGATCATCCTCGTTGCGGGCCTCGCGGCAGTGGGCGTCGCCGCGACCACCGCGATCGTCGTCTTTCGCCGCAGGGGGCGCGAGCGCCGCGCCGAGCTGGCCTCGCAGGCCGAGGCCCGGTTCGCCGAGCTCACCCGCGACGCCGGCGCCGCCCTGATGCGGGCCGACGAACGCCTGCGGCTCGCCACCGACGACCTCGAATTCGCCAAGGCCGACTTCGGCGCGAGTGCCACGACCGACTTCGATGCCGCCATTCGCGCGGCCCGGGAATCCCTCAGCGAGGCATTCCACCTCAACCAGCTGCTCAGCGACCACGTGCCCGACACCGACGCCCAGCGCGACGAGTGGACGCAGCGCATCATCGCCATGAGCGGGGCCATCGACACCGACCTCTCCCGCCAGCAGGCGTCGTTCAGCCAGCGCCGCCTCGAGGCCAAGCGCACCCCCGACCGCATCGTGGCCGTGCGCCGCGACATCGAGCGGGTGCGTTCGGCCATCCCCGCGGCAAGCGAGACGATCGACCGCCTTTCCCTGCGGTATTCGGATGCCGCGCTCGCACCCATCTCGGGCAATGCCGACCAGGCACTCCACCTCCTGGACTTCGCCGAACGCAGCGCGCAGGTCGCCGAGTCACGCCTCGGTTCCGGGCGCGACGACGAGGCCCTCGCGACCGTCGGCGCCTCCGCGGAGACCACCAGCCGCGCCGAGGGGCTGCTCGACGCCGTCGAGCGCTTCGAGGTCGAGGCGATCAGCGCCGAGGCGACCCTCGCCGACATGATCGCCGAATCGCGCCAGGAGCTCGCCGTGGCCCGGGCGCTCCCGGCCGTCGAGCGTCGCAGCGGCATCGACAACGCCATCGCCGCCCTCGACCGCGCGCTGCGCGACCTGCCGGCGCGCAACGCACCCCAGGATCCGATCGGGTCACTGTCTGCCGTGCGCCAGGCCAACACCGCCCTCGACGACGCCATGGCCGAGCGCGAGAACCGCGCGGAACGTGCGGCCCGCCTCCGTGCCGCATACGCGACAGCACGCGACGACGCCAGCCAGCAGATCGCCGCCGCCCGCAACATCATCAACGACTACAGCGCGCCCGTCGGCGCCGATGCCCGAACGCGCCTCGCCGAGGCGGAACGCGACCTCGTCACAGCCGACGACCTCCGCGACAACGACCCGGAGGCCGCGCTCTCCACGGTGCGTCGCTCGGCATCCCGCGCCTCCGAGGCGGCCAACCTCGCCCACGCCGACATCCAGCGCGCGCAGCAGCAGGCGCAGTACCAGCAACAGCAGCAATACGGCGGCGGGTACGGTCGCGGTGGATACGGCGGCGGCTATGGTCGCGGAGGCGGCGGTTCTGGCATGCTCGGCGGCGTCATCGGCGGCCTCGCGATCGGTGGCCTGCTCGAGGGACTCGGCGACATGGGAGACATGTTCGACTGAGCGGTACCCGGTACGTCCGGCAGCGGCCGGTGGATGCCGCGGCGCCGCCTCAGCGGTCCAGCAACCGCCGCAGGAACTGCCGGGTGCGCTCGTGCTGCGGGCTCACCAGCACGTCGCGGGGGTGCCCGTGCTCCACGACCCGCCCGCCGTCCATGAACACCACCTGGTCGGCCACCTGCTTCGCGAACTGCAGCTCGTGGGTGACGATGAGCATGGTCCAGCCCTCGCCGGCCAGCTCGCGGATGACGTCGAGCACGTCGCCGACGAGTTCCGGATCGAGCGACGACGTCGGCTCGTCGAACAGCAGCAGCTGTGGCTTCAGGGCCAGCGCGCGCACGATGCCGACGCGCTGCTGCTGCCCGCCGGAGAGCTCGAAGGGGTACGCGTCGCGCTTGTCGCTCAGGCCGACGCGCGCGAGCAGGGCGAGGGCGTCTGCCGTGGCATCCACTTTCGATCTCTTCTGAACCTGCACCGGGCCCTCGATCACGTTCTCGAGAACGGTCTTGTGCGGGAACAGGTTGAAGTGCTGGAACACCATTGCCGAGCGGTCGCGCAGGGCGTTGATCTCGGCGCGCGACGGCGACGCGGCGAAGTCGACGTGCACCTCGCCCGCGACGTCGGCGATACCCGCATCCGGCACCTCGAGGCCGTTGAGGGAGCGCAGCACGGTCGTCTTGCCGGAGCCCGACGGGCCGATCAGCGCGACGATCTGGCCGGGCTGCACGGTGAGGTCGATCGACTTGAGCACCTCGTTGTCGCCGAAGCGCTTGCTCAGCCCGCGAACGGTGAGGAGGGCCTGGCCGGCCGGCGACGGGTCGGCGCCCGACGGATCGGCAGCGATGGGGTCAGTGGGCGACATAGCGGTCCAGTCTCTTCTCGAGTGATCCCTGCACCGACGACAGGGCGAGGCAGATCACCCAGTAGATGACCGCGGCCTCGATGTACAGCGCCATGAATTCCTGGCTGAACGCGGCGATCTCCTGCGCGTTGCGGAACAGCTCGGTCACCAGGATGAGCGACGCGAGCGAGGTGTCCTTGACCAGGCTGATGAACGTGTTCGACAGCGGCGGCACCGACACCCGGGCGGCCTGGGGAAGGATGATGCGCACGAGGGTGCGTCCGCGGGACATGCCGATCGTGTGCCCGGCCTCCCACTGCCCCTTGGGCACCGACAGGATCGCCGCCCGGATCACCTCGGCCGCGTAGCCGCCCACGTTGAGCGAGAACGCGATGATCGCGCTCGGCCACGGGTCGACGACGAGGCCGATGGACGGCAGGCCGTAGAAGATGACGAACAGCTGCACCAGCAGCGGTGTACCCCGGATCACCGAGATGTACGCCCGGGCGATGCCCGACACCAGGCGGTTCTTCGACAGCCGCATGAGCGCCATGCCGAGCGCGATCACGAGCCCGATCGCGAACGACGAGAGCGCGAGCGGGATCGTGCCGAGGATGGCACCCTCGATCAGGGGAAGCAGAGACCGCAGCAGCAGGTCTGCAATCGGTTCTTGCATGCAGCGAGACTATTCGCTGACGTCGACCCCGAAGTACTTCTCCGAGATCTCGGCGAGGGTGCCGTCGGCGCGGAGCGTCTCGAGTGCCTCGTCGACGGCGTCGCGCAGTTCGGTGTTGCCCTTGGCGAAGGCGAACGCGTTGAGCGACGGGTCGTCCGTCTCGGCCGCGATCTTGAGCCCGGTGTCCCCCTGCTGCTGCTCGTAGTCGAGGAAGGTCAGGTTGTCATTGACGGTCGCGTCGACGCGGCCCTGCTCGAGCAGCGCGACGGCCTGCGCCCAACCCTCGACGGCCTCGACGTTGGCGCCGCTCTCGGTGGCGAGCTCGTACCAGTTGCTCGTGAGCGACTGCGCGGTGGTCTTGCCCGCGAGGTCGTCGAACGAGGTGATGTCGGTGTTGTCCTCCGGCACGACGATGACGCCGGGGCTCACGGTGTAGGGCGTTGAGAAGTCGTAGGCGGCCTCGCGCTCGTCGTTGATCGACACCTGGTTCGCGATCACGGCGAAGCGACCGGACTCGAGGCCCGCGAAGATCGCGTCCCACTGGGTCTCCTCGAACTGCGCCTCGACGCCGAGCTCGTCGGCGACGGCGGTGATGATCTCGACGTCGTAGCCGGTGAGGTCGCCCGTCCCGTCTTCGTGGAACGTGAACGGCCGGTAGGTGCCCTCGGTGCCGACGACGAGAACGCCGGACTCCTGAACGGCCGCGAGGGAGTTCGCCTCGGCGGAGCCGCCCGCCGACCCGCCGGCCGAATCATCCGCCCCACCGGCGCACCCGCTGAGCACGAGTGCGGCAGATGCGGTGATGGCGATCACGGCAGAGAGCTTGGTGGCAGAGAACGAGCTGGCGCGGCGCAATGGATGTCCTTCGTATGTGGGGAGAATGACACGGTACCCGGGCCGGCCGAACGCGGGCGCGGATGTGTCGTCGGGTTACACAACCGCCGCGGCCCCCGATTCATGCCGGATGCATAGAAGTGGATGCTGCGCCCGCCGCCACCGCTCCCGCCGGCCCCTTAACGGCCGATGGCCCCCCGCCGAAGCAGGGGGCCATCAGTCGTCACTGGCTGTCGGTGGTGAGACCGGTCAGCTGTAGGTGCCCGGCGTGAAGTCGTCGGAGCTGAAGCTGTCGAAGTCGACGAACGACAGGTCGGATTCGCTGAACGACGCGTCATCGGTGAAGATGCGGTTCGGGTAGCGCTCGGCCTTCGCCTCTTCGGTGGCCTCGACGGACACGTTGCGGTACTTCGGGAGACCGGTTCCGGCCGGGATCAGCTTTCCAATGATCACGTTCTCCTTCAGGCCCATCAGCGAGTCGGACTTGCCCTCCATGGCCGCCTGGGTCAGGACCCGGGTGGTCTCCTGGAACGACGCGGCCGACAGCCACGACTCGGTCGCGAGGGATGCCTTGGTGATACCCATGACCTCCTGGCGAGCCGACGCGGTCTTCTTGCCCTCGGTGAGTGCCGCCCGGTTGATCTCGTTGTACTTGAGACGGTCGACGAGCTCTCCGGGGAGCAGGTCGGTGTCGGCGTGGTCGACGACGGTGACCTTGCGGAGCATCTGGCGAACGATGACCTCGATGTGCTTGTCGTGGATCGGCACGCCCTGCGAACGGTAGACGCCCTGCACTCCACCGACGAGGTGCTCCTGCACCGCACGGACACCGCGAACCCGGAGGACTTCCTTCGGGTCGATCGCGCCGACGTGCAGCTGCTGGCCGAGCTCGACGTGCTCTCCGTCTTCGACGAGGAGCGTCGCGCGCTTGAGCACGGGGTAAGCGATGGCCTCGTCACCGTTGTCGGGGGTCAGGATCAGCTTGCGGCTGCGGTCCGTGTCCTCGATGGTGATGCGACCGGCGGCCTCGGCAATCGGGGACGCACCCTTGGGGGTACGAGCCTCGAACAGCTCGGTGACGCGGGGCAGACCCTGCGTGATGTCGTCGGCCGACGCGATACCACCGGTGTGGAAGGTACGCATCGTGAGCTGGGTTCCCGGCTCACCGATCGACTGGGCCGCGATGATGCCGACGGCCTCACCGATGTCGACGAGCAGTCCCGTGGCGAGCGAGCGGCCGTAGCAGGCAGCACAGACACCGACGGTCGACTCGCAGGTCAGCACGGAGCGGACCTTGGCGTGGGTGATCCCAGCCTCGATGAGCTCCTCGATCAGCACGTCGCCGACGTCGTCCCCGGCCTTGGCGATGACCGTACCCGAGGCATCCACGGCGTCCTCAGCAAGGCTGCGGGCGTAGAGGGCGCTCTCGACGTTCGGGTCGCGAACCAGTTCTCCGGATGCGTCTGCGGTCGCGACGACGAGGTTGAGGCCTCGCACCGTTCCACAGTCGTCCTCGCGGATGATGACATCCTGCGAGACGTCGACCAGACGACGGGTGAGGTACCCGGAGTCGGCCGTACGCAGCGCGGTGTCGGCGAGTCCCTTACGGGCACCGTGGGTCGCGATGAAGTACTCGGCGACTGACAGGCCTTCCCGGTAGCTCGAGATGATCGGACGCGGGATGATCTCACCCTTGGGGTTCGACACCAGTCCACGCATACCGGCGATCTGGCGAACCTGCATCCAGTTACCACGGGCACCGGAGGTGACCATGCGGTTGATGTTGTTGTTCTCCGGCATGTTCGCTTCCATCGCCGTGGCGACTTCTGCGGTGGCCTTGTTCCAGATCTCGATGAGCTCCTGGCGACGCTCGGCGTCGGTCGTGAGTCCCTTCTCGTACTGGGTCTGGACCTTGGCGGCCTGCTTCTCGTAGCTGCCGATGATCTCGCGCTTGTTCGGCGGGGTCAGAACGTCGGAGAGCGCGACGGTCACACCGGAGCGGGTGGCCCAGTAGAAACCGGCGTCCTTGATGCGGTCGAGTGCTGCGGCGACCTCCACCTTGGGGTAGCGCTCTGCGAGGTCGTTCACGATCGCCGAGAGCTGTCCCTTGTCGGCGACGGCCTCGATGAACGGGTAGTCCGACGGCAGTGCCTCGTTGAACAGTGCGCGGCCGAGCGTGGTGTCCTTGAGGAACCGCTGGCCCTGCACGAAGCCCTCCGGCGCTTCACCATCGGCGAAGTGCAGGTTATCGAGGCGGATGCGCACCTTGGCGTTGAGGTCGAGCGAGTGCTGGTCGAACGCGAGGATCGCCTCGGCGACCGACGAGAATGCACGCCCTTCGCCCTCGACGCCGTCCTTGAGCGTGGTCAGGTGGTGCAGGCCGATGATCATGTCCTGCGTGGGCAGGGTCACCGGGCGACCGTCTGACGGCTTGAGGATGTTGTTCGACGCGAGCATCAGCACGCGGGCCTCGGCCTGCGCCTCGACCGACAGCGGCAGGTGGACTGCCATCTGGTCACCGTCGAAGTCCGCGTTGAACGCGGCACACACGAGCGGGTGCAGCTGGATGGCCTTGCCCTCGACGAGCTGCGGTTCGAACGCCTGGATGCCCAGGCGGTGAAGGGTCGGTGCGCGGTTCAGCAGCACGGGGCGCTCGCGGATGATCTCCTCGAGCACGTCCCACACCTGCGGTCGTGAACGCTCGACCATACGCTTGGCGCTCTTGATGTTCTGCGCGTGGCTGAGGTCGATGAGGCGCTTGATCACGAACGGCTTGAACAGCTCGAGTGCCATCTGCTTGGGCAGGCCACACTGGTGGAGCTTGAGCTGGGGTCCGACGATGATGACCGAACGACCGGAGTAGTCGACGCGCTTTCCGAGCAGGTTCTGGCGGAAACGACCCTGCTTTCCCTTGAGCATGTCGCTCAGGGACTTGAGGGCGCGGTTACCGGTACCGGTGACGGGGCGACCACGGCGACCGTTGTCGAACAGTGCGTCGACGGCCTCCTGCAGCATGCGCTTCTCGTTGTTGACGATGATCTCGGGGGCACCGAGGTCGAGCAGTCGACGGAGGCGGTTGTTGCGGTTGATCACACGACGGTAGAGGTCGTTGAGGTCGGAGGTCGCGAAACGGCCACCGTCGAGCTGCACCATCGGGCGCAGCTCCGGCGGGATGACCGGAACGACCTCGAGCACCATCGCGGCCGGCGAGTTGCCGGTCTGCAGGAAGGAGTTGACCACGCGCAGTCGCTTGATCGCGCGGATCTTCTTCTGGCCCTTGCCCTCGGCGATCTGCAGGTGGAGCGATTCGCTCTCTGCCGCGAGGTCGAATGCCTGCAGGCGCTTCTGGATCGCCTCGGCGCCCATGAAGCCCTCGAAGTAGATGCCGAAGCGGTCCTGGAGCTCGTGGAAGACGGCGTCTTCCGGCTTCAGGTCGCCGACCTTGAGGCTGCGGAAGTCATCCCACACGCGCTCGAGGTGGGCGATCTGCTCGTCCAGGCTCTTGCGGGCCTGGCTCATCTCCTTCTCGGCGGCGTCCTTGGTGCGACGCTTCTGGTCGCTCTTGGCGCCCTCGGCCTCGAGTGCGGCGAGGTCGGTCTCGAGACGGCTCAGGCGATCCGCGATGCGGGTGTCGCGCTGGTTTTCGAGCTCCTTAATCTCGAGGCGCAGCTCGTTCTCGAGCCCTGGCATGTCCGCGTGGCGGGCATCGACGTCGACCGAGATGATCATGTACGCGGCGAAGTAGATGACCTTCTCGAGGTCCTTCGGCGCCATGTCGAGCAGGTATCCGAGGCGGCTGGGTACGCCCTTGAAGTACCAGATGTGGGTGACGGGGGCTGCGAGCTCGATGTGGCCCATGCGCTCGCGGCGAACCGCGGACTTGGTGACCTCGACGCCGCAGCGCTCACAAACGATGCCCTTGAAGCGCACCCTCTTGTACTTGCCGCACGAGCACTCCCAGTCACGGCTCGGCCCGAAGATCTGCTCTCCGAAGAGGCCGTCCTTCTCGGGCTTCAGCGTGCGGTAGTTGATGGTTTCTGGCTTCTTTACCTCGCCGTGCGACCAACGACGGATGTCGTCAGCGGTCGCAAGACCGATCTTGATTTCGTCAAACGCGTGAACGTCGAGCAATGTTTTCTTCTCTCTTTGGAACGAAAGTCTGGATCAGGCCGCGGTTAGATCTCGTCGATCGACGAGTTCTCGAACCGGGTGGAAATGTTGATTCCGAGCTCTTCCGCCGCGCGGAACACCTCGTCATCCGTGTCGCGCAGGCTGACCGTGGTTCCGTCTGCCGAGAGGACCTCGACGTTCAGGCACAGCGACTGCATTTCCTTGATCAGAACCTTGAAGCTCTCGGGGATACCGGGCTCCTGGATGTTCTCGCCCTTGACGATCGCCTCGTAGACCTTGACGCGGCCGAGGATGTCGTCGGACTTGATGGTGAGCAACTCCTGCAGTGCGTAGGCGGCGCCATAGGCCTCGAGGGCCCACACCTCCATCTCACCGAAGCGCTGTCCACCGAACTGCGCCTTACCACCCAGCGGCTGCTGCGTGATCATCGAGTACGGCCCGGTCGAACGCGCGTGGATCTTGTCGTCGACGAGGTGGTGGAGCTTGAGGATGTACATGTACCCCACGGAGACCGGCTCGGGGAACGGCTCGCCGGAGCGGCCGTCGAAGAGGCGGGTCTTACCGGTCGAGTCGATCAGGCGGTCGCCGTCACGGGTCGGGGTGGTCGAGTCGAGCAGACCTGCGATCTCTTCCTCGAGCGCACCGTCGAACACCGGGGTCGCGACCTTGGTGCCTGGGGCGGCGGAGTGCGCCTGCTCGGGAAGACGGCCTGCCCACTTCGGGCTGCCCTCGACGTTCCAGCCCTGCTTCGCGATCCACCCGAGGTGGGTCTCGAGAACCTGGCCGAAGTTCATTCGTCCGGGGATACCGAGCGGGTTCAGCACGATGTCGACCGGGGTTCCGTCCGCGAGGAACGGCATGTCTTCGACCGGCAGGATCTTCGAGATGACGCCCTTGTTGCCGTGGCGTCCGGCGAGCTTGTCGCCCTCGGTGATCTTGCGCTTCTGGGCGATGTACACGACGACGCGCTGGTTGACGCCCGAGCCGAGCTCGTCGTCGTTGTCGGCGTTGAACTCCTTGACGGCGATGATCGTGCCCTGCTCACCGTGGGGAACCTTCAGCGAGGTGTCGCGCACTTCGCGGCTCTTCTCGTTGAAGATGGCGCGCAGCAGGCGCTCCTCGGCCGACAGCTCGGTCTCGCCCTTGGGCGTGACTTTGCCGACGAGGATGTCGCCGGGGCGGACCTCGGCGCCGATGCGGATGATGCCGCGCTCGTCGAGGTCGGCCAGCAGCTCCGGGCTGACGTTGGGGAGGTCACGGGTGATCTCCTCCTTGCCGAGCTTGGTGTCGCGGGCGTCGACCTCGTACTCCTCGATGTGGATCGAGGAGAGCACGTCGTCCTTCACCAGGTTCTGGCTCAGGATGATCGCGTCTTCGAAGTTGTGGCCCTCCCACGGCATGAACGCCACGAGGAGGTTCTTGCCCAGCGCGAGCTCGCCGTTCTCCGTCGCGGGGCCGTCTGCCAGGACCTCGCCGACCTCGACGCGGTCGCCCGCGCTCACGATCACGCGGTGGTTGTAGCTGGTGCCCTGGTTGGAGCGGTCGAACTTGCGCAGGTAGTAGCTCTGCGTCCCACCCTCGTCGAGCTGCACGGTGACGACCTCGGCCGAGACCTCGGAGACGACACCCGCCTTGTCGGCGGTGAGCACGTCTCCGGCGTCGATGGCCGCGTAGCCCTCCATACCGGTTCCGACGAGCGGGCTCTCGCTGCGCAGCAGCGGAACGGCCTGGCGCTGCATGTTGGCACCCATGAGTGCGCGGTTCGCATCGTCGTGCTCGAGGAAGGGGATGAGGGATGTCGCGACAGACACCATCTGGCGCGGCGAGACGTCCATGTATCCGATGTCTTCGCCGGGGATGAGGTCGACCTCTCCACCCTTCTTCCGCGCCAGGACGCGGGCTTCGGCGAAGCGGGCGTCCTTGGTGAGGGGGGCGTTGGCCTGCGCGACGATGAATTCGTCTTCTTCGCTGGCGGTCAGGTAGTCGATGGTCTCGGTGACGACACCGTCGACGACGCGGCGGTACGGGGTCTCGATGAACCCGAACGCGTTGATGCGGGCGAACGATGCGAGCGATCCGATCAGGCCGATGTTCGGGCCTTCCGGGGTCTCGATCGGGCACATGCGGCCGTAGTGCGACGGGTGAACGTCTCGCACCTCGACGCCTGCACGCTCACGGCTCAGACCACCCGGGCCCAGCGCAGACAGGCGACGCTTGTGCGTCAGGCCAGCGAGGGGGTTGTTCTGGTCCATGAACTGGCTCAGCTGCGAGGTTCCGAAGAACTCCTTGATCGCGGCGACGACGGGGCGCACGTTGATCAGGGTCTGCGGGGTGATCGCTTCGATGTCCTGCGTGGTCATGCGCTCGCGAACGACGCGCTCCATGCGGCTGAGGCCGGTGCGCACCTGGTTCTGGATGAGCTCGCCGACCGCGCGGATACGACGGTTGCCGAAGTGGTCGATGTCGTCGATGTCGAGGCGGATGTCGACGGGCTTGCCGTCGCGAACGCCGGCGATCGTCTTCTGCTCGTCGTGCAGCGACACCAGGTACTTGATCGTGCCGATGATGTCTTCGTTGGTCAGGACCGAGTTCGACAGGTCGGCTTCGATACCGAGCTTGCGGTTGATCTTGTAACGACCGACCTTCGCGAGGTCGTAGCGCTTCGAGTTGAAGTAGAAGTTGTCGAGGAGCGCGCGGGCTGCCTCGGCGGCGACCTGCTCTCCCGGACGGAGCTTGCGGTAGATGTCCTTGAGGGCTTCATCCTTCGTCAGGATGTTGTCCTTCTCGAGGGTCAGCTCGATCGACGAGAAGCCCTTGAACTCCTCGAGGATCTCTTCGCTGGTCAGGCCGAGGGCCTTGAGGAAGACGGTGACCGACTGCTTGCGCTTGCGGTCGATGCGGACGCCCACCTGGTCGCGCTTGTCGATCTCGAACTCGAGCCATGCACCGCGGCTCGGGATGATGCGGGCGGAGTAGATGTCCTTGTCGGAGGTCTTCTCCTGCGCGCGGTCGAAGTAGACGCCGGGGCTACGCACGAGCTGCGACACGACGACACGCTCGGTGCCGTTGATGATGAACGTGCCCTTTTCGGTCATCAGGGGAAAGTCACCCATGAAGACGGTCTGGGTCTTGATCTCACCCGTGAGGTGGTTCATGAACTCGGCCTCGACGTAGAGGGGAGCGGAATAGGTCTTGCCGCGCTCCTTGCATTCGTCGATCGTGTACTTCTCGGGCTCGAGCTCGGGCTTCGCGAACGACAGCTGCATCGTCTCGCCGAGGTCCTCGATGGGGGAGATCTCTTCGAAGATCTCCTCGAGGCCGCTGCGCGATGCGAGGTCCTGGCGTCCCTGGGCCTGCGCTTCGGCGACCCGGTTCTTCCAGATGTCGTTGCCGACGAGCCAGTCGAAGCTCTCGGTCTGCAGGGCCAGAAGATCGGGTACCGTCAGGTTGTCCGTGATCTTGGCGAACGAGAGACGGGATGCCGTCCGACCGTTCTTGTGGGAATTGCTGGTGGTTGCGTTGCGAGCAGCAGCCAAGGAAATAACCTCCGGTGGGCCTCGTGGCCAGTTACAGTCGGTGTGGTGATTGCTCCATGGAATCGTCGTGGCAGAATCTGACTGCTCACGCGAGGGCCGACCGCAATATGAAGGCGTAGATCTTCCAGGAGCGCAAAGAACAAGCATAGGTCCCCAGACGCGCCGTGTCTAGTTGATCCTTGACCTGTTTCAAAATTCGGGGTATAACTCGCCGGTCACCGGCGCGGGCTATCGTCGGAGCGTGCCAGATAACCCCTCCATCGTGCTGAAATCGAGCGGATTCCTCGCCGAGATCGCCCCGGATCGCTTCGTACCGGGCAGCGTGACCCTCACCGTCGACGGAACCCCGCAGTCACACGTCAACCTCGACGACCCCAGCCAGCTGTTCTTCGAATACATCCAGCGCATCGGGCACGTGATCGACCAGTTGGGCGACAGCGGCTCCCCTATCACCGCCGTGCACCTCGGGGCTGGCGCGTTCACGTTGCCCCGCTACATCGAGGCGACCCGCCCGGGTTCCCGCCAGCAGGTGATCGAGCTCGAGAGCGACCTCGTCGATTTCGTTCGCGCCGAGATGCCGCTGCCGAAGCAGGCGTCGATCCGGGTGCGGCACGGCGACGCCCGCGAGGTGCTCGAGAAGCTGCCGCCCGGGCTCCGCGGCAGCGCCGACCTCGTCGTGGTCGACGTCTTCTCGGGGGCACGCACTCCCGCGCACGTGACCAGCCTCGAGTTCTACACCGAGGTCGCGACGCTGCTCGCGCCAGGCGGCGTCGTGGTGGTCAACGTCGCCGACGGTCCCGGCCTCGCATTCGCGCGCGGGCAGGCGGCGACGCTGCAGTGTGCCCTCGGCAACGTCGCGGCGCTGGCCGAGACGCAGATCCTCAAGAGCCGCCGGTTCGGCAACATCGTGCTGGTCGGCTCCCGGGACGAACTGCCGTTGGAGTGGATGCCACGGCTGCTGGCCGGCGGACCACACCCGTCGAAGATGGTCGCCGGTCGAGAGCTCGACGACTTCATCGCGGGCGCCCCGATCGTGACCGACGCCACCGCGATCCCGTCGCCTCCCCCGTCGAAGAACATCTTCCAGGTGCGCCGCGGCAGCTGACCGACCGCGCTGCCGGGTCGCCGACAGCTGACCGGCCGCCCAGCCGGGTCGCCGACAATGGGGTGCATGAGCACACGGGGCAACGCAACCAGGCGGCGCGGTGGGGCAACCACGGGCGCCGCCCTCCTGCTGGCCGGCACGATGGCGATCACCGGGTGCGCCGCGCAGGAGCAGGCGACACCGCTTCCGCCGGCCCCCAGCTCGCCATCCCCGAGCCCGAGCGAGCCGGGTGACTCCGCGGCTCCCGCCGAGCCCGTCCCCGCTCCTGCCCCCGATCCCGGCCCCGTGCAGCCGGTCGGCGAGCCGATCCAGGTCGCGACGGGACTCGAGACCCCGTGGTCGCTCGCTCCCCTCGACAGCGGCTCTGTGCTCATCTCCGAGCGCGACACCGGGCGCATCCTCGAACGCACCGCGGCCGGCGACCTGCGCGAGGTCGGGGTAATCGCCGACACGGTGCCCGGCGGCGAGGGCGGCCTGCTCGGCCTCGACACCCTCGTCGACGGCGACACCACGTGGCTGTACGCGTTCCACACCTCGGCGTCGGACAACCGCATCGTACGGATGCCGCTGCAGGGCGCCGCGGGAGCACTCACGCTCGGCGCGAGCGAGAACGTGCTCACCGGCATCGTCAAGGCGGGCAACCACAACGGCGGCCGCATCGCGTTCGGCCCTGATGGCATGCTCTACGCCACGACGGGAGATGCCAGCATCCGTACCAGCTCACAGGACCCTGCCTCGCTGAACGGCAAGATCCTGCGGATGACGCCGGCCGGCGCGGCCCCTGACGACAACCCCACCGCGGGGTCGCTCGTCTACTCCCTCGGGCATCGCAACCCGCAGGGCATCGCGTGGGACGACGACGGCCAGCTGTGGGCGGCCGAGTTCGGGCAGAACACCTGGGACGAGTTCAACCGCATCGAGCCGGGCGCCAACTACGGCTGGCCCGTGGTGGAGGGCGTCAGCGACGACCCCGCCTACGTGAATCCCGCGGCACAGTGGTCGACCGCCGAGGCGAGCCCGAGCGGCCTCGCCCACGTTCGCGGCACGTTCTTCCTCGCGTCGCTGCGCGGCCAGCGGGTGTGGGCGATCTACGACGGCGGCGCGACGACGGTGCCGTGGTTCCAGCAGACGTACGGCCGGATCCGGGATGTCGCGGCCGGCCCCGACGGAACGCTGTGGGTGCTCACGAGCAACACCGACGGCAACGGATCGCCTCGCGACGGCGACGACCAGGTCATCCAAGTTCAACTCGCACCGGTGCAGGGAAGATGAACCCCCGGCGGCGGGCTAATCTCGTAGGACGATGATGAGCAACACATTCCGCGAACAGACGGACGAGAAAGCCGCCCGCGCGCGCCTCGAAGAACTCGGCACCGCGCGCAGCACCGACGCCGTCGCCGAACGGGCCGAGCTGCTGCGCGTGCTCGGGCGCCTCGACGAGGCCCTGGCCACGGCGGAAGAGAGCTACCGGCTCGCCTTCTTCACGGGAGACCGCGAGATGGTCACCGAAGCCCGGCTCCGCCGCGCCCGCGTGCTGCACGACCAGGGGTCGCTCGAACGTGCGATCACCGAGGTCAAGGCGTGCCGCCAGTCGGCCCGCACCGAAGGCTGGGGCGAACTCGAATCCACCGCGCTGTTCCAGCAGGCCAGCCTGTCGGTCGACCTCGGGCGCCTCGAAGATGCCAAGACCGCCCTGGTCGAGCTGATCGAGCTGCGCACCGCGCAGCGCGCACCGCACGAGCAGTTGCAGTCGCTGAACAGCGCCCTCGAGTACATCGAGCGCGGCGCCATCGCCGAGCGCGACTAGTCCTGCCCACTCGCGTTTCATCCGGACACTGCCCGCCTATGCCGGGGTCCAGCGGCGACGTCGGTCGCCGGGCTTAGGTTCGTCGCGTGGCTGAACTAGACCGGGTGCGGCAGTGGGCAGAGGCCCTCATCGCACTGCACCTCGACACCTCATGGAGCTTTCGCTTCGACTCGGCAAAGACGCGGGCCGGGCTCTGCAACTACACCGACCGGCGCATCTCGGTGTCCCGTCACCTCGCCGCTCGCTACGCCGACGACGAGATCCACCAGGTGCTGCTGCACGAGGTGGCGCACGCCATCGCGGGGTCGCGGGCGGGGCATGGTGCCAAATGGAAATCGGTGGCGAGGGACATCGGCTACGTCGGCAGCAGACTGCACGACGGCGCGATCGCGGGTGACCTCGCTCCGTGGGTCGGGCAGTGTCCGGGCGGCCACACGCACTACCGCTACCGCCGCCCGGCGCGGCCGATGGCGTGCGGTCGATGCTCGAAGCGGTTCGACCCGGCGTTCCTGATCCACTGGACGGAACGCCAGGTCGGCCCGCACCGGCAGTCCGCTACTCGGTAGCGCCGCAACCGACTACTCGGTGACCTTTACTTCTTTCCAGAATGCGACGTACCCGCTGAAGTCCGAGCCGACGCGCTGGATGGCGGTCTCGTAGGGGGTCGGGTAGCTCCACGCGCGGTCCTGCAGGCCAGTGTCGCCGTCCTTCACCACGAAGTACTTGGCGTCGCCCTTCCACGGGCAGTTGTACTGGGTGGGCGAGTCGGAGAAGTACTCGGTGTTGACGCTGGCCGGCGGAAAGTACCAGTTGCCCTCGATCATCACGAGCTCCTCCTTCGGAGCCTCGGCGATCACGGTGCCGTTGAGTGTGGCCTTCATGGGATGCCTCCTGGGTATCGACGACGAAACGATGAACGGTAGTCAGGCCCGGCGGCGGTTCGGGCCGGGGGCCCGTGTATGTCAACCGTGCTGGTCGCCCCGCGCATTCCCCCGCGCGATGACCTCGGTGCTGGCATCCAGCTGGGCCGAATGCAGCACGTCGTCACGGCGGCCGGCCGCGGCGATCGCACGCCCGTTACCCGACGCCCCGACGAGGTGCCTGGTCGCCGACCGGAGCCCCGCGAACGCCGCCGATGCGGCCGCCGCCTCGGGTGAGCAGTGGTCGATGCCCCGCTCGGTGAGCGCGTCGATGACGGCACCGGCGGCGAGCAGGTCCTCTACCGAGACGCGGGCGCTGCCATCGGCCCTGGTGTCACCGGCGGCGATGATCGCGACGACGAACCGGTCGCCCTTCTCCGCCTGCCGCGCGAGCACCCAGTCGGCCACGGCGCTGCGGTTGCGCAGGGTCGCGGTCACCACGGTGCCCGGCAGGTCGTCGATGGATGCCGCGGCGCCGACCGCCTCGAGGGCGTCGACCCACACCGTCACGTCGACCCCGTCGCCGACGTCTGCGGCACCCGCGACTCCCCAGTCGAAACGGACCTGGTACTGGCTCTGCGAGTGCGTCGAATCCACCATTCGACAGTATCGCGTCGGCGACACGGCCCCGCCTCTCGGCTTTGCGACCCCGCAGTACCGACACTGGAGTCATGCGTGTTCTCCTCAAGCTGGTGCTCGACTGCGACGCGGACGTCGCGTGGCGCGCCATCCGCTCCCCCTCCGTTCTGAAGGAGGTGTCGTCGCCGCTGCTCGACTTTCAGTCGCTCGAGGCAGACGGCTTTCCCGAGCTCTGGCCGGAAGGTGAGCACCGGGTCGCCGTCGCCGGCCTCGGTATCGTTCCCGTCGGCGAGCAGGTCATCGCGATCAGCTACCCGCGCGATCGCATGGGCGCACGGTTGATACGCGACTCCGGTTACGGACTCTCCGGCATCTTCACCGTCACGACGCAGTGGCAGCACACCATGGCGGTCGCACCGCTGCCCGACGGACGCACCCTGTACCGCGACCAGCTCGTCTTCGACGCGGGCTACCTGTCGGCTCTGCTGTGGCCGGGCTACTGGCTGTTCTGGCAGTGGCGCGCGCTGCGCATGCGGCACCTGGCCCGCACGTGGTGACCCCGGCGTCTGCACTCGCGCTTCTCGACTGGCGGCGCCGCGTCTTCGCGATGTATGCCGAGGTTCGCCTGGCGACCGACCTGCCCGCCGCGCACGACCTGTGGCGACGAGAGCGCGACTCGCTGTTCGCCGAACATCCGTCGTCTCCCCTGCTCGCCGACGACCTCGCGGCCTTCACCGGCCTGCGCGTGCCTCCCTACGACCCCGCGTGGCGGTTCGAGGTCGAGGTGCAAGCCGCCGAGGAGAAGCACATGGACTTCGAGACCGGAACCGACGGCGTCGTGCCGTTCGACCGCATCGGGGTCGTCGACGTGCCCGGTGTCGGCGAACTCGACGTCTGGAAGATCGCGGTCTACGGCGGCGGTGTCTTCGTGCCGGTCAAGGATGCGCTGTCGCGGCTGGCCGGCGGCACCTACGGCGGCGGGCGGTATCTGCTCGACACCATCAAGGGCGCCGACCTCGGACCGGGCAGCGCCCCGCGCAGCCTCGTGCTCGACTTCAACTTCGCCTACAACCCGTCGTGCGCGTACGACCCGGCGTGGGCGTGTCCGCTCGCGCAGCCCGGCAGCACCGTCGCGGTCGAGATCCCGGTCGGCGAACGGTACGGGTCTCCGCAGCACTGACCGTGCAGCGCACGGAGCGCTGCTATGGTTGAAGGACTCGTGTGCCTGATTCAGGGCACCGTGCGTCGTGGAACACCACTTCTTCTCATCGGGTCGATGCCCCAGGCATCTCCGGTTCGTAGACGATTTCTAGCGGCGAACGGATGTGGCTGTCGCCACCTTCGCCATCCCACCACTGACGGTCCTAGTTGCGGTATTGCCGCGAGACCTCATGGTTCTGCCCGAAAGGCACCCCTTGTCTGAAACAACATTCGCCGCGCTCGGCGTACCGGCACCCCTGGTCGCCGCTCTCACCAAGTCCGGCATCGACTCGCCGTTCCCCATCCAGCAGGACACCCTGCCAGACACCCTCGCCGGGCGCGACGTGCTCGGTCGCGGAAAGACCGGCTCCGGCAAGACCCTCGCGTTCTCCATTCCGATCGTCGCCCGCCTCGGTGGCAAGCTCGCCGGCGGCCAGCGCCGCACCGGTCGCCCCCTCGCCCTCGTGCTCGCCCCGACCCGCGAGCTCGCCACGCAGATCTCGACCGCGATGGAGCCCCTCGCCTCGGCATACGGCCTCAAGATCACCACGATCTTCGGTGGTGTCTCGCAGCAGCGCCAGGTCGCGGCCCTCAAGAGCGGCATCGACATCATCGTCGCCTGCCCAGGACGCCTCGAAGACCTCATGAAGCAGGGCATCGTGTCGCTCGACGCGATCGAGATCACCGTGCTCGACGAGGCCGACCACATGGCGGACCTCGGGTTCCTGCCCGTCGTCACCCGCATCCTCGACAAGACCCCGAACAGCGGACAGCGCATGCTGTTCTCCGCGACCCTCGACAACGGCGTGGACAAGCTCGTTCGCAAGTACCTGCACAACCAGGTGCTGCACTCGGTCGACGAGGCCACCTCGCACGTGTCGGCGATGACCCACCACGTGTTCGAGGTGGAGTCGCCCGAGGCCAAGCGCCTGCTGGTCGAGAAGCTCGCCGGTGGCACCGGCCGCCGCATCCTGTTCATGCGCACCAAGCACCACGCCAAGAAGCTGGCCAAGCAGCTCACCGACGCCGGCATCCCCGCCGTCGACCTGCACGGCAACCTGTCGCAGGTTCAGCGCGACCGCAACCTCGCGGCGTTCTCCGCGGGTACCTCCCGGGTGCTCGTGGCGACGGATGTCGCGGCCCGAGGCGTTCACGTCGACGACATCGAGCTCGTCATCCACGTCGACCCGCCCGCCGAGCACAAGGCTTACCTGCACCGCTCCGGCCGCACCGCCCGCGCGGGCAAGGAGGGCGAGGTCGTGACCCTCGTGCTCCCGACCCAGCGCAAGGACACCGCGCAGCTGCTGCGCAAGGCCGAGATCACCGTGACCCCGCAGCAGGTCACCGCGTCGTCGCCCGCCGTGACCGCGCTCGTCGGCGAGGTCGCCGCGTACGTGACGTCGGCACCCCGTGCGGCCCCGCAGGTTCAGGGCGCACCGCGCGCCGGCGGAGGACGCTCGCAGGGCGCCAACGCCCAGCGCAAGCGCGGCGCCCGCGATGGTGCCCCCGCCGGGCGTTCCGGAGGCTCGGGACGCGGAGGCCCCGCGTCGGGTGGCGCCCGCTCCGGTGGACGCTCCGCCGCGGTCGGTGGCTCGAAGAGCTTCTACAGCACGTCGTCTGGTGAGGGCGCGTCATCCACTGGGGGAAGCAGCGAGGGTCGTAACGACAACCGCGGCGGTCGCTCCGGTGGAAATGGCTCGAACGGCGGCGCGAGCCGCGCCGGTTCGGGTGGCGGACTGGTCGGAATGTCGCAGGGTGGCGGACGCCGCCGTAGCCGATAACCGCGCTGTGCGGAAGCCCCGTTCGACTTCGGTCGGGCGGGGCTTTCGCGTTGCACCGGTCACCTAGGGTTGATACGCCGCCGATAAAGGAGACCCCATGACTGAAGACAACAACCAGCGCGTGCTCGAAGAGTGGAGTGAGCGTCTCACGCAGGCCCTGCAGATCCTCGACCTCACCGTCGACAACGACCTCATCCGCCAGGTCGCCCAGAAGTCGTCGGACTCGATGGTTCCCGATGCCGGGCCGCTGGCCACCTTCTTCGTCGGATACGCCGCGGGACTCTCCAAGACCTCCGACGTCAAGTCGGGCAACGACGCGGTCAAGACCGCCGCGGAGACCGTGCTGACCCTCGCCGAGACCGGCACGAGCGACGAGGCTCCCGCCGCCGACGGCTGGACCGGCACCGCCCAGTAGCACCACAGCACCGCCCCGGGAGCATCGTCGCCGCCGGGGCGGGATGCACAAAACGAGACCGCCCTGTCGCCAGGGCGGTCTCGTTGTGGTTTGCCTGCTACTACGCGGAGGCGCCAACCATCGTCTCGGTGCTGGGCACCGCGAACTGGTTCGCGCTGCGCTCGAGCTTGACGAGCACCGCCTTCGAGACCGGCGTCTTGCTGCCCTCGGCGATGTTGTCGAGCGGCACCAGTACGTTGGCTTCGGGGTAGTAGGCGGCGGCACAGCCGCGTGAGGTCGGGTAGGACACCAGGCGGAACTGCTTGAGCACCCGGTCACGGCCGTCCTGGTACAGGCCGTGCACGTCGACGAACTCGCCGTCCTTGAGGCCGAGTTCCTTGAGGTCGTCGGGGTTCACGAAGATGACGTGACGGCCCTTCTTGATTCCGCGGTACCGGTCGTTGTGGCCGTAGATCGTGGTGTTGAACTGGTCGTGCGAGCGCATCGTCTGCAGGATGAGCGTGCCCTGCGGGCGTTCGATGTACTCGAGGTCGTTGACCGTGATCATGGCCTTGCCCAGCGGGGTACTGAACGTGCGCGAGTCGCGCGGGCCATTGGGCAGAACGAAGCCGCCCTCCTGGCGTACCTTGCGGTTGTAGTCCGTGCAGCCGTCGACGACGTTCGCGATGTGGTCGCGGATGAGGTCGTAGTTGGCCTCGAAGCCTTCCCAGTCGACCGACACCTTGTCGCCGAGCGTGGCACGGGCCATGCGCGAGACGATGGCTACTTCCGACAGGGCATTCGGCGCGACCGGCTTGACCTTGCCGTACGACGCGTGGACCGCGCAGACGGTGTCCTCGACGGTGACGAACTGTTCGCCGGACTTCTGGATGTCGATCTCGGTGCGACCCATGGTCGGCAAAATCATCGCCTCGGTACCCACGACCGCGTGCGAGCGGTTCAACTTGGTCGAGATCTGCACGGTCAGGCCGGTGTTCTGGAATGCCTCTTCGGCGGCCTGAGTGTCGGAGATGGCGCCGACCAGGTTGCCGCCGAGGGCGACGAATACCTTGATCTTGCCCTCGAGCATCTGGTGGATGGTCTCGACGGCGTCGATGCCGTGGTCGCGGGGCGGGTCGAAGTCGAATTCGCGCTGCATGGCGTCGAGGAACGCCGGCGGCATCTGCTCCCAGATACCCATGGTGCGGTCGCCCTGCACGTTGCTGTGTCCGCGGATCGGCGATGCGCCGGCACCGGGCTTGCCGATGTTGCCGCGCAGCAGGAGCAGGTTGATGATCTCCTTGATCGTGGCGACACCCTTCTTCTGCTGGGTGATGCCCATGGCCCAGGTGATGATGACCTTGTCCGACGCGAGGTAGCGGTCGGCGAGCTCATCCATGTCCTTGAGCTTCAGGCCGGTCGCCTCGAGCACGGCGTTCACGTCGAGGTTGCCGAGGTGGGTGCGCAGGTCATCGAGACCGTGGGCGTGCTTGGTGAGGAAGTCGTGGTCGAGAACGGTTCCGGGGTTCTTCGCCTCGGCGTCGAACACGCGCTTGGAGATGTACTGCAGCAGGGCCATGTCGCCGCCGCTGCGGATCTGCAGGAACTGGTCGGCTATGTCGGTACCGCGACCGATGACGCCGCGGGGCTTCTGCGGGTTCTTGTAGCGCTGGAGTCCGGCCTCGGGCAGGGGGTTCACGGCCACGATCTTGCCGCCGGCGCGCTTGCAGTCCTCGAGGGCCGTCAGCATGCGCGGGTGGTTGGTGCCGGGGTTCTGGCCCATCACGATGATCAGGTCGGCCTTGGCGTAGTCGTCGTACGCGACTGTCGCCTTGCCGATGCCGATGGTCTGGCCCATCGCCCAGCCGGATGACTCGTGGCACATGTTCGAGCAGTCGGGCATGTTGTTCGTGCCGAAGGCGCGGATGAAGGTCTGGTACGCGAAGGCAGCCTCGTTCGATGCGCGACCGCTCGTGTAGAAGGCGGATTCGTTGGGCGAGTCCATGGCGTTCAGTCGATCGCCGATGATGCGGAACGCCTCGTCCCAGCTCACCGGGCGGTAGTGGTCGTCGCCGGCGGCCTTGAACATCGGCTCGGTGAGGCGACCCTGCATGCCCAGCCAGTACTCGGAGCGGGTGAGCAGGTCGGTGATGGAGTTCTCTTCGAAGAATTCGCGGGACACGACGACGGGGGTCGCTTCCCAGGTGACGGCCTTGGCACCGTTCTCGCAGAATTCGAACGAACTGCGGTGCCCGGGGTCGGGCCACGCGCAGCTGGGGCAGTCGAAGCCGCCCTTCTGGTTCAGGTTCAGCATCGTCTTCATCGTGCGGCCGACGCCCATGTGCTCGATGGCGGGCTTCATGGAGATCACGACCGCGGGCATTCCTGCCGCCCAGTCCTTCGGCTTGCTTACTTCGATCTCGGTTTCGTCGGCCTCGTGGACGACGGGGTTCTCGCGGGTCATGATGTGGTCCGATCTATTACCTGGTCGTGCACGGTGTCGACGTGTTCCTTCATTAGTACACGCTTTGCTGCGGGGCCCCGGGAATGCGCGGCATTCTGGTGCGGCATTGACGGGGAAGAAACTGCGGGGGAGGAGGTCACTGGAGGCGTCCCACCGAGGCGAGGCCAGCGCGCAGCAGCGAGCCGCGGCCACCCTCCATCTCGGCGGCGATCGCGTCGGACGAGGCATCCGCGGGGCTCATCCAGGTGAGCTCGAGGGCGTCCTGCCGCGGTTCGCACGTGCCGGTGACCGGCACGACGTAGGCGAGGGCGACGGCGTGCTGCCGGGTGTCGGTGTATTGCGCGCCCGGGAACGGGAAGTACTCGGTGACCGTGAAGGGCGCCGCGCTGGCGGGGAGCAGCGGGAACGCCATGGGGCCGAGGTCCTTCTCGAGGTGGCGGAACAGCGCGTCGCGCAGGGTCTCGCCGTACATCACCCGGCCGGAGACCAGGGTACGGGTCATCGTTCCCGCGGCGTTGGCCCGCAGCAGGATGCCCACTTCGATGACCTGCCCGAGCCCGTCGACGCGCACCGGGATGGCTTCGACATAGAGAAGGGGGAGGCGGCGGCGCGTTTCGGCGAGTTCCTCATCGGAGAGCCAGCCTGAGTTCGGATCGGGGGTGCCTACGGAGCTCATGCTCCATTCTTACTCATGTATCCCTGCACGACCGACCCGGGGGCGGCAGCGACCACCACCAGCCTTACGCACGTATCCCTGCACGACCGACCCGGGGGCGGCAGTCACCGCACCGGGAACTGTCGGTGGCATGGGTAAGGATGGTGCCATGGGCTCTCCGCTCGACAACTTCTCTGCACCGACCCGTGAATGGTTCGCTGGGGCGTTCCCCGCACCCACCGAGGCGCAGCTCGGAGCGTGGACGGCCGTGCAGAGCGGGTCGCACGCACTCGTGGTTGCACCGACCGGGTCGGGCAAGACCCTCGCCGCGTTCCTGTGGTCGATCGACCGCCTCGCGACGAGCCCGGTTCCGGATGACGCGAACCACCGCGCCCGCGTGCTCTACATCTCCCCGCTCAAGGCCCTCGCGGTCGACGTCGAGCGCAACCTGCGGGCACCCCTGGTCGGCGTCACGCAGACCGCGCGACGGCTCGGCATGTCACCCCCCGACGTCACCGTCGGCGTGCGCTCTGGCGACACGACGTCGTCCGATCGGCGCCTGCTGCAGCGCACCCCACCCGACATCCTCATCACCACCCCGGAGTCCCTCTACCTGATGCTCACGGCATCTGCGCGCGAGACACTGCGCGGGGTCGACACCGTCATCATCGACGAGGTGCACGCGGTCGCCGCCACCAAGCGCGGCGCACACCTCGCCCTGTCGCTCGAGCGGCTCGACGACCTGCTGGAGAAGCCCGCCCAGCGCATCGGGCTCTCGGCCACCGTGCGTCCGCGCGAAGAGGTCGCCCGGTTCCTGGCCGGCGGCGCCCCGGTCGAGATCGTCGCTCCCGTCTCCACGAAGAAGTTCGACCTGTCGGTGGTCGTGCCCGTCGACGACATGACCGAGCTCGGCACCGCACCAGTGCGCGAGGGCTCCGCCGCGGGCAGCTCGGAGCCGCAGCAGGCGTCGATCTGGCCGCACGTCGAAGAGGCGATCGTCGACCGCATCCTCGAACACCGCTCGACCATCGTGTTCGCCAACTCCCGGCGACTGGCCGAACGGCTCACCGCCCGGCTGAACGAAATCTGGGCAGATCGCAACGCGCCACCCGTCGAGGGCGACGACGATGCCGATGGGGCCGGAGGTGCTGGCGATATCCGAGGCGGCAGCAGCAGCGGAGGCGGCAGCGGGGATCGAGTGACAGCCACGGCCGGGACTGGCACGTCGACCGCCACCGCAACCGCCACCGCGGTCATCGACGCCCCGAGCAATGCCGCGCACGACAACACCGCCGTGCTCGCTCGCGCGCACCACGGCTCGGTCTCGAAAGACCAGCGTGCCTACATCGAAGACGACCTCAAGAGCGGTCGGCTGCGCTGCGTCGTCGCCACCTCGTCGCTCGAGCTCGGCATCGACATGGGCGCCGTCGACCTGGTCATCCAGGTCGAGGCACCGCCCTCGGTGGCCAGCGGGCTCCAGCGTGTCGGCCGGGCCGGCCACCAGGTCGGCGAGGTCTCGCGGGGCATCATCTTCCCCAAGCACCGCGCCGACCTCATCCACTCCGCGGTGGCCAGCGAGCGCATGACCTCCGGGCAGATCGAGGCCATCACCATTCCGGCGAACCCGCTCGACGTGCTCGCCCAGCAGACCGTCGCCGCCGTCGCCCTCGACACCATCGACGTCGAGGCCTGGTACGAGACGGTTCGCCGCTGCGCCCCGTTCGCGCAGCTGCCTCGCAGCGCCTACAACGCGACCCTCGACCTGCTCAGCGGTCTGTATCCCTCCGACGAGTTCGCCGAACTGCGCCCCCGCATCATCTGGGACCGCGTCAAGGGCACCATCACCGGACGCCCCGGTGCACAGCGCCTCGCCGTGACCAGTGGCGGAACCATCCCCGACCGCGGCCTGTTCGGTGTCTTCATGGTGGGCAGTCCCGCCGCCGGCACCGGGGCGGAACCGGGCAAGGCCCGTGGCACCGGTGGCCGGGTCGGCGAACTCGACGAGGAAATGGTCTACGAATCCCGCGTCGGCGACGTCTTCGCCCTCGGGGCGACCAGCTGGCGCATCGAAGACATCACCCACGACCGCGTGCTCGTGACGCCCGCCTTCGGCCAGCCGGGCAAGGTGCCGTTCTGGAAGGGCGACGGGCTCGGCCGCCCCGCCGAGCTCGGCAGGGCGATCGGCGCCTTCACCCGCGAGATCGCAACGGGCTCCGGCGACGAACCCCGCGACCGGGTCAGCGCCGCCGGCCTCGACCAGCGCGCCATCACCAACCTCATCGCGTTCGTCGACGACCAGAAGAAGGCGACCGGGCACGTTCCATCCGACCGCACCCTCGTCGTCGAGCGGTTCCGCGACGAGCTCGGAGACTGGCGCGTCATCCTGCACTCGCCGTACGGCATGCAGGTGCACGCGCCGTGGGCACTCGCGGTGGGCGCCCGCATCCGCGACCAGTACGGGCTCGACGGCGCGGCGATGGCCAGCGACGACGGAGTGATCGCGCGTATCCCCGACACCGACAGCGAGCCGCCGGGCGCAGGCCTGTTCCTGTTCGAGCCAGACGAGCTGCGCGACATCGTCACCGAGGAGGTCGGCGGCTCCGCCCTGTTCGCCTCCCGGTTCAGGGAGTGCGCCGCGCGGGCCCTGCTGCTGCCCCGCTACAACCCCGGCCAGCGGTCGCCGCTGTGGCAGCAGCGCCAGCGCGCCGCCCAGCTGCTCTCCGTCGCCGCGAAGTACCCGAGCTTTCCGATCGTGCTCGAAGCGGTGCGCGAGGTGCTGCAGGACGTCTATGACCTGCCAGCGCTCACGCAGCTCGCCCGCGAGATCGAGAGCAGGCACATCCGCATCGTCGAATCCGAGACCGAGCAGGCGTCGCCGTTCGCCCGGTCGCTGCTGTTCGGTTACGTCGCCGCGTTCATGTACGAGGGCGACTCGCCCCTCGCCGAGCGGCGGGCCGCCGCGCTCTCGCTCGACTCGACACTGCTTGCCGAGCTGCTCGGCCGCGCAGAGCTGCGCGAACTGCTCGACGCCGGCGTCATCGAGCAGACCGAGCTCGAGTTGCAGCGCCTCACCGCCGACCGCAAGGTCAAGGGCGCGGAGGGCGTGGTCGACCTGCTGCGCATCCTCGGGCCGATGTCGGTCGACGAGCTCGAGGCCAGGGTGCAGGTGCTGCCGGATGCCGCCACCGACGTTCCCGGCTGGCTGACGTCACTCGCGCGCGACAATCGCGTGTGGAAGGCCGGCGCCGACCGCTGGGCCGTGATCGAAGACGCCGGGCGGCTGCGCGACGCGCTCGGCACCCCGCTGCCGATCGGCATCCCCGCCGCGTTCATCGAACCGGTCGCCGAACCCTTCTCCGACCTGATCGGCCGCTACGCCCGCACGCACGGTCCGTTCACGGTCGCCGCCGTCGCCGAGCGCCTGGGCGTCGGCACCGCCGTGGTCATCGACACGCTGCGCAAGCTCGAGAAGCAGCGCCGGGTGATCGAGGGCGAGTTCCGGCCCGGCTCCTCCGGCAGCGAGTGGTGCGATGTCGAAGTGCTGCGCCGCCTGCGCAGCCGCTCCCTCGCCGCGCTCCGCCACGAGGTCGAACCGGTCGACACCGCCACCCTCGGCCGCTTCCTCCCCGCGTGGCAACATGCAACCGAGCCGCTGCGCGGCATCGACGGCGTCGCGCAGGTCATCGACCAGCTCTCCGGCGTCGCCCTGCCCGCCTCGGCGTGGGAGACCCTGGTGCTGCCCACCCGGGTGCGCGACTACTCCCCCACGATGCTCGACGAGCTCACCGCGACCGGCGAGGTGATCTGGTCGGGCGCCGGATCGCTGCCCGGTTCCGACGGATGGATCAGCCTGCACCTCGCCGAATCCGCCCAGGTCACCCTCGCCGAGCCCACCGGTGACGAGACCACCGAGTTGCAACGCTCCGTGCTGGCATCGCTCGCCGGTGGCGGCGCGTACTTCTTTCGCCAGCTCTCCGGCGCCGTCGGCAGCACCGACGACAAGCAGCTCGTCGAGGCGCTCTGGCAGCTGGTGTGGTCCGGCCTGATCACGAACGACACGTTCTCGCCGCTCCGCGCGTTCATCGGCGGGCCGGCGCCGACCCGGCGCCCGACCACCCGGGTGCGCGCATACCGCGGCCGCTCCCGCCCTGTGCTGCCGACGCAGAGCGGACCGCCCACGGTCTCCGGCCGCTGGTCGCTGCTGCCCCTCGCCGAAGCCGACCCCACCGTGCGCGGGCTCGCCCTCGGCGAGCTGCTGCTCGAACGGTACGGCGTCGTCACCCGCGGCGCGGTGATGAGCGAGAACGTGCGCGGCGGCTTCGGCTTCGTCTACAAGGTGCTCAGCGGGTTCGAGGAGACCGGCCGCGCCCGCCGCGGCTACTTCGTCGAGGGGCTCGGCGCCGCCCAGTTCGCGACCGGAGCCACCGTCGACCGCTTGAGGGCATTCACGAGAGAGGTGGATGCCACAGACGACCCCATCGCGGTGACCCTCGCGGCCACCGACCCGGCGAACCCGTACGGGGCCGCACTGCCCTGGCCGGCCGCGCCCATTCCCGACGACAGCACCGAGGCCGAGAAGCGCGGGCATCGTCCCGGTCGCAAGGCAGGTGCGCTCGTGGTGCTCGTCGACGGCGAGCTCGCGTTGTACGTCGAGCGCGGCGGCAAGACCGTGCTGACGTTCGGGGCGGGCGAGGTGGCCGTGGCGGCAGCATCCACCTCACTGGCCCAGGTCATCCGGCGCACAG
Source organism: Marisediminicola senii (assembly GCF_011057645.1). GTDB lineage: Bacteria > Actinomycetota > Actinomycetes > Actinomycetales > Microbacteriaceae > Marisediminicola > Marisediminicola senii. The sequence goes on along the minus strand of NZ_JAALGE010000001.1, from coordinate 275,662 downwards.
GCGGCAGGCTGCGGGTGGAGCGCGTCGACGGCCAGTTCGTGATCGGCACGCCGCTGGGCGACGCCCTCGTCGACGCAGGCTTCTCGACCACGCCGCAGGGCCTCAGGCTGCGGGGCTGAGCGCGTGCCAGAGGGAGATACCGTCTACCGCACCGCGAAGAACCTGAACGCGGCCATCGCGGGCAGCGTGCTGACCCGGTGCGACATCAGGGTTCCCGCGTTCGCAACCGTCGACCTCAGCGGCGAGCTGGTGCACGACGTGTCGAGCCGCGGCAAGCACCTGCTGATGCGAATCGGCGACCACACCATCCACTCGCACCTCAAAATGGAGGGCTCCTGGCACCTGTACCGCCACGGCACGAAGTGGCGAAGGCCTGCGCACAGTGCGCGGGCCGTGCTGGAGACCGCCGACTGGGTCGCGGTCGGCTACTCGCTCGGCGTCGTCGAGGTGGTGGCGACCGATGACGAGGAGTCGATCGTCGGCTATCTCGGGCCCGACCTGCTCGGACCGGACTGGGATGCCGACGAGGCCCAGCGCCGCATGATGGCCGACCCCGAGCGGCCGATCGGGCTCGCTCTGCTCGACCAGCGCGTGCTCGCCGGGCTCGGCAACGTCTATCGCAACGAACTCTGCTTTCTGCGGGGCATCCTGCCCACCCGCCCCGCGGGCCAGGTCGACGACCCGCGCCGGCTGATTGCGCTCGCCTATTCGCTCATCCACGCCAACAAGGACCGCGTCGAGCGCACCACGACCGGCACCCTGCGCGGGGCCACCGACTGGGTGCACGGGCGTCGGGGCAAGCCGTGCCTGCGGTGCGGTACCCCGATCCGCGAGGGGCTGCTCGGCGAGACGGTGCTGCAGGAACGCGAGACGTTCTGGTGCCCGCGCTGCCAGACCTGAGCCGGCCGGTCACCCCCGCTGCGGGTGCCGCTGCCAGCGCGCCGCGTGCAGGAACAGCAGGCCGATAGCGGTGGCCACGCCGAGCACCAGCACGAGCGGCGCCATCTCGATCACCGACAGGTAGTACGCATAGGTGATCGTCGACGATCCGTCGCCCAGCTGCCCGCGCTGCATGAGCCGTTCCAGTTCGGGCAGCCACTGCAGCAGCGCGAGGCCCCCGAGTATCAGTGCCGCACTGATTACCCACAGCACGATGACGAACGGGTTGCGCCGCGATCCGGCGGGATCGGCGGCGTCGTCGTCGTCGTTGTGGTCGCGGTCGGGGTCTGCGGTGGCGTGCACCTGCGCGTCGCCGGTCGCGCGAGGCGCGGTGACCATGGATGCCGCCGGCCCCTGTGCCGCGGCGTACCCGCGTTGTTCGAACTCCCGCTGTTCGGCAGCGCGTTGCTCGGCGGCACGGAGTTCAGCCACCGACGGCGGCATCCGGGCGGAAATGACGGGCGGCGCAGTCATCGGGCGGCGAGCACCGCTATCCGATGCCGACGCGGTGCGGGAGAGGGGTCGCACGGGCGCGCCGCCGCGGGAGCGCGAACGGTCGGCCGACGCGTCGTAACCGGGCTGGAACGCGGGGTCGAACCGTGGATCGAATGCACTCTCGCCCGCGCGTCGCTCCCGGTCACTGCGACCCTGGTCCTGCTCCATTGCGGCTCCGTCCCGTTGTGCGAGATTCTAGCCAGCGCCGATCTGTGGGTGCGCGGGTCGGGGCGCCCGCAGGCGTCTGCCGTGGCATCCATCTCATCCGACGACCCCGGGAGAACGACGCTGTTAGGGTGACCTAAGTCGAGTTGCTCGACTGGGCTGATTCCCGGACGGAAGGCGCACTGTCACGATGAGCTACATCAAGTCCTCGCTGATCGACGAGAAGGGCTTCGTGATCCTGGATCCCTACGACCAGGCGCAGGACCCGCAGGAGTGGACAGACCTCCAGTTCGTCGACTGGAAGTCGTCGGGCATCACCCGGTTCGCCCCGCTGACCAGCGCCGCGGGCGACCTGGAGGTCAACGGGTTCTGGAACTACACGCCGCCGCGCACCGACAAGGACGGCGTCTGGATCGAGTCGCAGGTGTCCGCCGCACCCCGCCTCACCGCCCGCGCCCAGGAGCCGGGCGCGAACGTCGGCCGGTGCCGCGTGATCGAGCTGCAGCCGAACGAGTACGCGAACACCATCTACAACCTGCACCAGGACGACAACAACCGCCTCAACCCCGACGGCAGCGGGTGGATCGTTCGGGCGTTCTTCAACCTCAGCGACGACCCCGACTCGTTCATGACGCTGCGCGAAGACCGCTTCGACCCGTCGACCGAGATCCGCATTCCGCTGCCCGCGGGCTCGCAGATCATCGTCGACACCCAGCGGTTCTGGCACGCCGTGTGGCACAAGGGACCGGAACCCCGCTACTCGCTCATCACGTCGTGGGAGTCGGGGCCGGCGCTCGATAAGTACATCGAGAAGCACCACGGCCGCAACGACCACGAGAACCCGCACCTCGACCAGCAGCTGATCGACGACGCGCAGGCCAGCGTGCAGCGTCGCCTCGCCGAGCGCTCCCTCGCGGTGGCGGAACGCTCGAGCGGGCGCGCGCCCGACCGTCGGTCACCCGAGGAGTAGCGCGGCGCCTCAGCGCATGCGCCGCTTGCGGAGGTTCGCCTGCCGGCGCGCGTCTGCCGCAGACTGCGGGGCGCGCTTCTTCTCGCCGCGGCCCGCAGCACCGGAGCCCGCGACACCCTTGCCGGTGGCGCCCTTCTTCGGCTTGCGGGAGTCCACGGCGATCGTGGGGCCCGCCTCCGGGGCGGTCGCACGTGAGCTGGCGGCGGTGCGGCCCCGCACGATTCCGACGAACTCCTCCACGCGGTCGGTGGTGCGCGCCGAGACCCAGGCCAGCGCGATGCGCGTGGCGGTGGCATCCATCACCGGCTTCGCCACGACGTCGCGGCGACTGTGCAGGCGCGCGACAGACTGTGGCATGACGACGACCCCTGCACCGGCCGCGACCACCTCGACCGCTTCGGCCCAGTCGCCGCCGATGTGCGACTCGTCGGCCAGGTCTGCGATGGTCACCGAATCGAGCGCGGCAATCACGTGATCCTGCGAGACGACCACCATCGGCTGCTCGTCGTAGAGCGGGATGACGCTCAGCGAAGCGTCGTCGTCGATGGGCAGCCGAACGAACGCGATGTCGGCGTGGCCCGCGCGCACGTCATCGAGCTGCGCGGCTTGGGCGGTGCGGGTGACGGCGAGGGGCCATTCGGGGCGGCGCTGCTCCCAGGCCCGCGTCCATTTCGTGGGCGTGACGCCGGGCACGGCAGCGATCGTGAAGGGCTGCCCCTCGGTCATCGACACGGCGCCTCCGGCATCCACAGCGGCACTCCCGCAGCGCCTACAGGCTATTGCACCGGGCGGTAGTGGCTACGCTGGCCTGATGACACCGGCGAAGACACCCCAGACGATGAAGGCCGAAACCGCGGCGAAGAAGCTCGGAATCCACCTGCCGTCGGCACCGCCGGAGTTTCAGGAATCCGCGATCACGCGTGCCGAGTTCAACGAGCTCAACGCGAACCCGCCGGAGTGGCTCGTGACCCTTCGCGCCGAGGGGCCGCACCCACGCCCCGTCGTCGCTGGCAAGCTCGGTGTCTCGATCAGCGGGCTCGCCCGTGGCGAGGTGACCGAGCCGCTGACCACCGCGCAGATCAAGGCGCTGCTCGAGGCGCCGCCGGCGTGGCTCGTGCAGGAACGCGCCACCCAGGCCGAGGTGCGGGCGGAGAAGGAGCGAATCGCTGCGGATGCCGCAGCCAAGCGCTCCCTCGCCGAACAGCGGGCCCGCGACTAGAGATCCGCCGGCCGGAACCGCTAGTTGCTCGCGGTGTCTTCGGGGCTGCCCGGCTTCGGGTGCCCGGGGATTGAGTCGCCGCTGAGGTTCAGCTCGCTCGGGTCGACCTCGATCTCGCCGACGTCGTCCGGTCCGCCGGTGCCGGGCAGGACCTGCACCTGGCTGTCGTCGACGTCGCTCTCTGCTGCCGTCGCGCTGTCGGTGACCTCTTCGTCCTGCGACGCCTGGACGTCACGCTCGCTTGCGGCGGTGTTCGTGGTGGCATTGCGGAGCTCTTCGCTCTCGGGCACGGCACTGATGTCAGACATAGTTCCTCACTGGATTCTGGCCGCTCGTGTGGCGTCCGCGGTCAACGCTAGGTCGACGGGTACCGCTGCCGCACCCCTCGACGGCGCAGGAGATGTGGGTATCATCCCCACCCCGCCGCTGCGCACTCAGCTACCGCCCCCGTGCATCGCAGACTGCGACCCGGGCGGCCGACAGCCGGCGCTACCCCGCCGCAGCAACCGGCTCGATGAGCTCGGGCCCGTTGTTCGGCACGCCTTTCGAGACCTGCACCTTGTTGACCGACCGGGAGACCTCGTAGAACTCGAGGGTGTCGGCCATCGCCGCCGACGACCCGTCGAGCAGCCGCAGCAGGTCGGGTGTCGCGAGGGTGTCGCCGAGCCAGTCGTCGACCGCCTCCGGGTGCAGGAACGCGGGCATGCGGTCGTGCACCTCGCCGGGCGTCACGTGGGCATCGAGCGTGATGATCGACATCGACAACCGCCACGCGTCCGGATCGTCGTCGTCTCTGCTCCGGTCCCGCCACGCGCCCACGATGCCCGCGAGCCCCATGGGCTCACCGCCCCGCTGTCGAATGAAGAACGGCTGCTTGCCGTCGTCGCGCTGCTGCCACTCGTAGTACCCCAGGGCAGGAACGACACAGCGACGGGTGGCGAACGAGCGCGTGAACAGGCCATTCGTCGCCACCGTCTCGATGCGCGCGTTGATCACCGGCTTGCCGCCACCGAAGGTGCGCGACGACGGACTGACCATTCCCCATCGCACTCCGGCGATCGATCGCACCCCGTCGACCTCGCGCGCCACCGCCACCTGGTCGGTCGGCGCGACGTTGTAATTCGGCGGCCAATACTGCTGCCAGTCACGGATCGCACCCGGCCCGTGCTCATCGACCAGCCCTTCAAGGTAGTCGTTGGTCGACTTGTCGACAGCAAAGCGTCCGCACATGCTGCTCATTCTGCCCCTCGCCCCCGACACCCGAATTTACCGATCTGAGGACATACCGACTTGTCTGTCCTCAGTCGTGCTATGGTTGCGATTCGCCGCTCCCCCCAGCGGCGAACAACCGGGGCACCGAATCATCCCCCTTTTTCGGACCCTCCTGGCGCTGGCTGTCGATCTTCGGATCCGGCCAGCGCCGAGGTTGCTCCTCCCCGAACTGGGGCACCACCCGACTGGCATTTGTCGTCGGCCCGCCTTACTCTTCCGGTACACCCCGTGCACGTTCTGTTGCACGGGGCCACCAGGAAGAGACCGGCAATCGTCGGCCCCCATCGTGGGCCAGGCCGTTCAGGAGGCCATCGTGCGCGGTTCGTCACGACGCTCAGCTCTCTCCAACCCCATCGCGAGGCTCGCCCGCGCCGCTCGGGCACGCATCATGGCGGGCGCCCTCCGCCCCGACGACCCCGCCGTAGCGAGCGTCGCGGGCCACGACGCCGACCGCATCCTCGTGCTCGGTTCCGAATCCGCCGTCGGCCTCGGGGTGGCATCCCACGACCATGCCCTGCCCGGCGCCCTCGCGCGCGCGGTCGCGACCCGCACGGGACGCGGCAGCCACGTCACCCTCGCCGCCGACACCGCCATGAATCCCGCGCTGGCACTGGCCAGGGCTGCCGACCACGACCTGGCACGCTTCGACGCGATCATCCTCGCGCTCGGCGACACCGACATCTTCGACCTCACCCCGGCGAGGGTGTGGCACGACGGCATGGAGCGGCTGCTTGTCTCGCTCGTCGACCAGGCGGCCGCTGACATCGAGGTCGTCGTCGTCGGCATCCAGCCGGTATCTGGTGCGTCGTGGGTCGACACCCTCTTCGGCCGGATTGCCGAACGCCACCGCGTACTGCTGAACCGCGAGACCCAGTCACTGACCCGCGGCATGGCCAGGGTCACCTACATCGACCTCCCGGTCTGCGGGGCGGTTCGCGACGGCGAGCACCCCACCGCCGACGACTACTCGCGCTGGGGCGAAGCGCTCGCCGAGCACCTCGTTCCGCTGCTCGCCCTGCGATACCATCCCGACGGCGACCGGCGAAGCGTTCGCCGCGCCAGCGCCCACACCCGCCACGTGCCCCCGGGAATGCTGCCCCTCGCCGCCGCCGAACACCCCGACGCCTACCCGCTCGACCTCGTCGTCGCACTCGCGTGCAACATGATCCCTGCCGGCTCCGCGCTGCTGTCGATCGTCGACTTCGACCGGCTCCGCGAGGTCGAACGCGCCCTGGGCACTGACGACACCTCGCTGCGCGCCGACGTCGTGCGCTTGCTCACCGATCGTGGCTCCGAGCCAGTGGTGAGTCCCGATCTGCAGGCCAGCCCGGCATTCCGCGAGTTCCTCGCCGGTCGCGCCGCACCCTGGGCACGGTTCTACGCCGGCTTTCCGATCGAGGACGCCTCCGGCACGATCGTCGGGTCGGTCTGCATCGTCGACTCGCAGCCCCGCATCCGCGCCGACGACATCGACACCGACGCCGCGGCGCACCTCGCCGAATTCGCGCGAACAGAACTCTGGCGATTCCTCCCCGACCTGCCCGACGCCGTGATCGGCCTCGCGCACCCGCTCACCGGGGGCGCGGGCATCCAGCTGGCGCACGACCACGCGCCCGACACGACGGACCACACCGCGTCAGACGGCCGGGAGCTCGCGCTCTAACTCGCAGAGAATCCTCTATCGAGCGGTTGTCCCCGCCTCGGCAGGTGGCCACCATGGTGCTGCATGCGGCGGCCGTGGGCACGGTGATGGATGCCGCGGCACCCGCAGCGCGAAGGAGGACACCGTGACCGAGGCATCCCACCTGCTGCTGGCGCGGCACGGACGCACCGCCCTCAACGCCGAGGGCAGGCTGCGCGGCCTCGCGAACCCGCCGCTCGACGACGCGGGCATCGCCGAAGCCACCCGCCTGGGCGCGGCCCTCGCCAGCGCGGGAATCACCGCGGTGGTCTGCAGCCCGCTCGACCGCGCGCAGCAGACCGCCCATATCGTCGCGCGGGCCGCGGCGGTCGCCGTGCACACCGACGACCGGCTGAACGACCGGGACTACGGCTCGTGGACGGGGCACCTCACCAGCGAGGTGGTCTCGCGCTGGGGAAGCATCGACCGCGCCCCGGGCGTCGAGTCGACGAACAGGGTGCTCGCCCGCGTGCTACCGGCCCTCGATGACGTCATCAGGCACCGCGCCCCGGTCGCGATCGTCACCCACGATGCGGTCATCCGGCCCGTGCTGCAGTTCATCGACCCGAGCCGCACCGGGCTCGCCATGCCGACCGGCAGCTGGAGCGACATCGCGCTGACCCGCTCGGGCTGGGTCGTCGAGAGCGTGGACAACGTTCCCGCCTGACTATGCCGACCCGCGGCAGTCACGGCTACCCGGTCACCCGCCCGGTCAGCCCGTAAGCCGGGCGAGGGCGTCCGCCGACGGTGACCCCGGTTCCGCAGCGACCACGATGAGCGCCTGGTCGTCGGTCTCGGCGATGGCGAACGACTCGAACGAGACCGTCAGGTCTCCGACGAGTGGATGCCGCAGCGCCCGGTACCCGCGCCGCCGCTGCACCACGTCGAACTCGGCCCACAGCCCCGAGAACTCCGTCGACCCTGCCGACAGCTCAAGCACCAGCGCACCGATGGTGCCGTCGTCGGCGAACAGTGCCCGCTGCCGGTGCAGCGCGGCCACGACGTCGCGGGCCACGTCTCGATGGTCGACAATCAGGTGCCGCGAATCGGGGTCGAGGAACACCCACCGCGCGAGCGAACGGTCGGCTTCAGACGACTCGAGCGCGCCGGCCGTGCCGGGCAGGCCGGGCAGCAGCCTGCGGGCGCCCTCGTTGCTGGCGGCCACGACCAGGCCGCGGCCCACGACGAACGCCGGCGCCCGCATCGAGTCCAGCATCCAGCCCAGCTCGGCACGGACGGTCTGCGAGCCCGCGGAGACACCGCGCGCGCCACCACCCCGCGCGCTGCCACCGTTCACGTCACCACCGCGCACCAGGGCCCCGAGGTGCGCAACGCCATCCGCCCCCAGGTGCAGGGCGGCGCCGACCCGCTCCAGGATGGCTCCCGACGGGGAGACCCGTCCCTGCTCGAACCGCGTGTAGTAGTCGACGCTCACGCCGACGAGCTGCGCGACCTCCTCGCGTCGAAGGCCGGCCACCCGCCGCACCGTCACCCCGGCCGGGATACCGGCCTCGTCTGGACGAACCCGGGATCGCCGGGCACGCAGGAATTCGCGGAGTGGCTCATTGGCTGGCATGCCCGCCAGTCTCCCCACGCCGAGTGGACCGGCGCGACCCACGGTTGTAGCAACCCGTGGTGCGTCCGAGTCTCCCGGAGGAGAAGGCCCGGTGTTCGACTATCCGGGGGGCGAGGACGATCTCCCGAATCACGCCAGCCCGAAGGACGTCACCCGTGTCCAACCTCACCGTCACCGCACGTTCCCCGCAGCCGGGCCCCGAGCAGTCGGGCGCACGGTCGCGCACCACCCGATCCATCGCCGACCGCATCCGCACGGTCGGCCAGAACCGGATCGGCGCCCTGATCCTGCTCGTCGCGACGGCCATCGCCATCATCTGGGCCAATGCCCTTCCCACATCCTACGAAGCGCTGTGGGACACCCACCTGACCGTGGGGGTCGGCGACATCCAGCTCGACTTCACCCTGCACGCCATGGTCAATGACGCCCTGATGGCGGTGTTCTTCTTCACCGTCGGCCTCGAGGTGCGCCGCGAGTTCGCGATCGGCGAGCTCACCAGCTGGTCGCGGGCCGTGGTCCCCGTGGTCGCGGCAATCGCGGGACTCGTGATCCCGGCACTGCTGTTCCTGTTCATCGCCCGGGATTCCGGGCACGCGGGCGCGTGGGGCATCGTGATCTCGACCGACACCGCGTTCCTGGTCGGGGCGCTGGCGCTGATCGGGCCACGGGTTCCGGGGCGCCTGCGGGTGTTCCTGCTGGCGCTCGCCGTGGTCGACGACATCGGAGCGCTGAGCATCATCGCCCTCGTCTACACCGAGGGCTTCACCCCGATGCCCCTGGTCGTCGCGGCGATCGGCCTGGTCGGGGTGTACCTCACCCGCTACCTGCGGGGCGGTCGTGGTCCGGTCTACGCGACCCTCGCGATCATCGTGTGGTTCGCATTCCTCGCCTCTGGCGTGCACCCGACCCTCGCCGGGGTGGCCATCGCCCTCCTCGTTCCGGTGTACCGGCCAGACCGGCGCGACGTGGAACACGCGCTCGAACTGGCGCGCACCTTCCGGCAGTCACCCAACACCGAGTTCGCGCGCGCGGCCGCGAACAGTCTCCGCGAGTCGATCTCGATCAACGAGCGCCTGCAATCGTCATACGCACCGTTCGTCGCCTACGTCATCCTGCCGCTGTTCGCGCTCGCCAACGCCGGCGTGATGGTCACCCCCGAGATCCTCGCGGCGGCCATCCGGTCGCCGCTCACCTGGGGAATCGTCGTCGGCCTCGTGGTCGGCAAGTTCGTCGGGGTGTTCGGCGCCGCCGCCGCGCTACGGGCGCTGCGGGTCGGGGAGTTCGGGGCGGGACTCCGGCTCGACCGCGTCGCCGGCGGGGCCGCGCTGTGCGGAATCGGGTTCACGATCTCACTGTTCATCGTCGATATCGCAATCGACGACGCATCCGCCCAGAACGAGGCCCGCGTCGGGGTGCTGGCGGCATCCGTGATCGCCCTGCTGCTGGCGACGCTGATCTTTCGACTGGTGGACATGATCCGCCCGGCGCACGAGACCGGGCTGACCCTCGCGCGCCCGGTCGACCCGGCCCGCGACCACGTGTACGGGGCGGTCGATGCCCCGTTCACGATCGTCGAATACGGCGACTTCCAGTGCGGGTTCTGCCTCAAGGCGTCCGGCTCGATCCAGGAGGTCTACGAGCAGCTCGGCGACCGCCTGCGGTACGTCTGGCGGCATGCTCCGCTGCCCGACGTGCACCCCAACGCGGTGGCGGGCGCCGAGGCATCCGAGGCGGCCGCCCTGCAGGGCATGTTCTTCGAGTTCGAGCGCGGTCTGTTCGCCGACCAGGAGAACCAGCGGCCGTCTGACATCGTGCGGCTGGCCGAGCGGCTGGGCCTCGACGTCGAGCGTTTCGAACGCGACCTGCGCTCCCCCGACGTGACGAGCCGGGTGCAGGACGACATCTTCGACGCCGAGGCGATGGGCATCACGTCGGTTCCCACCCTGTTCATCAACGGCCGCCGGCACCGCGGCAACTACGACGCGCAATCGCTGATCCGCGCGCTGGAGCAGACCGGCCAGCAGGAGCACCCCGAGCACCCCGAGCAGCCCGTGCACCCCGAGCAGCCCGAGCAGCGGGAGCGCCCCCAGCACCCCGACCAGCACGACCACCCCGAGAACCCGGGTCGCGCCGACACGCAGCCCGCACCCACGACACCGGAGGCACGACCATGACCACGATCGACGGCCACATCGACGCTGCGCAGGCCACCGAGGCGACCAGGCAAGCGGAAAGGGAGGCGGGGGGCGGGGCCGAGCAGCATCCGGCGCTGACCGACGCGCAGTGGCAGCGCCTGCTGGCGTTCGGCGACGCGCAGGACGTGGCGGTCGGCGAAGCGTTGTTCCGCTCCGGCGACCGCGAATACGACCTCATCCTGGTGGCGTCGGGCGAGGTGGAGATCGTGCGTGATTCCCTAGGCTGGCTGCCGGAGACGCGCATCGCGCTGGCCGGCCCGGGTTCGTTCGTCGGCGAGCTCGGCCTGCTCAACGGGCAGGGGGCGCTGCTCTCGGCGCGGGCGACGCAGGCCGGGCGCATGACCCGCATCTCCCGGACCGTGCTGCGGCGGATCATGCAGCAGGACGACGAACTCGGCGACGTGATCTTGCACGCGCTGTGGGCCCGCCGCGAGGCGCTGCGCAGGGGTCCGGCCGCGATGACCCTCAAGTTCGTGGGCACCGAGGGTTCGCGCGAGCTGATGTCGCTGCGCCGGTTCGCCGAGCGACTCGACCTCGTGCACCTCGCGGTCGAACTGGCACCGGGCGACATCGCTGCCCTGCCAGGACACGACCTCACCACCGAGGACCTCCCGGTCGCGTTCATCCAGGGCGAGCCGATGCCGAACGCGACCCCGGGCCTCGTCGCCGAGCGACTGGGCCTCAGCTACCAGGCGCAGGCCAACGACGTGGTCGACCTCGTGGTGATCGGCGGGGGTCCGGCCGGGCTCGCCGCCGCGATCTACGGGGCGTCCGAGGGTCTGAGCACGGTGTTGCTCGACGCCCTGGCGCCCGGGGGTCAGGCGGCCGCGACATCCAGGATCGAGAACTTCCTCGGGTTCCCGTTCGGTGTCAGCGGCGGGGCGCTCACCGGCCAGGCGTGCCTGCAGGCGCTGAAGTTCGGGGTGCGGGTCTATGCACCGTGCGAGGCCGCGGGGCTGCGGTCGACGGGCGACGAACTCGAGCTGACGCTGTCGGACGGCCGCGTCATCCATGCCCGAACCGCGATCGTCACCTCGGGGGCCGCCTACCGCACCCTCAAGCTCGACCGGTGGGCCGACTTCGAACGGTCGGGAATCTACTACGCCGCGACGCAGCTCGAGCTGCGGCAGGTGGCGGGCTCCCCCGTGGTCGTCGTCGGCGGGGCCAATTCGGCCGGACAGGCGTCGCTGTACCTGGCCGCGAATGGATGCGACGTGCGCCTCGTCGTGCGCGGCAACGACGTCGGGGCACGCATGTCGTCGTATCTCGTCGACCGGTTGCGCGAGGATCCGCGCGTGCAGGTGCACACCAGGTCGACCGTGGTGGCGCTGGACGGCGGCGAGTCGCTCGAGCGGGTGACGATCGACAGCGTCGGGGAGGTCGATGCGCGCGGGTTGTTCTGCTTCATCGGCGCCGAGCCCGCGACCTCGTGGCTGGAAGGCCTCGACCGCGACGCCGACGGGTTCATCCGCACCGGCACCGACATCGGCACGCAGCTGCTCGCGGACTGGCAGCCGCTCGGGCGGGAACCGCTGCCGTTCGAGACCTCGGTTCCGCGCATCTTCGCCGCGGGTGACGTGCGTCGCGGATCGATGAAGCGCGTCGCGGCGGCCGTCGGCGAAGGCTCGAGCGCCGTGGCATCCGTGCACCGCGCGCTGGCCGGCTGAGGGTGGGCTGACTTTCATCATTCAGGAACCAGTGCGCTGCGGGCTTGCAGCATTCAGGAACCAGTGCGCTGCAGGTGCGCAGCATTCAGGAGCCGGTGCGCTGCAGTTGTGCGGCATTCAGGAACGATTGGCCGCAGTTGCGAAGAATTCAGGAAGAATTCGCCCGAGTCAGAGATCTCGAGCAATGGATGCTGCCGCAGCAGTCATTCCCCCAGTGAGCACTGTTCCGCACCCACCACCACTTCCTGAATGATGAAAGCGCCGGGACTAGTCATTCACGAGCTGCCGGGGCCGCACCCCGAGATCGAGGTGCACGTCCGCGTCGTCGACCTCGTCGAGGTGGTGGGTGACGAGCACAACGATGCGGTCGGCGAGGGCGCTCCGCAGGTCGGCCAACATTGCCTCGGCCGCCTCCGCATCGAGGTGGGCGGTCGGCTCGTCGAGCAGTACGACGTCGGCGCGCGTGAGCAGGGTGCGCGCGACCGCGACCCGCTGCCGCTCGCCTCCCGACAGGAATGCGCCCGAGGGGCCGACGGGAGTGTCGAGCCCGAGCGGTAGCCGTGTGAGCAGGGCGCCGAGACCGACCCGGTGCAGCACCCCGACGAGGTCGGCTTCCGCGGTGGCATCGTCGCGCGGGCGCCCGAGCATCAGGTTGCCCCGCAGGGTCGAGTCGAACAGGTGCGACTCCTGCGGACACCAGGCGACGTGCTGTCGAAGTTCCTCGGCACCGAGGTCGCCCGCGTCGACACCGCCCGTTTCAACACCGCCCAGCCGATAGCGACCCGCGTCGACCGGCAGGTGCCCGAGCAGCATCGAGAGCAGTGTCGACTTGCCAGAACCGGAGGGGCCGCTGACGACGAGCCACTGGCCGCGGGTGACGTGGGCCGTGGCATCCATCACCGCGGGGGCCTCAGCGCCCGGCCACCGTACCGACACGTGGTCGAGGTCGAGTGACACGACCGGCCCAAGTGACCGTGCCCGCGTCGCCGGGGCCGCGACCATGAGTCGGGGCGGCACCGGCACCTGACCCTCGAGCTCGCCCACCCGCCGCAGGGCGCCGCGCAGGGTCGGCCACTGCTGCACCGCGTCGACCACCGAGAGCAGCGGGTCGACGAGCGCGAGCGGCACGAGAACCAGAACCGCGACGAGCTCGGGTGCGATCGCCCCAGACCCGACGGGGGCCACGGATGCCGCGAGCACGAGCATCGCGCCCACTCCCCCGGTCGCGACCACGAGACCTTGTCCGAGCCCCAGCGCGAACGCCCCGCGTCGTGCGTAATCGCCTGCCCGCCGGTCGAGGTCGTCGAGCGCCGCGCGCGCCGCACCGTCGACGCCGTTCGCGCGCAGGTCGTCTGCGGCGCCGATCAGCCGGGTGATACCGCGGATGGACTGCGACCGGACGGCGAGTCCGAGGCGGCTGGCGCGACGGTCGGCAAGCAGCGCGAGCGCGGGTCCGCCGATGAGGCTGACCGCGAGGCATCCGAGCAATACCGGCACTGTCGCGGGAGCGATCATCGCGAACGCCACGACTGCGCTCGCCGCGGTGGCGAGACCGACGAGCGGGGGCAGCAGCACGCGGGGAACGAGGTCGCGGATCGCGTCGGCCGCGGTGACCAGGTAGTCGAGCGCACGGCCCCCCTGCGAGAGCACCCGCGAGGAAGGCCCCAGGGTGGCGAACCCGCGCCACAGTCGGGCCCGCAACGACGCGACCGAGCGGAACACGGTGTCATGTGTGAGCAGCCGCTCGGCGTAGCGGATGACGGAGCGTCCGATGCCGAAGAACCTCACACCGACGATCGCCACCATCAGGTACATGATCGCGGGCTGCTGGCTCGCCCGAACGATCAGCCAGCCCGATACCGCGGTGAGGGCGACGGCGAACAGCGCCGCGAGCGTGCCGAGTGCGACCGCGCCGAGCAGCCGGGGCAGCGTGGGAGCGAAGAGGGTGGTGAGGATGCGGATCGGCGAGACCGCGGGTGCCGTGGCGATGCCGGGATGGATGGTGGCGTCATGGTCGAGGTGGCCGCGGGCGAGTGCACGATCAGTGCCGGGCGCCACAGTGTCGTCGGCACGAACGCCGGCCTCGAGGCGTCTGCCGTCGAGCCCCCCGGTCCTGTGGCCCGCCGCGCGCCCCGCCGCAGCATCCCCCAGCCAGACGACGTGATCGGCGAGCGCGATCACCGACCCCTCGTGGCTCGCCACGAGCACGGTGGCGACCGCGCCCAGCATCCGGATCTCCCGCTCGACCAGAGCTGCGGAGCGATCATCGAGGTGCGCCGTCGGCTCGTCGAGCAGCACGACCCGCGCCCCACCCTCGACCCGCGCCACCACGCGGGCGATCGCGAGCCGGCGCAACTCGCCGGGGCTGAGTTGCGCGGGGTCGCTGCCGGCGAGGTGCCCGAGTTCGAATCTGTGCAGCACCGCCGCGGCATCGCTCGCACCGTAGAGCCGCACCTCGTCGGCAACCGTCGGACTGACGGTCGATGGATGCTGCGACGCCCAGGCCACATCGCCGGCCCCGATCCCGCACACGCTTCCGGCCACCCGCACGCCGTCACCGCGGCCCAGCCGGCCCGCGAGCACTCGCAGCACCGTCGTCTTGCCGCGACCGCTCGCCCCGGCGAGCGCGGTGATGCCGGTCACCGGCAGGTCGACGTCGAGCGGTCCGACGACGCGCCCGCGGTCGTCACGCGTCACTGTCAGCCCGCGCACGCTCACGCCAGAGGCGCCAGCGACCCCAGCCATGCCCGGCACCGGCACCGGCACCGGGGCAGTCGACTCGATCACCGCGGTTGCGCGGTCGACCGCGGCCACCCCATCGCTCGCCGCGTGGAATGCGGTGCCCACGTCTCGGAACGGCGCGTAGCATTCCGGTGCGAGCACGAGCACGAGCAACCCGATCTCGAGCGGCATCGACCCGTCGACGAGCCGGAACCCGATGAATACCGCGACGACGGCCACCGAGATCGTCGCGATCAGCTCGAGGGCGAGCGACGACAGGAATGCCGTGCGCAGGGTCGCCATGGTGCGCGTTCGGTAGTCGCGCGAGATGCGATCCAGCGCGGCGGACTGCTCGTCGACACGGCCGAGGCCGACGAGGACCGGGAGGCCGCGGGCCAGTTCGACGAGGTGGTCGGAGAGCCTCGCGAGGGCGGCGGATGCGGCATCCACCCTGTCCCTAGTCTCGAGTCCGATCAGCGCCATGAAGATGGGGATGAGCGGAACGGTGAGCACGATCACGAGTGCGCTCACCCAGTCGGCGGCCAGGATGCGTGTGCCGACGATCAGCGGCACGGTCGCGGTGGTGGCCACCGCGGGCAGCACCCGGGCGAAGTAGTGGTCGAGGTCGTCGAGCCCGTGGGTGGCCAGGGTTGCGAGCGAGCCCACGGGGCCGGTGCCGCCCGCCATAGCGCGGTCGGTGAGGTCGTGCCGCAGGCGCTCCTTGGTGCCGATGGCCGCGTGGGCAGCGTACGCTCCGGTCGCCCACGAGACCGCGCCGCGCACGATGGCCGCGATGATTCCGGATGCCACGGCGATGCGCCACGCGTCTGAGCCGTCGATCACGGCGACGATGCCCCTGGCCACCGATTCCGCGATGACCACGATCGCCAGGCCCTTCAGCGCACCGAGTGCACCGAGAACCCACATCGCGCGCGTGCCGTACGCGCCGAGGCCCGCGGGCAGCAGCCGGTTCATTCTCCCTGCGGCCGCACCGCAGCCGTGAAGACATGGGCGAGCGGGATGTGCTTCTCGCTGACCCGGTGGCGGAACACCCAGTACGTCCACACCTGGGAGGCAATGATGACCGGGAGACCGAATGCGGCGACCCAGGTCATCACGGTGAGCGTGTACGAACCGCTCGCCGCGTTCGCGACGGTGAGGTCGAATGCCGGGTCGATGGTCGACGGGAGCACGACGGGGTATGCCGCGGCGAAGATCGACGCCGCACCCGCGATGAGGAAGACCGCCGTACCGGCGAAGGCGCGTCCCTCGAACCCGGCGCGGGCGTTGAGCCACGCGAACAGCACCGCCAGGACGGCCACCGCGACCAGGGTCCACGTGACGACGGTGCCGCTGCGAAGCTGCATGATGAGCACCCACGCAACGATGGGCAGCAGGGCGATCGGGCTCCAGCGAACGGCGAACGTTCTGGCGGCCGCGCGCACCGGGCCGTCGGCTTTGAGTGCGAGGAAGATCGCGGCGTGGATGAGGCAGAACCCGACCACCGCGAAGCCTCCGAGCACCGCGTAGCCGGTGAGCCACGCGAACGGGCCGCCCACCCGGTTGCCGTCAGCGTCGATGGGGAGGCCGGTCGTCGTGAGGGTGAGCATCGCGCCGACACCGAACGCGCTCACGAAGGAGCCGGCCGCCATCGCGATATCCCACCTCCTCGCCCAGCGTGGAGTGCGGCCCTTGCCGCGCCACTCGATCGACACGGCACGGAAGATGAGGCCGAGCAGCACGAGGGTGAGCGGGATGTAGAGGGTCGAGAACAGCGACGCGTACCAGAACGGGAACGCGGCGAACGTCGCGGCACCCGCGGTGATGAGCCACACTTCGTTGCCGTCCCAGACCGGGCCGATGGTGTTGATCATCACGCGACGCTGGCGATCGCCGCGGGCCGTGAGGAACAGGTGCATACCGACGCCGAGGTCGAATCCCTCGAGGAGCAAGTAGCCGATCCAGAGGGCCGCGATCGCGATGAACCAGATGGTGGGGAGGATGTCCATGTCGGTCTCCTAGTACGCGAACGCGAGAACGTCGCCGGACTTGGGCGCGTCCGGATCATCGGGGTCGTGGCCGCCACCGTGGTCGTCGTCGTGCGGGGCAAGTTCGGGCATGGCCGATCCGACCCCGCCGCGCACGAACCTCACGAGCAGGATGACCTCGACCACCATGAGCGCCCCGTAGACGGTCGCGAGGCTGATCAGCGAGAACAGCAACTCCCCCACGGTCGCGGTCGGTGACACCGCCGCGGCGGTGAACATGAACACGCCGTCGACACCACTCGGGTTCGGGTTGGGGGCGACGACGAACGGCTGGCGGCCCATCTCGGTGAAGATCCACCCGGCGGAATTTGCCGCGAAGGGCGCGAGGATGCCGAGCAGGGCGAGCCGCATGATCCACTTCGACCGCGGAACGGTTCCCTTGCGGGTCATCCACAGCGCGACAACGGCGGCGAATGCGGCGAGTGCGCCGAAGCCGATCATCAGCCGGAAGCCCCAGTAGGTCACGGCCATGATCGGCACGTAGTTGATCTCGGTGCCGTCGGCGGTCGTCGTGCCGTAGGCCTCCTGGTACTCGGGGATGAGGTCATTGACGCCCTTGATCTGGGTGTCGAAGTCGCCGTGAGCGAGGAACGAGAGCAGCCCGGGCACCTCGATCACGTTGACGACGTCGTCGCAGCTTTGGGCGCCGAGGTCGCCGATCGCGAACACCGAAAAGGCGGTGCCGGTGTGGCAGGCGGCTTCGGCCGCGGCCATCTTCATCGGCTGCTGGTCGAACATGAGCTTTGCCTGCACGTCGCCGGTGATGGCGACCCCACCGAAGCCAAGGATCGCGACGACGGTACCGATGCGCAGCGACCGGATCCAGACCGAGTGGTCGGTGCGGTCGCGGCCCGGGATGCTCGGGGCCTCTCCGACGATCACGCGGCCCGTGGCATCCACCTCATCGACTCCGTCGCGGCGACGCTGCCACAGCTGGTACCACGAGATGCCGATGAGAAAGGCTGCGCCGACGCCGAACGCGCCGAAGATCGTGTGGGTGTACGCCGCGATGGCGGTGTTGTTGGTGAGCACGGCCCAGATGTCGGTCATGACCGGGCGTCCATCGACCAGTTCGACGCCGACTGGATGCTGCATCCACGAGTTCGCCACAATGATGAAGTACGCCGACACGACGGATCCCGCCACGGCGATCCACAGCGTGGCGAGGTGCACTCTCTTGGGTAGGCGCCCCCAGCCGAAGATCCACAGCCCGAGGAAGATCGACTCGAAGAAGAACGCGAGCAGCCCCTCCATTGCGAGCGGGGCACCGAACACGTCGCCGACGAAACGGGAGTACTCGCTCCACGCCATGCCGAACTGGAATTCCTGCACCAGGCCGGTCGCGACGCCGAGGATGAAGTTGATCAGGTAGAGCTTTCCCCAGAACTTGGTCATGCGCAGCCAGCGCTCCTCGCCGGTGCGCACCCACATGGTCTGGAAAATCGCGACGACCGGGCCGAGCCCGAGGGTCAGCGGCACCATCCAGAAGTGGTAGACGGTCGTGATGCCGAATTGCCAGCGGGCAATCTCGAGGGGATCCACGTGGTGCCAATCGTCGGGTGTACTTCTACGTCAGGTAGAACTCAATTCTACGCATACGTAGAAGTAGCTTCTACGCTATCGTAGAAGAACGATGTGGGGCAGGGGCGAAAGTCCTGGGCACCGCGTCATCCACCGTCTGGGACAGGAGCCACCCGATGCCAACACTGGGCGACCTCGAGCGATCGGTCATGGACATCCTGTGGACCTCCGACTCTCCCCTCACGGCCTACGAGCTGCAGGAGACCCTGGCCGCCGGTGGCGGCGGCGGCGAGGCGTCGAAGCCCCTCGCCGCCACCACGGTGCTCACCGTGCTCAGCCGGCTCGAGAAGAAGAAGTTCGTCACCCGGGAGCGCACGGCACGCCCACACCGCTTCGTCGCCGCGGCAACGCGCGAAGACCGCATGGCAGAGCTGATGCACGAGGTGCTCGGCACGGCGAACGACCGCACCGCCGTGCTCGAGCGGTTCGTTGGCCAGGCGAGCGCGAGCGAGGCAGCGACCCTGCGCAAGCTGCTCGGCGCCTGACGCCGCCGCTCACCGCATCGTGCTGACCGCATCGGTACTGCTCGGGCTGCTCGCGATCGCGCTGGCGTGGCCCGTGCCGCTGGCACTGGCCCGCGCGGCGTGGCCCGCGCGTGCACCCGCGACCGCCCTCGTGCTGTGGCAGGCGATCGCGCTCGCGGGCGGGCTCTCGATGATCGGGGCGCTCCTGACCTTCGGGCTGGTGCCGTTCGGCGAGCGCATCGTGCCGGCCAGTGCTGCCCTCGTGCGCAACGTCGCGGTGACCGGAGTCACCCCGGCCGTGCCCGTCTGGCACGTGATCGCGCTCTGCGCCGGCCTCCTCCTGGGCGCCCACCTCGTCTTCAACCTGGTGCTCACCGTCGTACGCATCGACCGCCAGCGGCGCCGGCACCGTGAGCTGGTCGAGCTGCTCAGTTCGCCGATCCCCGACCTGCCGCACTCGCGCCTCATCGACCTCCAGCTGCCTGTCGCCTACTGCCTGCCGGGGTCGGCGCACTCGGTCACGGTGTTTTCCGCCGGACTGCTCGAACTGCTCGACGCCGACCAGCTCGCCGCGGTCATCGAGCACGAACGTGCCCACCTGTCACAGCGCCACTACCTCGTGCTCCTCGCGTTCGACGCCTGGCACACGTCGTTGCCGTGGTTCCCGATCGCGAACACCTCGCAGCGCGAGGTGGGAATGCTCATCGAGATGGTCGCCGACGACCACGCGCGCGCGACCGTCGACGACGCCTCGCTATCGTCGGCGATCGACCTCGTGGCCGCTGCGTCGGCGGACCAGCGGATGCCCCCTGCTGAATCCCTCGGCAGCACCCACGGTGCACGGTCGACCGACACCGCCGCCAGGGTAGACCGCATCCGGCACGGCAACCGACTCGGCACCGCGGGCCGCGCGACCGTGCTCGCCGGGTCGTTCGCCCTCGTCGCCGTGCCGACAGTGTTGCTGTTCGCGGGCTAGCTGGGCTTTCGCTATTCAGGAACGGGCGGCTCGAGTTCGCCATCATTCAGGAACGGGCGTAGGAATGGGCCACTTGCAAGCCGCAGTGTGAAGAATGGATGCTGCTGCAGCCGGCATCTCAAACCTCGACGCCCCAGGCCGGCACCGTCCCCTCCTGAATGATGAAAGCTTCGCGCGGGTCAGATCGGCGCAGCTGCCGAGACCACAGTCACCCACGCAGCCTCGACTCGCCCTCGACGGGGATAGCGCGCTGTGGGTAGGTTCGCCGCATGAGGGCACCAGAGGTGGACGACTTGCTCGGCGAACTGCAGCATCCGCTGCTACCGACGATCGAGTCCCTGAGGAACGAGCTGCTCGCGGTTCCCGGTGTGACCGAAAGCGTCAAGTGGAATGCCCCGAACTACGCACTGACCGATGACTTCGCGACCATGAACCTCCGCAGGCCGACGGCCGTGCAATTGATCCTGCACACCGGAGCCAGGCCGAAGCCCGACCACCCCGAGATCGACGTGGGCCCGCTTGCGAAATGGGTGCGTCGCGCCGACCGAAACCGGCTCGTCGCGACGTTCACCGAAGCGCCGATCACCGACAACCAGCTCGCCCAAGTGCGAATCCTCATCGCGCGGTGGGTCGCCCAGTTGCGGTAGCGCGGCACCGTGCGCGACGCACCGCGGCCCGCACCCGGCAATACTGGGGTGAAGCGCGAGGAGGAATCACATGCGCATCACCACACCCGTCGGCAAAGTCGCCGCCGTCGTCGTCGGTTACATCATCGTGCTGCTCGCCGGGCTTCTCGCCGTCGTTGCCACGGGGAGCCCCACGATTGCGGCTGCCGCGACCATCGCCCTGCTGGTCGGCCTGCTGGTGCTCTGCACCCGCACCTTTCGCGGCGCGGGCGAACCGGTCGAGCCATCGCGCCCGTGGTGGCGGCTCACCGGCGGGCCGCCCTCGGGCTTCGTCATGGCCGCGCTCTTCGCCCTGCAGGGAATCTCGTACTTCCTGGTCGTCCCCACGGGAGGGGATGATGCCGCCGCGGTCGCGCCGATCGCTGCCCCGTTCTACCTGCTCGTCGCCGCCGCCTTCGTCTACTCGTCGGTGCGGCAGCTGCGCATGAGGAAGCGCGGCGCCGCCTAGCGAAACGGGTGGGCGCCCACGACGCCAGCTACGGTGATGCGATGACGCACGCAGAGCATTCCCGAGTGTCGTGGTCGGATCTGCCCGACGAGCTGCACAGGGCGGTGGCATCCATTCTCGGTAGCGACGTCATCAGCGCATCGAACCAACACCACGGATTCTCCCCGGGCAGCGCAGACCGAGTGATAACGATCGACGGCTACCGTGCATTCGTCAAAGCCGTGCATTACGGGCGGAATGCGTACGCGGCCGAGCTGCATCGCCGTGAGGCGCGCGTGCTGGCAGCCTTGCCGCAGTCGGTCCACGCGCCGCGGCTTTTGCATTTTCACGAGTCGGATGAATGGGTCGCGCTGGTTCTCGAAGACATCGACGGCGGACATCCCGGAGCCGCGCGAGACGGATCCGATATCTCAGCCGTCATCGACGCACTCGCGAGCCTTCCGACCGTCAGGGGGTCTTCGCTTCGCGACCTACCGAACGCCGCCGATGAACTCGCTGGCGAAGCCGACGGATGGGCTCAACTTCGCCGCGACAACAGCACCAACGATTTGCCCGAGTGGGTTCGCGCCTCCTTCGACCGCCTCGAGGCCGCCGCCAGTACTGTCGCATCGGCCGCCCGAGGAGACTTTCTTGTGCATCTCGACTGCCGAGCCGACAACGTGTTGATCGACCCAGGTGGGACGGCCTGGATCATCGACTGGCCGTGGGCAAGCGTCGGCGCGCGCTGGTTGGACGGCGCCTGTTACCTGCTGGATGCCCGACGGCGACAGGAAAGCTTCGACGCCGATGGCGTACTTGAGGCGCACCCGCTGTTCGCCGGGGTCTCCGACGAAGCCATCAACTCGGTACTGGCCGCATTGGCCGGCGGGTTCTTTCACAAGGCATCGCAACCGGCCTTACCGAACATGCCGACGCTCCGGGCGTTCCAACGCAGCGAAGCCATCGCTGCTGCCGACTGGCTACACGATCGCTGGGTTGGCGCCGCCTGACGCCGCTCAGCCCGACTCCCCCGACGCCCCGGCCGCCCCCGGCGCGTCGAGCACCTCGCGCAGCAACCGCAGCGCCTTCGGCCCTACGCCGTGCAGCGACGCCAACTCGTCGATGTCGCGGCCGCGCAGGTCGTCCAGGCTGTTAATGCCCTCCTCGGCCAGCGCCCGGGTGGCGGGTCGTCCGATCGGCGGTAACGGTGTCGGGTCGGTCATGACGCGGGCCCTCCGGCGCCCGTGACACGGGCGTCCTCCTCACCCTCGCCGCCCTCACGCGCGTCACCCTCACCCCCGCCCTCGGAACCGCGGCCCACCGCATCCCGACGCTCAGCACGCCGGCGGGCGGACTCATGCGCGTCGCGCAGCAGTGTCTTCGCCATCGACAGCGTGCGCGGCCCCGGGTTGATGATCGCCACCCAATCCAGGGCGCCATAGACCGGATGCCGCAGCACGGCGTCGGCCTCGGCGGGGTCGTGTGGCGCGGCATCCGGTCCCCTGCCGCCGGTCAGCGTGGCGAAGGTCGTCGCATCGACCTGTACGTTCAACCTCCAGCGGCCGTCGACGCCGAGCCGTGACGTCGTGTCATCGGGGTAGTCCTTGGTCACGATGGTCGCGTATGGCTGGGTGGTAGCGGGGATGCTGCCGTCTGGGGAGTAGTAGAAGAAGTGGTCACCCCAGGCGATGGGCGGAACATCGCTGCCCTCCGTGGGCGCGAACTCCACTACCCCGTCGAATAACCTGATGGCGTCCAGTATCTCGTGCATGCTCACCCGTCCAGCTTGGCCGCGGCCCACGCGAAAAGCGAGTGTCACACCGTCGTCGCGTGCGGCACCGGCCCGTCGGGTACTTCCCACGAGAAGTCGCGCTGCCACGATGGTGGAACGTCGCCGACCGTCGACCTCCACAGGGTGCCGTCCTCGTCGATCGTGACCGCCAGCCACCGTTCGACGTTCGGCAGCAGGGGAAAGCCGGTGAACCAGAACACCGGGTTCACCGCGACCAGCAGCAATCGCCACCATGGCGCGTCGACCGGATGCACGAGCGTCACGTCGAACGGATTCAGCTCGGTGACGTTCCACCCATCGTTCACCCGGCGCACCATCTCACGCCGCAGGAGCTGGGTGCGCTGGCCGTCGTTCATACCACGATTCAACCCCACCGCGGGGATCAGGGGAGGGGATTGCATGCGCCGCATCCACGCGCAGATAGTGAAGCATGACACGCAACGAGCTGCCCGATGAGTGACGCCCGCCGCAAGGAAATCGGCGACCGCGACGATCCCGTCGAAGACGAGATCGCCGAGTCGTTCGACAACACCATCACCGAGGGCGCCGAGCGACTGGCCCGCACGTGGCGGGTAGTGCTCATCACCGGCTTCTTCGGCGGTATCGAGGTCGGGCTCGGAGTAATGGCCTACCTCGCTGTGCTCGACCAGACCGGTGACCACCTGCTGGCCGGCCTGGCCTTCAGCGTGGGCCTGATCGCCCTGATGCTCGCGCACAGCGAGCTGTTCACCGAGAACTTCCTCATGCCGGTCGCCGCGATCGTCGCCCGCGAGGGAACCATCGCCCAGCTCGCGCGACTGTGGATCGGCACCCTCGTCGCGAACCTCGCCGGCGGGTGGCTCTTCATGTGGCTCGTCGTGCAGGCGTTCCCGCAGTGGCACGACACGCTCGTCGAGTCGGCGCGCCACTTCACCGACGCGCCCTTCGGCCTGCAGAGCATCGTGCTGGCCATCCTGGGCGGTAGCACCATCACCCTGATGACACGGATGCAGCAGGGCACCGAATCGGAGGTGGCGAAGATCGTCGCCACGGTGATCGGCGGCTTCCTGCTCGCCGGACTGCAGCTGTTCCACTCGATCCTCGACTCGCTGCTGATCTTCGGAGCCATTCACACCGGCGCCTCGATCACCTACCTGGAGTGGCTGGGCTGGTTCGGGTACACCCTGCTGTTCAACATGCTCGGCGGCCTGGTCCTGGTGACGGCGCTCCGGCTGCTGCGCACGAAGGAGCTGTTCGAGAAGAAGGCCGAGGCCGAGGGCCGCTGAACAACACCCCGGCGGCCCGTGTGCACCTGCCGAAGGGTGACGCGCGGCACTGGACGGGACCAATACGATTCCAGAATGACCAACGCCACCACCACCCGCACCCGGTCGCAGCGCCTCGATTCCCTGCCCTGGACGCGCAAGCACTCGAAGCTGGTCGGCGGCAGCGGCATCGGCTGGGCGCTCGACGCGATGGACGTCGGACTCATCTCGTTCGTCATCGCCCAGCTGGTCATCGTGTGGAACGTCGAGGCGGCCGAACTCTCGTGGGTCGCCTCCGCCGGCTTCCTCGGCATGGCGATCGGCGCGAGCCTCGGCGGGCTCCTCGCCGACAAGCTCGGCCGCCGCCAGGTGTTCGCGCTCACCCTCCTGGTCTACGGCCTCTTCACCGGGCTGTCTGCGCTCTCCTGGTCTATCGGCGCGCTGGTCGCCCTGCGCTTCCTGGTCGGCCTCGGCCTCGGCGCCGAGCTCCCCGTCGCCTCCACCCTGGTCAGCGAGTTCGCGCCCGCCCGCATTCGCGGCCGCGTCGTCGTGATCCTCGAATCGTTCTGGGCGGTCGGCTGGACCGCCGCCGCGCTCATCGGCTACTTCGTCGTGCCGACGAGCGACGACGGATGGCGCTGGGCCCTCGCGCTCGGTGCGGTGCCCGCCGTCTATGCGATCTACGTGCGCCTCGGGCTGCCCGAATCGGTGCGGTTCCTCGAGGCTAAAGGCCGTCACGCCGCGGCAGAACAGGTCGTGAGGAACTTCGAGGATGCCGCATCCGTCCCCAGCCCGGCAGGGCAGGTAAATGCCCGCACCGTCGCCCTGACTCCCAGGCAACCCCGCCCCGGCTTGTTCGGCCGGTCGCTGCGCCGCCGCACGATCTCGCTGTGGATCGTGTGGTTCTGCGTGAACTTCGCCTACTACGGAGCATTCATCTGGCTGCCCACGCTGCTCGTCGCCCAGGGCTTCTCGCTCGTGCGGTCGTTCGAATACACGCTGATCATCACGCTCGCCCAGCTGCCCGGGTATGCCGTGTCGGCGTGGCTCGTCGAGAGGTGGGGCCGACGCGCCACCCTCGCCACGTTCCTCACCGGGTCGGCGATCGCCGCCGGCCTGTTCGGCACCGCGGGAGACGTCACCACCATCCTGGTGTTCGGCTCGCTGATGTCGTTCTTCAACCTCGGCGCATGGGGTGCCCTCTATGCGGTCACGCCGGAGCTTTACCCCACCAGGGTGCGCGGAACGGGTGCGGGCTCGGCGGCGGGGTTCGGGCGACTGGCATCGATCATCGCGCCGCTCTGCGTTCCCCCGCTGCTCGCGCTCGGCGGTGTCGCGCTGCCGTTCGGCGTGTTCGCGGTGGTGTTCGCGGTGGCGGCGATCGCAGCGCTCACCCTGCCCGACCTGCGCGGCCAGTCGCTGGAGGACTGACCTGGCGTCGCCCTGGCGAACGACGACTGGCCTAGCGACGCCCGGCCGAACGGCCTGAGGCCAGGAACCGGTCGAGCAGCACGCCAGCGAGCGCACCGACCACATACGGCGGCAGGTCGGCGAGCGCGAACGACGTGCCAAGGGCCAGCGCGGCGGGCGGGAACGCCTCCGCCAGCAGCAGCGGAATGCGCGTCAGCTGCAGCAGCTCGACGCCGACCGAGACGCCGAGCGCGATGACTCCGACCCGGATGGCCGCATGGCGCGGGGCGATGAACGCGATGGCGAGGTACATCAGCAGGGCGTAGAGCACCCCGCCCGAGGCATCCGCGACGTATCCGGACAGCCCGAAGCGCAGCACGAGCCCCAGGGCGATGACCACGGGCACGGCGAGCGCAATGCGCCTCCGCGACCGCACCCGCACTCGCCCCACCGCCGCATCCATTGACCCGATGCTACGGGCGCGGCAGCCGCAGGTGCCCTCCCGGGCGCCGTTCAGCCGAGAATTGCTTAGGGTGCTCGTGGGGTGTCGTGGCGTGCCGCGAGCGCCGGCACGACCCGACTGCGAAGGAGCACCCATGGAGTACCGCCTACTCGGCCGCACCGGTCTCGAGGTGAGCGCGCTGTGCCTGGGCACGATGATGTTCGGGCCGTGGGGCAATGACGACCGCGACGACGCGATCCGCGTCATCCATCACGCCCTCGCTTCTGGCATCAATTTCGTCGATACCGCCGATGTCTACTCGGCAGGGGGCTCGGAAGAGATCGTGGGCGCAGCCCTCACGGGGCGCCGCGACGACGTGGTGCTCGCGACCAAGTTCTTCATCCCGATGGGCGACGGCCCCAACCGCAGCGGCGGGTCGCGCAAGTACATCATGCGCGCCGTCGAGGATTCGCTGCGGCGCCTCGACACCGACTACATCGACCTGTACCAGGTGCACCGGCCGAGCCCCACCACCGACGTCGAGGAGACCCTCGGCGCGCTCACCGACCTGGTGCGGCAGGGCAAGGTGCGCTACATCGGCTCGTCGTCGTACTCGGGCAGCGAGATCGTCGAGGCGCAGTGGGTATCCAGGGAGCGCAACCTGGAACGCTTCGTCACCGAGCAGCCGCCGTACTCGATCCTCGTGCGCGGCATCGAAGAAGACGTGCTGCCGACCACGCAGCGGCACGGCATGGGAACCCTCACCTACAGTCCGCTCGCCGGCGGCTGGCTGTCGGGGAGGTGGAGCCGCGACAACCCGCCGGTTTCGGCCTCGGCGGCGCGCCCCGGGCACCGCTTCGACATGGAGTACGCCGCCAACCAGCGCAAGCTCGACCTCATCGACGACATTGCGGCGGTTGCCGACGACGCCGGCATCTCGATGATCGAACTCGCGATCGCGTTCGTCATCCGGCACCCCGGCGTGACGTCGGCCATCATCGGCCCGCGCACCATGCAGCAGCTCGAATCGCAGCTGCCCGCCCTCGACGTCACGCTGAGCGCGGAGACCCTCGACCGCATCGACGCGATCGTCGCTCCCGGCGTCACGATCAACCCCAACGACAACAGCTACGGCGCCGCGACTCTCGCGCCGGCAGCCCGGCGGCGATAAGGCGTGGATCCCGAGGCGGTTCACGAGCTGCGGATGCTCCGGGCGCGCGCATACGGTCCGGGCGCCGACATCCACGCCGACGCAGCGGCCCTCGGGCGACTGCGCGAACTCGAGGCGCTCGAGCGGCGGGCCACCTCGACGCAGGGTGAACCAGTGGATGCCGCGGCGCCAGCCACCGCGCCTGCCGTCGAGCCAGCGACTGCTGGCCCACAGCCCGGGCAGCAGGCCGACGCCGCCCCGCAGCCGCCCGTTCCGAAGGCGACCGCCCCGGATGACGACACCGCGTCCACCCCCGACACCGCGCCCACCCCGTCGCGGTGGAGCCTGCCCGTGCTCTGGGCACTATCGCTCGTCACCGCGATCATCGCCGCGGTGCTCGGGTCGGCCGCGGTCATCCAACGCGACACCCCCGATCCGCATGGCCTCGGGGCGACGCAGGTGATCCGGCTGGGCGAGGAGAGCGGCGTCGACATTCCGGCGTACTTCACCTTCGGTGGGACCTCGAGTCCCCGGGTGTTCTCCGAGTTCCGCGGCATGCGCGCCGTCGTCGTGCCCGACGGCATCGTCACCGACGGGTACGTCGACGAATGCCTGTTCATCACGACGGCCGCCGGATTCGACCTCGCCACCAGTTCCGTGCAGGGGCTGGTATTGACCGGCTGCGCGGCGAACGCGTTTCCCGCAGCGATCGCCATCAAGGTGACGGAACAGATGCCCGACGAGCTGCGCAGCGACTACCCCATCGGCACCGCGCTGCAGTTCGTGTTCGATGAACCGTCCGGTGAGATCGTGATCTACAGCTCGGCCGAGTAGGCGCGCACATCTCCCTCAGGCACACCAACCTGCCCGACCCTCACAGCGCGCACACGGGCAGCCCACTGGTTGGGTTTGTTGAATTGCCAGCCTCTGCCAATATCCCCTCACCCCCCGCGCTAAGAGGTTCGACATGACTACCAAACGCACCATTCCCCTCGTCGCCGCAGCCCTCGCCGCGACGACCGCCCTCAGCGGATGCGCCGGTTTCGGCGGCGGAGGCGGCGACGCCGACTCCGAAGGCTCGCTGACCTTCACCACCTGGGCCAGCGAATCCGAACAGGCGGCCTTCGAGTCGCTGATCACCGAATTCGAAGCCGCCAACGACGGCGCACAGGTCGAGCTCAACGTGGTGCCATACGACCAGATGTTCACCAACATCGACGCACAGCTGAGCTCGGGCGAGGCGCCCGACATCTTTCGGGCCGACTACGGCAACGTGGGCGTCTACTCCAGCCAGGAGCAGCTGCTCGACCTCACCGACTACTTCACCGAGGACGAGGTCGCGGCCTTCACTCCCGCGTTCTGGGAGGCGGTCTCGTTCGAGGGCACGCCGTATGGCGTTCCCCACCAGACCGACGTCTCTGCACTGCTCGTCAACGTGCCGCTGCTCACGGCCGCGGGGATCACCGACATCCCCACCACCCTCGATGAGGCGTGGACCTGGGAGGAGTTCGCCGATGTCGCGACGGCCCTGCGGTCGTCGCTCCCCGCGGAGCAATACCCCTTCGCGTCGAATTGGCAGCTCGGCGGCACTCCCCGCTGGCTGAGCTGGTTGTTCGAAGCCGACGGCGCCCTGCTCGAAGAAGACGGCACCACGCCCGCCATCGATTCCGCCGCGGGCGCTGAGGCCCTCGACTTCACGAAGAGCTTCTTCGAGAACCAGTGGGTTCCGCCGACCAGTTCCGTCAAGTCCGCGACCTACGCCGATGCCTTCTTCACCGAGCAGACCGTCGCGATGTCGTTCGTCGGGTCCTTCCTCGTTCCCGACGTCGAGAACCTCGCCGACTTCGACTGGATCGCGACGCCGATGCCGGTCAACGAGCGCGGCGCGACCGACCTCGGCGGCAATGCCCTCGTCGCCACCGCGGGAACGGAGAACCCGGAGCTCGCGGCCGAGTTCCTCCGGTTCATGTCCAACGCCGAGAACATGAGCACCTTCTGCGCTGCCACGAACGAGCTGCCGACCCGCGTCGACATCGACCCGGCATCGATCGACTTCGCCGTGCGCCCCGACGTCATGCCCGTGTTCGTCGAGCAGGCGACGACAATCGAGCCCACCGACGTCAAGCAGCTCACGTCGCCGTTCCTCGCCGAGATCTCGGTCGCCATGCAGGACCAGCTCGAACAGGCCTTCGTCGGCGGGCAGGGCACTGCCGAGACGCTGGCGAATATCAGCTCCGCCATCGAAGAGGCCACCAGCTGATGACCGCGGTGTCTGAGCGCAGCCGCACCGGCCGGTCAACGGCTGTGCGGCTGCGCTCGGCGCGAGGGCGTGAGGCCGTCGCCGGCTTCGGGTTCCTCGCACCCAACATGTTGCTGATGGCGCTGTTCCTCTTCGTGCCGATCCTCTACGCGATCCAGCTGTCGCTGCAGGAGACCCGGGGATTCGGCACCCCGGAGTGGGTGGGGTTCGAGAACTACACCCGGATGGCCGCCGACCCGATCTTCTGGCAGAGCCTGGGTAACACCCTGCTCTTCACCGCCATCACCGTGCCCATCGAGCTCATCGGGGGGCTGGGCCTCGCGGTGCTGCTCAACTCCGTCCTCCCCGCACGCGGAGTCTTCCGCACGATCATCGTGCTGCCGCTGGTGATCTCGGGCGTCGCGTCCGGCCTGATCGCCGTGACGATCTTCAGCGAGTCTTCCGGCATCGTCAACAAGGTGCTCGTCTCGCTCGGGGGCTCCCCCGTCGCATGGCAATCCGACGGTGCCGCGGCGATGGTCTCGGTCATCATCGCCTCGATCTGGCTGCGCATCGGCTTCAACATGGTCATCTACATCGCGGGCCTGCAGAGCGTCTCGCCTGAGCTCTACGAGGCGGCCCGTATCGACGGCGCGAACTCGTGGCAACAGTTCCGCTCCATCACCGTGCCGCTCGTCGGGCCATCGACGTTCTTCCTGCTCATCATGAACGTCATCGCCTCGTTCCAGGTCTTCGACATCATCTTCGTGATGACCGGCGGCGGTCCCGGATTCTCGACCTCCGTGCTGGGTACCTACGCCTACCGCAACGCGTTCCAGATTCGCGAGCAGGGTTACGGGGCCGCCCTGGGCATCGTGATCCTCCTGATCACCCTCGCCTTCACCTTCGTGCAGTGGCGCACCAACCGTACGCGCGACCTCGTCGAATAGGACACCGAGAATGACGTCGTCACAGCTGACAGAAATCGCCCCCGCCGCCGACCTGGCCCGCACGCGCACCCGCGTGCCCACCCGTCCCGCGCGGGGCCGCACCGGTTCGCGGGGAGCCTGGATCACCCGCCTGGTGCTCGCGGTCGCGGCATCCGCCATCGTGTTCTTCCCGCTCTATTGGATGCTGGTCATCGCGTTCTCCCCGAGCGGCGAGGTGTTCGAACCGGGAGCGCCGAGGTTCTGGCCGAGCACGATCACGCTCGAGAACTTCGAGTCGGTCTTCGCCCGGTTCCCGGTCGCCGAGTGGTTCGTCAACTCGGTCGTCATCGGCGCGTTCGTCACGGCGTTCACCGTGGCGCTGAACCTGCTCGCCGGCTACGCGTTCGCCCGCCTGCGGTTTCCAGGCCGCAACCTGCTGTTCCTGCTGTCTCTGGCCACCATGATGATCCCCGTGCAGGCGATCATGGTCGCGCAGTTCCGGCTCGTCACCGGGCTGCAGCTCTACGGCACCTACTGGGCGGTCATCCTGCCCGGCGCCGCGGCCGCGTTCGGCATCTTCCTCGCCAGGCAGTTCTTCCTGTCGATACCGGAGGAGCTGATCGAGGCGGCGAGGATGGACGGCGCCGGCCATATTCGCGTCTTCCTGCAGATCGTGCTGCCGCTGAGCAAGCCGCTCATCGCGGTGCTGGCGCTGCTCACCCTGCTGGGCAGCTGGAACGACTTCGCGTGGCCGCTCATCGCACTGAAGGACAACGAGCTGTTCACGCTCCCCATCGGGCTGCTCTACCTGAAGGGGCAGTCGACACCGGATTACAGCGCCAGCATGGCTCTCACCCTCATCTCGGTGCTGCCGATGGTCGTGCTCTTCCTGGTCTTCCAGCGCTACTTCGTGCAGGGGTTCGCCCGCAGCGGCATTCGCTAACCGAACAGCTCGTCGTCGCATTCGACTGATCCGGCTCCATTCGCGGCTGGTATCGCCCCGCGAAACGACACCCCCAGACCTGTACTAAGATCGACGGCGGTACCGTGTCCGAGCGGCCGAAGGTGCAACTCTCGAAAAGTTGTGTGGGTGAGAGCCCACCGTGGGTTCAAATCCCACCGGTACCGCCATGTGAATGCCCCGGAATCCCCGCGATTCCGGGGTTTTTTCACGTCTTTGCGGCCATAGGCAGGCCCATCGGGGTGGATGACGCGGCTACAGTTCTGGCATGCGAACTGCACTTCGGGCCGTCACCATCTCGGCCGGCGTCACGGGCGTGCTGACCGGCGCCGTGTTCGTCGGCCGGCACCTCGTCATCCGGCGGCGGGCGGGCGGCATGGAGCGCCTCGCCGAGGCCATCCCGGTCAACTCGGCGTTCTGGCGGGCACAGCGCCGCAAGACCGGTGACCACCTGTACGTGGCCATCGGCGATTCCGCGGCGCAGGGCATAGGCGCGAGCCGCCCGAACCACAGCTATGTGGGGTTGTTGGCGCGCAGCATCCGTCGCCATACCGGGGGTACGCTGCGGGTCGTCAACCTCGCCCAGTCCGGGGCGCGGGTGCGTGAGGCGCTGGAGCAGCTGCCCGCGCTCGCCCGGCTCAATCCCGACATCATGACCGTGTCGATCGGCGCGAACGATGTCGGCGAGTTCGACCCCGAGCGTTTCGAGCGCGAGATCAGGGAGCTGTATGCGGCGCTTCCGGAGTTCGCGATCGTGGCCGACCTGCCGTCGTTCTACTACGGCGACGCCGAGCGCAAGGTGCGGGTGGCCAACGAGATCGTGCACCGGGTGGCGGGCGAGCTCGGGCTCGTGGTCGCCCCGCTGCACCGCATCACCCGGGCGCGCACCGCGGCACGCACGGCACTGCGCGACGTCGCGGCCGACTTCTTCCACCCGAACGATCGTGGATACGCCGTCTGGGCGTCGGCGTTCGAGCCGCTGGTGGCCGAGCGGCTGCGCGCCATCGAGAAGCGCGCCGACGCGCGCCCGACCGAGGAGCCGCAGGCGCGGGCGTAGGCCAGGTCCACGGCACGGGCACCCGCCACAGGCACGCACACCGGCCCCACACCCGGCTGGCCACAGCCCCGCGAGCGCGCGTCCGCTGACCGTGTGGAGGGTCGCCCGGCGATGTCGGCCGTCCTGCCTAGGCTGGGCTGATGGCCCAGTCACGAACGCGCGCATCCGCCTCGAACTTCAGGTGTACGGAGTGTGGCTGGACGACCCTCAAGTGGGCCGGCCGCTGCGGCGAGTGCCAGCAGTGGGGCACCGTCGTCGAGACCATGCCGGAGTCGGTGGGCTCCGCCCGCACCGTGCGCCCCGCGGCCGTCGACGACGCCAGGGCCGCACGCTCCATCGTCGACATCGGTGCAGAGTCGGTGGCGCACTGGCCGAGCGGTATCGGCGAGTTCGACCGCGTGCTCGGGGGCGGAATCGTGCCGGGCGCGACGATGCTGCTCAGCGGCGAGCCGGGCGTCGGCAAGTCCACCCTGCTGCTCGAGGTCGCCTCCCGCGCGGCCAAGGCCGGCGCGACCGTGCTCTACGTCACCGCCGAGGAATCGGTCAACCAGGTGCGCCTGCGCGCCCAGCGCACCGGCGCGCTGCAGCCGTCGCTGTTCCTCGCGGCGGAGACCGACCTCGCCACGATCCTCGGCCACATCGACCAGGTGCAGCCGCAGCTCGTGATCGTCGACTCCGTGCAGACCGTGTCGTCGTCCCTCTCCGAGGGACTCGCGGGCGGGCCATCGCAGGTGCGAGAGGTCGCCGCGACCCTGATCAGGGTCTCGAAAGACCGCAACCTCCCCATCCTGCTCGTCGGCCACGTCACCAAAGACGGCACCATCGCCGGACCCCGCCTGCTCGAGCACCTCGTCGACGTCGTACTGCAGTTCGAGGGCGACCGGCAGACCGCCCTGCGGTTCGTGCGCGCCCACAAGAACCGCTTCGGATCGACGGACGAGGTGGGATGCTTCGAGATGACGGGCGACGGAATAGCCGAAGTCTCCGATCCCAGCGGCCTTTTCCTCTCCCGCGGCGCCGTCGCCGTCTCCGGCACGTGCGTGACCATCGCGGTCGAGGGGCGCCGCGCGCTCCCCGTCGAGATGCAGGCCCTGATCGTCAAGTCGTCGGCGCCGCAGCCGCGGCGCGTGGTCAACGGCGTCGATTCCGCCCGCGTCGCGATGCTGCTCGCGGTGCTCGAGCGGCGCGCGTCACTCGCGCTCAGCGGCTACGACGTCTACGTCTCTACGGTCGGTGGCATCCGCGTGACCGAACCGGGCGCCGACCTGGCCATTGCCCTCGCGATCGCGAGCGCCTACAAGGACAAGCCGTTCGCGGGGTCGCTTGCGGCGGTCGGCGAGATCAGCCTCGCCGGGGAGGTGCGTCCCGCGTCGTCGACCAAGCAGCGCGCAGCCGAAGCCCGGCGTCTCGGTTTCACGACCATCCTCGACGCCGAGGCCGGGCACATCGGCGAGGCGGTGCGCCTCGCGTTCCTCACCGGCGCCGACGCGACCGAGCGCGTGCGCATCCCCAACTTCTAGGGGCGCACGCGCCCGGCTGCGATGCCGCGCCGCGGCGTTTTGCCGCGGTGCCGGGCCGCGCTGTCTGGGCGGCGAGGCCGCCGCTACAGCACGCTCTTCGGAATGCGGTGCACCGTCACCGATCCCGCTGGCGTCAACGGGTGCAGCGGATCGGGGTCGAGCGACCCGGTCGGCCCGCCCAGCCGGGAGTGCCCGACCGCGCTGAGCACCGCAAAGGCGTCGCCCTTCTCCCAGCCGTTCTGGTCGACGAGGAACGAGAAGGCGTCTTCGTACCCACGCTGGATGCTCTCCTGCACCGGGTCGCCGAGCCCGACGAAGACCCACTCGTCCTCGGTCTCGACCCGGGGGGCGCGCAGCGCCAGACCGCGCACGATGTCGACGCTCACCACCGCGGTACCCTGCGCCTCGATGGCCACGAACGACGACTCGCCCTCGGCCATGATCGCGTGGATGTCGCCGATCGACAGGTAGGCGCCTGGCACCATCACGGGCAGGTAGACGGTCGACCCGGGGCGGCACTCGGTGAGGTCCATGTTGCCGCCCGTCGGGTAGCTCGGCATGATCGTGGAGCCGACACCGGCGGCGGGCGCCGTGCCGATGCATCCGATCATCGGCTTCGCGTCGAAGACGTGCCGCCCGGTCACGTGCACGCCCTCGGCGTCGATCGGAACGCGGCGCGTGAATATGCCGTCGCCCATCACGTTCTGGAGCGCGCCCGCACCGGGCAGGCTCACCGACCAGCCGACATCGGTCAGCCGGATCTCGTGGATCGTCACCGCGAGAACATCGCCGGGCATCGCTCCCTCGACGTAGACGGGGCCGGTGACCGGGTTGATCTGCGCGGTGAGCTTCGCCATGTCGTGGTGGTCGTGCAGTTCGGCGTAGACGGCATCGCTGGTCTCGAACGCGATGTGCTCGCCGGTGCCGGGTTGGATGCGCAGCACGGGCTCGAGGGTGGCGTCGAACCCGGGCTGGCCGAGGGTGTTCGCGAGAAAGTGCTCGCTCATCGGTCGCCCTCCACACCCGCGACGTCGAGCTCGGGTTCGGTGGTCGGGCTGGTGAGCGGCGTCTTCGTGCCGGTGACCTTGTAGTACGCGAATACTGCGGCGCCGAGCACGAGCCAGACCAGGCCGCCGATCTTGGCCTCGGCGTTCGCATTGATGAGCACGTAGCCGATGATGAGGAAGCCGACCGTCGGAACGACGAGGTGCAGCAGGTAGTTCTTCGACTTCTTGCGGACGATGTAGTGCACGACGACCGACACATGCAGCAGCATGAAGCCGAACAGCGCACCGAAGTTCACCAGCGACGAGATCAGGTTGATCTGGCCGACGAAGAACAGCACCAGTACGGCCGAGAGGCTGGAGACGACGAGGATGGCGGCCTGCGGCACCTGGTTCTTGTTGACCCTGTTGAGGAACGCGGGCAGCTGCCGGTCGCGGCTCATCGAGAACAGCAGGCGCGACGTGGCGGCCTGCGCGGCCATGGCGTTGGCGATGCCGATCGCGAGCACGTTGACCACGAGGAACGCCGTCATCCATCCGGTGCTCGACGCGGCCTGCACGATCGTGAAGAACGCGTTGCCGACCTCGTCGTCGCTGAACGCGTCGCGTCCGGCGGCGAGCGAGCTGGCGAGCCAGGTCTGCACGATGAACAGCACGGCGACGATGAGCAGGGCGCCGATCATGGCCTTGCCCGCGCTGTTGCGGCCACCGGTCGACTCCTCGGCGAGGGTGGAGATGCCGTCGAAGCCGAGGAAGCTGAGCACGGCGATCGACAGGGCCGACGCGATGAGCGGCCCGGATACCTCGCTCGGGGTCCAGATCGGGTCGGTCGTGAACTCGGCCCCCGGAATGACGCCGTTGGTGAGGGCGATGATCGCGATCACGATGAAGATGGCCACGAACGCGAGCTCCATGGCGAGGAAGGCGCGGTTCATGCGCTTGATCGAACTGATGCCGAGCAGGTTGATGACGGTGTTGATCGCAACGAAGATGAGCGCCCACAGCCAGCGAGGCGATTCCGGAAAGATTCCGATCATCGATTCGGCCGCGAACACGTAGAGCAGCGTGGGCACGAGCAGGTAGTCGAGCAGGATGGCCCAGCCCGCGAAGAAGCCCACGGTGGGGTGGATGCCTCGGCCGACGTACGAGAACACCGACCCCGCAAGCGGAATGGACTTCGCCATCTGCGCGTACGCGAGTGCCGTGAAGATCATGGCGATGAGCCCGATCAGGTAGACGAGCGGCACCATGCCAGACGACGCGTTGTAGACGGTGCCGAAGATCGCCCACGGGGCGATCGGCACCATGAAGATGAGCCCGTAGATGAGCAGGTCGCCGGTGGAGACCGAACGCTTGAGCTGCTGGGTGTAGCCGTAGGACTCGAGTTCTTCTTGGGATGACTTCGCGCGGCGCGCAGACGATTCACTCATGGGGTTCTTTCTCGGGGATTTCGACGGGGTGAGGGGTGGGGTGGGATGGCGGGAGGGGTGGGTTCGGAGGGGTGAGTCGGGAGGACGGGTCAGCCGTCGTTCTCGGCGAGGAACGCCCCGAGTACGGCGAAGAAGGTGTCCGGCTGCTCGAGGTGCACGCAGTGGCTGCCCCCGGCGAAGACGTGCTGGCGGGCACCGGCGATGCGGTCGACGAACGGCGCCCAGGTCTCGGGCGTCGCCTCGTCGAATTCTCCGGCGACCACGAGCGTCGGCACGGCGACCACGGGCAGCCTGTCGATAACGCTCCAGGTGCGCAGCGACCCGACGATGTGGAACTCGTTCGGCCCGTTCATGGTGTGGTACACCGTGGGTTCGGCCTCCATCTGGTCGACGCTGGCCTGGAAGTCGGCGGGCGTCGGGGTGATGCGGCAGACGTGGCGGTCGTAGAACACCTGCGTCGCGGCGAAGTAGTCGGGGTGGTCGGTGGTACCAGCGGCCTCGTGCTGGTCGAGCGCCGTGCGGGCGGCTTCGGGCAGCTGCGCACGCAGGCTCGCGGCACCCGACATCCACAGCTCCATCGAGGCGGGCGAGTTACAGATCGCGAGGCTGCGCAGCCCGGGGAGCCTGCGGGTAGCGAGCTCGGCAGCCAGCATCCCACCCCACGACTGGCCGACCAGGTGGTACTGGGTGATTCCGAGGTGCTCGACGAGGTTCACGAACTCGTCGACGAACAGCTGCACCGTCCAGAAGTCGGGTGACGCGTCGGGCAGGTGCGTGCTGCGTCCGCACCCGATCTGGTCGTAGTGGATGACGGCGCGCCCCGTGTCCGCGAGGCGCGAGAAGTTCTGCACGTAGTCGTGCGCCATGCCGGGGCCACCGTGCAACACGATGACCGGTATGCGCCCTGCGGCCGGCTGCCCCGCCTGTTCGGGCGCCTGCTCGCCCGGCCTGGTGATGCGCGCCCAGGTTCGCCATTCGCCGAACGGAATGTACTGCTCTGACACGGCGACGGTGGGCTGCACGGCACGCTCCAGGGGGGAGGGAGGATGAGGAGTGGCGCTCACTGATGCGAGCGCCGAGGGCAATAGTGTGCCTTTCATGGTCTTGGATCAAGACCATTAGGCAGCGTTAACATGGTTGTAACGGGCCGTCGCCTGCACCGCTGCGAACTACCGCACTCCGACTTACAGCACGACCCGGCACCACAACACGACACAGCACCGCCCAGCACCGCCCAGCACGCCCCCAGCGAAGGCGAGGACCCGCGCATGGCCGATCAGGGCAGCGACGCGAGCACGCGGGCGGCACCCCGGGTCTCCGACGCTCCCCCGGAGCTCCTGGTGCAGCCGCTGCGCTCGGCATCCAGGGTCGACGAGATCACCGATCGACTCGTGACGGCCATCGCCATCGGCGAGTACCTGCCCGGAGCGCGGCTGCCAGCCGAACGCGAGCTCGCGGCGGCGCTCGGCGTCGGCCGGATGACCGTGCGGGCAGCGCTGGCGCGACTGTTGGAACGCGGGCTCATCGAGACTCAGCGCGGCAAGAGCGGTGGCTCGTTCGTGCGCGAACAGTGGCCCGACGCATCCAGCGGTGCCGTACTGCGCACCCTGACGTCACGCTGGGAGTCGCTCGCCGACACCAGCGAAGCCGTACGCCGGTTGCACGGCACCATCGCGAGGGCCGCCGCCGAGAACCGCGACGATGACGACGTCACCCGGTTGCACTCGCTGGTAGAGGCGTTCGCGGCGGCGGAATCCGGCCAGGACTCCCAGCGCGCCGACACGCTGCTGCACCTCGCGATCAGCGCGGCGGCCCGCAACGAGACGCTCAGCTCGGTGCTGCTCGAACTGGAATCCCGCATCAGCATCGTCGCCCCCGCACACCTGTGGGGAAGCCCGGCGGGCATGCGCGCCATGGAGGCGCGGGCGCTTGCCGACCACCGCCGACTCGTCGCGGCGATCGCCGACCGCGACGGCGACCTGGCGAGCGAGATCGCCCGCGAGCACGTGCGCATCGACTTCGAGCTGCTGCAGGAGGCGCTCCGGCACGCCAACGAGACGCTCGCGCGGTAGGCGCAGTCTTAGAGCGTCAGCGCACGCAGCAGGTCGACCGGGTCGGCCTGCATGGGGAACGGCCCCGCGACGTCGAACCACACCACGTCGAGCTCGTCGAGGTGGGTGCGCAGGTAGTCAGTCAGCTGCTCCGGCGTGAAGTCCGTGGAGCGGTGATCGGTCTCGTCGGGCAGCATCCACACGTAGGTCTGGTGCGAGGAGAACAGCAGCAGCGCGTTCGTGTCGGCTCCCGGCGCGCGAAAGACGCGCACGAGGTCGGCGTCGTCGTTCGAGACCAGCGGCACCGTGACCGGTTCCTGCCGGAGCGCGAAGGCGACGGCAGCGCTGTCACTGGTCTGCAGGGCGATTGAGAGGGGCGTCTCGCCGGGTTCCGGCGCGGATCCTGGAGTGCTCATGGCTGCCGCGGCCTACTGCAGGATGAACGCGACGGGCTCGGACTCGACGGCTCCGACCGAGACGTTCAGGTAGTAGGTGGCGCCCCCGCCCGGAGCGGCCGGGCGCTCCTCGCCGCAGGTGTCCTCTGACGATCGGGTCTTGTCCCAGGTGATGGGCTCCGACGTGACGGGCACGTTCGGCTCGAGCATCAGGTCTGCGTCGATCGGGTCGGTCTCGCAGTCCTTCGACGACCAGTACTGCTCTTCGCCGCTCGTGACGGTGAAGGTCTGCTGCGTTGGGCCGACGTTGTAGGTACACGCGGCGGTGCCGGTGTTCGCGATGGTGAAGGCGAGGCCGGGCTCTTCGTCGGAGCCGTAGCTCTCGGAGTCGGTGATCGCGGTCACGGTGACGTTCTCCGGCAGGCAGTCCGCACCTTCGATGAGCGTCGGCGTCGAGCTCGGCGACGGTGCGACGGCGGCATCGCTGCTCGTCGGGGCAGCCGCCGCGGTGTCGTCGACCGGTTCGTCTGGCGCACCGCCGAAGAGCCGGGAGAGCAACAGGATGACGATGACCACGACCGCGATGAGCACGAGCAGGGCCACCAGGCGACGACGCCAGTACACCTTGCTC
Source organism: Marisediminicola senii (assembly GCF_011057645.1). Taxonomy (GTDB): domain Bacteria; phylum Actinomycetota; class Actinomycetes; order Actinomycetales; family Microbacteriaceae; genus Marisediminicola; species Marisediminicola senii. The sequence continues at coordinate 236,325 of NZ_JAALGE010000001.1, read as the reverse complement.
GGTTGCGGGCCGACGGGATTACGGAAGGTCGACATACTCATCAGGCTAGCGAGAGATGCTTGATCATTCGGGTATTGCCGAGCGTGTTGGGCTTTACCCGGGCCAGATCGAGAAACTCGGCCACACCCTCGTCGGGGCTGCGCAGCAGCTCGGAATACAGCGCCGGGTCGATCGGCTCCTCGCCCATCACCGAATAGCCGTGCTTCTCGAAGAAGTCGACCTCGAAGGTGAGGCAGAACAGGCGCGTGAGGCCGAGCTCGAGGGCGTCCGCTTCGAGTCGCTCGAGGATGGAATGCCCGACGCCACGGTGCATCCACTCGGGGTCGACGGCGAGGGTGCGGATCTCGCCGAGATCCTGCCACATCACGTGCAGCGCGCCGCATCCAACGGGCACTCCCATGTCGTTCTGGGCGATGCGGAACTCGCGGATCGCCTCGTAGAACACCACGGACTCCTTGCCGAGCAGGATGCCCCGGTTCACCAGCGGCCCGATCAGCCGCTGGATGTGCGGAACGTCTGAGGTGCGGGGGCCGCGCACGACGAAATCCGACCGCGGGGCATCGGACCGGGGCGATTCTGACCGGGACACTGCGGGACCACCTGACGACTGGCGAGGAAGAGAACGAAAACGACAACGAAGGAGAAACTCGCGCGAACCGGGCAATTGCACGCGTTTCGAGACTACCCAGTGAATAGTTCCTTCGTTTTCGTCGAGTGGCGGGTGCGGCGGCGGCGCTGGACCGGGCGATCGCCGCTACCTGGGTTCGAACGTGATGCCATCGTCGTCATCGCCCTGGCCGAAGTCGATCCCCGGCTCGTCGCCGCCGGGTCCCCCGAGGAGACTCCGAGTAAGCGCCTCCCGCGCCGACAACAGCTGCTCGAGTGCGTCGGCGAGGTCGTCGTCGGTGACGTCGCGGGATGCCTCGGCTGCCGTCAGCACTGCCCGGCGCACGAGTTCCTTCGCGAAGGATCCGGTGACCCCGGTCGCCCGGTCCGCAGCGGCCACCACCGCACCCGACGAGAATGGCAGGCCGTTCGAGTACAGCGCGAAGAGGCGTCGCCGGGTATCCGCATCGGGCAGGTCGATCTCCACGGCGAGGTCGACTCGGCCGGGGCGCTCCGCGAGCGCGCGCTCCAGCAGTTCGACCCGGTTGGTTGTGAGGAGAAAAGTGACGTCGGCGTCGCCGTCGAGTCCGTCCAGAGCGTCGAGCACCGAGAACAGCAGGGGCTGGGGGCCGAAATGCATCTCCCGGTCCCCCGCGACGAGGTCGACGTCTTCGAGCACCACGATCGCGGGCTGCATCGCCCTCGCCAGTTCGGCTGCCTCGGTGATGAACCGGATGCCGGGGCCGGTGAGCAGTACGGCTGTCGTGCCCGGCGTCCGCGCGAGCAGGTGCCGCACGGTCAGCGTCTTGCCCGTTCCCGGCGGCCCGTAGAGCAGCACGCCCCTCTTGAGGTGTTGGCCGGCCGCGACCAGGCGCTCCCGCTGCGCGCCGATACCGACCACGTGCCGCACGACCTGGTCGAGCACGCCGTCCGCGAGCACGACGTCGCCCGCGGCGACCGTGGGCCGCGCGAGGAAGGCGGCGCCCGCCGCCCCGTTGCCGAATTCGCTACCGGTGAGCGACAGCACCTGGCCCCGCAGCACGCTCAGGTGCACCATCAGCTGCCGCACCTCGCGGATGAGTGCTGCCGTGATGGCAGGGTCGGTTGCCATGATTTCGAGACGGGCGTGTTCCTGGCCGAATTGCGGGCGCGCCTCACGCTGCAACACGGCCACCGGCTGCCCCCGGAACTCGAAGAGGTGCAGGCCGGATGCCACGACCTGGCGTTCCGTGTCGGGCCCGGTGGCGATCGACACGTAGTCGACCGGTCCGGGCGCGAATGAGACGTGGCTGTTCGTGAGCAACCCGGGGAGGTCCTCGCCCATGCGCATCTGCCCATGCGAGATACCGACGAGACGCGACTCGGAACGGGTGCGCAACTCGGCCATGGCGAGATCGGCGTCCACCAGTCGATGCCCGAGGATCGTCTCGGTCACCGCGGGAACAGCCGTGGCATCCGCCCCCAGGTGTTGCTCGACCAGCTCACCCATCGGGGTCAGCCGGGAGTCGCGATGCGACGACTGGATGACGTCTTCGAGGAAGGTGCGGAACGTCTCGATGAACGAGTTCTGGTCGGAATCCATGGGGTCATCCTGTCACCCGGCCCGGGCACGACGAAGGCCCGGGAGCAATGCTCCCGGGCCTCGGTGTCGTGCTGGTGGATTACGCCTCGACGGCGGCGATCTCCTCTTCGATGGCTTCGCGGCCGGCCTGGCGGCTGGTCGTGAAGATGAACTCGGCGTCGGCATAGTCGACGTGAACGTGGTCACCCGCGTTGAGTTCACCCTGCAGGATGCGCTCGCTCAGGCGGTCCTCGATCTCGTGCTGGATGGCACGACGCAGCGGACGCGCTCCGAGCGACGGGTCGAACCCGACCTTGATGAGCTGCTCCTTGGCGGGGAGCGTGAGCTCCACCGTCATGTCGCGGTCCAGCAGGCGGTCCGAGAGACGCTTGACGAACAGGTCGACGATCTGCAGCAGTTCAACGGGGTTGAGCTGCGGGAAGACGATCGTCTCGTCGACGCGGTTGAGGAACTCGGGCTTGAAGTGCTTCTTCAGCTCTTCGACGACCTTGCCGCGCATCCGGTCGTAGCCGGTTGCGGTGTCGGAGGCCGAGGTGAACCCGATCGGCGTTCCCGTGATGTCCTTCGTACCGAGGTTCGTGGTCATGATGATCACGGTGTTCTTGAAGTCGACTACGCGACCCTGGCCATCCGTCAAGCGTCCCTCTTCCAGGATCTGGAGGAGCGAGTTGAAGATGTCGGGGTGAGCCTTCTCGATCTCGTCGAACAGCACCACGGAGAACGGCTTGCGACGGACCTTCTCGGTCAGCTGGCCACCCTCTTCGAATCCGACGAATCCGGGAGGGGCACCGAACAGGCGCGAGACGGTGTGCTTTTCGCCGTACTCGCTCATGTCGAGCGAGATCAGCGCGTTCTCGTCGTCGAATAGGAACTCGGCGAGCGCCTTGGCGAGCTCGGTCTTTCCGACACCCGTGGGGCCGGCGAAGATGAACGAACCGCTGGGGCGCTTCGGGTCCTTGAGGCCTGCGCGGGTGCGGCGGATGGTCTTGGAGAGAGCCGAGATGGCCTCCTCCTGTCCGATGACCCGCTGGTGCAGGGCGCGCTCCATGAAGACGAGACGCGCGGTCTCCTCTTCGGTGAGCTTGAAGACCGGGATGCCCGTGGCGGCCGCGAGGACCTCCGCGATGACACCCTCGTCGACGGTGCCGGTCGAGCCGGCTTCGCCGCTCTTCCACTGCTTCTCGAGGCGCAGGCGCTCACCGAGCAGCTGCTTCTCTTCGTCGCGGAGGGATGCGGCCTTCTCGAAGTCCTGGCCCTCGATTGCACCTTCCTTCTGCCCGCGGACGGCCGCGATGCGGTCGTCGAACTCGCGGAGCTCGGGCGGGGCGGAGAGGATCGACAGGCGAAGACGTGCTCCGGCCTCGTCGATTAGGTCGATCGCCTTGTCGGGCAGGAACCGGTCGGCCACGTAGCGGTCGGCGAGGTTCGCGGCCGCGACGATGGCGCCGTCGGTGATCGAGACCTTGTGGAACGATTCGTACTTGTCGCGGAGCCCCTTGAGGATGTTAATGGTGTGCGGCAGGGAGGGCTCGTGAACCTGGACGGGCTGGAAGCGACGCTCGAGGGCGGCATCCTTCTCGAAGTGCTTGCGGTACTCGTCGAGGGTGGTCGCACCGATCGTCTGCAGCTCACCACGGGCGAGCAGCGGCTTGAGGATGCTCGCCGCGTCGATCGCGCCTTCTGCGGCACCGGCGCCGACGAGGGTGTGGATCTCGTCGATGAAGGTGATGATGTCGCCGCGGGTGCGGATCTCCTTGGTGACCTTCTTCAGGCGCTCCTCGAAGTCACCGCGGTAGCGGCTCCCGGCGATGAGCGAGCCGAGGTCGAGCGTGTAGAGCTGCTTGTCCTTCAGCGTCTCCGGCACGTCTCCGCGCACGATGGCCTGGGCGAGGCCCTCGACGACGGCGGTCTTGCCGACGCCGGGCTCACCGATCAGCACGGGGTTGTTCTTGGAACGGCGGGAGAGGATCTGCATGACCCGCTCCATCTCCTTCTCGCGCCCGATGACGGGGTCGAGCTTGCCGTCGCGCGCGGCCTGCGTCAGGTTGCGACCGAACTGGTCGAGCACCTGGCTTCCGGCCTGCTGTGCGGCCTGGTCGTTGCCGCCGACGGCAACCTGTTCCTTGCCCTGGTAGCCCGAGAGCAGCTGGATGACCTGCTGGCGGACCTTATTGAGGTCGGCGCCCAGCTTGACGAGGACCTGGGCGGCTACGCCCTCGCCCTCGCGGATGAGCCCGAGCAGAATGTGCTCGGTGCCGATGTAGTTGTGGCCGAGCTGCAGGGCCTCGCGAAGCGAGAGCTCGAGCACCTTCTTGGCGCGGGGGGTGAACGGGATGTGCCCCGTCGGCTGCTGCTGGCCCTGGCCGATGATGTCCTGGACCTGCTCGCGCACGGCGTCGAGCGCAATGCCCAACGACTCGAGCGCCTTGGCGGCGACGCCCTCACCCTCGTGGATGAGCCCGAGCAGAATGTGCTCGGTGCCGATGTAGTTGTGGTTGAGCATCTTGGCCTCTTCCTGGGCCAAAACGACAACGCGACGAGCTCGGTCGGTAAATCTTTCAAACATGGTGTCTCCCTAAGCACGGTGCAGGGTTCGTGCCGATATAGAGACAGTAACGACGGCTTCTGGCATTTGATGCCCCTGTTCGCCCTAGGCGTGATGGAGGGAGCCGATACCTTGCCAGTCTTATCGATAATCGCTATGTTAACGATTGTCGTTGTTATTGATTGTCGTTAAGGGAGTGAGCATGAGTCCGAGAACGGAACTGCAGGGCACCGGATGGACAGCGCGGTTTGCACGGGGTGTTGTCTGGTTCGTATTCTTCGCTTCGTGCGTCTCCGGCCTGGCGATCGCGGTGACGGTGAGCACGACCGTCACGCAGATGCTGGCTACCGGCCAGCTCGCCATCTCACTGGAGGTGGACGAACCCCTGCCTGCCGACGCGGTCGAGAACGGCGGAGCGTCGATCGCCAACGGCGGCTACGACACCGCAGCAGTCGTCGTCGACGGCCTGTCGGCGACGCCCCTGGTCCTGGCCACCATCTCGACCGTCGTGGGCGCACTCGCCTCGGTGCTCCTCGCCGTCGGGCTTGCCGTCATCGCGTGGCGCCTACTGCACGGAACGCTCTTCACCACGGTGCTGTGGAAGACCGTCGCAACCGCAGGAGCCACCGCCCTCATCGGCGGCATCATCGCCGCCGGACTCCACGTCGCCACCGTGTGGACGACGGTGGGCGAGCTCAATGGCGCCGCCGGGATCGACGGGTTCTGGCCCATGGTCGCCGGGTTCGACCCCGGCATGATCGCGCTCGGTATGGGGCTGCTACTCGTCGCCCTCGCCTTCGAATACGCCGCGTCGCTGCAGCGCGACACCACGGGGCTGGTCTGATGCTCTCGACCTCACCCTCCTGGCTCATTCCCGTTCTCGTCGGACTCGGGGCCATCGCCGTGCTGGCCACAGCCGCGCGACCGGCACGGCAACGCCGCCGGGGCACCGGAACTCCCCCGGCGGCCGACGGCTCGCGCGTCGCGAAACTGGTCAACGGGTGGGCCATCATCGGCGCCCTGCTCGTCGCGATCGGCACCGTGGTGGCGATCGTGCAGGCGACCGTCGCCGAGCGGGTGACGCTCGACGTGCTCGTGCGCCCGTTCCAGCCGGCTACCTCCCCCGGCGTCTTCGACGTACAGGGACCGACTGCCGAGGTCGTCGGTGGGCCCGGGTTCGAGAGGGGCACCTTCGACGTGGAGGGACTGGATGCCGCGGCGCGCGCATGGCTCGCAGCCGGGCACCTCGCCAACGGGGCCACCGTGGTGCTGGTCCTCGTGCTGGTGGCGGCCCTCGCTGGCCGCGCTCTCGAAACCGAGCCGTTCTCCCGCCCGCTGAGCGGGTTGCTCGCTAAAACCGGCGTCGTGCTCGGCGTCGGCGGGGTGGTGTGGCAGGTGTGCTTCACGATCGCGGGCAACCTCGCCGCCGAGCAGATGTTCCGCACGAGCGGCTACGCGCTCGAGGGCGAAGACATTCAGGAACGCAACTGGTCACTCGGGCTGGGAGGGTCCGGCCTGCCGGAGCCGAGCCTCGCCGCCACGATCGAGTTCTGGCCGATCGGCGTCGCGCTCGCCCTCGTGACGCTCGCGGTGCTGTTCCGTGCGGGGGAACGCCTGCAACACGACGCCAGGGGCCTGGTCTGATGCCACCCGTCGACGACGAACCGACCGGGGTCCATTGCCGGCTCGACGAGCTGCTGCAGGCGCGCGGCATGACCCTGACCCGGTTGAGCGAGCTCGTGGGCGTGAGCATCGTGAACCTGTCGGTGCTGAAGAACGACCGGGCACGCGCCATCCGTTTCTCCACCCTGTCTGCCATCTGCGTCGCGCTCGATTGCGAGATAGGAGAACTGCTGGTCACGACGCATTCCCCCGTACAGCCGACGGGCCTAGCATCGATGCCATAAGCAACGTCGAGAAGCGACCCGCCGAGCTGTTGCTCGAGGATCGCCCCGACGGCTCCGGTGTCGAGGTACTCTCGGCCCGCGACGTTCCCCTCGGCGGGCCGCGGGCCATGTCGGTGCGGCGCACCCTGCCGCAGCGCGGTCGCTCGCTCATCGGCGCATGGTGCTTCATCGATCACTACGGGCCGCATGACGTGCGGGGCGGACGCGGAATGGTCGTGCCGCCGCATCCACACACCGGTCTTCAAACCGTGAGCTGGCTGTTCTCGGGCGAGGTCGAACACCGCGACAGTCTCGGCAGCATCGCGACGGTGCGGCCGGGCGAGGTCAACGTGATGACGGCGGGCAGCGGCATCCAACACTCGGAGGTCTCCACCGACGACACGTCTGAGCTGCACGGCGTGCAGTTGTGGGTGGCCCTTCCGGATGCCGCGCGCCACTGTTCGCCGGCGTTCGAGCACTACGCGCCCGAGGCCGTCGCCTGGGGTGACGTGACGGTGCGGGTATTCCTCGGCTCCCTCGCCGGCCAGACTTCGCCGCTGCCGACCCACAGCCCGCTCGTCGGCGCGCAGCTCGACCTGCCGGCCGGTGACCCGATCGCGGTGCCGCTCGACCCGGCCTTCGAGTACGGCATCCTGGTCGACCGCGGCGCCCTCGTGGTCGACGGAACGCCCGTGCCGCGCGTCGACGTGGCGTACCTGCCGGTGGGGCGCGACACCGTGACGCTCGATGCCGACGGGGCGTGCCGGCTTCTGCTGCTCGGCGGCGAGCCGCTGGGCGAGCAGATCGTGATGTGGTGGAACTTCATCGGGCGCAGCCACGACGAGATCGTCAAATTTCGCGAGGCGTGGCAGGCCGATGTGATTACCGGGCTCGACGACGGCGGACGATTCGGCGCGGTCGACTACGACGGGCAGCCGCTCGCCGCGCCGACCATGCCCGGCGTGCGGCTGCGCGCCCGCGGCTGAGCCTCCTCGTACCGCGACGACTGACCGGGAACGGCCGGGTGGCCCGTGCGGCTTTCATTATTCAGGAGTCGACAGGGGTTTCGGGCTGACGATTGCACGATTCTTGTGTGGAAGCGGCTCAGAAGAATGGATGCTGCGTTCAGCACGCAGCATCCGCAATATTCTGTTTTGCCGGCTCATAACCTCCTGAATAATGAAAGCCACACGCGCCCCGCGCAACACGCGCCCCGCGCAACCCGCCTACCGCACGCACCCGGGAACGACGAAGGGCCGCCACGCTGTCGCGTGACGGCCCTTCTGCGTGGTGCCGTTACTGGGTGGTCGCGCCCGTCTGCAGGCGGCGGCGTCCGATGGCGAACACGCCGGCGCCGAGCAGGAGCAGCAGGCCCGCGAGGGTCACCAGCCCCGTTGCCTCGTAGCCGGTGATCGCCAGCGGGTCGTTCGATCCGCCCGCGGTGCTGCCGCTGCCGGAGCCGCTGCCATTGCCACTGCCAGCGCCGCTGCCAGCGCCGCCGTTACCGGCGTTGCTGCCGTCGCCGCCGACCGCGCCGCCGTTGCCTGGCGCGGGAACGCTCGGGCTGGGGTCGGGCGTGGGCACCGGGGTGGGGTCGGTCGTCGGTTCCGGAGTGGGCTCCGGCTCCTCTTCCACGACGGGAGCGGCGACTGCCGTGCCCTCGGGTCCCGCCCACAGCAGCGCCTCGGCGACGTCGCTGAACGCGCCGACCGGGTGCGTGCGGTAGGTCGGGTACGTGCCGAACAGGAACGTGCGCGACCCGGTCGCCGACTCGGAGGAGACCGCAGCCGGCTGGCCGGCGGCATCTGCCTGTCCGGTGTTGCCAGGCGGGATCGCCGGGGTGTTCGGGTTCTGCGTCGCGTCGCGCCAGTGTCCGGAGACGAACGGCTCGGCCGCGTCGTAGCTCTGCTCTACGGTCACGCCGGCTCCGAGAGCCGTGAACCAGGTCGCGGGCGATACGAACGCGGTGTCCTGCGCGTAGGTCGACAGCAGCCCGGTGTCGGGAGTGTCGATGTTCACGATGCCGTTCGAACCGCCGGTGCCGTTGACCGAGGTCGAGGCGAGCAGGCCGAACGAGTTCGCGAATGCGGCTCCGGCGGCACCGCGTCCGACGACGCCCTTGCCGTCGGCGAGGTACGCGGTGACCGCAGCGATGCCGGTCCCCTGCGTGGCCGCGTCGAAGGCCAGGTTTCCGCCGACCCACAGCACGTCGATGCCGCCGAGGTCGACTGCACCCGAGCTGATCGTCGCCGAGGTGACGAGCACGATGTCGCGGAACCCGAGCTTCTCGAGCGTCACGCGGTCGTCCTGGTTGCCGGAGTACCCGACGGTGAGCGACGACAGAGCGGTGCTCTCCTCGGTGCCGAGGCGTGAACCGTCGGTTCCGGTGAAGGAGACCCCGTACTCGGTGACGACGTTCGCCGCGGCGGCACGGGATGCCGCGTCGGGCCCGACGATAACCGAACCGTCGGCGAACTGCGAGACGGCGATGCCGTCGAACAGCATCTCGTTGATCGCCTGGAACTCCGCGACGCCGCGTGCCTCGAGCTCGAGGTACGTGCCCTCGGCGGGGAGCTCGGCGTCGACGGGGGTGTCGGTGATCGGCACGGCCGAGACCGCGATGGCCGGGTCGGTCGTGGTGCCGACGGCCGCGACATCCGCTCCCCACAGCAGCGACAGGCTCCACGCCGAGATGTCGTACATGCTCGGCACGCGCTCGGAGATGTCGGTGCCATCGGCGAGCAGCACGTTCGCGAGCCCGCGCAGCGGCTGGTGCATGTCGACGAAGTACGACCCTGCGGGGTACGTGACGCCGTCTACCGTGAGGGCGGTCGTGGTCTTCTGCACCTCGATGTCGTTGACCAGCAGCTGGTCGACGAGGGTGGCGGCATCCGTGTCAGAACGCTGCCCCTCGCCGACCGGGATGACGTAGGCGCGCGGGATGAACGTCGGGTAGACGTCGGTCTCGTCCCAGATCTCGGCCCACTGGTTGGGCTCGGGAACGGTGGCGGGGTCGAGGTCGGTGGGGATGGTCTCGATCGGCTCGCCGGCGTCTCCGCGGCGGAAGATCTCGATCTGGTTGTCGAGCAGCGCGCTGCCGTTGTCGGCGACGTAACCGACGGTGGTGTCGATGACGATCTCGGCGACCTCGGTGTTCACGACGCCGCGGCGGGTGCCCTCGGTGACGTCGTTCTGCACGCGGCCGAGCGGGAGCTCGACGGTGTTGGTGATCGCTCCCTGGTATGCGACGTACTGGGGCGCGAAGATCGGCGGCCAGTCGTCCCAGCCCGCGCGGATGTCGCGGTAGGGGATGTTGATCTTGCCGGTGTTCTCCGTGGTCGTCGAGCCATCGGCGGCGAGGTAGGTGTTGCCCTCGACGTTCGCGGCGACGACGGCCTGCTCGATCTCGAGCGCGGCGTCGTAGGCGTACGGCAGGAACAGGTCGTACTCGTAGTTCTCGCCGTGCGGCGGACCACACGGTTCGACCTGCAGCACGTCGGTGTAGCCGTGGATGTCGATGAAGTTGGTCGGCTGGATGATGCTCGCCAGGTCGCGGACGATGGATGCCTCGGCCGTCGCGCCCGTGATGAAGTCGCGGTTCGCGTCGAACCCGGCCGCGACCGCGCGCTGCCCGAGGGCACGGCCGTCTGGATTGTTGGTCAGCGTGAAGTAGATGCGGTTGCCGGCGAGCAGCTCCGCGGTCTCCGCGGAGTCGTCGGTGAGCAGCTGCTCGATCGAGTTGAGGCTCGCGTCGGTGCCCTCCCACTCGTTGCCGTGGATGTTGGCGTTGAACCACAGTGGGATCTTGTAGCCATCGAGCAGTTCGGTGTCGACGGCCGCGGCGGCGGAGTCGTTCTTGACCTCGTCGCGCCATGCGTTCTGCTGCGCTGTCTGCTCCGGGGTCTCCGGGGCGGTGATGGTGACGAGGTGGATGTCGCGGCCGAGGCCGGACTTGCCGACCACCTGGCTGGAGATGAGGTCGCTCTCGGCCATCCACTCATTGAGCTGGGGAGCGATCTCGTCGTAGGGGGTGAGGCCACGTTGCAGCGATGCATCCGTGGCGAGGTCGGGGGTCACCTCCAGCTCGGGCTGGAACGGATAGCTCTCCGGCATGTCGATGTAACTCGACGTGGCGCGGACTATCGGCGTCGCGGTCGTTGCCGGGTCTGCCTGGGCGATGGATGGAGTAAGGACGATCGCTGAAAGGGCGACGGCAATGCCGCCAGTTCCAGCGATGACGCGCGTGAACGTCATGCTTTCCGCTCTGTTGGGGGTGTGTACCTTGCCCCAAGCTATGTGAGCGGTGTTACTTCGATGTTTCGGCGGCCTTCGCCGCGCGGCGGGCACGCTCTTCGGTCTCCATGTCGGAGTACACCTTGCGTTCGGTGCGGTCGGCCCGCAGGATCGACCGCATCACAATCCAGAAGATGATTCCGACCAGGATCGTCGGTGTGACCGAAAAGGCGGCATTCGCCCAGAAGTTCTCTAGCACCGCCCTAGGATACGCGCGCCGGCTGGGAGGGTGGATGCCGCGGCACTCAGCCCCCGAGGATCCCGACGATGCCCGTTCCGACGAAGTAGAGCCCGACTCCCGCGACGATCACCCACAGCAGCATGCGCATCGGGGTCGGCGGGTCGGAGCGCTTCTTCTTCTCGGGAGGCAGGTAGCTCATGGTTCTCTCTCTTACTTGACCAGCGGGAACAGGATGGTCTCGCGAATGCCGAGCCCGGTGATGCCCATCAGCAGGCGGTCGATGCCCATACCCATTCCGCCGGTGGGCGGCATGCCGTGCTCGAGCGCCCGGAGGAACTCTTCGTCGAGGCGCATGGCCTCGACGTCGCCGCCCGCGGCGAGCTTTGCCTGCTCGACGAACCGCTCGCGCTGCACGACGGGGTCGACCAGCTCGGAGTAGCCGGTGCCGAGCTCGAAGCCGTGCACGTAGAGGTCCCACTTCTCTACGACGCCGGGGATGGAGCGGTGCGCGCGTACGAGCGGGGAGGTGTCGACCGGGAAGTCCATCACGAAGGTCGGGCGCTCGAGCCCGGGCTTCACGAAATGCTCCCAGAGCTCTTCGACGAGCTTGCCGTGGGTGGGCAGGTGCACCTCGATGTCGAGCGACCCGGCGAGGGTGAGCAGCTCGTCGAGCGGCGTCTCCGGGGTGATGGCGATGCCGGATGCCGCGGAGAGCGAGTCGTACATGCTGACGCGGTCCCACTCGCCGCCGAAGTCGTACTCGGTGCCGTCTGCCCAGGTGACGACGTGCGATCCGGTGGCGTCGAGCGCCGCGTTCTGCACCATCTGCTGGGTCAGGTCGGCCATCTGGTGGTAGTCGCCGTAGGCCTGGTAGGCCTCGAGCATCGCGAATTCCGGGGAGTGTGTTGAGTCGGCGCCCTCGTTGCGGAAGTTGCGGTTGATTTCGAAGACCCGCTCGATGCCGCCGACGACGGCGCGCTTGAGGAACAGCTCGGGCGCGATGCGCAGGTAGAGCTCCGTGTCGAACGCGTTGCTGTGGGTGGCGAACGGGCGGGCGGATGCCCCGCCATGCATGACCTGCAGCATCGGGGTCTCGACCTCGACGTAGTGGTGCAGCGCGAAGGTCTTCCGAAGCGATGCCACGACGGCGGCACGGGAGCGCACCATCTCGCGGGCGCCCTCCCGGGCGATCAGGTCGAGGTAACGGCTGCGCACGCGGGTCTCGTCGTTGAGCTCGGCGTGCAGGTTGGGCAGCGGGCGCAGGGCCTTGGAGGCGATCTGCCATTCGTTCACCATCACGGAGAGTTCGCCCCGTCGGCTGGAGATGACCTCGCCCGAGACGAAGACATGGTCGCCGAGGTCGACGAGCTCCTTCCAGTCGCGCAGCGAGTCCTCGCCGACCGCGGCCAGGCTCACCATGGCCTGGATTCGCGACCCGTCTCCGGACTGCAGTGACGCGAAGCAGAGCTTGCCGGTGTTGCGCGAGTGCACGACGCGACCGGCGATGGAGACGACGTCGCCGGTGGCGACATCGGGCTCCAGGTCGGGGTAGGCGGCGCGCACCGCGGGAATGGTCGTCGTGACGGGCACGCCGACCGGGTAGGCACCCGCGCCGGACTCGATGAGTCGCGCCCGCTTGGCGAGGCGCACGGACTTCTGCTCCGACACCTCGAGCTCGAGTGCCTCATCGTCGGAGAGGATCGGGGTGCTGGGCTCGGTCATGGCTCTCCTGCGTGCGAATAGGTGTGGTGCGGGCGTCGGGCTGGCCGACCGTCCAATGGTAGTTGCGGCACTCAGCCGATGTAGATGGCCTGGTTGTCGATCAGGCGGGTGTCGCCGACGCGGGCGGCGACGAGCACGACCGCGCGGCCGTGGTGGCCCTCGTCGACCGGCAGGAAGGTGGCGGGGTCGACGACGGTGAGGTAGTCGAGCTGCACGTCGGAGTCGCCGGTGAGCACCGACTGCGCTGCGGCGAGCACGGCGTCGGTTCCCCGATCGGCCGACGACTCCGCCGCTTCGAGGGCATTCGGGATGGCGACGGCGGCGCGGCGCTGGCGGTCGTCGAGAAAGCGGTTGCGGCTCGACAGTGCGAGGCCGTCGACGTCGCGCACCGTCTCGACGGCCTCGACCGCGATGTCGAGGTCGAGGTCGCCGATCATGCGCCGCACCAGGAAGACCTGCTGGGCGTCTTTCTCGCCGAATGCCACGACGTCGGGCTCGACGATGTTCAGCAGCTTCGCGACGACGGTGAGCACGCCGTCGAAGTGTCCGCGACGCGACTTGCCCTCGTATCGGCCGCCGATCGACCCCGAGGTGACGCGGGTCTCGCTCGCGCCCCGCGGGTACATCTCGTCGGCGGTGGGGGCGAATACGAACGGCACGCCGCGGGCCTCGAGGGCCGCGAGGTCGGCGTCGAGGGTGCGCGGGTAGGTGTCGAGGTCCTCGCCCGCCCCGAACTGCAGCGGGTTGACGAAGATCGAGACGACCACGATGTCGGCGATCTGGAGGGCCCGGTCGATCAGGGCGAGATGGCCGTCGTGCAGGGCACCCATCGTGGGCACCAGGGCGACTTTCCTGCCTCCGTCAGCGCTTTCGGTGAGGTGGCGGAGTGCGGAGCGCATGCCCGCAATGGTTTCGACGACGACGGACACCTGACGATGTTACCGGTGCTCCGCAGGTCACAGGCTGGGCGGCGGGGTGCGCAGGGCGTTCTCGACCGAGGATCGCACGAGTGGCGCGAGCAGCCGGCCCGGTGCTTCGACGCCGATTTCGGCGAGGATTCCGGTGGCCTGGGCCACGATGGCGTGCGAGAAGCTGGTCGCGGTGCTAATGGCCTCGGCGTACGCCTCCCGGTCGGCCTCGGCGATCATCACCGGTTCCCCGCCCATCTCGACCACGAGCGCCTGCCCTATGGGCTGCACGGGCCCGGGGGCGGTCACGGCGAACCAGGTCTCGGCGAGCCTGGCGACGTCGATCGAGGTTCCGGTGAACGCCATGGCCGGGTGGATGGCGAGCGGGATCGCTCCCTGCGCCATGGCCGGCGCGAGCACGGCGGTGCCGAAGCGCGCCGCGGTGTGCACCACGAGCTGGCCGGGCTGCCAGGCCTTCACCGCGGCGAGCCCCGCGACGAGACCCTCGAGTTCGTCGGCGGGAACGGCGAGGATCACCAGTTCGCTGCGCTCGACGAGGGCGGGCACGTCGATCATGGGCACTCCGGGCAGGATCGCCGACGCGCGTTCCCTGCTGGCCTCAGAGATGGCCGAGATGCCCACGATGGCGTGGCCGGCCCCGGCGAGGGCGGCACCCAGCACCGGGCCGACGAGGCCAGCCCCGACGATGCCGACCCCGAGGCGACCCGACCTCTGCTGCGGCGCCGGCGTCATGCATCCTCCGTCGAACGCCATCGGTGCGACGTGTCGGTGCTCGACGCGGAGACGGCGGCCGCCGCGACATCGTCGAAGAAGGCGGTGGCGGTGTCGGCGTCGATCGCGCCGAGCTGCGCCGTGATGGGGCCGGCGACCGTGTGCAGGTAGACGGCGGCGAGCGACAGGCGGCGCTGGAGCGGGCCCTGGCTGAGCGCGATGCTCTGCAGGCGCGGGTGCGGAACGATGACGAGCTCGCGCCAGATCTTGCCCTTGCGCAACAGCACGGACCCGGGGCCGACGGCGAATCCGTTGCGTCGCCACGAGAACCAGCGCAGCACGCGCGCGCGGCGGGGCGAGTTGGCGAAGCCGTCGTCGTCGGTTCCACGGCCGATCATGCCGGTCTCGGCCATCGCGAGCGCCTCCTCGGCGCTGAACTCGGGCAGCACGAGGCCGAGCACGCGGCGCACGTCGTCGAGGTTGCCGACCGGGAGGATGGTGGTGTTCTGCTGGCCGGCGGCTCCTGACGCCGAGGAGTGGCCTGCACGGTTGACCTTGACCTCCCACCACCCGGTGGTGCGCCACAGGATCGGCTGGCTGACCTTGACGGAGTGGATGCGGCCGGGGGGCAGGGTCTCGTTGCTCGTGGTGAGCAGGCCGAAGCCGACGCGCACCCCGTCCGGCGTGCCGGCGATCGTGTAGCGAAGCGACTTCAGGAACCGCTGGACGTAGAAGGTGCCGATACCGAGGGCGGCGGGAATCACGCCGATGAGCCCGAACAGTGCCTCGCTCGCGAAGATCGAGGTCACGATGACGGCGACGATCATGAGCACGAGGAAGATGGTGCCGCCGCTCAGGGCGATGGAGCCGAGCAGCCGGCCGACGCTGAGCTTGACCACCGACTCCGGTTCGGCGGCATTCGGGTCCAGCTCCGGCGCGAGGAACTCGCCGAGCCGCCGGTCGACGATCGACCCCTCGGCCGTTGTGGCTGCGGCCCCGTGCTGCGCGACCGCGCGGCTGCCCGATGCGAGGCGTAGGATCTCGCGCCGCAGGTCGTCGGCCGCACCGGAGCCGAGGTACTCGAGCTTGACGTTCGCGTCCTGCCCGGCCTGGTTGACCTCGAGCTTGGCGGCCCCGAACAGCCGTGCGATCACGGGCCGCACGATGTTGATGCCCTGGATGCGGTCGAGCCTGGCCCTGCGGTTGGTGCGGAACAGCACGCCGGAGCGCACCTCGACGACCTCGTCGGTGATGCGGAAGGTGTGCATGCGCCACGAAACGTAGAAGCCGATGACCAGCACGACGAGCACCGCGAGCACGGCTCCGATGGCGGGCAGCAGGTAACCGCTCTCGAGGATCAGGTCGATCGGGTCCCCGGCGCCGTACCCCGCCTGCGGAACGAACATCTCGATCAGGCGCTCGCGCAGGTTGGCGATGATCACGCCGATGATGGCGAGCAGCGCGATTCCGCCCTTGAGGAGTGGTGACGCGGGGTGCAGCCGATGCCACTCGCCGTCGCTCAGTGACGCGGCGAGCGCGGTGACGGGTTCGCCCGGCAGCGCTGCGGGGGTGCGGGCGACGACCTCGTCAGGCGCGGGGCCCGCCTCGGGCGCGGTGCCCGGGTTCGTCTCGGGCGCGGGGGCGGAGTTCGCCGCGGGCGCGGGGCCCGCGACGGGTCCCGACGGGTATTGCTCGTCGCTCACAGGCCGGCCCGGCGGCTCTCGGCGAGCGCGACGAGGTGATCGCGCAGCTCGTCTGCCTCGTGCTGGGGCAGTCCGGGAATGATGACATTGGTGGATGCCGCGGCAGTGACGAACTTGAGGTCGCTGAGCCCGAGGGCGCGCAACAACGGTCCACGGTTCACGTCGATGAGCTGCATCCGTCCATAGGGAACCGCGACGAAGCGCTGGAACAGGATGCCCTTGCGGAACACCAGGTCGTCATCACGCAGCACGTAGCCGATCGCGCGGATGCGACGTGGGGTGAACGCCGCGTAGACCAGGACCGCGAGTACCGCGGCCGCGGTGGCCCACCACGCGTAGTCCCAGCCGAACAGGTGCAGCGGGATGGTCGCCCCCGCGACGACCAGTGCGGTGACGGCAAGCCCGATGAACTCCGCCGTGAGGTATTTCGGTGACACCCGGTGCCAGGCCAGCGTCGGAAGGTCAAGGCGTGTGCTCACTGGAATCCTCTGGTCGCTGGTGCCTCGCCGGCGGGATCGGCCCGCTTAGGAGCGTGCCCTCGCCGGTCGCTGTCCGTCGTTGTCTTCGTCGTCGTCTGGCGGGATGCGGCACATGTGCTCCGCGACCAAACCGCAGGTCAGGAGCACCACCGCACCCACGATGGTGGCGATCGTCGACGCCAGCGAGCCTACCCCCGGCACCACGGAACGCGTGAGGAGATACGCGAGCATCCCTCCGCCTGCGCCGGCGAGCAGCGCGCCGCTGAGGGCGCTGGCCTTCGCGAGCATCACCACGCGGGTGGCGAAGAACGGGTCGACGGGGCCCTTCGCCGGTGCGCGCCCCCGCGTCATCCGTCGAATGGGCACCGCCATCCAGACCACGATCGCCCCGATGGCGATCAGGGCGAGGGGCAGGGTGATCGGTGCGATCACGATTGGGCGCCCGGCCGACGCGAGCGCGAGCTGCGTCATGCCACCGACCACGAGGCCGATCGCGGCGAGCAGCAGCAGGCTGGAGATGCGGGTGCGGGTCATCTAGCGAACCTCGTTTGCGAGCGGGGCGGCGTGGCCGGTGAAGCGGGTTCGGGCCGGTCTTTGCGACATCAGCGGACCTCGTCCATCAGCGGGGCCGCGGCGTACGGGTGCACCACGTCGCTGACCTCCTGCACCAGCTGGGCGATGCGGCCGTAGCCGGGCAGGTTCGCGAGCGGCGCGATCTGCAGCCACGGCACCAGCACGAACGCGCGCTGGTATGCCCGCGGATGCGGCAGCGTCAGGTTCTCGCTGGTGACCTGTGTTCCGGCCGCGGTGATCAGGTCGAGGTCGATGGTGCGGTCGCCCCACCGCTCGGCACGTACGCGCCCCATGTCGGCCTCGATGCCGTTCAGTGCGGCGAGCAGGTTCTCCGGCTTCATGGCCGAGCGCACCGTGATGACCGCGTTGAGGTAGGCGGGTGCCTGGTCGTCGACGCCGTCGGGCTTGAGCGCCGGCGATTCGACGATGTCGGATGCCGCGGTCACCGTGACCCCCGGCAGTGCCGAGATCGCGCGCACGGCGTCGCGCAGCGTGCGTTCGCGGTCGCCGAGGTTGCTGCCCAGGGCGATGACGGCCGGGAGGCGCGCCCGCATGCGCTGCTGTCTCACCGCCACGGTGCCACCACCCCTGCCTCGATCGTCGTCTCCGTCACCATGGCCGTCTCACTGCCGGTCCCTGACGATCGTCACGGCGACATCGGTGAAGGGTACCGTGATGGGCGCCTGCGGCTTGTGCACGGTCACCCGCACCGAGTGGGCGGCGGGGTGGGCGAGCACGACGGCGGCGATGCGTTCCGCGACCGTCTCGATCAGGTCGACGGGGTGTCGCTCGACCGCGGCGACCACCTCCTCGGCGAGCACTCCGTAGTGGATCGTTCTCGAGAGGTCGTCGGATGCCGCGGCGCCCGCCAGGTCGACCGCCACCGTCACGTCGACCACGAACTCCTGGCCGTCCTCGCGCTCGTGGGCGAAGACACCGTGGTTGCCGCGGGCACGGAGCCCGGTCAGGGTGATGCTGTCGCGCGGCACGGCGCTCACGATCGCGCGCCCTCGATGGCACTCCACGCGTCGAGGGCCGCGGCCGTCGCCGCGACGTCGTGCACGCGCACGCCCCACGCGCCGGCGGAGGCCATCATCGCGCTGATGACGGCGGTTGCGGCATCCCTCGCCACCGGAGGCTCCCCGTCGGGCAGCAGGTCTGCGAGGAACCTCTTGCGCGACACCCCGACCAGCACCGGGGTGCCGCGCGCGGTGAACTGGTCCATGGCCGCGAGCAGTCGCCAGTTCTGCCCGGCATTCTTCGCGAACCCGATTCCGGGATCGAGGATGACGCGGGACTCGTCGATCCCCTCGGCGACGAGCTGCTGCATCCGTCGATCGAGGTCTGCGATCACGTCGCCCACGACGTCGCCGTAGTCGGTGCGATCATTCATGGTGGCACTCGGGCCGCGCCAGTGCATCGCGACCATGCGGGCGCCGCCGGCCGCCACGACGCCGGCCATGTCGGGGTCGGCGAGTCCACCGGAGACGTCGTTCACGATGCTCGCACCGTGCTGCATGGCGATGGCCGCCGTGGCGGCGTTCATGGTGTCGATGCTCACCGCGATGCCGGCGGCGGCGAGTTCGCGCACCACCGGTTCGATGCGCTGTCGCTCGACCTCGACCGGTACGCGCTGGGCGCCAGGGCGGGTGGACTCGCCGCCGACGTCGATGATGTCGGCACCCTGCACGACCATCCGGTGGGCTGCGGCGACCGCGGAGTCGACGTCGGCGTGCACTCCCCCGTCGCTGAAGGAGTCGGGCGTGACGTTGAGGATGCCGAGGATGACCGGGCGCGCTGCGGCACGCTCAGGGCGTGCGGCGGCGCGCCCTGCGGCATGCTCAGCCACGGTGTGCACCGATCAGGGCGAGCGCTTCGGCGCGGTTGACCGCATCGGTCATGATGCCGCGCGCGGCCATCGTCGCGGTGGTGCTGTGGGCCTGCCGGGCGCCGCGGGCGGCGAGGCACGAGTGGGTGGCGTCGAGTACGACGAGCACCCCGCGCGGCGCGAGCCCGGCGTCGATGGTGCCGGCGACCTGGTCGGTGAGGCGTTCCTGCAGCTGCGGCCGGGCGGCGAGGGTCTCGACGACCTGCGCGAGCCTGCCCAGCCCGACGAGGCTGGCCTCGGGTGCATAGGCGATATGCGCGGTTCCGGTGAACGGCACGAGATGGTGTTCGCAGGTCGACCTGAACTCGAGGTCGCGCACGACGACCAGCTCGCCCGGCTCCTCGACGGGCAGCAGGTCGTCGAGGTGCCGCAGTGGGTCGACGCCGATGCCGGCGAAGTACTCGCGATACGAATCGGCGACCCGCTGCGGTGTGTGGCGGAGGCCGTCACGCTGCGGGTCCTCGCCGATGGCCTCGAGCAGTTCGGCGACCGCTGCCGCGATGCGGCCGGTGTCAATGCCGGTCACGGGTCCTAGGCCGGGGCGATATCGGGGGCCCGGCGGGGGCGGGTGACCCGGGTCGGCTTGGGGGCCGGCTCGGAGTCGATCGCTCCGTCGGTCGCACCCAGGTCGATCGGCGCCTTCTCCGGCATGGGGATGGGCGGGCGGTCCGATACCGGGCGGCGGTCGCTCGACAGCCACTGCGGCCGCGGGGTGAGCTTCTTCACGTCGGCGAAGATCGCGGCGAGCTGCGTCTGGTCGAGGGTCTCCTTCTCCAGCAGCTCGAGGGCGAGCGCGTCGAGGATGTCGCGGTTCTCGTTGAGCACGTTCCACGCCTCGTCGTGCGCGTTCTCGATGAGCTCGCGCACCTCGGCGTCGACCTGCTCGGAGAGGCGCTCGGAGTAGTCGCGCTGGCTGCCCATGTCGCGGCCGAGGAACATCTCGCTGTTGCCTGAGCCCAGCTTGACCGAGCCGATGTTGGCGCTCATGCCGAACTCGGTGACCATCTTGCGGGCCGTGGAGGTGGCCTTCTCGATGTCGTTCGATGCCCCGGTGGTCGGGTCGTGGAAGACGATCTCCTCGGCGACGCGGCCACCCATGGCGTAGGCGAGCTGGTCGAGCAGCTCGTTGCGGCTCACGGAGTAGCGATCCTCGACCGGCATCACCATCGTGTAGCCGAGCGCGCGCCCGCGGGGCAGGATCGTGATCTTGGTCACCGGGTCGGTGTTGTTCATCGCGGTCGCCACGAGCGCGTGGCCGCCCTCGTGGTAGGCGGTGATGAGCTTCTCCTGGTCGCGCATCACGCGGGTGCGGCGCTGCGGGCCGGACATCACGCGGTCGACGGCCTCGTCGAGGGCGCGGTTGTCGATGAGCTGGGCGTTCGAGCGCGCGGTGAGCAGCGCGGCCTCGTTGAGCACGCTGGCGAGGTCGGCGCCGGTGAACCCGGGCGTCTTGCGGGCGAGCACCTCGAGGTCGACCCCGGCGGCGAGCGGCTTGCCCTTGCCGTGCACCTCGAGGATCTTCTTGCGGCCGAGCATGTCGGGGGCGTCGACGCCGATCTGGCGGTCGAAGCGACCGGGGCGCAGCAGTGCGGGGTCGAGGATGTCGGGGCGGTTGGTCGCGGCGATGAGGATGACGTTGGTCTTGACGTCGAAGCCGTCCATCTCGACGAGCAGCTGGTTCAGGGTCTGCTCGCGCTCGTCGTGGCCGCCACCCGATCCAGAACCGCGGTGGCGTCCGACGGCGTCGATCTCGTCGACGAAGATGATGGCCGGCGAGTTCTCCTTGGCTTCCTTGAACAGGTCGCGCACGCGGCTCGCGCCGACGCCGACGAACATCTCGACGAAGTCGGAACCCGAGATGGAGTAGAACGGCACGTTGGCCTCGCCTGCGACGGCGCGGGCGAGCAGGGTCTTGCCGGTCCCGGGAGGGCCGTACAGCAGTACGCCCTTGGGGATGCGCGCTCCGACGGCCTGGAACTTGGCCGGCTCCTTGAGGAAGTCCTTGATCTCCTCGAGTTCCTCGATGGCCTCGTCGGCACCGGCGACGTCGTCGAAGGTGACCTTGGGGCTCTCCTTGGAGACGAGCTTGGCCTTGGACTTGCCGAACTGCATGACGCGGTTGCCGCCGCCCTGCATGCTCGAGAGCAGGAACCAGAAGATCAGGCCGATGATCGCGAACGGGATGACGAAGCCGAGGATCGAGGTGAACCAGTTGCCGGTCGACACCTCGTCGTCGAAGGTGTTGAGCTGTGAGTCGTTGATCGCGTTGATGACCTCTTCGCCGCGGGCGGTGGCGTAGTGGAACTGCACCTGGTTGCCCTCGTCGCCATCCTGGGTGAGCACGAGGTCGACCCGCTGGTCGGCGTCGATCACGGTGGCCGACTCGACTTCGTTGTCGCTCAGCATCTCTAGGCCCTCGGAGGTGCTGACCTCGCGGAACCCGTTGCCGCTCAGCAGGCTGAATCCGACGGACACGACGATCACGGCAAGAAGGATGTAGACCAGGGGGCCGCGCAGGAGCTTCTTAAAATCCATAGTGTCCCGGACGGCGTGCCCGGCGCCTTTCTGACGAAGAATGTGACTGCAAGGGTACCTGCAGCGCTATTGGCGTCACCCCACTGTTTGCTGGCGGCGTAACGACCATTGGCTATGAGGCGTATATGTGCGGCGCCAGCACGCCGATCCCCCGCAGGTTGCGGTACTTGTCCGCGTAGTCGAGCCCGTACCCGATGACGAACTCGTTGGCGATCTCGAAACCGGCGTACTTGACGTCGACCACGACCTTCGCGGCATCGGGCTTGCGCAGCAGCGCGCAGATCTCGACCGACTCCGCGCCCCGGCTGCTGAGGTTCGCGCGCAGCCAGGAGAGGGTGAGCCCCGAGTCGATGATGTCCTCGACGATGAGCACCTTGCGGCCGGTGAGGTCGGTGTCGAGGTCCTTGAGGATGCGCACGACGCCCGACGACTGGGTTCCGGAGCCGTACGACGACACGGCCATCCAGTCCATCTCGATCGGCAACGTCAGCGCCCTGGCCAGGTCGGCCATCACCATCACCGCGCCCTTGAGCACGCCGACCAGCAGCAGCTTCTCGCCCGCGTAGTCGGCGTCGATGCGCTTCGCGAGCTCCTCGATCTTGTCCTGGATCTGCTGCTCGGTGTAGAGCGTCGCGGCCAGGTCGTCGGCGATGTCGGTCAGTTCCATTGGGGCTCCGTGGTCGTGGCTGGTGCTGGGACGGCCGGGTCAGTCGGCGGTCTTTGCGCGCTGAACACTATCCGCCCCCCGCGCCGTTCCACCCTAATGCCGGGCAGGTCGAGCGGCCCCTGCCCGTGCCAGTCGGTGACCAGGCGGCACACCTCGAGGGTCTGCGCGCGCGACAGCGTCCGGTGGAACTCGCCGTGCACGACGAGACGCACCAGTCTCTGCCGCAGTGCGGGCGGGTTGCTCGCGAGCGACGCGACCGGCAGCGCGATCCCGGCCTCGGCGTGTTCGGCGAGCTCCTCGATGATCTCCTCGGCGAAGTGGTCGAGCGCCCCGGCGTCTTCGCGCACCTGCTCGGCGGTGCGGGCGAGGGCCTCGGCGATACCCGGGCCGAGCTCGCTCTCGAGCGTGGGCAGCACCGTCGCGCGCACGCGCACCCTGGTGTATGCGGTGTCGTCGTTCTGCGGGTCGTGCCACGGGGTGAGGCCCGCATCGTCGCAGAACGCCAAGGTGGTCGACCGACGGATGCCGAGCAGCGGCCTGAGGAGTGCGCCGCTCGCGGCATCCATGCCACTGAGGCTGCGGGTGCCGCTGCCCCGCGCGAGTCCGAGCAGCACCGTCTCGGCCTGGTCGTCGAGGGTGTGGCCGAGCAGCACGCTCGTCGCCCCGGTCTCGCGCCGCACGGTCTCGATGGCGGCGTAGCGGGCGTCACGGGCGGCGGCCTCCGGTCCGCCCGCGGTGCCCACGCGGACTGCCCTCACCACGACGGGGTCGAGCCCCAGTGCCCTGGCGGTGGTGGATGCTGCGGCCGCGGCATCCACCGACCCCTCCTGCAGTCCGTGGTCGACGATCACGGCCCCCGCCACCAGGCCGGCCCGGGGCGCCTCGAACGCGGACGCGGCGGCCAGCGCGAGGGAATCCGGTCCGCCGCTCAACGCCACGAGCACCAGCGCACCGGGCTGCTGGCCCTCGAGCGCACCCCGCACCGCCCGGCGGATATCGGCGATCGCGGGCGTCAGCCGGGGTCTGTCGGTCATCCGATAACGTTATGGCAGCCGACGTACCGACGTGGTGTCGGCACATTCTCCGGAATCCCACGCGCTGAGGCACGACCTCGTGCGGGTTCCACGAAAGGACCGGCCATGGCCAGCTATGACGCGATCGTCGAGATTCCCAAGGGAAGCCGCAACAAGTACGAGGTCGACCACGTGACCGGTCGGGTGTTCCTCGACCGCGTGCTGTTCACGACCTTCGTCTACCCCACCGACTACGGGTTCTTCGAGAACACGCTCGGGCTCGACGGCGACCCGGTCGACGTGCTGATCCTGCTCGACTACCCGCTCTTTCCGGGTGTCGGCGTCGCCGTTCGCCCCGTCGCCGTGTTCAACATGACCGATGACGGCGGATCCGACGCCAAGGTCATCGCCGTGCCGGCCAAGGACCCGCGCTGGGCGCACATCCAGGACCTGGGTGACATCCCCGAGTACCAGCGCAAGGAGATCGAGCACTTCTTCGAGCACTACAAGGACCTCGAGCCCGGCAAGTGGGTCAAGACCGAGGGCTGGGGCGACGCCGCAGAGGCCGAGGCCATCGTCATCGCGGGGATCGACAAGCTCGCCGCCGAGGCGCCACACGCGGTCTAGTTCCGCCGCACGAGAAACCGGCACCGACTCGATGGAGTCGGTGCCGGTTTTTTCGTTGTGCGTGATGCTGTTGTGGATGCCGCCGCGACGGCGTCTGCCGATGGCGATGCCGCGCTGGCTGGCTGGGTCGGGTGCCCCTAGCCGATCCGGATGCCGCGGGCGGAGAGGAACGGCACGGCGTCGGTCAGGCTGCCGCCCACGCGCACCTCGAAGTGGAGGTGGCAGCCATTGGATGCGCCGGTGGTGCCGATGCGGGCGATGAGGTCACCGGCGTTGACACTCTGGCCGTTGCGCACGAGCACACCGCCGTTCATGATGTGGGCGTAGCCGGTGGTGACGCCGGAGCCCGTGACCTGCACGAAGTTGCCGTAGGCACCGTTGTTGCCGGCGTAGGTGACGGTTCCGCTGTGTGCCGCGTAGATGGGTAGTCCACACCCCGGCGCGATGTCGGTGCCGTTGTGGAACGTGCGGACCCCGGTGAGGGGATGGATGCGGTAGCCGTAGGAGCTGCTGACCGGACCGGCCGCGGGCAGCGCCCAGCCGTTGGACGACACGACGCCAGCGGGGGCTCCGCCACCGCCGCCACCGCCGCCGCTGGCAGCGCTGGAGCGGGCGGACATCGCGGCGTAGGAGGCGGCTTCTGCGGCGCGCGCCTGGCGAGCCAGGTCGGCGACGCGGGCGGCCTCGACGGCTCGGACCTGCTCGCCCACTGCGTAGTCGGCTTCGGTGGCTGCCCGGTTCTCCGACAGGACGAGCAGCTGCTGCTCGAGCACTGCCCGGTTCTCCTGCTGTTCGGTGAGCGCGGTCTCCGCGGCGACCGCGGCGACGCGGGCGGCTTCGAAGGCTTCGGCCGCGGCATCCGACAGAACTTTGAGGGCGTCCTTGGCGACTTCGGCCTGGTCGGTGAGCGACTGGGCGGCGTTCTGGTCCTGGGTGGCCTTGGTGTAGATGCCAGCGGACTGGTCGGTGATCTTGCTGGCCATGCCGAGCTGGGAGAGCAGGTCGTCGGCCGAGCCACTGTCGAAGAACAGGGTGGCGGAGACGTCGCTGCCCCCACGAGAGATGCGGGCGGCGAGCTGGCCGGCGCGGAGCTTGGAATCGGCGGCGACGGCCTCTGCTTCGTCGGCGTCCTCCTGCAGCTGGCTGGCCTTGAAGTCGGCCTCGTCGAAGGCGTCCTGTGCGACCTGGTACTCCTCACCGCGGGCGACGGACGCCGCCTGGGTGTCGGTGACGGTCGTTTCGAGCTGCGCGAGCAGGTCCTGGATGCGGGTGATCTCGGCCTGCTTGGCCGACTCGCTCGAGCGGGCGTTCTGTACGTCTTCCCAGCTCGGGTATTCGATTGCATAGGCCGGGGATGCTGCTTGCCCGACGATGCCGCCGGTCAGTGCGACGGCGGCGATCGCGACGACGGCGACCAGTTTCGCGTGGCGCAATCGCTGCGCGACGGTATGGACTGTGCGTGGCACAGTCTTCTCCCCGTGACGGTTGTGACGCTTCATTCATCCCCATTTATTCGATGGAGGCGGTATCGGGCGCCCGCCGTTCACACTCTTGACACGTGTAACAGTAGGACAGCGGGCCTCGAATCACCAGTTGAGTCCCTACCACCTCTTCTGGTGACACCGCTACTCCGACTCGCGGAGGCGTGTCCGTGTTGTTATCTCGGGGGTTTTCGCTGCGTCAACTGCCCGAGTTCTGGGGCTGGAACGGGCATCGCGATCTGGCGCTGTCTTCACCGTGGTCGGGCCGGTTCGGCTTTTGCGGTCAGGCCGCTTTGGTCACCGCGGTCGGGCCGGTTTGGCAGAACCCCCGCACACCCCTATGCTTGGTTTTCGGTTGCTACGAAGTCCTGAACTTCATGGCCCCATCGTTTAGTGGCCTAGGACGGCGCCCTTTCACGGCGTTAACACGGGTTCGAATCCCGTTGGGGTCACCAGACATTCAGAACTAAATAGCTTGGCCCTGTAGCGCAGTTGGTTAGCGCGCCGCCCTGTCACGGCGGAGGTCGCCGGTTCAAGTCCGGTCAGGGTCGCTGGTGAAAAGCCTCTTCGAAAGGAGGGGCTTTTCGTCTATGACGGCAGGTGCTTCGGCATCGACTGTCTGGCTCTGTAGCTCAGTTGGTAGAGCGCACGACTGAAAATCGTGAGGTCACGGGATCGACGCCCGTCGGAGCCACCTCGAAGAGTCCAATGAACGGGCCGAACTTGCCTCCTCAGCAGGCGGTATCCGCCCTCTCGTACGGGCCACCTGACCACGGAATGGCCACGAACGAATCCGTGGCGTGCCGATCGAGACGGTCGGCTGCGGCGTCGAGGTCGTCGACGAAGCGGTCGGCGTGCCGGATACACCACCTGCCATACTTAGGTAATGCTTACCTATGTTCCCGAGTCGACGCCGGCGGCGGGGATGCGGCGGACCGCGAGGCGGCCCCTCGGCCTCGTCGCACTGATCGGCGGCGTTGTGGTCGCCGTCGGGGTAAGCCTTCTCGTCGGGTCGCGCTCGATCGACGTCTCCACGGTCCTCGCCGCGCTGACCGGGCAGCCGACCGACGCCACCGAGCAGATGGTCGTGCTCAGCCTGCGCATCCCCCGCACGATGATCGGTCTCGTCGCGGGTGCCGCCCTCGGGCTCGCGGGTGCGCTCATGCAGGGACTCACCCGCAACCCGCTCGCCGACCCCGGCCTACTCGGAGTCAACGCCGGCGCCTCGCTCGCCGTCGTGATTGCGATCTCCATGTTCGGGGTGACCGCACCGTCAGGATTCGTGTGGTTCGCGTTCCTCGGTGCGACGGTCGCAGCGGTCACCGTGTACGCCGTTGCATCCGGTCGGACTGGCCCCACACCTCTCGGGCTCACCCTGTCGGGAGCCGCCGTCGCCGCCGCGCTCACGTCGGTGACGACGCTCGTGCTCTTGCGTGATCTGGACACCCTCGGGCAGTACCGGTTCTGGTCGGTCGGTTCGCTCGTTGCCCGAGACATCGGCACCATCGGGACTCTCGCACCCTTCCTCCTCGCCGGCACGGTAATCGCGCTGCTGCTCGGGCGCAGCCTGAACGGACTCGCGCTCGGCGACGACCTCGCCCGCGGCCTCGGCCAGCGCGTCGGACTCTCGCGGCTCGCCGCGGGGCTCGCGATCATCGTGCTGTGCGGATCGGCAACATCGCTCGCGGGCCCACTTGTCTTCGTCGGGCTCGTCGCCGCGCACACCGCCCGCAGGCTCGTCGGGAGTGACTACCGGTGGATCCTGGCCTACTCGATCCCCATCGGCGCGATGCTCGTGGTGCTCGCCGACACCCTGGGCAGACTGATCGTGCAGCCCGCCGAACTCGAGGCGGGCATCGTCGTCGCCGTGATCGGGGCACCGGTGCTCATGGCGATGGTGCGTCGGGGGCAGGTGATGATTCGATGAGCGGGATCGACATCCGCACTCAGACCGCTGCCGACATCGGGTCGGACGCCTCGGTCGTAGCGACGGTCCGCCGGGTGGGGCGTCGGCGACGGACATCCGTCTGCCTCTCTCTCGTCGGGGTACTCGTGGTGGTCTCCGTTCTGGCGCTCATGCTCGGCGACCGCGTCATCGCGCCCGGCGACGTGCTGGCAACGCTCGTCGGCCAGGGGACCGGTGGCGACAGCTTCGTCGTGCTCGGACTCCGGATGCCGCGGCTGCTGCTCGGACTGATGGTCGGCACCATGTTCGGGCTCGCCGGCGCCGTCTTCCAGTCACTCTTTGCCAATCCCCTCGCGAGCCCCGATCTCATCGGGATCTCGCAGGGTGCGAGCGCGGCTGCGGTTGCCGCCATCCTGCTCGCCGGATGGAGCGGCCTCGCCGTCTCACTCTCCGCCTTCGCGGGTGCCGTCGTCGTGGCCACCCTCATCCTGCTCGTCGCCGGGCGAGCGGACGCCGCGGGCGACCGCTTCGTGATCAACGGAATAGCACTGGCGTTCCTCGCGCAGGCGCTCATCGGCTATCTACTCACACGCTCTGACGTGCGCGATGCGCAGTCCGCCCTGGTATGGCTGGTCGGGAGCATCGGCACCGTACAGCCGGCGGACCTCCTCGTTGCCGTCGTCGGCGGCGGAGTGCTCGTGCTCGCGCTGGTCTCGCTGTCGACGAGGCTCGGGATGCTGCAGCTCGGCGATGAGGCCGCGACAGGTCTCGGCGTCCGCACCCGCAGCACCCGTCTCATGCTGCTGCTGGTCGCGGTCGGCCTCGCCGCCCTTGCGACGGCGGCTGCCGGGCCCGTCGCCTTCGTGGCCTTCGTGGCGGCGCCGATCGCCAGACGACTGCTGGGCGGACGCGGGCCGGCGCTCGTGGCGAGCGCCCTCGTCGGCGCGGTCGTCGTGAGCGGCGCCGACCTGCTTGCCCAGCACGCGATCACGGGCCTGCAGGTACCGGTCGGCATCGTCACCGGTATCGTCGGCGCGCCCGTGCTCCTGCTGCTCGTCGCCCGCAGTAACCGTTCGAGAGGAACGCTATGACCCCCGACGGCACCTCGCACGACCTCCGCGCCGATGGGCTCGCCCTCGCCTACGACGGACGCCGCGTCGTCGAGGGGCTCGACCTCGCGGTGCCGAACGGTCAGGTCACCGTCATCGTCGGGCCGAATGCGTGCGGCAAGTCGACCCTGCTGCGCTCGTTCGCGAGGCTGCTCCGACCGGACGCCGGCATCGTCACCCTCGACGGCACCGACGTGCACCGCCTGCCGACCAGACGTCTCGCGATGGTCGTCGGACTCCTCCCCCAGCAGCCGATAGCCCCCGAGGGCATCACCGTCGGCGACCTCGTCGGCCGCGGGCGTTTCCCCCGCCAGGGGCTGTTCCGACAGTGGTCGGCAGAGGATGAAGCGGCCGTCGCATCCGCGCTCCGGTCGACCGACACCCTGCATCTCGCGGCACGTCCGGTCGACGAACTCTCGGGCGGGCAGCGCCAACGCGTCTGGATTGCCATGGCGCTCGCGCAGGAGACCGACATCCTGTTGCTCGACGAGCCGACGACGTTCCTCGACGTGACCCACCAGATCGAGGTACTCGACCTGCTCCACGAGCTCAACCGCGAACGCGGGGTGACCATCGTGATGGTGCTGCACGACCTCAACCTCGCGGCCCGATACGCCGACCACCTCGTCGTCATGGCCAACGGACGCATCGTCGTCGAGGGAGCGCCCGCGGCCGTCATCACCCGAGAGGTGATCGCCGAGGCGTTCGGACTCGAGGCCCTCGTCGCGCCAGACCCGGTCAGCGGGTCGCCGATGGTGGTTCCGATGGGGAGGTTTCATTCGTTGAGGACTGAGGCATCCGCCGCGTCCGCAGTCTCTGTGCGCCCGCACGTCGAAGGTTAGGGTAGGCTCACCTAAATACAAATCGTTTCCCGACTCACTGGAGCCCCCTTGCCTCGTCGCATGAGACACGTCGTCCGCGCAGCATCCGCCCTCACCGCACTTGTCCTGCTCGCCGGATGCAGCACCGCCACAGACACCGCCGACGACTCGACCGCGGGCTCGGGAGAGGCCGTCACTATTGAGCACGCGTTCGGCGAGACGGCCGTTCCCGCCGACCCGCAAAACGTCGTCACCCTCGGCTGGGGCAGCACCGACGCCGCCATCGCGGTTGGCGTGATACCCGTCGCCATTCCGTTCGACTCGTACGCCGGAGACGAGGACGGCGTGCTCCCCTGGGTCGCCGAGGCCGTCGCCGACGCCGGCGCCGAACTTCCGACCATCCTCCCGGACTCGCCGGACGAGCCGCCTTACGAGGCCATCGCGGAAGCCGACCCCGACGTCATCCTCGCCGTCTACTCGGGCATCACCGAGGAGCAGTACGAGACGCTCTCCGCGATCGCGCCGACCGTCGCCTACCCGGGCGAGGCATGGAGTACCCCGTGGCGGGACGTCGTGACCACCGTGGGCGAGGCCCTCGGTCGGTCGGATGAGGCAGCCACCGTGCTCACCGGTATCGAGGACCAGATCGCTGAGCAGGCTGCAGCGCACCCCGAGTTCGCCGGCAAGACCATCGCCGCCGTCTCGGACTTCAGCGGCACCTTCTACGTCTACAAGCCCGCGGACCCGCGCGTCGAGTTCATGCTCGACCTCGGTTTCGTGAGCGCCCCTGCAGTGGAGGAGCTCGCGAACGGCGACTCCCCGTTCTTCTACACGCTGAGTTACGAGCAGCTCGACCAGCTCGAGGCGGATGTCGTGCTCAGCTACGCGGCGACCCAGGCGGAGGCGGACACGTTCCTCGGCTCACCGCAAACCTCGGTGATCCCGGCCGTGCAGTCCGGCGCCGTAGCCCAGCTCGTCGGTACCCAGAACGTCGCGGCGGTCTCCCCGCCCACGGCAATCAGTCTCCCGTGGGGCCTCGACCAGCTCGTCGAGTCACTCGCCACGGCGACTGCGGAGTAATCGACCCACTGTAAAGCGGGCCATGAACGAGCCGACGGCGTCGTATCGACCGACGACACCCCGGGCATGCCGCAGGGAATAAACGTGAAACATCTGACAGCTAGCGTTGACCCATGAGCTATACGACAGCAACAGGCTCCATCGACCTTGTGGGGCGTTTCGAGGCCGGCCATCAGATCCCCGGCACCATGCGCGCCGATGTGCGTCTCCTCGGCGACCTCCTGGGCCGGGTGCTGCGGGAGAGTGGGTCGGACGGGCTGTACGACGACGTGGAGCGGTTGAGGCTCGCAACGATCCAGGCCTACACGGATGAGACGTCCGAGGCTTTCACTCGCGCCGAGGAGATCGTGGAGACCTTCACCATCCAACGCGCGGGTGAGGTGGCGCGAGCCTTCACCGCCTACTTCCACCTCGTGAACCTGGCGGAGGAGCACCAGCGTGTGCGGGTACTGCGCGAGCGTGATGGGCAGACCTCCACTGCCGATCCGTCGGCCACGATCGGCAGCGCGTTCGCACAGCTCAGCAAGGAGATCGGGGTGGATGCCGCAACCGAGCGCCTGCAGACCATGCGCTTTCACCCGGTCTTCACCGCACACCCCACCGAGGCGAGGCGGCGCGCGGTGTCGAGCAGCATCCGCCGGTTGTCCAAACTCCTCGCCGAGCATGACCTCACCCACGGAAGCACCGACGAGACGCGTATCGAGCGGGCAATGCTCGAGGAGGTCGATACCCTCTGGCGCACGACACCACTCCGCACGGACAAGCCGTCGCCCGTCGATGAGGTGCGCTCCATCATGGCGGTCTTCGACGAGACGCTCTACACGTCGATCCCCGAGGTGTACCGGCGCATCGAAGACCTGGTGCACGGCGATCGCGAGCGCGATGAAGCACCGGTAGTGCGTTCGTTCATCCGCTTGGGTACCTGGGTCGGCGGCGACCGCGACGGCAACCCCTTCGTCACCGCGTCTGTCACCAAGAAGGCCGTCGGGATCGCGGCGGAGCACGCACTGCTCGGCCTCGAACGCACCGCGAGTCGGGTCGGGCGTGGCCTCACCCTCGACGCGACCACGACTCCCCCGACGGACGAGCTGCTCGCGCTCTGGCAGCGGCTGAAGTCAGCGGACGAGGAGGCGGCCCGGGAGGTCGCCAAGCGGTCCCCGAACGAGCCGCACAGTCGGGTCCTGCTGTTGATCGCCCGCCGCATCGCCGCCACCCGCACCCGCGACGCCGACCTCGCGTACCGCGACCCCGCGCAGCTGCTCGCCGAGCTCCAGGTCGTGCAGCATTCTCTGGTGGGTGCGGGCGCCGGGCGTCACGCGTACGGCCAACTGCAGCAGTTCATCTGGCAGGTGGAGACATTCGGGTTCCATCTGGCGGAGCTCGAGGTGCGCCAGCACTCGGCCGTCCACCGGTCGGTTCTCGAAGAGATCGAGTCTGGTGAGCCGCTCAGCGATGTGGCGGAGGAGGCACTCGAGGTGGTGCGCGCGATCGCGCAGATCCAGGAGCGCTACGGCCCGCGCGCTGCGGGTCGGTACATCGTCTCGTTCACCCAGTCGGCCGAGGACCTCGCGAATGTGCACCGGCTGGCCCGCGCCGCTGTCGGGGCGAACGGCACTCCGCCCGTGCTCGACGTCATCCCGCTCTTCGAGACCTTCGCCGACCTGCAGGCGGCGCCGCGCATCCTCGCCGAGATAGTGGAGCATGCCGAGTTCGCTGCCAGGCTCGACGCCACCGACCGTCGCCTCGAGGTGATGCTCGGCTACTCGGATTCCTCGAAGGATGTCGGCCCCGTCGGCGCGACCCTGGCGTTGTACGAGGCGCAGCGCGAGATCTCCCGGTGGGCGATCGACAACGACATCACCCTCACGCTGTTCCACGGTCGCGGTGGCGCCCTGGGCCGCGGTGGCGGTCCCGCCAACTCGGCCATCCTCGCGCAGCCGCCGCATTCCGTCGACGGCAAGTTCAAGCTCACCGAACAGGGCGAGGTCATCTTCGCCCGCTACGGCGACCACGACATCGCCATGCGGCACATCGACCAGGTCGCTGCGGCCGTGTTGCTCGCCTCCGCCCCGTCGATCGAGAAGCGCAACGAGGATGCCGCCACCCGTTTCGCGGGCGTCGCCGCCACCTTGGACGAGGTCTCCCGCTCCCGCTTCTTTGAGCTCGTGCACGCCCCCGAGTTCGCGTCGTGGTTCGCCACCGTCACGCCGATGGAGGAGGTCGGACTCCTCGCGCTCGGCTCACGCCCGGCCCGCCGTGGCCTGTCGGTCTCGTCCCTCGAAGACCTGCGCGCCATCCCGTGGGTCTTCTCGTGGACCCAGGCTCGCATCAACCTCGCAGGCTGGTTCGGCCTGGGAAGCGCACTGGATGCAGTGGGCGACGAGGCACTCCTTATCTCTGCGTACTCGGAATGGCCGCTCTTCCGCACCATGATCGACAACGTCGCCATGGGCCTCGCCAAGTCAGACGGCCGCATCGCGCGTCTCTTCCTGGCCCTCGGCGACCGCGACGATCTCGCCTCCCTGGTGCTCGAAGAAATGGACCTCACGCGATCGTGGGTGATCCGCATTGCCGGCGGCGGCGAGCTGCTCGCCAACCGCCCCGTGCTGCAGCGGGCCGTCAAGATGCGCAGCCCCTACGTCGATGCGCTGTCGATGCTCCAGCTGCGCGCGCTGCGCAGCCTGCGCGAAGCACCGGATGGCTCAACCGTCGATCCCGAGCTGCAGCGCTTGCTGCTGCTCTCGGTCAGCGGGGTCGCGGCAGGGCTGCAGAACACGGGTTGACGCTGGCAGCGGGGCCGCCGCGCTCTGGTCGGGACCCCGCCCGTGCACGCCAGTGCACGCCGAACGCGGACGACCCACCGCCCTTCTAGGTCCATCCGGGGCAGACTGCATCGATGGACTTCTCCCGCTTTCCGGTCGTGCTCGACGGGGGCCTCGGCACCCTGCTCGAGGCGCGCGGCCACGACCTCTCGGACTCTTTGTGGAGCGCCCGACTGCTCGCGGAGTCCCCCAGTGCGATCGAGGCGGCACACGCCGAGTACTTCGCGGCCGGCGCCCAGGTGGCGATCACCGCCTCGTACCAGGTGGGCTTCGAGCTGCTCGAGCGGCACGGGTTCTCTCGCGCAGACACCGAGGCATTGCTGCGGCGAAGCGTGCAGCTCGCGGCATTCGCCCGCTCTTCCACTGCAGCCATCACCGGTTCAGCCGGCACCGGCACTAACCCCACTGAAGACGAGACTCCGCTGTGGGTCGCCGCCTCGGTCGGGCCGTACGGTGCCACGCTCGGCGACGGGTCGGAGTACTCCGGGTCGTCCGGACTGACCCTCGACGAGCTGCGTCGCTGGCACGAGCCACGCCTCGCCATCCTCGCCGACTCCGGGGCCGACCTCCTCGCCCTCGAAACCGTGCCGTCCCTCGACGAGGGCACCGCGCTGGTCGACCTCGTGCGCGGCTCCGGTCACCCGGCCTGGCTGTCGTTCACCGTCGAGAACGGGCGGCTGCGTTCCGGCCAGCCGATGGCCGAGGGGTTCGCGCTCGCCAACTCTGCCGACGAGATCGTTGCGGTCGGCATCAACTGCTCGCATCCCGACGAAGTGCCGCAGGCGATTGCTTCCGCCGCGGCCGTCACCGACCGGCCGATCGTCGTCTACCCCAATTCCGGTGAACGATGGGATGCGGCGGCACGGCGTTGGCACGGACGCCCGGGCCTCGCACCCGCCGGCCAGTGGGCTGAGGGTGCCAGCCTGGTGGGCGGGTGCTGCCGGGTCGGTCCCGCAGAGATCGCTCGCATGCGGGCAGAACTGCACCCGCACCACGAGAGGTGATGCGGGCGCGCAGCCGAACTGCTAGCGAGTCCTGACCACCGCGACGCCGCCATCTGCGACCGGCCGGCGTTCCGCTTGCACACGAACAGCACCCCCGCTGACGTCCACGGTCAGGCCTTCGCGGGGATGAGCTCGGCGAGCAGCTTCTCGATGCGCGACTTGATGTCGTCGCGAATGGGGCGCACTTCGTCGGCGCTCTTGTCCTTGGGGTCGACGAGCTCCCAGTCCTCATAGCGCTTGCCCGGGAAGATCGGGCACACGTCGCCGCACCCCATGGTGATGACGACGTCGGAGTCGCGTACCTGCTCGGTGGTCATCAGCTGTGGAATGGCCTGCGAGATGTCGATGCCCTCCTCGGCCATCACCTCGATCGCCATCGGGTTGATCTGGTCGCCGGGCTCTGACCCGCCGGAGCGAACCTCGACGGCTCCGCCGGAGAGTTCGCGCATGTAGCCGGCGGCCATCTGCGAGCGGCCGGCGTTGTGGATGCAGACGAAGAGGACTGTGGGCTTGTCGGTCATGAGGTAAGCATAGGTGATCATCTATGGTTTCGGTATGACAATATCGGCACGCGCCGTTTGCTGCCGCATCCACCCAGGGAGACTGCCCGCATGACCATCGTCGCCGTCCTCATCTTCGTGGTCACCCTGACGCTGGTGATCTGGCAGCCCCGCGGGCTCGGCATCGGCTGGAGCGCACTCGGCGGTGCTGTGCTGGCCCTTGCCACCACGATCGTGCAGTTCTCCGACATCCCGACGGTGTTCGACATCGTCTGGAACGCGACCCTGGCGTTCATCGGGATCATCATCATCTCGCTGATCCTCGACGAGTCGGGGTTCTTCGAATGGGCCGCCCTGCACGTCGCCCGCTGGGGTCGCGGACGCGGCCGGGTGCTGTTCATGCTCATCGTGCTGCTGGGTGCCGTGATCGCGGCGGTGTTCGCCAACGACGGCGCGGCCCTCATCCTGACGCCGATCGTCATCCAGATGCTCCTCGCCCTCAAGTTCTCGACGAAGGCGTCGCTCGGCTTCGTCATCGCGACGGGTTTCATCGCCGACGCCGGCAGCCTGCCGCTCGTGGTCTCGAACCTCGTCAACATCGTGTCGGCCGACTTCTTCGACATCAGCTTCGCGCGCTACGCCATGGTGATGGTGCCGGTCGGGATCGTCACCGTGCTCGCGAGCCTCGGAGTGCTGTTCCTGTACTTCTTCAAAAGCATCCCCCGCACCTACGACGCCTCAGCGCTCCCGCTCCCCGCCACCGCGATCACCGATCGGGTGACCTTTCGCGCGGGGTGGGTCGTTCTGGGGTTCCTGCTTGTCGGGTATTTCGCGGCCGACCCGCTGCACGTTCCCCTCTCGGTCGTGACGGGCGTGGCGGCGCTCGGGCTCATCGTCGTGGCATCGCGACAGCCCGCGATCCTGTTCCGGAGGCGCGGTGGCTCCGGGCGCGCGGGTTCGGGGCACGCGGGTTCGGGGCGTGGCGGTTCGGGGCCCCGGTCGATGTCGAAGCGACGTGCCGCCAGGGACGCCATGGCGACGACCGCGGCCGCGGACGCGACCGACAGCACCTCGATCTCCAGCCCCACCGCGACCCAGACCGCGTACCGGCCCATCGCCGTCGGCCGGATACTCCGGGAAGCCCCCTGGCAGATCGTGCTCTTCAGCATCGGCATGTACCTGGTGGTCTACGGCCTGCGCAACCAGGGCCTGACCGACCGCCTCGCCGAGCTGTTCAGCATCTTCGGTGACAACGGCGTGCTCGCCACCGCGCTCGGCGTCGGCTTCGTCGTCGCGATCCTCGCGTCGCTGATGAACAACATGCCGACCGTGCTTATCGCCGCCCTCGCCATCGGCGCCGCAGGGGCGACCGGCCTCACGCACGAGGCGATGATCTACGCCAACGTCATCGGATCGGACCTCGGGCCCAAGATCACCCCGATCGGCAGTCTCGCGACCCTGCTGTGGCTGCACGTGCTCGACAAGAAGGGCATCCACATCGGCTGGGGAAAGTACTTCCGGGTCGGCATCGTGCTGACCATTCCCGTGCTGGCGATCAGCCTGCTCGCACTGGCCGGCTGGCTGTCGGTCATCGGCACGGCCTGACCCCGGCGAATATTCTCATGCAAAGGAATACACCGGTCTCCCACGCAGTTTGATCGCAGCGGAGCGTGACCCCAATGACGTCGGTGGCTCCGCATCGATCGCTCTGACGGAAGGACATCACCGTGTCTACTGCTGCACCCGCCGCTACCGAGGCCGCCCAGGCCGCCCCCGCTCCGGCTCCCGCTCCCCGTACCGCCCACACCAGCGAACCCATCCACCCCGTGCTCGCGGAGCGCTGGAGCCCCCGGTCGTTCGACCAGCACGCGATCGTCACCGACGCGCAGGTCACTGCGGCGCTCGAGGCGGCGCGCTGGTCGCCGTCGGCCTCGAACAGCCAGCCATGGCGGTTCATCGTCGCCCGCCGCGGAACGCCCGAATTCGACACCATCGTCGCCCACCTCGTCGGCTTCAATGCCGCGTGGGCCGGCTCCGCCGCCCTGCTCGTCGTCAACATCGCCGAGCTCGAGGGCGCCGACGGTTCAGCCCGCCCGTGGGCCCGTTACGACCTCGGCGGCGCCGTCGCCCACTTCACCATCCAGGCGCACCACGACGGCCTGCACGTGCACCAGATCGGCGGGTTCGACGCCACCGGCCTGGGCGTCGCCCTGCGACTCCCCGACCGCTTCGCGCCGATGTCGATCTCGGCGGTAGGGGTCGTCGGGCCCGCCGACGCCCTCGCCGAACCCGCGCGCCAGCGCGAGATCGCCCCGCGCACCCGCCTTCCGCTCACCGACCTGCTGACCGTCGGCTGAGCAGTCAGGGACTTTTCGGGCCGGGTCACGCGTTGACCCCCACAGGCATCGCAGTCACGGGCACCGAGCCCGACGGCACGTGCGAGCCCAGCGCCCCCTACGAAAGGAAGGCACCATGAGCACCGTCACCCTGACCACCGAAGCATTCGAAGAGACCGTCACCGCACCCGGAATCACCCTCGTGGACTTCTGGGCCGACTGGTGCGGCCCCTGCAAGGCCTTTGCCCCGATCTACGAGAACGCCAGCGAGCAGCACCAGGACGTGACCTTCGCGAAGGTCGACACCGAGGCCGAGCAGCAGCTCGCCGGCGCCGCAGGCATCACCTCGATCCCCACCCTGATGGCGTTCCGCGATGGGGTGCTCGTGTTCTCGCAGCCCGGCGCTCTGCCGGCACCCGCCCTCGAGCAGGTCATCGACGCCGTGAAGGCCCTCGACATGGACGACGTGCACGCCAAGATCGCCGAGCAGAAGAAGCAGGCCCCCGCAGCCGAGTAGCGCCACGGCGCCGGTCGGCGCGTACTCAGACGGGGTACACCGCTACGATCGGCGCCATGACGAACCTCAACCCGACGAACCCCGACGTGACGACCGCCCCGAACGACCTGGCGCGCCAGCTCACCGTTCTGGCCAGCGCGGTTGTCGCGATCGTCGGGTCGTTCATCGGCTCGGGCGCCGCCGGGGGAACCCCTATCCAGGATGCCGCGGGCGGGGCGCTCGCGGCGGACGCGACCCCGATCGCGCCGGGGGGCCCCGCATTCGGCATCTGGTCGGTCATCTACCTCGGCCTCATCGCCTACGCGATCTGGCAGTTGTTGCCCGCGCAGAAGAGCGCCCCCCGACAGCGGCGCCTCGGCTACCCGATCGCCGCCTCCCTCATCCTCAATGCCGCGTGGATCCTCTCCATCCAGTTCGACCTGCTGCCCCTGAGCGTGCCGGTCATCGTGCTGCTGCTCGCCGTGCTGGTATGGGCGTTCCTCATCACCGTCGAGACCCGCCCCGGCGGCATCGTCGAGGCGATCGTGGCCGACGGCACGGTCGGGCTGTACCTCGGCTGGGTCTGCGTCGCGACCGCCGCGAACACCACGGCGCTGCTCGTCGCGCAGGGGTTCGACGGTTTCGGACTGGGCATGGATGCCTGGGCCGTCGTCATCATCGCCGTGGCCGGACTCGTTGGCCTGTTGCTCGCCGTCTACGGCCGGGGTCGCCTCGCGCCGACCGCGTCACTGTGCTGGGGCCTCGCCTGGGTGGCCGTCGCCCGCCTCAGCGGTGACCTGCTGTCGACACCGGCCGCCGTCGCCGCCATCGTCGCGGTGGTGGCGGTCGTCGCGGTCACCGTCGTGTTGCGCGTGCGGGCACCGCACCTCGCGTGAGCCGCGTCTCGCGGAGGGCAGCTAGCCGATGGCGGCCGCGACCACCCGCGCCAGGCGCTTGCGCACGAGGTGGTCGCCGGCGTCGACCTTGTGCACCGTGACGTGCCGCATCTGCTCGACGATGCGCAGCCCCGCGGGAAAGATGAACGGGTCGAGGGTTCCGTAGGCCACCTCGACCGGAACCCGCACCGACGCGATGTCGCTCACCGCGGTCTGCGACTCGATGGACTGCTGCAGCGACTGCACGAACGCCGTCCAGTTGCGTTCGCTGACCTCGAGCACGTTCTTGATCGGCGACATTCGCGCGAGGAACGCCGCGTTGCGCATCGTGAACGTCTTGTTCAGGCGCAGGTACTCGTAGGCCCTGAGGTACAGGCCCATCGCTGCCCGCTCGATCGGATCGCCGATCGCGGTCGGGGCGACGTAGATGGGCGGGCTCACCAGCACCAGCTTCGAGATGCGCCTGCGGTTGGTGGCCGCGTACCGGCTCGCGATGAGCGACCCCATCGAGTGGCCGACGAGCACGAACGGGTCGCGCAGCCTGAGCGTGTCGAGGGTGTCCTCGAGCGCCGAGACGTGCTCCTCGATCGTGAACGTCGCGTCGTCCGGGGCGACCGACTCGCCGAAGCCCATCAGGTCGACGGCGATAACCCGGTGCCGGTCGACGATGAGCGGAACGAGGTTCTCGAACGTCACGGCCGATGACGCGATGCCGTGCACCAGCACGACGACCGGTCCCGACCCCTCGTCGATCGCAACGTGGAGGGGCGTGGTCGCCGGTCGCCGCAGCCTCTCGAAGAACTCCACCCTTCGATTATGTCGCCTTCCCCTCGCGCGTCCGCGGAGGGGCGACCACCGCCGTGATGACCGCGGCGACCGCCAGCACGACGGCGCCGACGAACATCGACGCGCTGAGCCCCACGGCGAATGCCTCGCGTGCGGCGTCGGCGAGCGCCTCTCCCCCTGGCCCGAGCGAGCCCGCGACGCCGAGGGCAGCGCCCGCCCCCGCGTCGACCACCTCCTGTAGCTCGGTGGGCAACCCGCCGAGCACGGGTGCGATGTCGTCGCGGTAGAACCAGACCAGCACGCTGGAGAGCACGGCGATGCCGAGCACGCCGCCGACCTCGCGGGTGATGTCGTTCACGGCGCTCGCGACCGAGCGGCGGTCCGCCGGAAGGCCGTCGATGATGAGCTCGGTGCCGGGGGTGATTCCCATGCCGAAGCCCACCCCGAACACGAGAACGCCGGCCCCCAGCATCCACAGCGACGGATCGAGCCCGCCGGTGACGCCGACGCCGAAGATGACGAACCCGACGCCCATGAGCAGCAGGCCGACCGCGCCTGGCACCCTCGCGCCGAACCTCCTGCTCAGCGCAGCGGCAGCGCCGATGCCCGCGCCGACTCCGACCGGCACGACGAGCAGGGCGAGTGCTGCACCCAGCGGCGTGTACTCCAGCACGATCTGCAGGTACTGCGGCGACAGCACGAAGAACCCGAGCGACGCGAAGAACTGCACGGTCACGATCACCGACCCCGCGGCCAGGCCACGGTTCGTGAACAGCCGCACGTCGAGTGACGGTATGGATGCTCGGAGCTGGTGCACCACGAAGGCCACGAATCCGATCACGCCGACGACGAGCGCCACCACCGTCACCGGATCGAGCCAACCCCGCTGCGGCCCCTCGACCACGCCCAGCACGAGGCCGGCGAGCGCCACGACCGACCACAGCGCACCGAGGGGGTCGAGCGACAGCGCGGGATTGCGGTTCTGGGCGACGAGCAGCAGCACGGGCACGATGAGCAGCAGCGCGACGCCGCCGAACAGCAGCTGCACGCTCCCCCACCAGAACACCTCGAGCATGGCGCCGGCCACGATGGTGCCAGCCACCGCGCCGGCCGAACTGACGCCGGACCACACCCCGATGGCGAAGGTGCGGCGCTCCTCCGGGTAGGCGTCGACGAGGGCAGACAGCGTCACGGGAAAGACCGCGGCGGCACCGATGCCAGAGAGGGCGCGCAGCCCGATGAACCAGGCCGGGTCGGGAGAGAACGCCGCCGCGAGCGACGCTGCGCCGAAGATCACGAGCCCGATGACGAGGATCGTGCGCCTGCCCACCCGGTCGGCCGCGATGCCCGCCGTGAGCAGCAGCGCGGCGAAGGTGAGCGCGTAGGCGTCGATGATCCAGGTGAGTTCGGACTGGTCGGCTCCGAGGTCTGCGGCGATATCGGGCAGCGCGATGGCGAGCGCGGAGTTGCCGGCCACCACGAGCGCGAGGCCGGCGCAGAGCACGATGAGCAGGGAGCGCAGCTGCGCCGCGGTGAGGGCGGGGGCAGCGGAGGACGCGGGGGGCGCAGCATCCATTGCCGGCGTGGACGGGGTGGTCATGGTGTCGCCTTCCTGGTCGAACCGGGGTGAGGGGATGGATCGAGATGGGTGGTGAAGACGTGTAGCTCCGTTTCCGAGTTTCTCCATTGCGGAGGTAATTGTCAAGTAGTATGTGGGCATGGATGACGCGGCGATGGGCACCGGAACGGGCACCGACAGCTCAGGCGACGACACGGCACGCAACGACAGGGCAGGCAACGACAGGGCAGGCAACGACAGGGCAGGCGACGACAGGGCGGAAGCCGTCGAGCGCGGGCG
The DNA here is from genome assembly GCF_011057645.1 of Marisediminicola senii. Lineage (GTDB taxonomy): Bacteria > Actinomycetota > Actinomycetes > Actinomycetales > Microbacteriaceae > Marisediminicola > Marisediminicola senii. The sequence goes on along the minus strand of NZ_JAALGE010000001.1, from coordinate 195,290 downwards.
CATGTCGGCCGAGGAACTCTCGTGGGCGCTGCGCTCGGTGAACCGTGCGTCGGTCTCCCTCGACCACGCCCTCGCCACCCGGGTCGGCCTGCGCCACCTCGACTACGCGGCGATGGGCCACATCATGGACCAGGAGGGCACGCAGCTCGGGCCCGCCCAGCTCGGCCAGCGCTTGGGCATCAGCACGGGCTCGGCGACGGAACTCGCCGACCGCCTCGAGCAGGCCGGGCACATCTCGCGGACGCGTGACGTGCAGGACCGGCGGCGGGTGTCGCTCGTGCCGCGCGGCGAGGCCGTCGGCCGCATCCTCGGCGAACTCGGCCCGCTCTTCGTGGCCCTCGACGACCTGTCGCTCGAATTCACCGAGGCCGAGCGCGAGGTGATCAGCCGCTACCTTCGCGGTGCCGCCGACCGCCTCGCGGCCCATGCGCGCGAGCTCGCGAAACCAGCGAAACCATCCGATCAGCGGCGACCGCCGATACTGGAGCAATGAGCGCTCCCGTCACCGTCTCCATCACGCGTGCCGTCGACCCCGATCGCGTTCCGGAGGTCACCCGCTGGGTGCAGTCCGGAGTGAACCTCGCCAACACCTGGCCGGGTTTTCTCGGGTCGGGGTGGGTGCGCGAATCGGCGTCCTCCGACGAATGGCACATGCTCTACCGCTTCGACGACGCCGAGACCCTCGACGCGTGGGAGAACTCGGGGGAACGCAGCGCATGGCTCGACCTCGGCCGCGGGATGGTCGAGGAGCGCCGGGTCAACCGGCGCACCGGCATCGAGGGCTGGTTCGACGCCCCGTCGGCGACCACCGAGCTGGGCTCCACAGAACCCGAGCCGCAGGTGCGCCCGCCGCGCTGGAAGCAGGCGATCAGCATCTGGCTCGGCTTCTTTCCGGTCAACCTGGCCTTCACCCTGCTCGCGGTCGCTGTCGTTCCGGGCTGGGACGACCTGTGGACGCTCGCCAAGGTCTTCATCACGACGATCGTGCTGACGCCGATCATGGCCTACTGGGTGCTGCCGTTCGTGACGCGCGCCCTGCAGCCCTGGCTGAACCGGGCGCGCTAGGCCACTACGGCCGGGCCACGGCGGCCGCCTGCCAGGTCGGCCGCGGCAGCCGGTACAGCACGTGCCGAACGAGGTCGCTGTCTGCGGGCACCGAGGGGTGGTCGAAGTCGTCTGCGGGGTCGCGCGTCATGCCGAGGCGCTCCATCACCGCGCGGGAGCGCGCGTTGCCCCTGGCGGTCATCGACACGATCTCGTCGAACCCCCGGTCGACGAAGCCGTGGTGCAGTACCGCCCGCGCCGCCTCCGTCGCGTAGCCGTGGCCCCACGCCGCCCTGCGCAGTCGCCAGCCCACCTCGATCGCGGGGGTGAAGTGGGCCGCGAAGTCCTGGCGGATCAGCCCGGTGAACCCGATGAACTCCCCGTCGAGCTCCGACCCCGGGTCGGCCACCTCCACCGCCCACAGCCCCCAGCCCGACCGGGTGAGGCGGTCGCGGATCCGCCGGGCGAGCGCGTCGCTTGCCGCCCGGTCGAGCGGGGCGGGAAAGTACCGCATGACGTCGGGGTCGGCGTTGAGGTCGGCGAAGGGTGCGAGGTCGTCGGTGGTCCAGTCGCGCAGGAGCAGACGGTCGGTCGTGAGCATGCCCCATGATGTCGTGGATGCCGCGGCATCCACCACGTCGAAGGTCCGTGTAGCGCTCCCCGGGCCTCAGCGGAAGCGGGTTGTCGATATTCGAGCCGACTGTTTGCATGGATACATGAGCAACGACCAGTACGTATTCGAGAATCCCGTTACCAAGTACGACGACATCAAGCCGACCGCGCAGAAGCAGGGCGGCCCCGGCCTCGACGCCGACCTCGACAACACCCCCGACCGCGGCGAGACCTCGTATCGCGGCACCGGCCGCCTCGAGGGCCGCAAGGCACTGATCACCGGCGGAGACTCCGGAATCGGCGCCGCCGTCGCCATCGCCTACGCCCGTGAGGGTGCGGACGTCGCCATCTCGTACCTCCCCGAGGAAGAAGAAGACGCCAAGGGCGTCGTCAAGCTCATCGAGGAGGCCGGCCGCACCGCCGTCGCGCTCCCCGGAGACATCACCGACGCCGCGTTCAGCCGCAAGCTGGTCGCCGACGCCGTCGAGGGACTCGGCGGACTCGACATCCTCGTGAACAACGCGGGCAAGCAGCAGACGCAGCCCGACCTGCTCGAGATCACCGACGAGCAGTTCGACGAGACGTTCAAGACCAACGTCTACGCCATGTTCTGGATCACCAAGGCGGCACTGCCCCACCTCGCCCCGGGATCGAGCATCATCAACACCTCGTCGATCCAGGCGTACTCGCCCTCCGAGACCCTCGTCGACTACGCGTCGACCAAGGCGACCATCAACGCGTTCTCCAAGGGACTCGCGCAGCAGCTCGCGCCGAAGGGCATCCGCGTGAACGTGGTCGCTCCCGGCCCGATCTGGACCCCGCTGCAGACCGCGGGCGGACAGCCCACCGAGGCGCTCCCCGAGTTCGGCGAGCAGACCCCCCTCGGCCGTCCGGGACAGCCTGCCGAGCTTGCGCCGGCGTACGTGTTCCTGGCGTCAGGTGAGTCGAGCTACGTGATCGGCGAGACCCTCAACGTCAACGGTGGAATGCCCACCCCGTGACGGGCGCTGACTCGGGTCGCCCCGACGACTTCGACGAGAAGCGGCATGACCAGCTCACGACCGCGCCGAAGTCGACCGAGGCGGATGCGGCTCCCCGTGTCGAGGTGACGGAACGCCCGAACGGCGTGACCCGCATCGATATTCGGGATGACGCGCCGGTGCGACCGGAATAGCACGGCAACACAGCAGTACAGCACCACGGCAGTACAGCATCACGCCAGTACAGGAGCGGCCCGCCACGTGCGGGCCGCTTCTGCGTGGTGCGGCCAACACCCCGTTCCGCTCGGAGTTCGGCCAACACGGGTCGCAGCGGGCCGCGCTAGCTTTCATCATTCAGGAGCAGGTCTACGGTTTCTCGCATCATTCAGGAGTTGGGCGAGCTGGCAGGGGCACGCGTGCACGAATCGTGCGTCGCGGCATAGATATCGATTGGATGCTGCGTTCCGCACGCGGCATCCACCGCCCCTCTCTTACCCCACCCCAACACCCTCCTGAATAATGAAAGCCGCCGGGCACGGGTGACGCCCGGCTACCGCGGCCTGGGACGCCGCGGGCTACGGCACCGCAGCCTACGGCGCCGCGGGCTACGGCGCCGCGGCTACCCCGCCGCAGCCAGCGTCTCGAGGATCGAGTCGCCGTACTTGTCGAGCTTCGCCTCGCCGACGCCCGTAACGGTCGCCAGGGTCGCGCGGTCGGTCGGTCGCACGGTGGCGATCTCACGCAGCGTCGCGTCGTGAAAGATCACGTAGGCGGGCACGCCCTGCTCCTTCGCCTGGGCGCCGCGCCACGCGCGCAGCGCTTCGAACACCGGGGCCGCCGCCGGGGCGAGGTCGGACGTCGCCCCCGCCGCGCGCCGGGTCGACCGCTTGGCCGCCCGCTCAGGTTCGCGGCGCAGCGCGACCGGGCGCTGGCCGGAGAGAACCGCGGCGCTGTCGTCGGTGATGCCGAGGGTGCCGTATTCGCCACTGACGGCGAGCAGGCCCTGCGCGAGCAGCTGTCGGACGACGCCGCGCCACTCCTGCTCACTGAGCTCGGTTCCGATGCCGAAGGTGCTCAGGCTGTCGTGCTGGTTCTGCTCGACCCGCGGCGTGCGCTTGCCGAGCAGGATGTCGATCAGCTGGCCGGCGCCGAACTTCTGGTTGCGTTCGCGCTGGAGGCGCACGACGGTCGAGAGCAGCTTCTGCGCCGGCACGGTGCCGTCGATCGACTCGGGAGGCGAGAGGCACGTGTCGCAGTTGCCGCAGGCGGTCGAGGTCTCTCCGAAGTAGCCGAGCAGCTGCATCCGTCGACACTGCACTGTTTCGCACAGCGCGAGCATCGCGTCGAGGTGGGCGCTGAGCGTGCGGCGGTGGGCCGCGTCGCCCTCGGACTCCGAGATCATGCGGCGTTGCTGCACCACGTCCTGCAGCCCGTAGGCGAGCCACGCCGTCGACGGCAGGCCGTCGCGCCCAGCCCGCCCGGTCTCCTGGTAGTAGCCCTCCACCGATTTCGGCAGGTCGAGGTGCGCCACGAACCGCACGTCTGGCTTGTCGATCCCCATGCCGAAGGCGATCGTCGCGACCATCACGATGCCGTCGTCGCGCAAAAACCGTGACTGGTTCGCGGCACGCACGTGGGTCGGCAGGCCGGCGTGGTACGGCAGCGCAGGCACCCCGTTGTCGGCGAGGAATTCGGCCGTCTTCTCGACCGACGCGCGCGAGAGGCAGTAGACGATGCCGGCGTCGCCGGGGTGCTCGGTGCGGATGAGCTGCAGCAGCTGCTGTTGCGGCTGGTTCTTCGGCGCGATGCGGTACTGGATGTTGGGCCGGTCGAAGCTGGCCACGAAGTGCTGGGCGCCCTCGAGTTGCAGCCGCGTGACGATCTCGGCGTGGGTCTTCTCGGTGGCGGTCGCGGTGAGCGCGATGCGCGGCACGGTCGGCCAGCGCTCGTGCAGCATCGACAGCCGCAGGTAGTCGGGCCTGAAGTCGTGCCCCCACTGCGACACGCAGTGCGCCTCGTCGATGGCGAACAGCGCGATCGTTCCGCGGTCAAGGAGGGCCGCAGTCGATTCGACGCGCAGCCGCTCAGGGGCGAGGTAGAGCATGTCGAGCTCGCCCGCGAGGTAGGCCTGCTCGACGGCCCGGCGGTGGTCGACGCTCTGGGTCGAGTTGAGGTACGCGGCGCGCACTCCGACGAGCGACAGGGCATCGACCTGGTCTTGCATGAGGGCGATCAGCGGGGAGATGACGACCCCGGTGCCCTGTCGCACGATCGACGGGATCTGGTAGCACAGCGACTTTCCGCCGCCCGTGGGCATGAGCACGAGGGCGTCGCCGCCGCCGGCGACGTGGTCGATGATCTCGGCCTGGTTGCCGCGGAACTCGTCGTACCCGAATACCCGGTGCAGCGCCTCGGCGGGGGTCGCCCCCGTCGTCACGCGCGCGACGGGTTCGGTGGCGACTGCCCTGGGTACGACGGACGATCCGAAGTCTGGCTGAGTCATGACCCTACTGTACGAGGAGCCGGTGACGGCGGATCGTCGAGCGGCGCGTACTGGGGAGCACCGGTCGGCGCGGGCCCGTAAGGGGCACCGGCGGGTTCCTCCACCGGCTGCATGGTGCGTTCGGTGCGCAGGCCGGTCCGCTTCGCCATGCGCACCACCCACCACGAATATGCGCCGAGGATCACGACGGTCGACAGCAGCCCGACCGCAGACCCGGTGTCGGCGTTCATGTCGACCAGCCCGACCGCCCCCAGCAGGAACAGCGCGGTGTTGTTCACGACATGCGCGACGATCGCGGCCTCGAGTCCTCCGGTGCGCCAGGTCAGCCACGCGGCGACCACCCCGAACACCGACACGTCGAGGAGCCCCCAGACGTCGTAGTCGTGCCCGATGGCGAACAGCGGAACGGGCAGCAGGATCGCCCAGGCCGGATGCTTCAGCCAGCCGCCGATGGCCTGCATCAGGTATCCCCGGAACACGTACTCCTCCGCCGTCGCCTGCAGGGGCGTGAGTACGAGCGCCAACACGATGAGCGCCCACGTCGCGGCGGTGATCACCGGCTGAGCGGCCTCTCCCCCGGTTGCGGGCTCCAGCAGGAACGATGCGGCGAACACTACGCCGTAGATGACCAGGGCCGGTGGGATGCAGCGTCCGAGCCATCCCCAGCGCAGGCGTCCCTCGACCGACGACAGCAACCCGAGCGGCCGTGGTCCCATGATCAGCGCCGCGATGAGCACCGAGGGCAGCATCAGCGCGATCGACCCGAGCGCGAACGAGAAGACGATCGGGTCGGAGAGGTCGAGCTCCACCGCCGCGATCGACTCGACGCTGGCCCCGAACGTGTCGGGCAGCGCGACGGAGAGAACGATGAACACCACGACGGCGGCGATGCTGAATCCCAGGTACAGGGCGACGGCGATGAGACCAGTGACGAGGGCCTTCCACCAGCGATATTTCGGCCAGGAGCGGGCGAGGCGGTGGTAGGCGAAGTTCACGAGGCGAGCCTAGGGCGCTCCCCTTGCAGCGAGGTGCGAGGCTCGAGGCGCTGGCACGACGGATCGGGTAGCGAAAGGGCCGGCCGATCCATTCGGTAGCATGGACGAACGGCGCGTCGTCGCGGTCCGTGTTCCGATGTACCACCCGTACGCGCACGTTCTGTCGTTATGGGAACTGCACCGTAAGCAGGGGGTCTCTCCGAATGGACACCACGAAGCGCCGTCGCAGGCGTGCCATCATCATCGCCGCTGTCGTGGCGCTGGTCGCGGCCGTCATTCTCGCGGTCATCGTGTTCGGCCAGAACGACGCCGGCCCGGATGGCCCGCAGCAGCCGGGTGCGAGCAGCGATCCCAGCGGAAGGCCGTCGCCCTCGCCGTCGGCGCTCGACGGAGTCGACCTCAACCTCCTCGAACAGCAGCGCATCGGCGAACTGCTCGACTACTCGGAGTGGCTCGACGACAACGGCGCGACCGCATTCGTCGGCGAGATGGGGTGGCCGAAGAACGAGGTGGATGCCGACGCCTGGAACGCCCTCGCCGAGAAGTGGTACACCGTGGCCGAAGACAAGGGCCTCTGGTCGACCACGTGGGCGGCGGGCAGCAGCTGGTCGGACGACTACCCGCTCACCGTCTACGGCGGTGAGCGGCTCAGCGGTCTCGACGCCGCGGGGCCCCAGGCCTCCGTGGTCGAGGAGTTCGCGGCATCCACCGATGTCCGGGTCGGCGTCAACCTCTCCGGCCTCGACTTCGGCACCGGTGACGGATACAGCAACGTCGCCCCCGGTGTTCTCGGCCAGACCTACTTCGACGAGCCTGCCGCGTCGTATTCGTTCCTCGCCGACCGGGGCGTCGACCTGGTGCGGCTCCCGGTGATGTGGGAGCGCCTGCAGGCCGAACCGTACGGCGACCTCCGACCGGAGGACGTGGCCCTGGTGCGCGACGCGCTGGATGCCGCCGAGGCGAACGGCGTCGACGTCGTGCTCGACCTGCACAACTACGGCAAGTACGCCACCGAATCCGGCGAGCTGCAGGTGGGCACCGATGCCCTGCCCGCGAGCGCGCTGTCCGACGTATGGCTCAAGCTCGCGGCCGAGTTCGGCGACCACCCGGCACTGCTGGCGTACGGCCTGATGAACGAGCCGTTCGGCTTCGAGGGTGACCAGCAGGCCGCGGCCGGCCTGTGGGAAGACGTGTCGCAGGAGGTGCTCACGGCCATCCGCGAGAGCGGAGACGAAACGCTGGTCATGGTCGGCGGCTACGACTACTCGAGCCTCGCCCGCTGGTCGACGAACCACCCCGACGGCTGGATCGACGACCCGGCCGACAACTTCAGGTACGAGGCGCACCACTACTGGGACGGCAACGAGAGCGGCGTCTACGCGGACTCGTACGAGGCCGAGCTGTCGGCGTTCGGCGGCGAGTAGCGCGACCCGGTTAACAGGGCGTGGGGCCCGTCGGCGGTGACCGACGGACCCCACGGGGTGATGCTGGCGTCAGCCGACGAGACCCTTCTGGCGGTCGCTACCGTCGCTGTCGAGGCCCGCGGTCTCCGCGGCCAGGTCGGCGATGGTGAGGCCCGACGATGAGCTGTCCTCGATGGCCAGGCCGGCGCGTCCGAGGTCCTTCGTGATCATCTCGGCGACCTTGAGGCCCTCGCGTACCGCGTAGTTGGTTCCGCGGTCTTCGGGGAAAATCTGCGAGAAGTTGGCGAGGTAGTACCCGGGCAGGTCGGTGCGCATCTCCGGCAGGCGGGACTCGTAGGTCACGTCGACGATGTGCTGCGCGTTCTTGAACTTGAACACGTGCGACTCGACCACGATGTCCTCGCTGAACTCCGGGAACAGGCGGTTCGCGCCGGCATACCAGCGCTCACGGATCTGGTCGTCGGTGAGGCCCATCAGCTCGCTGTCGTTCTGGGTGTAGTCGCCGATGTAGTAGATGTAGCGCCCGCCCGTGTTCTCGGTGCCGATGAGGCTGTCGAGGCTCAGGAACACCAGGAACGGGGCATCCAAATCGTGGATCTGGTGCCAGTAGGTGTCGGTGATGGGCTTCGTGGTGGTGACGACCAGCAGCACGGCAGCGAGGTAGTCGATGTCGAGCAGCTGCTTCTGGTAGGTCGGCGTCATCGACGGGTGGTCACCCGCGATGCGCGCGAACGCGTTGCTCGGCAGCGCGGCGAGCACGGCGTCGTACTGCTTCTGCTCTCCGCCGACCGTGATCATGGGCTTGCCGTCCTTCTCGTCGAAGGAGGTGATCTGCGAGCTCGTATAGACCCGGGCGTCGCGCTTCTCGAGTTCCTGCAGCCAGCGGTCGACGACGATGCGGAATCCGCCGTTGAAGTAGCCGAGGCGTTCGGTGCGCTCGCCCTTGATCTTCGAGGTCTGGCGCACGTGGATGCGGGTCCACAGCCATGCCATGGTGATCTTGTCCCAGTAGATGTCGAACTTGCCCTGCAGCAGCGGCTTCCAGACCAGGTCGGTGGCCTTCTTGCCGTTGACCTTGCACAGCCAGTCGTAGGCCGTGATGGTGGTCAGCGGCTTCCAGTTCTTGAGCCGCAGAAGCACGAGGCCGGTGACGCCGGTGCGCACCCGGTTGATGAACGACAGGGGCGTGAACGAGAGCAGCTCGAGCGGCGTGGTGAAGCCGTACTTCTCGCCCTTGTAGAACGCCTTGATGGAGCTCGGGTGAAAGTCGAGCTTGTCGTCGACGCCGAGTTCCTTGGCCATGTCGATGATGTGGTTGTCGGTCGTGTAGAGAAAGTGGTACGCCTTCTCGAGCGGGAACCCGTCGTCGAGGGTGAATCCGGCGACGAGCCCGCCCACCTGCGGTGCGGCTTCGTACACGTCGACCGAGTAGCCCTGCTTGGCGAGCTCGTATGCGGCGGTGAGGCCGGTGAAGCCTCCTCCCACCACGGCGACGGTCGGGGTGATGCGTGTCTCGGTCATACTGTGCTCCTTTGCGACAGCGGCTCTGGGGTAATCGCTGTATCGGGTGTTCGGGTTGCGAAGGTGATGCGGCTGTTGAGGAAGAACTGCACGACGAGCACGACGGGAAGGGAGAGCACCTTGATGAGGATCGGGTCGAAGCCCATCCGGTCGGCGAGCACGTAGAGCATGAGGGAACTGACGACGAACCCGAACCCGCTGACGATGGCGAAGCTCAGGAACCGCAGCCAGAGGCGGCTGCGCACCTTGAAGTTGAAGAAGGTGTTCGTGAGGAAGCTGTAGACCAGCGCGATGCCGGTCGACAGGGCGTTCGCAGGCACGGTGCCGAGGTCGGTGTAGTGGGTGAAGGCCCAGAACAGTGCGACATCGATGACGACAGCGCCGCCGCCGATGATGCCGTAGATCAGGAACCTGCGGTAGCGGTGCAGCAGGCCGCGCACCTTGCTGGCCGCCGATGTCGAGTGTGGAGTGGTCATGTGCGTGTCCTATTCGAGGGGCATCTGCAGCTGTTCGGGCAGCTGTGACTGGAATTCGTGCCACGACCACGCCCAGGTCTGGTCGACGAAGTTGACTCCGTCGAACCAGTAGCCCGCTTCGGCGTCGTAGTTGCCGAAGATGTCGTTCTCGTAGATGGTCTGGCCGTCGAGGCCGGTGTCGCGCAGCTGGCTCAGGATTGCGGAGGTCACGCTGGCGCCCATGCCGGGGGCGGCGTCGGCGTAGGCGATGACTTGCGGCTCGAGTACGTCGAGGATGGCGGTGCTGCGGGCTTCTCCCGCAACCTCTTCGAGGAGGAGATTGGGGACGAGCCGGAGGGTGTCCTGCCCGAGGGAGTCGGCACCCGGCCCGATGAGGCTGGTAGCCGGCTCGAGTTCGTTCGTTTCCGACACCACGGCCCAGTCGGGTACGGTGCCGCGTTCGGCGATGAGGCGCTCGAGCAGCGTGTAGCCGCCGTCGATGACCTCGGCCCATGGGTACTGCGGCAGGGTGGTCTCGAAGTAGCGGTACAACGTGGGGTCGAAGAACGACGGGTTGACGAGCTGGTCGTCCTGCGAACCGTCGGCCGAGGAGTCGATGTAGCGCTTGCCGTCGTCGGCGACGAAGGTGCACGCGGCCCACCAGTCGCCGGCCATCGTGGTGGCCTCGGCGGTGAGCTCGGGGTCGTTCCACTTCTCGCCGGCCTGCAGCAGGGATCCGATGATGCGCTGGTCGGCGCCGCAGACGGTGTCGCTGTTCGCGACTCCGAACGTGCCGGTCGCGTCTTTCGCCCACAACCAGGAGATGAGTGAGTCGGTCGAGCGGTGCTGTAGGTGGTCTTGCGTCCACTGCCAGATGCCGCGGAACGTCGCTTCGTCGTCCTCCTCGATCGCCCGGGTCATGCCGTCGGCCTGGCCGGTCGACGTGGTGTTGTCGTTGACCGTGTCGATGACCTGGCCGTAGTCGATGACGAACTCGCCGCGGTAGTGGTCCCAGGTGTCCTGCAGCACGATGTCGTTGCGGGACTTGGTCTTGTAGACCTGCACCCAGTCGCCGTTGGTCGAGATGTACTTCGGAATATCGAGGAAGCTGGTGGTGCCCTCGGTGTAGCTCGCCTGCAGCTCGGAGTGGTCGAGTATCTCCCGCATCTTCGGCACGGTGCCTGCGTAGATCTGCGCGATCACTTCGTGCGTGAGCACCAGGTAGTCGATGTTGCGCCAGTCGTCGCCGTACTTGGTCTGCGACTCGGGGTCGTACTCAGCGCTGAAGAAGTACATGGTGTTGTCGTAGTCGCGCTCCTGCGCCAGCGCCGGGTAGATGTAGTTGTCGGTGGCGATGACGGCATCGGATGCCACATTGTCTGTCACCCAGTCGAGGGCGAGGTTCTGGTTTCCGACCTCGTCGATCACATAGGGGCGGTTGGGCACGAGCACCGCATAGGTCGCGGCGAGCGATCCGACGGCGACGACCGCGAGGGCGGGCCGCACGACCTTCTCCACCCGTTTCGGGGTGACCTTGAGTGCGTAGCCGACCATGACACCGCCGGCGATGGCGAGCAGCGGAAGGAGCGGCGTGACGTAGAGGTCGAGCACGATCTTGCCGCGGGCCAGGAAGAAGACGTAGAACAGGATGAAGGTCAGCAGCGCGAGCGGGTAGACCGTCTTCTTGCGTTGCACGATGGCGATGATCGCCACGGCGACCGTCGACACCAGGCCGAGTGCGAGGGTGAACGAGTCCTTCACCGCCCACGATCCGAGCGCGGTAAGGAAGCTTCCGGCGGGGTCCCATGGCCAGGCGAAGTCGCCGCGGCCGAGCTGCAGCGCGAACGTGTCGATCAGGCTGACGCGGAGCGGTTCGCCGTCGGCACCGAGGGGCGCGGGAAAGAGTTCGGAGTTCAGCAGCGCGTACATGAAGAAGAGCAGCACGGTACCGCCGCCGAAGGCGAGCCAGTGGGCCATCGCGTGCTTGCGCTGGTGTGCGGCGGCGCCGAACCACAGCAGGAGCAGGAATGCCGGTCCGAAGAAAACCGCGTTGAGCTTGGTGAGCACGGCGATGCCGAAGAAGATGCCGCTCGCGACGTAGTTGCCGAGGGTGGCGCGCTTGCGTGCGGCGAGCAGGATGCTCAGCAGCAGCCACATGACCATCAGGTTGTCGAGCAGGATGCGACGCTGGAAGTAGATGCCGAGCGGCGAGGCCGAAAAGATCAGGGCCGCGATGACGCCGGCCGTGATGCTTCCGTTGGAGAAGCGCTTGGCGATCAGGTAGACGAGCACGGTGCTGATCAGGTGGACGACGAGCATGAAGACGCGCCCGGATTCCAGCATGGATCCGAAGAAGGCGTCACCGCCGGTGAGGAACAGCCACCCACCGATGGCCATCCAGCCGACGGGTGCGTGGTCGTAGCGGTAGGTGTAGACGTCGAGTCGACCCTCGGTGACGAACGCCCAGGCGCGGGAGACGTAGGTCGCCTCGTCATTCTCGAGGTAGGGGTAGGAGAACATGCCCCACGCGTGCATGATGCCGCCGGCGATGACAACGAGGGCGACGAGGATGACCTCGCCGCGGCGCGTGTTCAGCCAGGTCGCCAGCGGCCTCGGCTTGGCGCGGTGTGCGACGCTCATGCGACTTCGCTCGCGGCGATGCCCACGGGCGCGAAGACGGGCTGCGCGTGCTCTGCGGTGCGGTGTCCGCCGAGGTGCACGGTCTTCTCCCACCCGCGGTTGCCGCGGGCCTCACGGATCATGGCACGCACCGAGCTGACGAGCAGCAGTACCTGGTACGGGATGAAGGTGATGGCGAGGAACGCGTAGCTCCACGGCTTGACCTTGATCTTCTGGTCCTTGCCGAACTCGTGGAGCCCGAGGAGGCTCACCATGAGCATGACGACGGCGAGGAACAGCGGAACGAAGGTGAAGAGGCTCACCGCGACGGGCAGCTTGGTGGTCGCACCGAGCAGCACCAGGAGCGGAGCCGAGGCGATCACGAGGGCCATGTAGGTGGGGGCGGTGAGCACGTAGCCGACGAGCAGCTTCTGCTCGGGGCGGGGCAGCTTGAGCCAGTCGCCCTTGCGGAGGATCTGCAGGAAGCCCTGGTTCCAGCGCGTGCGCTGCTTCACGAATGCTTTCGTGGTGTGCGGGACTTCTTCGCGGGTCACGTGGCGCGGGTCGTACATGACGTCGAAGACCTTGCCCTTGAGGCTGAGACGGATGCCGATGTCGGCGTCTTCGGTGAGTCCGACCTCATCCCAGCCGTCGACCTCCTTCAGGTCGTCGGCCCGGAAGAACACCGTGTTGCCGCCGAGCGGTACGGCCTGCAGCTTGGCGTAGTAGTGCATGCGCGACTTGAACCAGAAGAAGTACTCGAGCACGTTGTGCGCCGAGAACCAGTGGCTGTTGTAGTCCATGAGCTGCACGCCGCACTGCAGGACGTCGACATTGCGGCGGAGGTAGATGGTGTTGACGATCGTGAAGATGTCCTGGCTCACGTCGTCTTCGGAGTCGAAGATCGTGACGATGGGGTGCTTGGCAGCGGCGAGGCCGAGGTTCATGGCCTTCGACTTGCCGGGCGCGCCATCGAAGACCAGCACGGTGACGTTAATGAGCTTGTGCTCGAACTTGGCCGCCTCGGCGGCGGCGATGGTCTCGAGGTCGTCTTCGGAGCAGATGACCATCAGCTCGACCTTGTCCTTCGGGTAGTGCGCGGCGCCGAGCTTGCGCAGCGTCTCTCCGATCACCGCCGCTTCATGTCGGGCGGGCAGCAGCACGGTAAAGCCGAGCTCGGGCTGCTCGAAGGTGTCGGGTACGCCGGAGGCCTTCATGCGGTCGGGGTCGTTCCAGATATAGAGGGTCTGCTGGATGCTGACGATGCTCTGGATCAGGAGGACGAGGGCGCTGAGGACGATGACGGCGTAGAGGACGCTAGCGAGCATGGGCCGGCCGTACGGTGCGCGTGGCGGTCGGGGCATCGACGGGGGCGTCGACGAGGGTGAGGGGGGTGCTCTTGCGGAAGACCCAGATGTAGGTGCTCGAGACGTAGTAGTTCACGATGAACGCGATGCCGATGCCGAGCAGCTGTGCCAGCAGGTAGAACACGCCCAGGTTCGACAGCAGCACGAACGCGGTGAAGATCACCGTCTGCGTGAGCGCACTGGTGCCCTCGTAGCGGAGGAAGTTCTTGCCGTACTGCTTGAGCGTCGACTGGCCCTTCCATGCCTTGCGGTAGGACTTGAAGGTGAACCGGTCGTGCAGGATGAAGTTCCACAGGATGCTGATCTGGATCGCCGCGATCGACAGCCAGATGACCGATGCGTCCTCGGGCACCACCCGGCGCAGCAGCCACAGCGCGAAGAGGTTGACCACCGTGCCGCTGGCACCGACTGTCAGGAACCTCGCGACCTGCTTGAACGGGGAGTCGTCGTTGAGCCGGTACGCGATCTTGAAGAATTCGAAGATGTCGCTCAGGCGCGCCTTCGAGCTGCCGTTCGCGCGGCTGTAGAAGCTGATCGGCACCTCTTTCACCGTCCACGCACCCATCACGAAGGCGTTGGCGAGGAAGATCATGAATCCGTATCCCTTGGCGTCCACGGTGCCGTAGGGGATCGCGCCGAGAACCGAACGGCGCATGGCCCTGAAGTTCGTGGTCAGCTCGCGGATGCTCGGGTCGACACCGCCGAGCAGGCGGGCGACGGCTCCGGCGACCCGGGTGCGCACGATGTATCCGAGCGGCCAGTTGCCGGGGATGAGGCCGCCGTCGACGTACCGGGATCCGATGGCGACGTCTGCCCCGTCGTTGATCGCGGCGACCAGCTTCGGCACATCCAGCGGCGAGTGCGAGAAGTCCGCGTCCATCGTCATGATGACCTCGTACCCGAGCTCGAGCGACTCGTCGAAGGCGGCCTTCATGGCCTTGCCCAGGCCGTCCTTCGTACCCGTCGACAGGATCAGGCGTCCGGGGTAGGTCGTCTCGATCAGGTCGCGCACGATGTCGCCGGTGCCATCGGGGGACGAGTCGTCGCGAACCAGCACGTGCAGCTGCCAGCCGGTCTCCTCCACCATCGGCAGCGCGAACAGCGCCTCCAACAGGGGGACGATGTTCTTCGCCTCGTTATAGGTCGGAACGATCATCAACGCCGCGGGCGCCTCGACATTCTCCGACCGCGGGACAACGGGATGGACTGAGGACATGGGGGAACTCCAGGGTGCAGTGGATGCGCGTGCCCAGGTTTGTCATCCGGGGACACGGGACGGCAGCTGGGGCGTGGCATCGATGCCGGGTGGGGGGCGTCAGGATGCTGTCGGCTGGCGGCGGGGTAGCCGGCTAGCTCAGGCGATCCTGTGGTGCGGACGCGGCGTTATGTGCACGACGGGGATTGTGGCACCGGCCTGGGGGCGTCCGGTGGTGCTGGTGTTGCTTCGGGTAATGCGTCGGGAGTTGGGCGGGGGGTGTGTAGACCAGGCTCGGGAGAGCGGTCAAAGGCGCCTTCGAGGCGGCTTGTGTAACTAGGGTGCTTCGAGACTACGGGGGTATCCGGGGTCTTATGTTAACGGGAGGTTAACTGAGGCGGGGGTAAACGCCCCCAGTAGGGGGCACAAAAACCCCGAAACAACGGTCAACTCGAGTCAAATCGAGAAGAAACCACCGTCGACGGTTTCGGGATCGGACTGGGGAAGCACGCGGGCAGGGACGCCGGTGAGGACCGACCCCGGAGGGGCGTCATGCACGACGACGGCCTGCGCTCCGACGATGCTGCCCGCCCCGACGGTAACTGCGCCGAGCACGATCGCGCCGGCACCCACGGTGACGCCGTCGTCGATCGTCGGGTGCCGTTTGACTCGGTCCGACGACCGGCCACCGAGGGTGACCCCGTGGTACATCATGACGTCATCGCCGACGATGGCGGTCTCGCCGATCACGACGCCCATGCCGTGGTCGATGAACAGGCGCCGCCCGATGGTCGCGCCAGGATGGATCTCCACCCCGGTCGCGGCCCTGATCCCCTGGGAGAGCAGGCGCGCGGGCAGGTGCGCCCCGGCCAGCCACATGCGGTGGGCTACCCGGTAGCCCCAGACGGCATGCACTCCGGGGTACGCGAGCATCACCTCGAGGTTCGAGCGCGCCGCCGGGTCGCGGCGGCGCGCGGTGCGGATATCCTCACGCATCGCCGCGAATACGCGGGAGGCGAGACCGGTCGTCAGTGCAGGCACCCGCGGAGATCAGTCCTGCAGGTTCTCGAACAGCACGCTGGAGAGGTAGCGCTCCCCGGTGTCGCACACGATGGCGACGATGGTCTTGCCCGCGTTCTCGGGGCGCTTGGCCAGCTCGATTGCTGCCCACATGATGGAACCGGAGGAGATGCCGGCGAGAATCCCCTCCTCGGTGGCCATGCGCCGGGCGAGGTCGAGAGAGTCGGCCAGGCTCACGTCGATGATCTCGTCGTATGCATCGCGGTCGAGGATCTCGGGAACGAAGTTGGCGCCGATGCCCATGATCTTGTGCGGTCCAGCCTTGCCCTCGGTGAGGAGTGGCGAGTCGAGCGGTTCGACCCCGACGATCTGCACGTCGGGCTTGCGCTCCTTGAGCACCTGGCCGACGCCGGTGATGGTGCCTCCCGTGCCGATGCCCGCTACGAAGATGTCCACCTCCCCGTCGGTGTCTGCCCAGATCTCCTCTGCCGTCGTCTCGCGGTGGATCTGCGGGTTGGCGGCGTTCGCGAACTGCTTCGCCCAGATGGAGTTGGGAGTGTTCGCGACGATCTCCTGCGCCTTCTCGACGGCCCCGCGCATACCGTCGCCGCCCGGTGTGAGCACGATCTCGGCGCCGTAGGCGCGCAGGATGGTGCGGCGTTCCTTGTTCATCGTCTCCGGCATGGTCATGACGACCTTGTATCCCTTGGCCGCGCCAGCCATGGCGAGGGCGATACCGGTGTTTCCACTGGTGCCCTCGACGATCGTGCCGCCGGGCTTGAGCTCGCCCGACTTCTCTGCGGCCTCGATGATGGCGACTCCGATGCGATCCTTCACGCTGGCCGCGGGGTTGTAGAACTCCAACTTGCCCAGGATGGTGGCGTCGAGGCCCTCGGCGAGGCGGTTGATGCGCACGAGCGGGGTGTTCCCGGCGAGCTCGGTCATGTTCGAGAAGATTCGTTTGGCCATGGTCGAAGTCCTTCTGGGCTCGGAGCGGTCGATGGTGGTCCAGCTTATGGCGGCGGTACCGACGGCGGCACCGCGTGCGGCGACGCTGCCCCGTGCGGGACCGCATCTCCTATGGGGAAGGCCTGGATCTGGGCGAATATTCCCGCCGCAACGACACAGGGACCCGCGCGGAGGCGGATCCCTGTGTCGTTCTGGCGGGCGTCTCGCGACGCCCGCCTCGTGCTACTCGGCGGTGACGCCGTCGCGGGTCATGCGACGACAGGCACCGACGAGCATGCCACCGGCACCCAGCAGCAGCACCATGAGGGCGACGAGACCCTCGGTGCTCGCTCCCGTTGCGGCGAGCTCGTCGGCGTCCACCCGCACCACGATCGGGGCGGTGCCCGCTCCCGTTCCTGCTCCCGATCCGGCGCCGGTTCCCGCGCCGGGGGCCGGGGCCACCGGCGGGTCGACCGGGGGGACGACGGGCGGAACGACCGCGGCGGCGGTGATGGTCACCGGAACCGCGAGCTGGGTCCCGGTGCTGGCGACGGTGAGCGACAGCAACTGGTCGCCACTCAGCCCGGCCGGCACGGTGAAGGTGAGCGACGCGCGCCCGACCTCGTCGGTTCCTGGCACAGCGGCAGGGTCGAGTTCGGCCGAGCCCAGCACGGTGTCGCCGATGGCGGCCTGCACGACTCCGGAGTTGAACGACTCGCCGCCGCTGAACAGCAGCGAGGACAGTTCGATCGTCGCCTCGGTTCCTTCGACCAGTCCTCCCGCGGGGAGGGTGACGCCGACCGAACGCTGCGGGGTCGACGGCGAGATGGTCTCGAATGCCTCGAAGTAGTCGACGAACGCCTGCAGGTCGACCTGTCCGGTGTCGACGCGGTTGGTTCCCTCGGCGAGCGTGCTGAACAGGTCGCCTCCGCTCGCGAGGAAGGAGTTCACCGTGACGCGGTGGGTTTCGCCCGGCAGCACCTCGACGCCGTCCTTGAAGATGGCGGTGATGTGGCTGCCGTAGGGGGCGGCCGGGTCGTAGGTGTAGCCGAGGGCGTCGGAGACACCGAGCTTGAGGAACGCGGTGCGGGTGCCGTGCGCCCACTGCTCCTCGAGCACTGCCGTGAGCTGCTCGGTCGTGAGGTCCATCGCGACGAGGGTGTTGGCGAACGGCTGCACGCCGGCGGCCTCCGCGTAGGTGACGACACCGTCGTCACCGGCCTCGAGGTTGGTGCGCAGGCCGCCCGGGTTCATCAGGGCGAGTTCTGCCCCCGCCTCCTGCGTCGCCCATGCCTGCACGTCGGCGACGAGGTTGCCGAGGGTGGATTCCCCTCCGCGGTTCTCGACGAGGGTTCCCTCGCGGTCACCGGTGCCCGGCTGCTGCGCGCGGTTGACGTCGTCGGTGATGACGCCGAGCGGCACGGAACCCTCCACGGCAGCCACCTCGACGGCTGCGGCGACGATGGCCTCGACCGCGGGGTCGGGCGCGAATGGCGTGAGTCCCGCCGTGGTGCGGGCGGCGCTGGCCAGTGGCTCGCGGGTCGAGCTGATGCTGATCAGCTCGTTGGTCGCGGCATCCACCTGAATGGAGGTGTGGGCGAACCCCTCACCGTATTCACCCGACTGGATGACCGGCCGGGGGGTTCCGTCGGGGCCGGCGATGTCGAAGTCGTACTCGAAGTGCGAGTGGCCGGAGATGATGGCGTCGACATCGGAGCTGGTGTTGGTAGCGATGTCCCCGAATGCGGAGGCGTCGGTGGATGCCGCAAGCTCGGGGCTGTTCGCTCCCTCGTGAACCAGGAGCACGAGAACGTCGGCTTCGCCGTTGGCGTCGTCACCGTCGCTCAGCTCGTCGGCTACGCGGTTGACCGCGGGAACGACCGGTCCGAACTCGAGCCCGGTGATTCCGTCGGGCGAGACCAGCGACGGCATGTTCGTGGTGAGGGCCCCGATGAACCCGACACTGACGCCGTCGACCTCGATGATCTCGTATTCGTCGTAGACCGGGGTGGTGGTGCCTGCCGCGTAGATGTTGGCGGCGACGAACCCGGCGCCGAAGCGCGGGATGAGGCGGTCGTTGACGTCGTCCTGGCCCTGGTCGAATTCGTGGTTGCCGAAGGCGCTCACGTCGAGGCCGATGCTGTTGAGCGCGTCGATCGTGGGCTCGTCGTTCTGGATGAACGAGGTGAACGTCGACGCGCCGACCGAGTCGCCCGACGACGCGAAGATCGTGTTCGGGTTCTGCGCCTCGTAGAAGTCGACCATACCGCCGAGCACCGCGGCGCCGGCCGCGGCGCCGTTCGCCTCGAGGCGGCCGTGGAAGTCATTGATCGACACGATGTCGATCTCGGTGACCTCGGGCTCGATGACGACGGCGGATGCCGCGGACGCGCCGAATCCGGAGAGCGCGACGGCGGCGGCGACACCGGTCGCGACCGCGGTGCGACCGCGGCGGCGTCGGGTGGAGCGGAACACGGGGGGCGGGGCAGCTGGCATAGGTGTGGCCTCTTCGTGGGGGTCGACGGCGTGATCGCCCCCATTCGGGGGGCACCCGGTGACCTTATCCCGCGAAGGTCGCTGCGCTCCAGCAAATGTCGAATCTTTCACGTGGCGTTAACTCGGGCAGTGTGTGGCGAGAACCACGGCCATGCTGAGAACGGTGGTCATTCCCGACAGCGCCGACTCCCTAGCCAGTCCCATCCGGGGTTCCTACACTGGGCGGAATGGGGCATGCGCACGGACACGATGGTGGTGGCCTCACCAACCGTCGACGCCTGGTGATCGCGATCTGCATCGTCGCGGTCGTGCTGGTCGTCGAGGTGGTCGGGGCCGTGGCATCCGGCTCCCTCGCCCTGCTCGCCGATGCCGGTCACATGCTCTCCGACCTGACCGGCCTCGTCGTCGCCCTGGTGGCGCTCGGCATCGCGGCGCGGCCGGCGACCGATACCCGCACCTACGGCAATCGCAGGGTCGAGGTGTTCGCGGCCGTGGTGAACGGCGCCCTGCTGCTCGGAATCGTCGGATTCGTCGCCGTCGAGGGGGTGCGAAGGCTCGTCGACCCCTCGACGGTCGAGATCCTCGCGCTGCCGATGCTCGTCGTGGCGGTCGTGGGTGCTGCCGCGAACGTGGCGAGCCTGCTCGTGCTGCGCGGGGGCGCCGCCGACTCGATCAATATGCGCGGCGCGTACCTCGAGGTGCTGGGCGACCTCATCGGGTCGATCGCCGTGATCATCTCGGCAGTGGTCATCCTGCTGACCGGGTTCGTCGCGGCAGACGGCATCGCGTCACTCGTGGTCGCCGGCCTCATCCTTCCGCGCGCCCTGCTGTTGCTGCGCGACGCGATGCGGGTGCTGAGCCAGTCGGCACCGCGGGGAACAGATGTGGCGATGATCCGCGACCACGTGCTCGGCACGGCCGGCGTCGTCGGCGTGCACGACGTTCACGTCTGGTCCATCACGCCGGGGGTCGCCGTGTTCTCGGCGCATGTCGTTGTCGCGCCCGAGGTGTTCGCGACCGGTGACACGGGCCGCCTGCTCGACGAGCTGTCGGAGTGTCTCGCCGGGCACTTCGACGTCGAGCACTCCACGTTCCAGCTCGAGCCCTCCGAGCACGCGGAGCACGAGGCTCACCAGCACCGCTGACGCGCATCGTCGAGGGACGGTGGCGGCAGCATCCACTCGCCCTCGCACCCCACGGGTTAACGCACGACAGGCGCCCACTCGCGAGAGTGGACGCCTGACGTGGCTGGTGCTTGCTACAGCGCGGCGAGCTCGGTGAGCACGTGGTCGCCCGGACGAGCCGGAACGTACGATGCCTCGATGTCGGCGCGGTCGAGCAGCTCGTCCATGCGGCGCTTGCGCGACTTGGAGACGAGCGTCACGACGGTTCCGGTCTTGCCGGCGCGACCGGTGCGGCCGGCGCGGTGCAGGTAGGACTTGTACTCGTCGGGGGCGTCGGCCTGGATCACCAGGCTGATGTCGTCGACGTGGATGCCGCGTGCCGCAACGTCGGTCGCGACGAGCACGTTGACCCGGCCGCTGGTCAGCAGCTGGAGGTTGCGCGTGCGGCGCGACTGGTTGAGGTCACCGTGCAGCGACGTGGCGGGAACGCCGGCGTCTTCGAGCTGGTCGGCGAGCTCTTCTGCGAACGCACGGGTACGGGCGAAGATCAGCGTCTTGCCGGCGCCCGAGGCGAGCTCGGTGATGATGGAGCGCTTGTCGCGCTGCTCGATGAGGAGCACGCGGTGGTCGATGGTCGACGAGGCCTGGTCTTCACCGGCGACTTCGTGCACCGACGGGTTGACGAGGAACTGCTTGACCAGGGTTGCGACGCCCTTGTCGAGGGTGGCCGAGAACAGCAGCTTCTGGCCGCCGTCCTGGGTCTCCTTGAGGATGCGCTGCACGGGCTCGAGGAACCCGAGGTCGCACATGTGGTCGGCTTCGTCGAGCACGGTCGTGGTGACCTTGCTCAGGTCGAGGCGACCCTGTTCGACGAGGTCTTCGACGCGACCGGGGGTCGCGATGATGATGTCGGTGCCGCGCTGGAGGGCGGAGACCTGCTTGTACTGCGGAACGCCACCGACGATCGTGGTGGTGAACAGGCCGACGGAGCGCGCGATGGGCTGGATGGTGCGGTCGATCTGCATCGCCAGCTCGCGGGTCGGGGCGAGGATCAGGGCACGCGGGAGGCGGCCGGGCTTGCGGCCCTTGGCTCCGTTGTTCTCCATGAGGCGCTCGACGAGCGGTGCACCGAAGGCAATGGTCTTGCCGGATCCGGTCTTTCCGCGGCCGAGCACGTCGCGTCCGGCGAGTACGTCGGGGATGGTGGCGGCCTGGATCGGGAAGGGCGACTCCGCTCCCATGGTGGCGAGCTGGCGGGTGATGTTGTCACCGAGGCCGAGGTCGCCGAACGTCTTGCCCTCGATGTCCTTGGCGGTGATCACCTTGGCTTCGAGGCGCTCGAGCACGACGTCTTCGTGCGGGCCGCTCTTGGCGTCGCGCGACGGGTACATGTCGGAGCTGCGCGGGGCGCGGCGCTCTTCGAAACCACGGGTCGGGCGGTCGCTGTAGGAGGGGCGTCCGTCGTCGCGGGCCGGACGGTTGTTGCCGTACGACGAGGTGCGGTCATTGCGGTCGCCGTACGACGGGCGCTCGGTGCGCTGGGGGCGGTCACTCGACGTGCGGTCGTTGCGGTCGCCGTAGGACGGGCGCTCGGTGCGCTGCGGGCGGTCGTTGTACACCGGGCGGTCTGCACCGCGGTTCGGGCGGTCGCCGTATGCGGGGCGGTCGCCGTATGCGGGACGGTCGCTCGCCGAGCGGTCGTTGCGGTCGCCGTAGGACGGACGGTCTGAGCCACGGTCGTTGCGGTCGCCGTACGAAGGGCGGTCGGTGCCGCGGTTGTTGCGGTCGCCGTATGACGGGCGGTCGTTGTTGTACGACGGACGCTCGGTGCGCTGCGGGCGGTCGTTGTTGTACGACGGGCGTTCGGTGCGCTGCGGGCGGTCGCCGTATGCGGGGCGGTCGTTCGACGAGCGGTCGTTGCGGTCGCCGTACGAGGGACGGTCGGTGCCGCGGTTGTTGCGGTCGCCGTAGGAGGGACGCTCGGTGCGCTGGGGGCGGTCGTTGCGGTCGCCGTACGACGGACGCTCGGTGCGGTCGCCGCCGCGGTTCGGACGGTCGCCGTATGAGGGACGGTCGTCTCCACGGTTGGGGCGGTCGCCGTATGCGCCGCGCTGGGGGCGTTCGCCGCGCGCGGGACGGTTCTCGGCCGGGGTCCAGTTCGGACGTCGGCCACCGGTCGCGGGGCCGCCGCTGGCGGGGCGGTCACCGGTGCGAGCAGCACGGTCATCCGGGGTCCAGCGCTTCTTCGGTGCCGACGACGGGCCACCGCCGCGAGGCGCGGAACCGCGGGAGTCAGAGTTGTAGGGCTTCTTGAAATTAGCCATAGGTAAGGGATTCTGGGTTGTTGTCATTGCATGGCAACGCAGGGTCCGGTGTAGACCCGTGCTGCTAGAACCCAAGCAGTCAGAGATCGAACAGGTGTCTCGTAACACGAGCGCACACCTGAACAGAACCGTTCGGGGCCGTTTCACACACATTGTGAAAACTCACCACGCTATTGATCAGCGCACGCCCGGAGTCCATATCCGTTCGGTGAGGTACCGGCCCACAGTGACTTACAAACCCATCCGCACGATCGCGGTGTCAAGAGCCGACCGCCTTACGTTACACGACATACGTCGAGTTCGCGAGGAATGCCGGTGATTCCGGATCACCCGAGGATGAGGTTGGTGAGGAACAGCAGCGGGATCGACCCTGCCCAGACCGCCGTCGTGATGCCCGACCAGCCTTTGAGGGCGGCGGTGCCGCTGAGCCCGGTGAAGCGGGTGACGACCCAGAAGTAGGAGTCGTTAAAATAGCTGAACACCATCGAACCAGCGGTGCAGGCGATGGCCGCGACGATCGGGTCGATGCCGAGGGTGGTGACCAGCGGGGCCGTGACCGATGCGGCCGTGATCATTGCGACGGTTCCGGAGCCCTGGGCGAGGCGCACGAGGGTGGCGACGAGGAACGGCACGAGGAATGCCGGAAGCGGCGTCGCGGCGATGGCCTCGGCAAGCGCGTCGCCGACGCCCGAGTCGCGCAGTACCTGCCCGAGGGCACCGCCCGCCCCGGTGATCAGCAGGATCAGGCCTGCGGATGCCGCGGCATCCGCGAACCAGCCCTGCACCTTGGTGCGGGGAGTCCACCTCGGCAGCAGCAGGTAGACGGCGAGCAGAACGCCGATGATGAGGGCGACGACGGGGTTGCCGAGGAAGGCGAACGGTACGACCCAGTCGGACGGGGTGTATTCGCCGCCGATCACGCCCTGGTTGCTCTGGTCGATGGCGCCGGTGACCGTGTTGAGCACGATGAGCAGCAGCGGAAGCACCAGGGGAACCGAGCCGAGCAGCGCGCCGACGCGGTGCGGCTTCGCTCCGGCGGGCGGCGTGCCGAGGTCGACGATCGGGTCGGCTATGTCGTCGTTGTCGTCGTCATCGGCGGTCGTGGTGCGTTCGGTGACCGCCACCGAAGAACGGCTGCCGTCGACCGAGCCGCCGCTGCGGGCGGTGCGCACCTTTCCGTACACGGCTCGCTGCACCTCCTCGGAGACCGAGGACTCGAGCTTCGGGCCGATCCAGCGGGCGTAGAGCACGACGATCGGCAGCAGGATCACGGTGAACGCGAGCCCGGTGAGGATGAGGGCACCGAGATCGGCGCCGAGGATTCCCGCCACTGCGAGCGGCCCGGGAGTGGGCGGCACGAGGTGGTGCGTCAGGGTCATGCCACAACCGAGCGCAAGGGCGAGGGTGACATAGCCAGCCCTCTTGACGCGGGCGATCGACCGGGCGAGCGGGTTCATTATCACGTAGCCGGAGTCGCAGAACACCGGGATGGAGACCAGGGCCCCGACGGTGCCCATGGCCCACGGTTCGCGGCCCTTGCCGAAGACCTTGAGGAACGCCTTCGCCAGTGCGGTGGCTGCCCCGGAGACCTCGAGGATCTTGCCGATCGCGACGCCGAGCCCGATCACGATGCCGATCGAGGCCAGCGTGTTGCCGAACCCGGTGGTGATCGACGTGACGATGCCGAGGGCGGACTGGCCCGCGACGGCCCCGGTGACCAGGGAGGCGATTAGCAGGGCGACGAAGGCATCGAGGCGGGTGCGCAGCACGAGCACGACGATCGTCGCGATTCCCAGAACGAGCGCGAGAAGCAATTGGATGTCCACGGATCCCCCTCGGGAGCAACTGCCGGGCGACGGTGCCCGACGCAGTCCACTGTGTCCGAATGTTTCGCGCATCGCAATCCGGTTGGCATAATCGGTGCCAGCGACCCGCACGATGGCGACGGATCTCATCCCACGGCGGGCGCACCCGGAACCGCCCGCGGTGCCACCGGCACCTGACAGGAACGAGACCCATGCTGACCCACTTCCCGACCGAGCGCACCGTCGTCCTCACCGGAGCCGCCTCAGCGCGGGGAATCGGCCGAGTCACCGCCGACCGCCTCGCGGCAGCGGGCTGGTCCATCGCCATCCTCGATATCGATGCGGATGCCGCAGCCGACGCCGCGGCAGACATCGCCACGCGGCGCGGCGTGCGCGCACTCGGCGTCGGCGCGGACGTCTCGGACGAGGCATCCGTCGACGCCGCCATCTCCCGCGTGGAAGCCGAACTGCCGCCCATCGTCGGCCTCGCGAACCTCGCGGGCATCAGCTCGCCCACCGAGTTCATGTCGGAGACCGTCGAGGCGTGGGACCGCGTCTTCGCCATCAACATGCGCGGCACGTTCATCGTGTCGCAGCGCGTGCTGCGCGGCATGATCGAACGCCGGCTCGGGCGCATCGTCAGCGTCTCGTCGATCTCCGCACAGCGCGGCGGCGGCACCTACTCGAAGGTCGCCTACAGCGCATCGAAGGCCGGCATCATCGGCTTCACCCGGGCACTCGCCCGCGAGATGGGCGAACACGGCATCACCGTCAACGCGGTGGCGCCGGGACCGATCGACACCGACATCATGGGAGGCACGCTCAGCGACGAGCGCAAGAGCGAGATGTCGGCCGACATCCTGGTCGGACGGGTCGGAACGCCGTCGGACGTCGCGGCACTGATCACGTTCCTGCTCAGCGAGGATGCCGGTTTCATCACCGCCGCGACCTACGACATCAACGGGGGCCTGCAGGTCTCCTGACCCCGTCTACTGGGGGCCCGCAGCTCTCCTGCCCCGTTCATCGGGCCCGCGACGGTGCCGCTACGGTGGATTCACCATGGCAATCACTCGGGTTCTCGCGCTCGCGATCGGCGCACTTCTCGTGCTCGGTGGCTGCGCCCCGGTTGGCGATACTCCGGATGCCACGGTCGAGGACACCTCGACGACGCCGCTTCCGGTGCTCGAGACCTACACGGGTATCTCGGTCGTCGAGGACCTCGCGTTCGGGTCGGCGGCCGACGACACCCTGCTCGATGTGTGCCTCCCGGAGAACACCGACCCGGTGACCGTCTCCGGCACTGCCAGCGCCGCCGTCTCGGCTCCCCGCCCCGTGGTCATGTCGATCCACGGCGGTAGCTGGCGCCAGGGCGACAAGGCGGGCATCTACTGGCGCAGCGTCTGCGAATGGCTGGCCTCCGAGGGATTCGTCGGAGTGTCGGTGAACTACCGGCTCGCACCGGAGAACACGTTCCCGGCCGCGATCGACGACGTGCGTGCTGCAGTGCGCTGGCTGCGCGACGACGAGCAGGCGGAACGCTTCAACATCGACCCCGACCGCATCGGGGCGTTCGGAGGTTCGGCCGGCGGCAACCTCGCGGCGCTGCTCGGGCTCGAGGGCACCGGAGACCTGACCGACGGGTCGCGGGTCGCCGCCGTGGTCGACCTGAGCGGACCGGTCGACCTGACAACGAACGGCTTCGCCCTCGGCGGCGTGGAACCCGGATTCCGGAGCATCCAACTCGACTACCTCGGCTGCGCGTCGTACGCCGACTGCCCGCAGGCGGAAGCGGCATCGCCGCTGTACTTCGTCGACCCGAGCGACCCGCCGGTGTTCGTGGCGCACTCGACGAACGAGATCATTCCGCAGGAGCAGTCAGACGCGCTGGTCTCTGCGCTGCGGGAGGCCGGGGTGCCGACGACCTACATCACGGTGGACGGCGCGATGCATTCGATCGCGATGCTCGACGATGACCTGCGGTCGCGCATCATCGCGTTCCTGCACGAGAACCTGGTGCTCGAGAACCCCTGAGCGCTCACATCACCGAGTACTGGTGCCACTCCCCCGCGTGCGAGGTAGAGCAGAACCGGTAGCTGCCGTAGGTGGCGACAGGGGTGCCGGTCTGCCTGCCGCACAGAGCGCAGCGGCGGGCGCGGTCGAGCCGACGACGGGTGACGGCTGCGAGCAGCGCGCCGAAGGCGAGCACGGGCGCGCAGATCTGGGTGGTCACGGGTCGCCCGCTCTCGGTCTCGGCTGGTCTTGGGTGGATTGGTCCGGGGGCGGCTGGCGCGGTCTCGGCTGGCCTGGTGTCGGCTGGCGCGGTGTCGGCTGGCGCGGTGTCGGCTGGCCTGGCTGCTGTGTCGATGGATGCTGCGGCGGGCGCCCCCGGCCCGCCGATGCCTCGGCGGCCGACGATCGCGACCGCGGTGCCCAGCGCGCCACCGATGCCGTTCGCCGCGACATCCATTACCGAAGCGAACCTCGCTTCTATGAACAGAAACTGAACGAGCTCGATGGAACCCGACAACCCCGCGCACAGCACGGGCACGATCCACCAGCGCAGGCGGGGCAGCGCGAGCACGGCGAATGCGGCGAGCAGCGCGAACATCACGACGTTCGCGGCGACCTCGATGCGCGCATAGGTCACCACCTCGAACCCCACCCGCTGAGCGAGCGCGATGACCGCATCCAGCTGCCGAGCCGCCGGCCGGTCGACGGGCGTGGGCCAGAGCACCACCAGCAGGCACGCGAGCGCGTATGCGCCGAACACTGCGCGAAACGCGTGCACCATGCTGCCTGCTCTCGAAAAGGACGGCGCGAGCAGCTGCGGTGGGACTCGCCGGAGATGTGTCAAAAGTGTACGACAGGCGTCCGTTGACCGGGCAGGCAATATCGGACGGCGGGACGCCCCCGTTCGGGCCATCCCGCCGTCCCGAATGCGGCTATGACGTCGCGGGGGCGTCGATTGCGGATGCCTCGGCGGCGGCCGCGTCGGCACGGCGGTCCATGCGCCGCTCCTTGGCACCCTCGACCAGGTAGTAGAGGGTGGGCAGCACGACCAGGGTGAGGATGGTCGACGACACCAGGCCGCCGATGACGATGATCGCGAGCGGCTGCGAGATGAAACCGCCGCTGCCGGTGACGCCGAGCGCGAGTGGCAGCAGCGCGAAGATCGTCGCGGCCGAGGTCATCAGAATCGGACGCAGACGACGCGACGACCCCTCGATCACGGCCTGGCCCGCCTTCATGCCCCGCTCGCGGTACTGGTTGATCAGGTCGACGAGCACGATCGCGTTCGTGACCACGATGCCGATCAGCATGATCACGCCGATGATCGACGGCACCCCGAGCGGAATGCCCGTCGCCACCTGCAGGATGATCGCACCGGTCGCCGCGAACGGGATCGACACGAGCAGCAGCAGCGGCTGGCGCAGCGACTTGAAGGTCGCGACCATCACGACGTAGACGATCAGGATCGCGACGAGCAGCGCGAGTCCGAGCTGCTCGAACGCGTCGCCCTGCTCCGCCGTGACCCCACCCACCTCGGCGCTCGCGCTGGCCGGCAGCTCGATGCCGTCGAGCGCCTCGGTGACGGCGGTGGATGCCGCGCCCACGTCGTCACCGTTCGGGGTGATGCTGATCGTCGCGGCGCGCACGCCCTGGATGGTCGTGATGCTGGCGGGTCCGTCGATCTCCTCGACCGTCGCGACCTGCGAGAGCGGGATCGGGCCCGTCGCGCTGGGAATCGTGAAGTCGCGCAGCTCCTGGATGGTCGTCGGCGCGCCCTCGTTGTCGATGTAGATCGACAGGGTGGATTCGTCGATGACGACGCTGCCCACGGCGGCGGGCAGTTTCGCCTCGGCGACGATGCCGCCGACCGCGATCTCGCTCAGGCCGGCCTCCGCGGCGGCCGCGCGGTCGACGTCGATGGAAATGAACGGCTGTGCGGCCGCGAGGTCGCTGGTCGCTTCGGCCGTGACGTCGAGGTCGCGCATGACCGAGAGCACCTCGTCGGCTGCGGCGTTGAGGTCGTCGGAACCTGCGGCCTGGATGGTGATCTCGATGTCGGATGACGCGAAGCCGCTCGCCGCGGCGGCCAGGCTGATGTCGCCCGCACCCTCGACCTCGGAGATCGCGTCGCGCACGTCGGCCTGCAGCGCCTCCTGGTCGACGTCGGGATCGGTCGTGATCGAGTAGGAGATGTCGCCGCCCCCACCGAACTGCGAGAGCAGCCCGCTGCTCTGCCCGAGCGAGAGCTGCACGACGTCGATGCCGTCGAGGTCGAGCAGCACGTCTTCGACCTGGCTGGCCGCGGCATCCTGCTCTTCGAGGCTGGTTCCGACGGGCAGGGTCTGCGTGACAGTCAGGGTGTTCTGGCCGCTGTCGCCGATGAAGTTGGTCTTGAGGAACGGCGCGAGTGCGGCCGTTCCGCCCAGCACGAGCAGGGCGATGAGCAGTGTCGCGACGGGGCGGGCGAGGGTCCAGCGGATGACGGGCAGGTAGCCGCGCTGCAGTCGGGTGACCTCCTCGGCGTGCTCGGGGTCGGAATTGCTGCCGGGGTGGCTCTTGCTGCCGGGGTGACTCTCCCCGACGTGCTTGTGCACCTTGGGTGCGCGCAGCAGCCAGTAGGCGAGCACGGGCACGATGGTGAGCGAGACGAACAGCGATGCGGCGAGCGCGATGCTCACCGTGAGGGCGAACGGGCGGAACAGCTCGCCGGTGATGTCGCCGACCAGGGCGAGCGGCAGGAATACGGCGATGGTGGTGACGGTCGACGCGGTGATGGCCGACGCGACCTCCTTCACGCCGGTCGTGATGGCCTGCATTTTCGTCTCACCGAGGCTCAGGTGCCTCTTGATGTTCTCGATGACGACGATCGAGTCGTCGACCACCCGGCCGATCGAGATGGTGAGGGCGCCGAGGGTGATGATGTTCAGCGTGTAGCCGGATGCCTGCATGCCGATGAAGGTGATGAGAACCGAGGTCGGGATCGAGATCGCGGTGACCAGGGTCGAGCGGATCGACAGCAAGAAGACCAGGATCACGATCACCGCGAAGACGAGGCCGAGCACGCCTTCCGTCGCCAGCGACTCGATGGACTGCTCGATGAACGGTGCCTGGTCGAAGACCACGGTGAAGACGGTGTTGCTCCCGAGCGACTGCTCGAGATCGGGAATGAGTTCGGAGACCGCCTCCGACACCTGCACGGTGTTGCCGGCGGGGGTCTTGGTCACCGCGATCGTCAGCGACGGTTCGCCGTTGACCCGTGAGATCCCGGTCACCGGGTCGTCGACGACGGCGACGGTCGCGACATCTGCGATGGTCACGATGCCGCCGGTCGCCGACGTCGCACCGACGAGGGGCAGCGCGCCGAGCTCGTCGGCGGAGGCGAGCCTGGTGCCGGTCTGCACGGTCAGGGTGGAGCCGTCTTCGGTGATCGACCCCGCGGGCAGCAGGGTGCCGTTGGCGTCGAGCGCGTCGCGGATGTCCTGGGTGGATGCGCCGGCCGCCGTGATGGCGGCGACGTCGGGTGTGATCGTCACGCGTTGCGTAGCCGCACCCAGCACGTCGGCCTCGCGCACGCCGTCGATGCCCTGGATGTCGTTGATGGTCGACGACTCGAGCAGGCTCGCGAGCTCCTGGCCGGGAAGGTCGCTGGTGACGGCGAGCTGGATGACGGGCAGGTCGTCGATGCTGCCGCTGAGCGCCTGCGGGTCGACGCTGTCCGGCAGCTGCGACGAGATGCGGTTGATGGCCTGTGTCACGCGCTGCTCGGCGATGACGATGTCGGTGCCGTAGGCGAACGAGGCCGACACCGTGGAGATGTTCGCATTCGAGGTCGCGGTAGTCGCCTCGAGGCCCGCCACACCCTGGATGGCCGTCTCGATCGGAATGCTCACGTCGGTGTTGACCACCTCCGGCGATGCACCGGGGTAGGCGGTGACAACGACGAGCTGCGGGAACGACACCGACGGGATGAGTTCCTGTCGCAGGTTCGTGAGGGCGAGCGACCCGAAGATGGCGGCCACGATGGTGACCAGCGCGATCAGTGCGCGGTTGCGCAGGCTGAACACAGACAGAAAATGCACGGACTCTCCCCGATGACGACACGGCGCCCGGTGGGCGCACACAGACGAGCACGCCCGCGTGCCCTGGCGTGATTCTCCCATCCCGCGCTGGGAGCACGGGCGCGGGGCTCACCGCATCGGGCTCACCGCACCAGCGTTACTGCACCAGGGTTACTGCACCAGGGTTACTGCACCGGGGCGTGCACCCCACGGCGGTTGCGCTCGACCCACGCCGTCACAGCGTCGCGCACGAACTCTGCACCCCGGCGGCCTCCGTAGTGCGACGCGAACCGCTCGTCGTCGACGTACATGCCGACCAGCCCGAGCAGGTAGCCCTCCGGCGGTGCGCCGGTGTGGTCGCGCGGGGTGCCAGGCACCGCCGCGAGCCACTCGACGTGCCGCGTCGCGAGCTGCTGTGCCTCGTCGCTGCCGGGCGAAACGCCGCGGGAGGCGGCATCCACCCAGGCTGAACTGAGTGCCTGCTGGCGCGCCTTCCACGCGGCCTTCTCGCCGGTCGACATCGATCGCCACCAGCGGTCGCCGGTCGCGTAGGCGTCGGCACCCCATTGCTCGGTCACCTCGTCCTTGTGCACGGTGTGGTCGAAGCCGTCGAACATGTCTTCTGCCATCAGCTGTTCTCCTCTCTTGATCCTCAGGATGGTCGTCTCGACCGCGCCGATCTGGCGGTGCAGCCGGTGAAGCTCCGAGCGCAGCAGCGCGAGGTGCGTCTCGAGCGCAGCGACGTGGCTCTCGGTTCCCGCGAGCACCTCGCCGATCGCGGGGAGCCCGAGGCCGAGCTGCCGCAGCAACAGGATGCGCTGCAGCCGCGAGAGCGCGGTGCCGTCGTAGTACCGGGTGCCGTTGGAGCCGACGCGGCTCGGCCGCAGCAGGCCGATGTCCCCGTAGTGGCGCAGCGTTCGCGACGTCGTGCCCGTCATGCGGGCGACATCCCAGATCGGCCAGTCGAGTGTCCTCGGGTTCGCGGCGATGGTGTCGGCCGTTCTCGTGCTCATGCTCATGCGCTTCTTCTCCTCTCGGCGGCCCCCGCGCTCATCTCGTATTGAGCCCACGGTAGGGGTTTACGCCGCGTCAACGTCAAGACGCCTGTCGCGGGAGTGCGGCTGCGCGGTCGCGAATATCGGTGGATGCCGCGGCGACCGCCACCAAACCCGGGTCAGCTCTCCGGGTCGTACCCGAACTCGCGCAGCTCCTGCGGACAGCGGCACGCCGCGGCGATCCGCCCCGCCCACTCGACGGCGTCATTCCGGGTCGGCAGCTCGAGCACGGCGAAACCGCCCGTCAGCACACTGCCCGGGTAGGTTCCCGCGCTCACCGACCCGTCGGCGGCGACCAGCACCGGGGCGACCCCCTCGTCGATGCCGCCGCCGAACACGTACACGCCGGCGGCCTTCGCGTCGGCGATCACGGCGTGCGATTCCTCGACCACCGCGGGCATGTCGTCGGGCGCCACGACCATGGCGGCACTGGGAAAAGAGATCAGGTATTTCGTCATGACCCGATGGTGCCCCGCCGCGGCCGGGCGGGGCACCTCCGGGTGTCGTGGATCCTGCCGGCTACGGCCCGAACGTGGCGCTCTCGAAGGCGCTCGACAGCGCGGCGAGCGAGACCCAGGTCGCGATGACGAACGACGCCACGGCGAGCGCGATCCCGACCCACATCGGGGCGATGCCGCGGCCGGAGCGCCGGCGCACGATGACCGAGCGTCCGATCACGTAGACGAGCCCGCCGAGGAATGCCCAGGCCCAGTGGAACGGGCGGTCGAGCTCGCGGCGCTTCAGCTCTTTCCCGTCGAGGTAGGCGAACAGCGCGCCGGCGAGCCAGACGACCACGCCGACGCCCTGCAGCAGCAGGTAGCCGGGGTCGAAGAGATAGCCGGGCGTCACGGTAGGTGCGGTCGAGGCACCCATCACCTGCGACATGTACGACTCGACGTCCCAGAACAGCAGGGCGAGGAGCGTCAGCAGTGGCGACAGGGTGATCGCCCAGATCCACGGCGTGTAGACGGGAGTGCCCTCGGGCAGGGGGCGTGGGCCGACCTGCACGTTGCGGTAGGGGGCGGCAGCAGGATCGGTCATGAGATCACCGTGGATGCTGCCGCCGAGCCGACCGCGGAACGAGGTCGTCGCGCCTGCAGCACAAGCGCTGCGCCGACGACCAGCAGGACAGCGCCGAGTTCGGGCCCGCCGTCGACGACCGGACCGGTGGCCGCGAGGGTCGGCGTGCCGGGCGTGGCGGGCTTCGCGGCGGCGACGGGTACGACGGTGAATGGGCGCTCCTCCGAGAAGGGGGACACCTGCGGTCCGAAGTAGTCCGCATTCTCCGCCATGTGCACCGCGGTGACCGTGTAGGAACCGAACGGCACGAAGGTCTCGCAGACCCATGTGCCGTCGGAGCCGACAACCAGAATCGGATATTCGGACGGGACCTGACCGGCGAGGTGCGCAATATCGAACGCCCGCCGGGTAGCCTCGTCTGCCGGCTCATACCTCAGCAGAACAAACCCGTTGGGCGTGCCGGTGCCCGAGAACGTGACGGTGTTGCCCTGCACGACCTGGCCGGCGAATGGCGCGATGACCACGGGCGCAGTCTCGACCGGCGGCACGGTGATGGTGATCTGCGCCGGGGTGAGCGTGGCGCCGGCCGGGTCCGTACCCGTCACGACGATGGTTCCACCGTCGGGGTCGTCGAGCTCGAACTCGACGATCTGCCTCCAGTTGCCCTCGAAGGCGTCGCGCGTCGATCCCACCGGAGTTCCATCGACCGTCACCTGCACGATCGAACCCTGCGGGGCGGTGCCGGTGATGAGGATCCCGCGCGAGCCGAGTACGGCACCGTCGACGGGCGAGGTGATGACGACCGCGCCCGCCGGGTTCGCCGCCGGTGCGGCGGAAGGTGCGGGCGGTGCGGGAGGCGCGCTCTGCAGCGGCTCCTCCTCGGCAACGGGGATATCTGCAACGGGGACTTCTGCAACCGGGGCCTCCCCGACAGCGGGAGCGTCACTCCCCGCACTCTCCCCCTCCGGTGGCGCGATGACGGTCGATGCGACCGGCGCCGCAGACGCGGGCCCTGAGGCGAGAAGCGCCCCGCCGAAGGCGAGAACGGCGACGGTGGTCGCCGCGGCGAACCGCCGCAGCACTGACCGAGCAGACATGGTTTTCCTTTGTCGAATGGGGTGAAAGGGAGGCGGGACCCGCGGAAGCCGCGCGGTCCTGGCCGAAAGCTAACACCCCGTGAATCAAACTCATAGACCCATGTTCGACACGGTTTCATCACGGTCCACGTACAGGCGCGCGTCGCCCCGAAAGGGGGGTGACCGACCGCGGAATCGGGCCGGAGGAAATGGTGAAACGATGCTCGAAAAAGGGAGTAGTGTCGCCCCTCGTGACGAACGTAGTTCGGTCGCCCAAGCGGTGGCTGATCGGCGAACCGCTGGCCTCAGAGAAGCTCGAGGGCCAGCTCCTCCCGAAGCATTTGGCACTCCCGATCTTCGCGAGTGACCCTCTCTCCTCAGTGGCGTATGCGCCCCAGGAGCTTCTGCTTATCCTCACCCTGGGTGGCCTCGCCTTCCTCAGCTTCACCCCGTGGATCGCCGCGGCTGTCGTTCTGCTGCTCGTGGTCGTCGTGGCGTCGTACCGGCAGCTCATCAAGGCCTACCCGTCGGGAGGCGGCGACTACGAGGTCGCGCACAAGAACCTGGGCGAGCGCGCCGGGCTGGTCGTGGCATCCGCCCTGCTCGTCGACTACATCCTGACGGTGACGGTGTCGGTCGCGAGCGGGGTCGACAACATCATCTCGGCGTTCCCCGAACTGAACCCGGCGCGCGTCGAGATCGCGGTGTTCTTCGTGATCGCCCTCGCGGCCGTGAACCTGCGCGGTGTCGCCGAGTCGAGCAAGGCATTCGCGCTTCCCACCTACCTCTTCATCGCCAGCGTGCTGCTGATGATCGTCACCGGACTCGTGCGGGTCGCCCTGGGCGACACCCCGATTGCCGAGTCCGCAGGGTTCCAGGTCGAGGGCGAGAACCTCAGCCAGGTGGCGTTCGTGCTCCTCCTGCTTCGCGCATTCGCGAGTGGATGCAGCGCCCTGACCGGTGTCGAGGCGATCGCGAACGGCGTGCCGGCATTCCGCCGCCCGAAGGTCAGGAACGCGCAGGCCACCCTGGTGCTGATGGGCGGTATCGCCATCGTGCTGTTCATCGGGGTCGTCACCCTCTCGCTGGTCAGCCGGGTGCACTACGCCGAAGACCCGTGCACCCTCATCGGGTTCGCGAACTGCGAGACGACACCGCAACGCAGCGTGATCGCGCAACTAGCGGCCGCGATCTTCGGCGGCGACACCACGATCATGTTCTACGTCATCCAGGGCGCGACCGCCGCGGTACTTCTGCTCGCCGCCAACACCGCGTTCAATGGCTTTCCGCTGCTCGGCTCGGTGCTGGCGCGCGACGGCTACGCACCCAAGTCACTGTCGACCCGCGGCGACCGCCTGGTGTACTCGAACGGCGTCATCGTGCTGGGGCTCGCCGCCATCGTGCTGCTCATCGCCTACCGCGCGAACCTGACGCAGCTGATCCAGCTGTACATCATCGGCGTCTTCGTGAGCTTCACCCTGGGGCAGAGCGGCATGGTGGTGCACTGGACCCGGATGCTGCGTGCCGGGTGCGCCGACCGCGGGGTCGTGCTGCGCAGCCGCGCCATCAACGCCGTCGGCGCCGCGATGACCGGAGTGGTGCTCATCGTCGTCACCGTCACCAAGTTCACCCACGGGGCCTGGCTCGTGTTCGCGATCATGCCCCTGCTGTACCTGCTCATGCTGCGCGTTAACCGGTACTACGGCGATGTCGAGAAGGGCATCGCGGTCGACGACTCGACCACGTTCGGGTCGACCGGCGACCACGCGATCGTGCTCGTGGGCAAGATGCAGAAGCCCACCCTCAAGGCGCTCGACTATGCGGTCGCCGCCCGCCACGAGACCATCGAGGCCGTGCACATCAACGTCGACGATGCGGAATCGGAGAAGCTCGACCGTCAGTGGGACGAGATGGGCATCCAGATCCCACTGCGCATCGTCGCGTCACCGTATCGCGACATCAGCGCGCCGCTCGTGCAGTACATCAAGGCCAGGCGCGCAGAGCACGGCGCCGAGGTCGTCACGGTGTACACGCCGCAGTACATCGTCGGCCGGTGGTGGGAGCACATGCTGCACAACCACAAGGCCAGGCGCATCCGTCACAAGCTCATGCTCGTGCACGGCGTCACCATCGCCCTCGTGCCGTGGCTGCTGGACTCGTCGAAGAAGCTGTACCGTCGGCCGTCACGTCCGCTGCCGGGGGCCGACAGACGGGGCGAGCCGCGCCGGCCCGCCTACCGCGCCGTGCCGGGGCTCGAGGTCTCGGGTGGTCGCGTGGTGCACCCGGATGCATCCGCGCCTGCGCCTCCGAACCCGGAGCGATGATGACAACCCTGCGATCCGAGATCCTCGACGGAACCCGCGTGCTGACCGGAGCGTGGTCGACAATGACCGATCCGTTCTCCGCCGCCATCCTGGCCACCGCCGGCTATGACTGGATCTGCATCGACGAGCAGCACGGGTCGGCAACGCCCGATCGCTCGGTCGACCTGATCGGGGTCGCCGCCGCGGCCGGGGCGAACACCCTGGTGCGGGTGGCGGCCAACCGCCCAGAACTCATCGGGCGGGCGCTCGACAGCGGAGCGGCCGGGGTGATCGTTCCGATGGTGCAGTCGGCGATGGATGCCGCGGCGGCGGCCCGCGCGAGCCGCTATGCACCGCAGGGCCAGCGAAGCTGGGGCCCGGCCCGCGCCCTGTACTCCGCGGGTGCCACCGACACCGCGGCGACGAATGACGCCGTGACCTGCCTCGTAATGGTCGAGACACCCGACGCCGTGGCGCAGGTGGACGCCATCGCGACCACCGAGGGGATCGACGGCATCTTCGTCGGCCCGTTCGACCTCTCCATCGCGCTGGGGATAGGCGTGGACGAGTTGGTCGGGGATAGGTCGCCGAGCGCTCCCCTGCCGAGCATCGTCGCCGCCTGCGAGGCGGCGGGTATAGCCGCTGGCGTGTACGCGGGGTCGGTGGAGCGCGCGGTCGCACTCGCCGCCATCGGGTTCACGGTGATCGCGGTGGGGTCTGACGCCGACCTGCTGGGAACGGCGGCTGCGGCCACGGCGTCCGAGGCGCGCCTGCGCCTGGGGTGACGCGGCGGGCAGCATCCATGCCCCTGAAACCGACCGCGATGGCGGCTATCCTGTGGCCGGTGACTACTCTGCACCGGACCGACTGCACGCAACCGTGACCGTGACCACCGCCGATGTCTCGTCGGCCCATGCACGCATTCGACAGCACGTTCGCCGCACCCCGGTTGCCCGGCTCGACGTCGCCGGGCACGACGACGTGTGGGCGAAACTGGAGTTCGTGCAGCACACCGGAACGTTCAAGGCGCGCGGGGCATTCAACCGCATCCTGGCGTCCCAGGAGTCGGGGCTGCTCGATCCGGCGGTGGGGATCGCCGTGGCATCCGGCGGCAATGCGGGGCTCGCCAACAGCTACGCCGCGCGCGAGCTCGGAGTGCCGGCGACGGTGTTCGTTCCGGAGGCCGCGCCGCGCGTGAAGGTCGAACGACTGCGTTCGTACGGCGCGACGGTCGTGCTCGGCGGGTCGGAGTACGCGGAGGCGTACCTCGCGGCGATGGAATTCGTGGCCGAGACGGGCGCGCTGTATTGCCACGCCTACGACCAGCCCGAGATCGTGGCCGGGGCGGGAACGCTCGGGCTCGAGTTGTTGGAGCAGACGGACGGCGCCGTCGACACCGTTCTCGTCGCGGTCGGCGGTGGCGGGCTGATGGCGGGCGTCGCCGCGGCGGTAGAGGGTAGGGCGCGGGTCGTCGGCGTCGAACCCGAGAACGCGCCGACGTTGCACACCGCGCTGGCGAGCGGGGCACCCACCGATGTCGCGGTGTCGGGTGTCGCGGCCGACAGCCTCGGCGCCCGTCGCATCGGCGAGGCGGGGTTCGCCGTCGCCACCCGCGCCGGCGTGCTCGGCATGCTCGTCTCCGACGACGAGATCGTGGCCGCCCGCCGCTGGGCGTGGGAGAACTGGCGCATCGCGCTCGAGCACGGTGCTTCGACCCCGATCGCCGCCCTGCTGTCAGGCGTGTACGTTCCGCAGCCCGGCGAGCGCGTCGCCCTCGTGCTGTGCGGCTCGAACACCGACCCGTCCGACCTGTAGCGCACTGGGCGGACGGTTCGTTGTGTTCGCGCCATCGGACGTACCCGGCGTCAGCCCTTCTCGGCACCCTCGGTAGTGTTCATCAGCCGCTTCTGGAAGATGAAGAACACCACGGCGACCGGGATGGTCATCAGCATCGCCGAGGCGAGCACGAGCGGGAACTGGTTGCCGGAGCCCAGCTGCCCGGAGACGAGCGACGCGACGCCGGTGGTCAGCGTATTCAGGTCCGGGTCCGAGCGCGACACGATGAAGTGCGAGAACTCGTTCCACGATCCCTGAAAGCTCAGGATCACCAGGGTCACGACCGCGGGCCGCGCCATCGGCAGCACGATGGTCCAGAAGGTGCGGAATACCCCCGCCCCGTCGATGCGTGCCGCTTCCTCGACGCTGAGCGGGATCGACTCGAAGAACTGCTTCATGATGAAGATGCCGGCGGCATCGACGATGAGCGGGATGATCATGCCGGCATAGCTGTCGTACAGGCCGAGTTCCTTGAGGATGAGGAAGCGTGGGATGAGCAGGACCACCCCGGGTACCGCCATCACGGCGATCACGATCGCGAAGATCACGTTGCGTCCGCGAAAGTGCAGTCGCGACAGCGCGTATCCGGCGAGCGAGCAGAAGAACACCCGACCACAGGTCACGATCAGCGTGATGATCGTCGAATTCATCGCCCAACGCGGCAGGGGCACGTCGGTGAACAGCCGGTCGTAGGCCGCGTAGGTCCAGGTCTCCGGTATGAGCGATAACGGGTTCGCCGTTGCATCCGCGTCCGTCTTGAAGCTACCGGCGACCGAGATGAGGAACGGGTAGATGTAGACCAGCGCCATGATGATCAGCAGCAGGTAGCTGGCGGCGATCGACGCGCGGAGGCGTGGGGACCGGCCGACGCGGCGTCTGGTCGGCTCTCCCCCTGTCGACTCCGCCTGGATCGCGGTCTCTGGCGTGAGGGTGCTCACCGGGTGCCTGCCTTCTGCTGGTCGATGCTGGTGTCGGTGCCCAGCGAATCGGATCTCGCCCGATCGCGCTCGGCGGAGGTGCGCAGGTCGGCCTCGGCCTTGCGCGCATTGCGCTCGGCGCGCTTGCCGGTGTCGCGGTCACGCAGGATGACCCGCTGCAGCAGGGTCAGCGACACGATGATCGCGAACAGGATGAACGAGATCGCCGCACCCTGCCCCCAGTTCAGGTCGGTGAACGACGACTGGAAGGCAAGGTAGGCAGGGGTCAGGAGGGTCTTGCCCGGCGCTCCGCCGCCGCCCGTGAGGTACACCTGGTCGAACAGCTGCCACGTGCCGATCAAGCCGAGGGTCAGCACGGTGAACAGGGTGGGCTTGAGCATGGGGAGCGTCACCGAGAAGAACTTGCGGAACGGACCGGAGCCGTCCATCAGCGCGGCCTCGTCGATCTCCGCACCGATATTCTGAAGCGCCGCGAGGAACAGCAGCATGAAGGTCCCGGAGGTCGTGAACACGACGAGCACGATGATCGCGCACATCGCGGTTGATGGCCCGGACACCCACTGCCACCAGCTGATGCCGAGCGGCCCCTCGACGTCGAGGAACGCGGGCGCTGATGTGACGCCCACGGCCCCGAGCAGGTTGTGGATGACCCCGCTCGGGTCCTTGAACCAGTTGGGTCCATTGATGCCGAAGAAACGCAGGATCGAGTTGACCACGCCAGAGGCGGTGAACAGGAACAGGAAGATCGTGGTGATCGCGATCGAACTCGTTACCGACGGAAAATAGAACGCGGTGCGAAAGAAACCGCGTCCGCGCAGTACCTTGCGGTTGACCTGCACGGCGAGGAACAGTGCAAGCGCCGTCTGCGTCGGCACCACGAAGATCACGAAGTAGATGTTGTTGCGAATAGCCGTGCCGAAGTCACTCCGGCTCAGGCCCTCGTCGATGAGGACCTTCTGGTAGTTCTCGCCGCCCACGAACGATGAGTTGCCCACCGGCGACCCGAGTCCGTTCCAGTCGCTGACGCTCACGTACAGCGCCAGGAAGATCGGCGCCACGAGAAAGACACCGATGATGATGATGGCCGGACTGACGAACAGCCAGCCGTAGCGCGCCTCACCGGCCCGCATTCCCTTGCTCATGTCGCCTCCCTTCTAATGGGGGCCGGGCAGCGG
This sequence comes from Marisediminicola senii, assembly GCF_011057645.1. Taxonomy (GTDB): domain Bacteria; phylum Actinomycetota; class Actinomycetes; order Actinomycetales; family Microbacteriaceae; genus Marisediminicola; species Marisediminicola senii. The sequence continues at coordinate 155,387 of NZ_JAALGE010000001.1, read as the reverse complement.
GTGTTCCGCTGCCCGACCGGGGATGGGGAACGCTACTGGGCGTTCGACTCGTCGAGCGCGGCCTGCAGGCTGGTCTGCACGGACTCGAGGATCGACTGGGCGTCGCCACCGATGAGCGACTCCAGCTGCGAGTTGAAGTCCGTGATGGCAGATGCGGATCCGGCGAAGTTCACCGGGCTCACCGCGTAGTCGGCGCTCTCGACGAACGATGCATTCTCCGGGTATGCCGCGGCGTAGAGGGCTGCGGCCGACTCCGTCGACGGGATGACGCCGAACGCATCGGCGGCAGCCATCTGCTGCTCGTCACTCGTCAGGAATTCGACGAGGGATGCCGCGGCATCCGCCGTCTCGGATCCCTGCGGGATTCCCCAGCAGTTGCTGAAGGTGAAGGTCGACTGACCGCCGGGGCCGGCCGGCAGTTCGTACGCCGCATAGTTCGTGTCGGGGAAGTCCGCGTCGATTCCCTTGATCCAGGGCCCCTCGATCACCATGGCCGCCTTGCCGAGGCCCAGGGCCTCACCTGACCAGCCAGCATCGAGGGCGGACGGCGTCATGTAGACGCCGGCGTCGGCGAGCTTCTGGATGTACTCGAGTCCCGCGACATTCTCCGGGGTGTCTGCGGTGACGGTTTCGCCGTCGTCACTGATCAGCTCACCGCCCGCCTGGTTCATGAACGCGCCGGCGCGGGCGTACTCGAGGCCGAACGAGAGACCGACCTGGGTGTCGGTGGTGAGGGCGGTGGCCGCGGCTTCGAGGCTGTCCCAGTCGGTGGGTACGTCGGCGTCGGTCAGTCCCGCGGCCGCCCACGCGTCGGTGTTGATGATGAGTCCGAGGGTCGAGAAGTCCTTCGGCGCGCAGGTGAAGGCGTCGTCGTAGGTGAAGGTGTCGACCAGGTTGGGGTAGAAGTCGTCGGCATTGGCGAGGTCTGCGGCGTATGGCTCGAGGTAGCGGTTGGCCCCGTAGGTGGCGAACTGGTCCCACCCCATGTAGAAGAGGTCGGGCGCGCTGTCTCCGGCGAAGCCCTGGCTGAGCTGCTGGTTGAGGTCGTTCGCGACGATGACCTCGACGGTCGCATCGTTCTCCTCTGCCCAGGCGGAGGTGGCCGCCTCGACTGCGGCCGTCTCGGCTTCTCCGCTCGAGCCGATGAGCACGCTGAGTTCCTGCCCGTCAGCGCTGCCGCCGCCGTCGCCTCCCGACGCGCATCCTGCGAGGGTGGCGGTGAGGCCGACAGCGAGGGTCGCTGCGACCCATGGCTTGGTATTCATTTCATGTCCTTCCGGGGGTGATTGCGGGCGGCGACGGCCGCCCTCTCTGTGGTGGTGCCGTCTGTGGAGGTGGTGTCGGTGGAGGTGGTGTCGGTGCTGCCGTTCAGCGGCAGGGTGCCCGGAGTCCGCGCGACCAGGCGGGGCGTCACGAGGCGGTGCGCGGCGTTGGCGGTGATCTCGCGCGGAACGATGTCGTTGCCGGTCGGCCCGAGCAGCAGCTCGAGCACGGACGCCGCGACCTGGTCGAGCTGCTGCTCGACACTCGAAAGCCCGATGGCCTGGGCGACCGGCGTGTCATCGAAGCCGATGATCGGCATTCGGGGAAGGCCGGCGGATGACGCGGCGACGAGCGCCCCCAGTGCCAGCGTGTCGCTGGCGCAGACGATGGCGTCGACCGGCGCTGTCTCCCCCGCCGCTGCGCGCTCGAGCACGCGGGTGACGGTGGCCGTGGCCTCGGCGACCCCGTCGTAGCTCGCGCTGGAGAGGGCGCCGACCGCGGCATCCGTCAGGTCGAGGCGGTCGCGCATGGCGTCTTCCCAACCGCCGCGCCGGTCGTCGCCGGTGCCGGACGGGGCGGGCCAGCCGACCCAGTGCACCTGCCGTGCGCCAGCGTCGAGGAGGTGTTCGGTGGCGTGGCGCACGCCGGCGCGGCCGTCGACGTCGACCCAGAGGTGCTGCGGGTCGTTCATGTCGTCGATGCCCCACGGGCGCCCGAAGGTCACGAACGGAACGCGGTTCTCGATCAGCCATGACGTGCGAGGGTCGCCATGGAATGTCGCGGTGAGCACGAACGCGTCGACGTCTGCGCCCTCGTGCAGGCGGCGGATCTGCTCGATCTCCTGCTCCGGGCCGTCGGCGGTGAACAGCAGGACCCGCATCGCACGGGCATCGGCGTGCTCTGTGAGGGCGTGCACGAAGTGGTCGAGTACCGCGCCGGAGATGCCGTTGCGCATCGGGTCGAGGCGCACGCCGAGCGTTGCCGACTTCTGCTGGCGCAGGCGCCTGGCCGACAGGTTGGGCCGGTAGCCCAACTCGGCGATGGCGGACTGGACCCTGGTGCGGGTGGCCTGCTTCACGATGTCCGGGCTGTTGAGCACGTTCGAGACCGTCTGCCGGGAGACCTGCGCCAACTTCGCGACGTCCTCGACGGTGGGTTGCACTCCCATTGGGCCCCCTTCGGCCTCGACACTGCGGCTATTCGATCGTTCAAACCGCGCGATGCTGCGCTCCCCCGAAGGCCCCAGGCGATGCGGTGAGAAAAGTTTGATCGATCAAATTTCTAGTGTTACGTTACCTCAGAGCCGGGGAATGTCAATCGAGGTGCCGAAAGTTTTTCGGCAGCGGCTCGCCCCCTGCCTCACCGGGGGCCGACGGCGACGACGACCGACACCCGCCCCGCCCTTCCGAAAGTCCACGATCGCGCCAATCGACGAGGAGTCGTGACACAACATGTCGAACCACCTGCAACCCCTCATCCACGACCAATCCATCGTGCTGAAGGCCCCCACCCAGGCGTGGTCCGCGGCAGACGGGTCGATCGGATCGTCGGCCATCCACGGCATCTACTTCTCCGACGTGCGGCTCGTGCACGCGGCATCCGTCACGGTCGGAAACCGTGACGGCGAGCGCATCGCCACCATTCCGGGCGGCGCGGAGTCGGTGACCATCGTGTCCCTGCAGCGACACCTTGATGACCGGATGCCCGATCCGCGCGTGCGCTCGAAGCACACGCGCACCGCGAGCATCGATGGCGTCACCGAGTCTTTCCGCCTCGAATCGAACCTCGACACCGCCATCGCGACCACCGTCGTGCTGTCACTGCGGCCCGACCTCGCCGACATGGACCACGTCAAGGCTGGCTTCGGGCCGCGCGTTCCCGTGCCGGAGATCGTGCTCACGACTGACGCCGCCGGCCTGGAGGGCACGGCGGATGCAACGGCCACCTGGCACACCGAGACCGTCACGGCGACCCTGCGCATCAACGGCGGCACCCTCGACACGCTCGACGACGGGGAGTTGCGGGCGACGTGGGAGATCACGGTGCCCGCTCGTGGGTCGGCCACCGTCGACTGGACGATTCGCGCCAGCGACGCGAGCGCGGTGGTGCGCGGAGTGACGTCGCCCCTCCCCTGGAGCGTGCCCGTCGTGACGGCCGCCGACGAGCGGCTCTCCCGCTGGCTGTCGGTCGCCCTCGACGATCTCGCCGCCCTACGCCTCAGCCCCGTCGATCACCCCGACGAGGTGTTCCTCGCGGCCGGCGCCCCGTGGTTCTTCACGCTCTTCGGACGCGACTCCATCTGGGCGGCCCGGATGATGCTCCCGCTGGGCACGTCGCTCGCCGCCGACACCCTGCGGATTCTCGCGCGGCTGCAGGGCGCAGCATCCATCCCCGACACCGCGGAGCAACCGGGCAAGATCATGCACGAGCTGCGGCGCGGGGCGCTGTCGATGCCGGGCGAGGGGCTGCACCTGCCTCCGCTGTACTACGGCACGGTCGACGCGACACCGTTGTGGGTCTGCCTGCTACACGACGCCTGGCGATGGGGGATGGCCGACGATGAAGTGCGCGCGCTGCTGCCCAATCTCACCGCTGCCCTCGAGTGGATGCGTGACTTCGGCGACGCCGACGGCGACGGACTCCTCGAATACGTCGACGAGACCGGCCACGGGCTGGCGAACCAGGGCTGGAAGGATTCGGGCGACTCGGTGCAGTGGCGAGACGGCACCCTGGCCGACGGCCCGATCGCACTCTGCGAGGTGCAGGCTTACGCGTACGAGGCGGCGATGCACGGCGCCGACCTGCTCGACCACTTCGGCCAGGACGGATCGGAATGGCGCGACTGGGCGGCCGTACTCAGGACGCGGTTCCACGAGAGCTTCTGGATTCCCTCGACCGACGGCGCGTACCCGGCGATCGCCCTCGACGCGCAGAAGCGGCCGGTCGACACCGTCACGAGCAACCTCGGGCACCTGCTCGGCACCGGGTTGCTCGACGCCGACCAGTCGGCCCGCATCGCCGCTCACCTCGTCTCGCCGCAGATGGTCAGTGGCTACGGGCTGCGCACGATGAGCACCGATTCCGCCGGATACTGGCCGCTGAGCTACCACGGAGGCAGCGTCTGGGCGCACGATACGGCGATCGCGATCTCCGGTCTGTCACGCGCGGGCTTTCGCGACGAGTCGGGGCTTCTGGCATCCGGACTGCTCGCCGCCGCCGCTGGGTTCGACTACCGCATGCCGGAGCTGCACTCCGGCGACCCGGCCGACGACGCATCGCGCCCGATTCCGTATCCCGCCGCGTGCCGGCCCCAGGCGTGGTCTGCGGCGTCAGCGGTCTCGGTGCTCGCAAGCGTCCTGGGACTCGATCCCGACGCCAGCATGGGCGTGCTCAATGTCTCACCAGCGGCGTCGGGACTGTGCCCGATGCGCGTCGACGGGTTTCGCTTCACCGGAAATGCCGTGTCAATCCACCTGAATGCCGACGGCGAGGTCGCAGAAGCCACCGGCGCCACCATCGAGGTCGGCTGACCGGTGCGTCACCCCTCCCCCACGACGGGCGGAATGGGGGCTGTGCAGTGCACCGGATGATGCGGGGCTTAGTGCTAAAGTAAGCGCTTAGTTCGTTGCATTCCTGTTGGCCACTACCCGGCGCCGCTCTCGCGTGCGGGCTGGATTCGTAAGGGGGGTCACCCATGGGACGCGGTCGCCAGAAGGCTAAGCACACCAAGGTTGCCCGGGACCTGAAGTATTTCAGCCCTGATACCAACTACACGGCACTCGAGCGCGAGCTCATGCTGAAGTCGGCACAGCAGGACCAGTACGTCGATCGCTGGGCCGACGACGCTGACGAAGACGACGACACCGACACCGAGTTCCCCGCCGGCCAGTCCGACGACGCTCCCCCGCACAGCAAGACCGCGTAGCACGCGACTTCCGGGTATACGGCCCTACTCAGGAACTACCTGAATCAGGCACCACCCGAGTCAGGGCGAGTCAGCCCCGCGAGCCAGGGTAAGTCAGCCCCGCGCGCCAGGCATCGCCATGGTCAGGCGTACTGCCCGACCAGCCGAACCGCTCCGCCGTCGACGCCCTTGGCGCCCTGTTCCCAGCCCTTGCCGGCGAGCCGGTCACCGGTGACGAGTGCGGTCGACACCACGCCGAGCTGCCAGGCATGGATGCCGCCGGCCTCGAGCCCCTCGATTGTCGCCGCAGCCGCGGCCTGGTCGACCACGGCGATCATACCGACGCCGAGGTTCCACGTTCCCTCGGTCTCGGTCAGGTCGAGGCCGCCCCACTCGGCGAGCACCCGGAACACAGGCTGCGGCGACCAGGTCGAGCGCTCGAGCTCGGCCCACGATCCGACGGGCAGCACGCGGGCGAGGTTCGCGGCGATACCCCCACCCGTCACGTGGCTGAGCGCGTGCACGTCGACGCCGGCCTGCAGCAGCGCCAACAGCGGTGCGGTGTAGAGGCGGGTGGGCTCGAGCAGCTGCTCGCCGATGAGCCCACCGAGCTCGTCGGACTGGTCGGTGTATCCGACATCGCGACCGCGCAGGATGTGGCGAACGAGGGAGAACCCGTTGCTGTGGAGCCCGGATGACGCGATGCCGATGATCACGTCGCCGTCGACGACCCGGTGCGCTCCGAGCATGGCATCCGCTTCGACCGCGCCGACCGCGGCACCGGCGACGTCGTAGTCGTCAGGGCCGAGGAGGCCGGGGTGCTCCGCGGTCTCGCCGCCGACGAGGGCGGTTCCCGTCTCGGCGCAGCCGCGCGCGATGCCAGCGACGATGTCGGCGATGCGCGTCGGAACGACCCGGCCGCACGCGATGTAGTCGGTCATGAAGAGTGGAGCGGCTCCCACCACGACGATGTCGTCGACGACCATGCCGACGAGGTCGAGCCCGATGGTGTCGTGCTTGTCGATCGCCTGCGCGATGGCGACCTTGGTACCGACGCCGTCGGTCGAGGTCGCGAGCAGCGGGCGCTCGAAGGACTTGAGGAACGAGACGTCGAACATCCCGGCGAATCCGCCGACCCCGCCGACGACATTGGGGCCGTGCGTGGCCGACACGGCGGACTTCATCAATTCGACCGCGAGGTCGCCCGCTGCGGTGTCGACGCCGGCGTCGCGGTAGCTTCTCGAGGTGTCTGTAGTCACGCCCCCAGAGTACCGGCGGGAGCCGCAGCATCCATTCGCCCTGGCATAGCGGCGGCCACCGGGGCCAGCACGGAGGGGCTGCGCGATGTGCAAAACTGTATCCGGCCCGCTCGGACCATGACCCCCAAGCACTGGAGCCCGCTGAAGTATGTGCGGAATCGTCGGCATCGTATCCTCGGAACCCGCTAACCAACTGGTCTACGACAGTCTTCTGCTGCTGCAGCACCGCGGACAGGATTCGACCGGTATCGCGACGGCGGATGGCCGCACCTTCCACATGGTGAAGGCCAAGGGCCAGGTGCGCGAGGCATTCCGCACCCGGGACATGCGTGCCCTGCCCGGCACGATCGGCCTCGGACACGTGCGCTACGCCACCCGCGGATCGGCAGCCAACGAAGAAGAGGCGCAGCCCTTCTACGTGAGTGCCCCCTACGGCATCGTGCTCGTGCACAACGGCAACCTCACGAACACCCGCGAGCTCACGCAGGAACTGTTCGACATCGACCGCCGGCACCTCAACACCACCTCCGACACCGAGCTGCTCGTCAACGTGCTCGCGAACGAGCTGCAGCAGAAGGTGACGGGGGCGAACCTCGACCCCGACCAGATCTTCGACGCCGTCGAGAGCCTGCACGAGCGGGTCGAGGGATCGTATGCATCCATCGCGATCATCCCGGGGCATGGGCTGCTGGCGTTCCGCGATCCGTTCGGCATCCGCCCGCTGGTCCTCGGCCGCAAGCCCCGCGGCATGGTGGGGTGGGACTGGGTCGTGGCATCCGAAAGCCTCGTTCTCGAGAGCGGCGGTTACGAGCTGGTTCGCGACATCGCCCCCGGTGAGGCAGTGTTCATCGCGATCGACGGCGAGATGACCTCACGCCAGTGCGCCAAGAACCCGCAGCTGATCCCGTGCTCGTTCGAGTACGTGTACCTCGCGAGGCCCGACTCGATCATGAACGGCATCTCGGTCTACGACGCGCGCCTGCGCCTCGGCGACCGGCTGGCCGACACCGTGGCGGAATACACGCCGCGCGGCGACATCGACGTCGTCATGCCGATTCCCGACTCCTCACGCCCCGCCGCCATGCAGGTCGCTCGCAAGCTCGGCATCGAGTACCGCGAGGGGTTCTACAAGAACCGCTACGTCGGACGCACCTTCATCATGCCCGGGCAGGCCGAGCGCAAGAAGTCGGTCAAGCAGAAGCTCAACGCGATGAGCTCGGAGTTCAAGGGCAAGAACATCCTGATCGTCGACGACTCGATCGTGCGCGGCACGACGTCGAAGGAGATCGTCGAGATGGCGCGGCAGGCGGGTGCCAACAAGGTGACGTTCACGTCGGCCGCTCCCCCGGTGCGCTACCCGCACGTGTACGGCATCAACATGCCGACCCGGCACGAGCTCGTGGCGCACGGGCGCAAGATCCCCGACATCGCGACGGTGCTCGGCTCGGACTACCTCATCTACCAGGAGGTCGCCGACATGAAGTCGGCGATCCTCGAGGGGTCGAACGTGACCGACCTCGAGATGAGCTGCTTCACCGGCGACTACGTCACGGGCAGCGTCACCCCGGAATACCTGGCCTGGGTCGAGCGCAACCAGCTGAGCTGAGGCGGCGCCGCGCTAGACCGCGGCTCCACAGGCCTCAGGTCTTTTGGCGGCGGGCTCCCGTCAGTCCTCGAGGTCGCCGTCGACCTCTTCTGGCAGCGCGTCGACGGTGGTGTGCTCGGCCTCGAACTGCTTCGCGCGCCGGGTAGCGACCACGTCGAGGAGTACCGCGACCAGTCCGCCGATGGCGGCTCCGATCGGCACCGCGATCAGGGCGAAGTACCCGAACAGGGCGCCGAAGCCCACCTCGGGATCGACCGGATAGATCGCGGTGAGGATGAACGTGATGATCGCGGCGAGCCCCGCGCCGATGATGATGAACCGCGGGTACTTGGGGGCCCTGCGCACCGTGACCCGGCGGGTGTCGACGGTCGACGCCGGTTCCCCGGGCGTCGGGGCGGGAGGGGCCTGGCCGTCAGGCGTCGCACCGGCCCCGGAGGGGTCGGCCGGGCGGGGCGCGTTATCGGTCATCCGTCTATTCTCGCCGACGCGCGCCGGTCTCGCCGACTCAGACGGGCGTTCGCTGCCAGCTCACGGGAAGCTGCCCGGTGAGGTTCGCCCGCTGCCCCGACGCCGAGATCCTGCCGCTCGCCACCGCGTCGCCCCAGCTGACCGCCCCGGTCGCGAGCTGCACCCAGGTCGACGGATCGGTCTCGATCACGTTGGGCGGGGTGCCACGGGTATGCACGGGCCCCTCGATGCACTGCACGGCGCCGAACGGGGGTACCCGCACCTCGACGGTGTTGCCAGGGGCGTTCTCGGCGAGCACCTGCAGCGTGTAGCGCACCGCGAGTGCCATGGTCGTGTCATCCGCGTCGGGGGCGAGCGCCTGCCGCACGGCGGCTTCGCCCACGAGTGCGACTATCTTCGCTCTGGCCATGCTCCACGGTAACAACTGGGCGGCGGCCCGCGCGCTGGTTCGCCTCGCGCACCTGGTTAGCCTCGCGGACCTGGTTCGCCTCGCGCACCTGGTTCGCCTCGCGGACCTCCACCACTAGCCTTGCAGGGTGAGAATCCTCGTCCTCGGGTCTGGCGCACGTGAGCACGCCATCATCAGTGCGTTGCGTGCCGAGAATGCCGGCCACGAGATCACCGCGGCCCCCGGCAATGCGGGTATCGCGATGGACGTGCCGATCATCCACCTCGACCCGACCAACGGCAACGTCGTCACCGGCTTCGCCCTCGACAACGACATCGACCTGGTCGTCATCGGGCCGGAGGCCCCGCTCGTCGCGGGCGTCGCGGACCGGCTCCGCCAGCGCGGGGTCGCAGTCTTCGGGCCTGGCAAGGCCGCCGCGCAGCTCGAGGGCAGCAAGACCTTCGCCAAGCGCATCATGGACGACGCCGGAGTTCCGACCGGCCGCGCCATCCGCTCCGGCAACCTCGCTGAGGCGACCGCCGCCCTCGACGACTACGGATCCCCCTACGTCGTGAAGGCCGACGGCCTTGCCGCGGGCAAGGGCGTTCTGGTGACCGACGACCGCGACGCCGCGATCGCGCACGCCACGCACTGGCTGCAGTACGGCACCGTGCTCGTCGAGGAGTTCCTCGACGGCCAGGAGGTCTCGCTCTTTCTGCTCAGCGACGGTCACACCGTGCTTCCGCTCTCGCCCGCGCAGGACTACAAGCGGCTCCTCGACGGCGACGAGGGCCCGAACACCGGCGGCATGGGCGCTTATTCGCCGCTCCCCTGGCTCGACGACGGCTTCGTCGACGAGGTCATCGAGACGGTCGCGCTCCCGACGATCCGCCAGCTCGCGGCCGAGCAGACGCCGTTCATCGGCCTGCTCTACTGCGGCCTCATCATCACCGGCGACGGTGTGCGCGTCATCGAGTTCAACGCCCGGTTCGGCGACCCCGAGACCCAGGTCGTGCTGCCGCGCCTGGTCACGCCGCTGAGCGGCCTGCTGTTCGCGGCGGCGACCGGGTCGCTCGGGTCGCACCCGCGCCCCGAGTTCACCAGTGACGTCGCGGTCACCGTGGTGCTCGCGAGCGAGGGATACCCCGACACCCCCGAGACCGGCCGCCCCATCACCGGGCTCGACGCCGCCCTCGCGGTCGAGGGGGTCTCCATCGCGCACGCGGCGACCGCGGTCACGGGCGACGAGCTCGTCTCGATCGGTGGACGCGTGCTCAGCGTCGTCGCCACCGCCCCCGACTTCGCCGAGGCCCGCGCCCGTGCGTACCGCGCCCTGGGCGCCATCGACCTGCGCGGCGCCCAGTACCGCACCGACATCGCGCAGCGCGTCGCCGAGTGAGGGCAGGACTGTGATGGATGCCACGGCTCTCGCCGGCTGGACGCACGCCTATTCCGGCAAGGTGCGCGACCTCTACGCGTCACCGGATCACCCCGATCGCCTGCTCGTCGTCGCCAGCGACCGTGTCAGCGCCTTCGACCACGTGCTCGAGCCCGGCATCCCATCCAAGGGTGAATTGCTCACCCGGCTGAGCCGCTGGTGGTTCGACCAGCTCGACGGCGTCGCGAACCACCTCGTCGACCCGGTGCCGGAGACCGTTCCCGCCGACGTGGTGGCCCGTGCGATGTTCGTGAAGACCCTCGACATGTTCCCCGTCGAATGCGTCGTGCGCGGGTATCTCGCGGGCTCCGGGCTGCTCGAGTACGAGGAATCGCAGACCGTGTGCGGCATCCCGCTACCCGCCGGCCTCGGCCGCGGCGACCGGCTGCCTGAGCCGATCTACACGCCGGCGTTCAAGGCGCAGCTCGGCGACCACGACGAGAACATCACGTTCGAACGCACCGTAGAACTCGTCGGAGAGGGTGCCGCGACCGAGTTGCGCGAGCGCAGCCTCGATATCTTTCGCCGGGCGACGGCGATCGCGGAGGCGCGCGGCGTGATCCTCGCCGACACGAAGTTCGAGTTCGGAACGGACCGCGAGACCGGCGAGATCACGCTCGCCGACGAGGTCCTGACGAGCGACAGCAGCCGGTTCTGGGATGCGGATGCCTGGGCATCCGGAAATCGCACCGACAGCTTCGACAAGCAGATCGTGCGGGACTGGCTGGTGCAGAACTGGGATTCCGCAGCCGAGGCCGTGCCGCCGACCCTGCCCGCGCACATCGTCGACCGCACGGCCGACCGCTATCGCGAGCTGATTTCGCGACTGACGGGCGACGCGGCCTGAGCGGCGCCGCTCGGCGCGGGCTCGACCCTGCCGCGGGCTCGGCCCTGCCGCGGGCTCTGGCGTGCCTGCTCGCCTGACGCAGGGCGCCTACGACTCGAGCGAGCCGCGCACGATCGAGTCGCCGGAGTGCTCGGGGTTGCCGTCGAGCGGCTCCGCCGACACGTCGACGATCGGGTAGTCGGCGATGTCGATGCCGTCCGGCACGACGAACCGGCCCTCGGTGCCTGACAGCACGCCGATGCTGATCAGCCCGCTGAGGTCGGGGGCGATCAGCCAGACCTCGCGGTATGCGCCGTCGGCCTCGGGGGCGTCGAGCGTCACGACGACCTCGCGGGGGCCGTCAGCCGACTGCTCGAGCAGCGCGTCGCCGGTCGATCCCGACCAGTCGGGGAGCGGCTCGAGCGGCGCCTCGGCGAGCACGTCGGGCGATGCGGGGAGCTGAGACACGATGACCGCGGCGGTTCCGCCGACGATGACGGCCGCGGCAGCCGCGGCGAGAAGGTAGGGCACGCGGGAACGGCGCGAGGCGCGACGCGGGCGCCGCTGCGGGTCGTGCAGCGGCACGGGGCCGGCGGCCGCAGTCGGCGTGGTCCCGGCCTCGGTGTCGTGACGCTGGGCGGCCTCGGGCGCAGCCGTGGTCGCAGCCGTGGTCGCGGGGGCGGCGAGCCGCGGATCGGGGGCGAGGTCGACGGCGACCGGCGGGGTGGTGGATGCCGCGGCATCCACTTCTTCACCGGAGGCGCGCGCGGCGACCGACCGCGGCACGACGTCGGAGGGGAACGACAGGGTCGCACTGATGCGTCGCCAGACCGAGTCATCGGGGGCGGCGAGCTGCTCGCCGGGGGTGCCGGACCTCGCGAGGTCGGCGACCCGCAGGAGGCTGCGGAGTTCGCTCGCGCACGACGCGCACTGCTCGATGTGCAGTTCGTCGTCGGCGGGTATCGACTCGCCCATGGCCTTCATGGCGAGTACGTCGGGGTCGCTATGCGTCATCATTCACCTCCAATCGTGTTCGGAGCCGATCGAGACTTCGACGGATATGACTTTTGACCGTGCCGAGGGGCATGTCGAGTCGGGCGGCAATCTGGGAGTGCGTGAGGTGGTCGTAGAAAGCGAGCTGCATGATCTGGCGCGGGGCCTCTGGCAGCAGCGCGAGCTCATCGGCCACCAGCAGGCGGTCGGCGAGGTCTTCCGACCACCACGAGACCTCGCGGTCGAGGCTGGCGATGATCGCCTCGCGGTCGCGGCGCTCGCGGGCGATGCGGGCGTGGGAATCGGCGATCGTGTTCTTGGTGATGCCGACGAGCCACCCGCCGAGCCTCGCGCGGGACGGATCGAAGGTGTGCCGGCCGAGCCACGCGGCGACGAACACCTTCTGCGTGACATCTTCCGCCTCCGTGGCATCCCCGAGTGACCTGGCCGCCATGCTGTAGACGAGGCGCGACCAGCGATCGTACATCGCCGCGAGCGCGCGCTCGTCACCGGCCACGAAATCGGCGGTGACCGATTCCTGGTCGTCGTCGTGCACGATGTCAGTCAATTGCGTCCGCTGAGTTCTCGTCATCGAGACGCACCCTGCGCCCGTCACTAACGTAGCTCCTGTCGACGCGTAACGGTCTCCCGCCTGTGGAGACCCCGGCTGGCCACCTCACCCGCCCGCGGACGATGCGGGAACCGCGGTGACGATGACGTTGTCGAGGTAGTGTCCGGTGCTCGAGTCGAAGATGCCGCCGCAGGTGACCAGGGTGAGGCGCGGGTCGCCTGAGCGGTCGAACACCTCGGCCATTGGGGCATCGATCTTGCCGACCGAGCGCACCTCGGTGATGGTGTAGTCGACGGATGACCCGTCCGAGCCGCTGACGGTGACGGTGCTTCCCGCCGATGCGTCGCGGAGCCGGCTGAACGGCCCGACGCCGTCGTGGAACGAGTCGATGTGCGCGGCGATCACGGTGGCGCCCTCGTCGTTGTGGATGCCGGGCCCGTACTGGTACCAGCCAGCGATCGCGGCTTCAGGGGGGAGCGCCATGGCCCCGTTGTCGTCGACGCCTTCCGCCTCGATGGGCATGTCGATGCCGAGTTGCGGAATGGAGATGCGCTGCGGTGCGACCACTCCCGGGGGGAGGTACGTGCTGGCGGCGGCATCCGACCGGGGTATGTCGGGCACGGGTGCGGGAGCCGCGGGTTGCGGCTCGGGAGCGGGAGGCGCGGGGATGGCGGTGGCCGACGGGGACGGGGTGGGGGTCGGCGACGGGGTGGGGCTCGGGGTCGGCGAAGGTGACGCCGAGGCCGACGGGGACAGCGCGATCGGGCGGGGCGGAACCCTGGTGAGCGTGGCCTGCGGGGCGCACGCCACGAGCAGGGGAAGACCGACGAGCACACTCGCGATGAGTGTCGCCGTCAGTCGTCCCCTGCTCATGTGCACCTCGGCTACTCGGGTCGGCGCTTAGCGCTGGGCCGAGTACTTGCGGGTGGCGATCAGCGCGCCGGCGGCGGCGAGCAGGAGTCCGAAGACTCCGAGGCCGGTCCACAGGTTCTCTGATGAGCCGGCGAGTGCTGCCTCACCGGTCTGTCCTGCCGGGATTCCGGCGGGCGGGGTGTGCAGTCCGTCGATCGTCTGAACGGCGACCGCGAGGGTGTCGTCGGCCAGGCTGCCATAGGCGTACACGATGGTGTTCGATCCCTCGGTGACCGGAACGTCGGCCGGGCCGATCAGCGCGGGCTCGGTGGTTCCGGCTGCGACGACCGATGCCGACACGGTGGCCGGGGCGAGGTTGAGGATCTGCTCGTTCGGGTTGGTGAGTCCGCTGACGACGGCCGAGCCGCCCGCGAGCACGTCGACGGCGGGTGCCGCTGCGGTGTGGCGAACGGTCAAGCGACCTTCACCCGCTGCGGTGGCCGAGATGTCGTTGGTGAACAGCGACGCCGTGGGCTCACCGGCCTCGGTGAGGTGCGCGACAGCGGTGTAGTTGCCCCCGGCTGCGAGCGGCAGGTCGGCGGGCCCGATGACGACGCCTTCGGTTGCGGATGCGGCGTCGGACCCGGTGATCGCGACGGAATAGGTTCCGGCCGGCAGGGCGAGCGGTCCGGCGACGGTGCCAGGGGTGAAGTCGTCGAGGGTGAGGGCACCGTTGACCCATACGTCGACCGTGACGCCGGGCACGCCGTGCACCACGGAGAGCTGCGCGTCGGTGGTGCTTGCGGATGCCGACATGGGGACTGCGACTGCGGCGATGAGAAGTGCGCCTGCTGCACTGCCTGCGGCGATACGTGATTTCACAATCTGCTCCTGTTCGCGCCCCGAGGGGCATTGGGGGTTGTGCTTACAGGAGGTACTTCCGGCGACAGTGCCGTTTTGGATGCAGCGACATCGAACTTTTTTGTGATGACTTTCGGGCGGGGGCCCGCCGGCGCGGATCAGGCGCCGGAGGGAACCGCGTCCTTGCCGGTCTTGGCGGTCTTGCCGTCCTTGCCGGGTTTGCCGAGCTTGCCGATCCGGCCGCGGGAGACCCACGACTTGCGGTCGGCGACCTGCGATACGTACCTGCCCCTGGCGGACTTCGGCGTGTCGATGCCCGGCACGGGAACGTTCTCCCCGCTCCACGACTTGATGATCGCCCACGCCACGGCGGCGAGCGGCACCGAGAGCAGCGTGCCGACGATGCCGCCGAGCACGGTCCCCGCGGTCAGGGCGAGCAGCACGACGAGGCCGTTGAGCTTGAGAGCATTGCCGAGCACGAACGGCGCGAGCAGGTTGCCCTCGAGCTGGTTGACGACGACCACGATGATGATCACGATGACTGCCGTATTGAAGTCATTGGTGACCAGCGCGACGAGCGCTGCGATGATGCCGGCCGCCGTCGCTCCGACGATGGGAATGAAGGCACCGATGAACACGATGACGGCCAGCGGCAGTGCGAGTTGCACGTCGAGGAAGAACAGCCCGGCACCGATGATGATCGCGTCGACCGCGGCGACGGTCGCCGTTCCGCGGATATAGCCACCGAGCACCTCGACGGCGCGGTTGCCGGCGTTGCGCGCCTTGGTGTGGGTCTCGGCGTCGAACGCCTTGATCAGGAACGCCCACATCTGCGGGCCCTCCTTGAGGAAGAAGAACAGGATGAAGAGGAACAGCACGAGCCCGGTCAGGAACGACACGACCGACGTGACCCCCGCGAGCGCACCTGAGCCGAACGCGCTGCTGGTGAGGAAGTCCTGGCCCGCCGAGATCGCCTCGTCGATGACGTCCTGGTTGACCGGCAGGCCCCCATTTTCGAACAGCGCGACGAGCTCGTCGATGCCCGACAGCACCGACTCTTCGAGGCTGTCGTACTCGGACCGCACGGCGAATACCACTCCGGTCACGATGCCGCCCAGCACCGAGACTCCGAGCAGGAGCGACAGGATCGCCGCGAGCGTGCGCGGCATGACGCTCTCGAGGAAGCGCACCACCGGGCGCAGCGCCGACGCGAGGATGAGCGCGATGATCACGGGGATGACCACCAAGGACAGGGTCACCGCCGCGTACACGATGACGCTTGCGATCACCAGCAGCAGGATGACCTGCGCCGCCCGGGTCGCGGACCGGCCGAGCGGGTCGGTCCACAATGATGTCGGCGTGCGCTCCGGCTCGATCTGGTCGGCCACTTCGGCCACGCGTGAACGTTTCAACATGGTCACCCCTACTCGTCAGGTTTCGACAGTACAGGGGGAGCGCATCACCCATAGGGGGCTTGCGGTGGGGCGCGGCACGCGGCGGTAGACTGGGGGTTTCCCGGCGGTTTCTCGCTATCTCGCGCTGAACGCCTTCGCCCGACTCGCAAACGGAGTGCCCGGTGCCCACAATCATCGTCGAGGTCATGCCCAAGGCCGAACTTCTCGACCCCCAGGGCAAGGCCGTCACCGGCGCCCTCTCCCGACTGGGATCCCGCTTCACCGGTGTGCGCATCGGCAAGCGTTTCGAGCTGTCGTTCGACGGACCGATGGATGACGCGGCGCTCGACGACGCGCGTGCGCTGGCCGACTCCATGCTGTCGAACTCGGTGATCGAGGATGTCGTGTCGGTGGCGTTCGCTCCCGGGCTGGCGGGCGCCGCGGCATCCACCCCCGCATCCGTTCCCAGCGAGACCGAGCGCTCCACCCTGGCAGGCAACTGATGCGCATCGGCGTCATCACCTTTCCCGGCAGCCTCGACGACCGTGACGCGCAGCGCGCGGTGCGCCTCGCCGGCGCGGAGCCGGTAGCGCTCTGGCACGGCGAGCACGACCTGCAGGGCGTCGAGGCCATCGTGCTGCCCGGCGGGTTCAGCTACGGCGACTACCTGCGCGCCGGCGCGATCGCGAGCCTCTCGCCGATCATGGCCGAGGTCATCGCCGCGGCCGAGGCCGGAATGCCCGTGCTCGGCATCTGCAACGGGTTCCAGATGCTCGCCGAGGCGCACCTGCTGCCCGGCGGCCTGGTTCGCAACGACCACGGCAGCTTCATCTGCCGCGACCAGGCGCTGCGGGTCGAGAACGCCTCGACCGCCTGGACCTCCGGGTTCGCCGACCAGCAGCAGATCACCATTCCGCTGAAGAACGGCGAGGGTGGCTACATCGCCTCCGACGAGACCATCGCGCGGCTCGAGGGCGAGGGGTTGGTCGCGTTCCGCTACCTCGACGTCAACCCGAACGGGTCGATGAACGACATCGCCGGCATCACGAACGCCCGCGGCAACGTGGTCGGGCTCATGCCGCACCCCGAGCACGCCGTGCAGGAGGGCTTCGGCCCCGACACCCCGGCCGCGATGCGCTCCGGCATCGACGGGCTCACGATCTTCACCTCGGCGGTCGCGTCGCTCGCGGCCGCAGCCGCCTAGCGCTCCCGTCGCGCGACCACCCGCGCGCACCACCCGCGAGGCCGCCCCGACCGGGCTGCGTCGCACCGCACCCTTTCGCCCCCGAACATTTGGTAAGCATGTCTCCCTCCGCCGAAGCATCCACTCTCGACATCGCGACCGAGGCGCGCCGCCGCCGCACCTTCGCCGTCATCTCGCACCCGGATGCCGGCAAGTCGACGCTCACCGAAGCGCTGCTGCTGCACGCCCGCGCGATCACGACCGCGGGCGCCACGCACGGCAAGGCGGGCCGCCGCGGCACGGTCTCCGACTGGATGGCCATGGAGCAGGAACGCGGCATCTCGGTCACCTCGACCGCGATCCAGTTCGACTACGACGACACGATCATCAACCTCGTCGACACCCCCGGCCACGCCGACTTCTCCGAGGACACCTACCGCGTGCTCTCGGCGGTCGACGCCGCCGTCATGCTCGTCGACGCGGCCAAGGGCCTCGAGGTGCAGACCATGAAGCTGTTCGCCGTGTGCAAGCAGCGCGACCTGCCGGTCATCACGGTCATCAACAAGTGGGACCGGCCAGGACTCGACGCCCTCGCCCTGCTCGACGAGATCAAGGAACGCACGGGCCTCGTGCCGACGCCGCTCACCTGGCCCGTCGGAATCGCGGGGGACTTTCGCGGCGTGCTCGACCGGGCCACAGGCGAGTTCGTGCACTTCGACCGCTCCCCCGGCGGCGCGACCCGGCCGATCGCCGAACGACTCACCCCCGCCGAGGCGCTCGAGCGCGAGGGCGTCGCGTGGGAGACCGCGGTCGAGGAGGTCGAGCTGCTCGACGCCGAGGGCCAGGACCACGACGACGAGCGTTTTCTCGGCAACGAGACCACGCCGGTGCTGTTCAGCGCCGCGGTCGCCGGTTTCGGCGTGCACGAGCTGCTCGAATCGCTCGTGCAGATCGCCCCGCCCGCCGAGGCCAGGGTGGATGCCACGGGCGAACGCCGCGCCGTCGACACCGACTTCTCGGGGTTCGTCTTCAAGGTGCAGTCGGGCATGAACACCGCGCACCGCGACCACGTCGCGTTCGTGCGGGTCTGCTCCGGCCTCTTCACCCGGGGAATGATCGTCACGCACCAGGCGACCGGCCGTCCCTTCGCCACCAAGTACGCCCAGCAGCTCTTCGGGCGGGTGCGCGAGGTCGCCGACCACGCCTGGCCCGGCGACGTCGTCGGCCTCGTCAACGCGTCGGCCCTGCGGGTGGGCGACTCGGTGTTCGAGGGCACCCCGGTCGAGTTCCCGCGGCTGCCGATGTTCTCGCCAGAGCACTTCCGCGTCGTGCGGTCGGCCGACTCGAGCAAGCACAAGCAGTTTCGGCGGGGAATCGAGCAACTCGACCACGAGGGCGTCATCCAGGTGATGCGTTCCGACCTGCGCGGCGACCAGGCCCCCGTGCTCGGCGCGGTCGGACCGATGCAGTTCGAGGTCGTGGTCGAACGGATGACGCACGACTTCGGTGCCGCGATCCGCCTCGAGGCGCTGCCATACGAGGTGGCACGCGGAACCGACCGCGAGGGTGCGGCGGTGCTCGAGAAGGAACGCCAGTGCGAGGTGCTCACCCGCTCCGACGGCGCACTCATCGCCCTGTTCAGCACGCAGTGGCGCCTGCAGGCCATCCAGAAGCTCCACCCCGAGGTTCTGCTCGGCGAGGTCGCGGCGTTCGGTCGCGCGTAGCGCCAGCGCCAGCGCCAGAAAGACAGACGACTGCGGCAGACGGCAGACGGCAGACGGCAGACGGCAGACGGCGAAAACCACCTACGATCGCGCCCGAAAATCAAGGCCCCACAACGGGGGCACTCATCTCCGCTACCCTTGATAGCCAACTTGCATAGCAAATTCACAGAGAAATGAGGCGCCAATGACCGATCAGGCTGTCAACCCGACGACCGTCGATCCCCCCGCGCCACAAGCGCCACCCGCGGCGACCCCGCGTATCGCGAAGTGGGTGTTCTGGCCGTCGGCCATGATCATCCTCGGCATCACCGCATTCGCGCTCATCGCCCCCGAGCTCGCAACCTCGGTATTCGCCAGCCTTCAGACCACCGTCGTCAACGCGTTCAGCTGGTATTACGTGCTCCTCGCGGCCATGTTCGTGGTCTTCGCGATCTGGATGGGCGTGAGCCGCTTCGGCGACATCAAGCTCGGCAATGACGACGACAAGCCCGAGTTCTCGCTGCTCGCCTGGATCTCGCTGCTCTTCGCGGCGGGTATGGGCATCGGACTGGTCTTCTTCGGCGTCGCCGAACCGCTCACCCACTTCGCCAACCCCCGCCCCGGCGTCACCGGCACGCCGGCTGAGCTTGCGCAGAGTGCGATGAGCCAGACCTACCTGCACTGGGGCCTGCACGCCTGGGCCATCTACGTGGTCGTCGGCCTCGCCCTCGCCTATGCCATCCACCGCCGGGGGCGGCCGGTATCGATCCGATGGGCACTCGAACCCCTGCTCGGCAAGCGCGTGCGCGGCGGATGGGGCAACACCATCGACGTGGTCGCCCTCGTCGGCACGGTATTCGGCGTCGCTACGTCGCTCGGGCTCGGGGTTCTGCAGATCTCTGCGGGACTCGACGCCGCGGGCATCGTCGAATCGTCGCTGTTCGTGCAAATTGCCGTCATCGTCGTGATCACCACCATCACGATCGGGTCGCTCATCTCCGGCCTCGGCAAGGGAATGAAGTGGCTGTCGACCGCCAACCTCATCCTCGCCGGCGCTCTTCTGGTGTTCCTGCTGTTCGCCGGCCCCACGCAGTTCCTGCTGCGTGAGTTCGTGCAGTCCATCGGCAACTACCTGCAGAACTTCCTCGGGCTGTCCTTCACCGTCAGCGCCTACGCGGGCACGGACGGCGAAGTGTGGCAGTCCGGCTGGACCACGTTCTACTGGGGATGGTGGATGTCGTGGGCCCCGTTCGTCGGCGTGTTCATCGCCCGCGTCTCGAAGGGTCGCACCGTGCGTGAGTTCGTCGCCGGCGTGCTGCTCGTTCCCACCCTCATCACGTTCCTGTGGTTCGCCGTGCTCGGCGGCAGCGCCCTGTACCGCGAGCTGTACGAAGGCGGCGGAATCGTGGCCGACGACGGAACCGTCGACAGCAACACCGCATTGTTCTCGCTCCTGCAGGACATGCCGGGCGGGTTGATCCTCACCATCGGCGCCATCATCCTCATCGCCATCTTCTTCGTCACGTCGTCGGACTCCGGTTCGCTCGTGATGTCGATGATCGCCACTGGCGGGTCCCTGGAGCCGCGCAATCCCGTGCGCATCTTCTTCGCCGTGGCCACCGCCGTCCTCGCCATCGCGTTGCTCATCGCGGGCGGCCTCAGCGCACTGCAGACCGCGGCGATCCTGTCGGCCCTGCCGTTCAGCATCGTGATGATCCTGATGTGCGTCGCGACCGTCACGGCGTTCCGCCGCGAGCTGCGCGCCTACGATCGCGCCAAGCAGGCCGCGTTCGTCGGTGACATCGGCGAGTACTACGGCCTCGAGGTCGAAGCACCCGTCGACCGCGAGCCCGACCACCCGCTGCGCCGCTGGTCGCAGCGGGTGCGCGACCGTCGCGGTGCAGGCCCCGACAGCAAGGCCTAGCGACAACGAGAAGGGCCCGGCAACCATCTGGTTGCCGGGCCCTTCGTCGTTGTCGCTGGTGCGCCTACGCGTCGACCACGATCGAGGTGATCACGGGAGCGCGGCGGTGCTTGCGCTGCAGCCAGCGGCCGAGCGTCTTGGTGAACAGCTGCTCGAGCTCCTCGCCGTTGCGCACGCGCTGCGACTTCATGGCGTCGTCGATGGCACGGGTGGCCTCGCGAATCCAGTTGTCGTCGTGCACGAATCCGCGCGCAAGGAACTCGACGGGCTCCACGAGCTTGCCGGTCTTCTGGTCGAAGATGCCGAGCACCGTGATGGCGCCCTCTTCGGCCAGGATCTTGCGGTCGTTGAGTGCTTCCTCGCTCGCACCGCCGACGTGGGCACCGTCGACGAAGATGTAGTCGACCTTGATGCGCCCGGTGATGGATGCGACGCCGTCGACGAGGTCGATGGTGACGCCGTTCTCGGCGATGAGGGTGCGGTTCTCGGGCACTCCGGTGCGAATCGCGAGCTCCGCGTTCGCCACCAGGTGACGCCATTCGCCGTGCACCGGCATCACGTTCGTCGGCTTGACGATGTTGTAGCAGTAGACGAGCTCGCCGGCGCTGGCGTGCCCCGACACGTGCACCTTCGCGTTGCCCTTGTGCACGACATTGGCGCCCCAGCGGGTGAGGCCGTTGATCACGCGGTAGATCGCGTTCTCGTTGCCGGGAATCAGCGAGCTGGCGAGCAGCACGGTGTCGCCCTCGCCGATCTTGATGATGTGCTCACGGCTGGCCATGCGCGACAGCGCCGCCATCGGCTCGCCCTGCGACCCGGTGCAGATGAGCACGACCTTGTTGGCCGGCATCCGCTCGAGTTCCTTCATATCGACGACGAGGCCCTTGGGCACGTTGAGGTAGCCCAGGTCGCCGGCGATACCCATGTTGCGCACCATGGAGCGGCCGACGAACGCGACCTTGCGGTTGTGTCGTACCGCGGCGTCGAGCACCTGCTGGATGCGGTGCACGTGGCTCGCGAAGCTCGACACGACGATGCGGCGCGGCGCGGTGCGGAACACCTCGTCGACGGCGGGGCGGATGCCCTCCTCCGACATGGTGAACCCTGGCACCTCGGCGTTGGTGGAGTCGACGAGGAACAGGTCGACACCCTCCTCGGCGAGCCGGGCGAATGCGCCGAGGTCGGTGATGCGCTTGTCGAGGGGAAACTGGTCCATCTTGAAGTCACCGGTGTGCAGCACCATGCCGGCATCGGTGCGGATCGCGATGGCGAGGCCGTCGGGGATGGAGTGGTTCACCGCGACGAACTCGAGGTCGAACGGACCGGCCTTGCGGGTCTCGCCTTCCTTCACGGTGATGAAGGGCGGCTTGAGCTTGTGCTCCTGGAGCTTGGCACCAAGGAACGCCAGGGTGAGCTCCGACCCGATCACGGGAATGTCCTCGCGCTCCTTGAGCAGGTAGGGCACGCCGCCGATGTGGTCTTCGTGGCCGTGCGTGAGCACGATCGCCTCGATGTCGTCGAGGCGGTTCCTGATCGACGAGAAGTCCGGCAGGATGACGTCGATCCCGGGCTGCGTCTCCTCGGGAAAGAGCACGCCGCAGTCGACGATGAGCAACTTGCCGTGGTGTTCGAACACGGTCATGTTGCGGCCGATCTCGCCGAGCCCACCGAGGGCGGTGACGCGCAGGCCACCGTCGGCGAGGCGGGGCGGTTTCGAGAGGTCGAGCGGGTGCATTGTCATAGGGCTTCTTTCGAGATGTGGTGGGTGCTGCAGGAATGCGTCTGTGGGCCGGACACGCCTTTGTGCTGTCCTGGCACCCCCTATTCTCCACCCTCGAGGTGCGAGGCGGATTCAGGGGTGGTTATGGGTGCCGCGGGGGCGTCAGCGTAGTGTTTTCCAGTGCCCATCACCGAACGTCCTCCTGCCGCCACGCCTCGCGGCGCCCGCGAGCCACACAGCGTCATGTCTGCGCTGCGAAACCCCCGCATCCTTACCCGCGAGGTACTCGCCGGCCTCGTCGTCGCGCTCGCGCTGATTCCCGAGGCGATCTCGTTCTCGATCCTCGCGGGCGTCGACCCGCGACTCGGGCTGTTCTCGTCGTTCGTCATGGCCATCTCCATCGCGATCCTCGGCGGCCGACCCGCGATGATCACGGCGGCCACCGGGGCCATCGCCCTCGTCATCGCTCCCGTCGCCCGCGACTACGGGGTCGACTACCTCATCGCCACTGTCATCCTCGGCGGCATCTTCCAGGTGCTCCTGGCCGTGACGGGGGTCGCCAAGCTCATGCGGTTCATCCCGCGCAGCGTCATGGTCGGATTCGTCAATTCCCTCGCGATCCTGATCTTCATCGCCCAGCTCGAATACCTCGTCGACGTGCCGTGGCTGGTCTATCCGCTGGTAGCGCTGGGTATCGCCATCCTGGTGCTGCTCCCCCGCATCACCCGGGTCGTTCCCGCTCCCCTCGTCGCCATCGTCGTGATCACCACCGCGACCATCGTGTGGGCGATCGCCGTTCCAACGGTCGGCGACCAGGGCGAACTGCCCGACGGCCTGCCGTCGCTGTTCTTTCCCGACGTGCCCCTGACGGTCGAGACGTTCACGATCATCGCGCCCTACGCCCTGGCGATGGCGCTGGTCGGGCTGCTCGAGTCGCTGATGACCGCCAAGCTGGTCGACGACATCACCGACACGCGATCGCAGAAGACCCGCGAGAGCTGGGCACAGGGCGTGTCCAACATGCTCTCCGGCTTCTTCGGCGGCATGGGAGGCTGCGCGATGATCGGGCAGACCATGATCAACGTCAAGGCGTCGGGTGCGCGCACCCGCATCTCGACCTTCATGGCCGGCGTCTTCCTCATCATCCTCATCGTGGTTCTCGGCGACATCGTCGCCATCATTCCGATGGCCGCCCTCGTGGCCGTCATGGTGATGGTCTCCGTCGGTACTTTCGACTGGCACAGCGTGCGCCTGTCGACACTGAAGCGCATGCCGAAAAGCGAGACCACCGTGATGCTCGCAACGGTCGCCGCCGTCGTCATCACCCACAACCTCGCAATCGGGGTGATCCTCGGCGTCGTCGTGGCGATGATCGCGTTCGCCCGCCGGGTCGCCCACTTCGCCACGGTCGAGCGCGTCGTCGACACCAGCCCCGAGGGCGTCGACACCGCCCACTACACGGTGACCGGCGAGCTGTTCTTCGCGTCGAGCAACGACCTCACCACGCAATTCGACTACGCCGACGATCCAGCCCACGTCGTCATCGACATGTCGGCGTCGCACGTGTGGGACGCGTCATCCGTCGCCACCCTCGACGCCATCACCACCAAGTATGCGAGGCACGGCAAGAGCGCGACCATCATCGGCATGAACTCGGCGAGTGCAGCCATTCACGACCGCCTGGCGGGCAACCTGGGCGCCGGGCACTAGGGAGAGCCCGGGCTACGGACGGAACGCCTCGCCCGTCCACTCCTCCGACAGCCGCCACAGCTCACGTCCGAACGCAGGAGACGAGCTCGACGGAACCGGACGGGTGAGCACGGGCGGGCCCTTCACGCCGAACTGCGGTCCGTAGAACTCCCCGCTGCGCGCGGCCGGGTCGACCAGCGCGCGCACGATCGGTGCGGCACCACGGTTCTTGCCCTGGGCGCCGAACGCCATCGCCCGTCCGGCGGCGATGCCGTGCACGATGCCGGGGCGGGGTTCGCTGAGGCTGTCGATCGCGAACCCGGGGTGCGCGAGCAGCGAGCCGACGGTCGAAGTGGATGCCCGCAGCCGCCGGTCGAGCTCGAAGACGAACCCGTGCACGGCGTGCTTCGACAGCGCGTAGGCCCGAAAGAACGAGTACTGGTGCGCGGTCTGCAGGTCGGCGGCGTCGAGCGTCACCAAGAGGGTCGAGATGCTGCCGAGACCGACCACCCGGCTGCCCTCGGCGCGCTCGAGCGCCGGCCAGGCGTGCGCGGCGAGCGCGAAGTGCCCCAGGTAGTTCGTGGCGAAGATGCGCTCGTGGCCGTCGTCGGTGACCTCGCGCTCGCGCGAACCCGACGTCATGCCCGCGTTGAGCACCAGGCCGTCGACGTGGTCGAACGCGGCGATGCGGTCACCCGCGGCGCGGGCCGATTCGAGCGAGGAGAGGTCGAGCTGCAGGCGTTCGAGCCGGGCACCGGCGACCCGGTCGCGGATCGAGGCGATCGCGGCATCCGCCCGCTCCGCGCTCCTGGTGGCCAGCACGACGGTCGAGC
Organism: Marisediminicola senii; assembly: GCF_011057645.1. Classification (GTDB taxonomy): domain Bacteria; phylum Actinomycetota; class Actinomycetes; order Actinomycetales; family Microbacteriaceae; genus Marisediminicola; species Marisediminicola senii. The sequence continues at coordinate 130,512 of NZ_JAALGE010000001.1, read as the reverse complement.
CCGCCCCGGCGAGCTGCTCCGCGGCGAAGTAGCCGAGCCCGCCGTTGCCCCCGGTGATGACGAATCGGCGGTCGGTCTGGTCGGGCAGGTGGCGCGGGCTCCAGGTCATCGCCCGAGGCTACCAATGCGATCCGAATGCCCGCCCGGACGGCCCGTGTGATCATCGGGCGCTCCCCCGCCGCTTAGCGTTGGAGCATGCGCGAACTCCAGACCAGGATCATCACCGACCTCGCCGTGAAGGCCACCATCGACCCGGCGGTCGAGATCGAGGAGCGTGTCGCGTTCCTCTGCCGCTACCTCGAGCACACCGGAGCGCGCGGGTTCGTGCTCGGCATCAGCGGCGGGCAGGATTCGTCGCTCGCCGGGCGGCTGTGCCAGCTCGCCGTCGAACGCCTCGCGGCACGCGGTATCACGGCGGAGTTCGTCGCCGTGCGCCTGCCATACGCGGTTCAGGCCGACGAAGACGACGCCCGGCTCGCCCTGTCGTTCATCTGCGCCGACCGCACCGTGACCTTCGACATCAAGCGCGCGGTCGACGGATTCGCCGCGGAATACGCCGATGCCGTCGGCGACCGCATGCTCGACTTCACCAAGGGCAACGCGAAGGCCCGCTCGCGCATGGTCGCGCAGTACGCGATCGCCGGGCAGCGCTCGCTGCTCGTGGTGGGCACCGACCACGCCGCGGAGGCCGTCACCGGGTTCTTCACCAAGTACGGCGACGGCGGTGCCGACATCCTGCCGCTCTCCGGCCTCTCGAAGCGGCAGGGCGCCGCCCTGCTGAAGCACCTCGACGCCCCGGAGCGCCTCTACCTCAAGGCCCCGACCGCCGACCTCCTCGACGAGAACCCCGGCCAGACCGACGAGGCCAACCTCGGACTCAGCTACCACGACATCGACGATTTTCTCGAGGGCATGGATGTCGCGACCTCCGTCGCCGAGACGATCGAGAACCGCTATCTCGCGACCGAGCACAAGCGCCGCACGCCGGTGACGCCGACCGACTCCTGGTGGACGGCGGGTTCCGCGACGGACGCATCGTGAGCCCGCGCCTGCTCTACCGCACCCTCGCGATCGCCGAGGCCGTGACCTGGACCATGCTCATCGTGGGCATGATCCTCAAGTACGTGGTGCAGAGCACCGACGTCGGGGTCTCCATCGGCGGCGCGGCGCACGGCATCGTGTTCGTGGCGTTCTGCATGGGCGCGGTGCTGGTCGGCATCAACCAGCACTGGTCGCTCAAGACCATCGTGCTGTCGCTGGTGACCGCGGTCGTGCCGTACGCGACGATCCCCATGGACCGGCACCTCGAGCGCACCCGCCAGCTCGAGGGCACCTGGCGGCGCGTCGCCACCGACGATCCGCGCGACCACCGCCCGCTGAACCGGCTGCTGCGCTGGTTCGTGAACCACCCGGCGCTGCTGGTCACCATCTTCGTCGTGCTGCTGGTCGGTATCGTGACCGTGCTCCTCATCGCCGGGCCGCCCGTCGGCGACTGACCCCACCGCCCGTCGGCGACTGACCCGACCGCACGCCAGCACCTGCGCGCCGCACCTTCGATCGTGTGGTTCGATGTGCGACATGGCTTCAGCACCGAACCGACGTCGACGTTCCCGGGCGAAGGGCCGAACCGCGCTCGTCGTGGAATCACTGGAATCCCGCCTGTGGCCTATCCCGGTGCTGGCCATCGTCGTCGCGGTCGCGGTGGGGATCGTCATCCCGCAGCTCGACCTGCGGGTGGATTCCGACCTTCCCACTGGTGTCGGGTCCGCGGTGTTCAACGGTGGAGCCGACACCGCCCGCTCCGTGCTGTCGTCGATCGCCGGGTCGCTGATCACCGCGACCTCCCTCACGTTCTCGCTCACCGTGGTCGCGCTGCAGCTCGCCAGCAGCCAGGCCTCCCCGCGCGTGCTGCGACTGTTCGCCCGCGACCGGCAGGTGCACCTCACCCTCGCGGCGTTCCTCGGCACCTTCGCCTATTCGCTCACCGTGCTGCGCACCGTTCGCAACGACACCGACGAGGTACCCGAGTTCGTACCCCGCATCGCGATCACCGCGGCATTCGTGCTGACCCTCCTCAGCGTCATCATGCTCGTGGTGTTCCTCGCGCACCTCGCCTCGCAGCTGCGACTCGAGACCATCGTCAAGGACATCCACGGCGAAACCGATGAGACCATCGACCTGATCGCGGGCAGCGTCGCCGACCTGCCGGCGTACCCGCATCGGTTCAGCACCCCGCAGAACGCGACATCCATCCTCGCGACGTCGAGTGGGTTCATCACCAGCCTCGACAGGACGGGACTGCTGGATGTCGCCAGCGAACGCGGCCTCGTGATCGAAGAGGTACGTCGGGTAGGAGACAACGTGGTCGATGGCACCCCGTTGGCGCGCTGGTGGCGCTCCGGCAACTCCAGCACCCCGCTCGATCACGACGCCATCGCCGACGAGGTGCGCACTGCCCACAAGATCGGCTACGAACGCACCGCGGCGCAGGACATCGACTTCGGCGTGCAGCAGATCGTCGACATCGGCGTGCGCGCCCTGTCTCCCGGAATCAACGACCCGATCACGGCCGTGAACGCGCTCGGGCACCTCGGGGCCCTCGTGACGAGGATCGTGACCATGCCGACGACGCCTGCCGCGCTGGCCGATTCCGACGGAACGCTGCGGGTCGTGACCAGGCGGGTGCTCCCGGGCGAGACGGTGCACCTGGCGCTGTCGCAGATCCGCCACTATGGTGCGACCGACGCGGTGCTGGTGCGACGGTTCCTGCAGGTGATCTCCGACCTCGCCTACACCTGCGACGATCCCGCCGTGACGGACGCGCTCCGGTACCAGCTGGCCGCCCTCGATCGACAGCTCCGCCAGGACGACTCCGACCCGGCAGCACGCAACGAGCTGCTGGACGAGACGGCGCAGGTACTCGCGTCCATCTCGCCGGCCGGCTGAGGCGCACCGCACGGGGAGGCCATCCGAATCCCGCCGCCGCCGGGCGGGGCGCAGGCCGCCGGTAGACTCGGGGCGCTGGCATCCGACTGCGCGGCATCCTCGAATCCTCCCTGGGAGTACCACTCGTGACCGACCTGTTCCCGTCTGCCCCCGCTGCGCCGACCACCACCGCACCCACCCGGCCCGCCCCGGATTCCGTGGCCAACGCCGCCGCGACGCCCGACCGGGAGCAGCCGTATGGCGCGCTGGGCCTCAAGGCCGACGAGTACGCCTCCATTCGCGAGATCCTCGGCAGGCGCCCGACCAGCGGTGAGCTCGCCATGTACTCCGTCATGTGGAGCGAGCACTGCTCCTACAAGAGCAGCAAGAACTACCTGCGCCAGTTCGGAACCAAGACCACCGAGGCGATGCGCAAGAACCTGATGGTCGGCATGGGCGAGAACGCCGGGGTCGTCGACGTCGGCGAGGGCTGGGCCGTGACGTTCAAGATCGAGTCGCACAACCACCCGTCATACATCGAGCCGTTCCAGGGCGCCGCGACCGGCGTCGGCGGCATCGTGCGCGACATCATCTCGATGGGTGCCCGCCCGGTCGCCGTGATGGACGCGCTGCGCTTCGGCGCGATCGACTCCGACGACACGGCGCGCGTCGTGCACGGCGTCGTCTCGGGCATCTCGTTCTACGGCAACTGCCTCGGGCTGCCGAACATCGGCGGCGAGACCTACTTCGACGCCGTCTACCAGGCCAACCCGCTCGTGAACGCGCTGGCCGTCGGGGTGCTCCGCCACGAAGACCTGCACCTCGCCAACGCGCGCGGCGTCGGCAACAAGGTCGTGCTGTTCGGGGCCCGCACCGGTGGCGATGGCATCGGCGGAGCATCCATCCTCGCCTCCGACTCGTTCTCGGCAGGCGGCCCCACCAAGCGGCCCGCCGTGCAGGTCGGCGACCCGTTCGCCGAGAAGGTGCTCATCGAGTGCTGCCTCGAGCTGTTCCGCGAGAAGCTCGTCGAGGGCATCCAGGACCTCGGCGCGGCCGGCATCTCGTGCGCGACGAGCGAGCTGGCCAGCAACGGCGACGGCGGCATGTACATCGAGCTCGACAAGGTTCTGCTGCGCGACCCCACCCTCACCGCCGAGGAGATCCTCATGTCGGAGAGCCAGGAGCGAATGATGGCGATCGTGACGCCCGAGAAGCTCGACGGCTTTCTCAGGGTCGTCGAGAAGTGGGATGTCGAGACCAGCGTGCTCGGTGAGGTCACCGACACCGGGCGTCTGGTCATCAACTGGCAGGGCGAGGAGATCGTCAATGTCGAGCCGCGCACCGTCGCGGTCAATGGCCCCGTCTATGACCGCCCGGTCGCGTACCCGACCTGGATCGACGCGCTGAACGCCGACACCGCGGCGACCCTGCCCCGCGACGGCGACCTGCGCGGGCAGTTCCTCGCCCTGCTGGGTAGCCCGAACCTCGCGTCGAAGGACTGGATCACCAACCAGTACGACCGCTACGTGATGGGCAATACCGCGCTGTCGTTCCCCGACGACGGCGGCATGGTGCGCGTCGATGAGGAGTCGGGCCTCGGCTTCGCGGTCGCGACCGATGCCAATGGCCGCTACTGCCAGCTCGACCCGTATCAGGGCGCGCGGCTGGCCCTCGCGGAGGCGTTCCGCAACGTCGCCGTCACCGGTGCGACACCGGTCGCGGTCAGCGACTGCCTCAACTTCGGCTCTCCGGAGAACCCCGAGGTGATGTGGCAGTTCTCCCGCGCCGTCGAAGGACTGGCCGATGGATGCCTCGAGCTCGAGATTCCCGTCACGGGCGGCAACGTGAGCTTCTACAACCAGACCGGGGACGTTCCCATTCACCCGACGCCCGTGGTCGCCGTGCTCGGCGTCATCGACGACGTGGCCCGCCGCATCCCGTCCGGGTGGCAGGACGAGGGCGACAACATCTACCTGCTGGGCACCACCGCGCTCGAGCTCGACGGCTCGGCGTGGGCCGGCGTCATCCACGACCACCTCGGCGGTCTTCCGCCCGCGGTCGAACTTGACGCGGAGCGCGCGCTGGCGGCACTGATCGCCGCCGGTGGCACGGAGTCGCTCGTCGCGAGCGCGCACGACCTCGCCGACGGCGGGCTCGCGCAGGCGCTGGCCGAGGCAGTGCTGCGCTTCGGCGTCGGCGCCCGCATCTGGCTCACCGAGATCATGGAGCGTGACGGGGTCGACGCCACCACCGCGCTGTTCAGCGAGTCGACCGGGAGGGTCATCGTTTCCGTGCCGCGCGAGGACGACGTCAAGTTCCGCGGCCTGTGCGCGGGGCGCGGCTATCCGGTGCTGCGCATCGGCGTGACCGACAACTCGGGCGAACTCGAGGTGCAGGACCACTTCACCGTGCAGCTCGATGAACTGCGCGGCACGCACCGCGCCACCCTGCCGCAGCACTTCGGCCCGGTCGTCGGGCAGTAGCGCCGGGCCAGGCCCCGCACGAACGGCGAACGCGCTGCCGGTTCCCCTCGGGGATCCGGCAGCGCGTTCGTTGTTACGCGGTCGTGCGGTCGCCTCAGACGACGCCGACGGGCTCCGCGGCCTCGTTCGCCGTCGTGCCGGCCTGCTCGCCGGTCGACTCGAGGTTGGCCCGCAGCGCGGCGCCCAGTTCGGCGTCGACGTTGGTCCAGTACTGGATGGCACGCTCCCTGATGTCGGCGCGGGTCACGCCGCCGACGCCACCGGTGATGGTCTGGAGGAATCGCTTCTTCGCCTCGGCGTCATAGACCTCGCGGTAGAGGGTTCCCGCCTGGCCGAAGTCGTCGTCTTCCGCGTGCAACGTGGCGGCGGCACGCACGAGTTCGCCGTCGCTCTCCCAGGTTCCTGCTCCGGATGCCTCGGCATCCGCCACCGGTCCGCCGAACGAGTTCGGGGCATAGACCGGGGCTGACGGTGCACTGAACCCGTGGCGACCCTGGCCGTCCTGCGTGTAGCTCGAGACCTTCGAAATCGGCGCATTGACCGGCAGCTCGTTGTAGTTGGTCCCCACGCGGTAGCGCTGGGCGTCCGGGTAGGAGAACACGCGCGCCATGAGCATCTTGTCGGGACTGATGTCGATGCCCGGAACGGTGTTGGCCGGCGAGAACGCCGCCTGTTCGATCTGCGCGAAGAAGTTCTCCGGGTTGCGGTTCAGGGTGTGGGTTCCCACCTTGATACGCGGGTAGTCGGCGTGCGGCCACACCTTGGTGAGGTCGAACGGGTTGAACCGGTAGGTCTTGGCCTCTTCGTATGGCATGACCTGCACGTAGAGGTCCCACGACGGAAAGTTGCCCGCCTCGATGGCCTCGTAGAGGTCGCGGCGGTAGTAGTCGGCATCGGCACCGGCGATCAGCTCGGCCTCGGCGCCCTCCATCTCGACGTTGCCCTGGTTCGACGTGAAGTGGTACTTGACCCAGAAGCGCTCGCCCTCGGCGTTGATCCACTGGTAGGTGTGCGATCCGTAGCCGGGCATCTCGCGCCACGAACGCGGCAGGCCGCGGTCGCCCATGAGATAGGTGACCTGGTGGGCGGACTCGGGCGAGAGGCTCCAGAAGTCCCACTGCATGTCGGCGTCACGCAGGCCGGAGCCCGGCAGGCGCTTCTGCGAGTGGATGAAGTCGGGAAACTTCATGCCGTCGCGGATGAAGAACACCGGGGTGTTGTTGCCGACGATGTCGTAGTTGCCCTCGGTCGTGTAGAACTTCATCGAGAAGCCTCGCACGTCGCGCCAGGTGTCGGGGCTGCCCTGCTCGCCTGCGACGCTGGAGAAGCGCTGCAGGGTGTCGGTCACGGCACCGGGCTGGAACACGGCAGCCTTCGTGAAGCGGGAGACGTCGTCGGTCACGGTGAAGGTACCGAAGGCGCCGCCGCCCTTGGCGTGCACGATGCGCTCCGGGATGCGCTCACGGTTGAACTGGGCGAGCTTCTCGACCAGGTAGCGGTCGTGCAGCGCGGTGACGCCGTCGGGGCCGTTCGTCAGCGAGTGCGCGTCGCTCGAGACCGGGGTGCCGGTCTGGGTCGTGGTGGGTTCTGTCATGGGGTCTCCTCGGAGTGGGTGTGCGTGGTGCTGTCGATCGGGTCGGATGAGTTTCGGGGGTCGGCGGCGCATTCCGCGCAGAGGCCCCAGAAGGTGACCTCGGCGGTGTGGATGCGAAAGCCGGCGGTGTCGACGGGCGTGAGGCAGGGCGCTGCCCCGATGACGCAGTCGACGTCGCGAATGGTGCCGCAGTGCGAGCACACCAGGTGGTGGTGGTTGTCGCCGACGCGGCGCTCGAACAGTGCGGGCGAGCCTGCGGGGTCGAAGCGTCGAACCAGGCCGACGCCCGTCAGGGCGCCGAGCACGCCGTAGACGGCCTGCAGGGACGTACCGGGCAGGGTTTCGCGCACGGCCCGAAAAACGGTGTCGGCATCGACGTGGGGCATGTCGGCCAGGGCGGTGAGCACGGCGACCCTGGGCGCCGTGACCTTGAGGCCGGCGTCACGGATACTGGTGGCCAACGGGTCGACCGGGGGTGCGTCATTGCGGGTCGGGGTCATATACCGAGTCTAGTGGTGTTTTGAATAACTCAAAACTAGACACTGGGTGGGGTGCTTGGCCCGCCGGGGACCATGGATGCTGCGGCTCAGCGATCCCCGGGAATCGTGTCGTGCACGCCCGTCGATGCGATCTGCTCGTGATGGTGGATGACCTCCGCCACGATGAACCCGAGGAACTTCTCGGCGAAGGCCGGATCGAGGCGCGACTCCTCGGCAAGGCCGCGCAGGCGAGCGATCTGCACGGACTCGCGCACGGGGTCTGATGCGGGCAGGCCGTGCGCCGCCTTGAGCCGACCGACCTCCTGCGTGAACTTGAAGCGCTCGGCGAGCATGTGCACGAGGGCCGCGTCGATGTTGTCGATGCTGCGGCGGAGGCCGGCGAGGGCTTCGGTCACCGCCTGGGCATCGGCGGCGGTCGTCGCATCCGGGGTGCTCTCAGTCATGGCATTAAACCTAGGGGCTGTCGGTGCGCGGCCGAAACGACAGACGGCGGCCGCCGGAGCGGCCGCCGTCGTGACGGGTGGTGTTGCGGGGCTGTCGGTCAGTCGACGAGCGAGATGTCGACGTCGATGTTGCCGCGGGTGGCGTTGGAGTACGGGCACATCTGGTGTGCGCCATCGGCCAGCTCCTGGCGGCGGTCTGCCGGCACGTTGGGGAGGTACACGTCGAGCTCGACGGCGAGCTTCATTCCCTCGCCCTCCTTGCCGATCGAGACGCTGCCCGAGACCGACGAGTCGGTGGTGTCGAGCTTGAGGCCGCGGCCGACCGCGTGCACGGCGCCGAGGAAGCAGGCGGAGTAGCCGGCAGCGAACAGCTGCTCGGGGTTCGTGCCCTCACCGGAGCCACCCATCTCCTTGGGAGGGCGGGTGTCGAAGTCGAGAAAGTCGTCTTCGGAGCGGACGTGGCCGTCGCGGCCACCCCCGGATGCATGGGCGATGGCCGTGTAGAGAGTTTCCATGCCTTCACTTCACCACCGTAGACTGAACGCGTTCACCGCTGGGCGCGCGGCAGAGGTGGTACGGTCGGCGCCTCGTTCGGCCAGGAGCGGAACAGCACGGGTCGGCCGGAGTGCGGGTCGAGGCGGCCGTCGAGGATGTCGCGCACCTTCGGCCAGTCGTCGATGATGACGGAGAACACCGCGCTGTCGCGCCAGGTGCCGTCGGCGCGCGGACGGTCCCGACGGAGCACGCCCTCGAAGGTCGCTCCGATGCGATGGATCGCCGCCCGCGACCTCTCGTTGAGCGCGTCCGCCTGGATCTTGACCCGGCCGAAGCCGTGGTCGAAGGCGCTGGTGAGGAGCAGGCGCTTGGCCTCGGCGTTGACCGCCGTTCCCCACACCCTCGGGTCGTAGGCGGTCCAGCCGATGTGGGTCGCCTCGAACTGCGGCTCGAAGTCGCCGAGGGTCGTGGTGCCCACCAGGCGTTCGTCATGTGGGCCACCGACCACGATCACGGCGTAGACGTTGCCGGCGTTCCAGGAGTAGTAGGTCTCCGCCCAGTCGATGAAGCCGGCCTCGGTGTCGCGGTAGCCGGCCGGGCCGCCGCCGTATCCGCCGGCGAAGACGATCGGGTGGCCGATGGCCGAGAACAGCTCGGGGAGCCGCTCCCTGGTGAGCGGCTCGAGCCGGATGAACCGCCCCGTCATGGTCTCGGCGGGGTCTGGCCTGGTCGCAGTCACGGGAGTGATTCTCCCACCTCGGGGCCGCCTGGTCGTGGGTCCATGCACGAACGCGCGCCCCGGAACGCCGCAGCGCCGCCGCTCCCGGAGGAGCGACGGCGCCGCGTGCGTGGTGCTGGATGGTGACGGGTGCTGCTGGTTACGCCTCCGTGTGGTTACGCATCCGTGCCGAAGCGGCGACGGGTGCCGACCAGCGCTGCACCGAGGAGCAGCATCAGGGCAGCCATGGCGATGATGGGCGAGACGTCGGTTCCGGTGGTGGCGAGGTTGCCACCGCCGTTACCGTTGCCGTTGCCGTTGCCGTTGCCGTTGCCGCCGGCGCTACCACCGGCGTTGCCGTTACCATTGCCGTTCCCACCGGCGTTCCCGTTGCCGTTACCGACCCCGTTGCCGTTCCCATTGCCGTTGCCGTTCCCGTTGCCATTGCCATTGCCATTGCCGTTGCCCGGGGTCTCCCCTGGGGTCTCGCCCGGGGTCTCCCCCGGCACGGTCACGTCGGAGTCGACCGGGATGGCGACGCGAACCGTGGTTCCCGACTCGAGAGCCGTGATGACCAGCGTGGCGTCGTCCGGCACGTCGTCGGGCACCGTGAAGGCGACCGTGGACGCCCCGTCGGTGACCGGCGAGAGCACCGGTGCTGCGGCGCTTCCCTCGAAAGCAGCGCTCACCTGGGTGTTGACGGGGCTGCCGAGCGAGGTGAGGTCGAGCTTCGAGAGCGACAGCAGTTCCTGCGCGCCCGGGGCCAAGGCCTCGGTCGGCACGCCGGTTACGCTCACGCCGCGACGGTCGAACTCGGGGCTGACCGGCGAGCTCTCGCTCAGGTACTCGATCCACGCGTCGCGGTCGATGAGACCGGAGTCGCGGGTGTCGGTGCCGTTCGCGAACTCCCGGAAGTTGTCGCCACCCTCGAGGAGGAAGCTGAACGATCCGATGCGGTAGTCGCGCTCCGGGTCGATCGGCTCACCGTCGACGGTGACGCTGGTGATGCGGTCACCCGCGGCGCGAGTCTCGTCATAGGTGTAGCTCACGTTGTCGGAGAGCCCCAGGTTGAGGAACGGACGCGACGGCACGGTGCCGTCGGCGTTCGTCTGCCACTGCTGCTCGAGCACCGTCGTGAACTGCTCCCCGGTGAGGGTCGTCGTGTACAGGTTGTTCACGAACGGCAGGACCGCGTTGGCCTCGGCGAAGGTGACGACGCCGTTGCCCTCAGCACCCGATGCCGCGAAGTCCAGGTCGTCGCGAAGACCACCGGGGTTCGCGACGCCGATCTCGGCGCCTCCCAGGCTCTCGTCGCCGAGGCTCGCCAGCAGCGAGTCGGCCACGAGGTTTCCGAGGGTGGATTCCGCACCGCGGTCTTCGCCCAGGGCACCCGTGGCGGGATTCGTCGTGTATGCCCGGGTGATGTCTGCGGTCACCTCTCCGATCGGCTGGTTGCCGATGATCGCTGCCTCGGCGAGGGCCGCGGTCACGATGGTGTTGACCTCGGCCACCCGCGGGTACGCACTGATCAGCGCCGCGTCGTCTGCGGTGCTGCGGGCGACGTTGCGTGCGGTGTATGACTCGACCTCGTCGGTCTCCTCGTTGTAGCGGAGCCCGATCTGTCCGATGAACTCGCCGTAGCTGCCGGTCTGCAGGATCGGACGGGTCTCTCCGGGCTGGCCGGTGATCGGGGCATCCCACGCGTACTGCTTGTGGGTGTGCCCCGTGAAGATCGCGTCGACCTCGGCGGAGGTGTCGGTGACGATCGCGGAGAACGCGGTGTCGGTTGCGGCGATCTCTTCTTCGATCGTCGCTCCGTCGGGCGTTCCCGCTCCGGCGCCCTCGTGGTACTCGGCCACGATGACGTCGGCCAGGTCGTCGTCGACGAGCTGCTCGGCGACTCGGTTGATGGCGTCGACGGGGTCGCCGAATACCAGTCCCTCGATACCGCCGGGCGAGACCAGGGTCGGGGTCTCCTCGGTGACGGCGCCGATCACGGCGATGCGCACTCCGTCGACCGTGAACACGTCGTACTCGTCGAGCGCAGGGGTGACCCCGTCGGCGAGGTAGACGTTGGCTCCGAGGTAGCTCCAGTCCGCGAGGGGTTCGACGCGGTCGGTGAGGTCATCGATGCCCTGGTCGAACTCGTGGTTTCCCACGGCCGAGCTGGAGAGCTCGAGCGCGTTGAGCACGTCGATGGTCGGAACGTCGTCTTGCGACGCCGAAGCGAAGAGGGATGCGCCGATGTTGTCGCCGGCGGAGAGGAACAGGGTGTTCCCCTCGCCCTCCTCGGCCCGCAGCTGCTCGACTGTGCCCGCGAACTTGACGGTGTTGGCGTCGATGCGTCCGTGGAAGTCGTTGATGTTCAGCAGGTTGAGGTCGACGAGCGATGCCGCGTCGAAGTCGAGCCCGAAGATCACCGGGTCGTGGTCCGACGAGCGGAATGCGCTCTCGGGGTCTGACGCGCCGAAGTTGTACTGACGGTCGCTCCACTCGGGCGAGTTGATGTTCCATACCGCGATGTCGGTGACGATGGATGCGGCATCCGGAGTCGCAATGGCGTGGTCGAGCGACCCGAGCTCACCGTCGAAGGTGTAGGTGTACCCGGCATCGAACTCGGGAACCAGGTCGACGTAGTCCTCGGCGGCGAAGGCCGCGATCGGGTCTTCCTGCGCGTAGGAGTTGAAGTCTCCGAGCAGGAACACCTCCGACTCACCGGTGGTCTCGATGAGCTCGGCGGTGAAGTCGATCAGCGCGTTCGCCTGGGCGATGCGGTCGACGTTGGATGCGCCCTGCCCGTCGCCCTGGTCGGCGTTCGCTCCCTCGCCCGAACCCTTCGACTTGAAGTGGTTCGCGACGACGGTGAACTGCTCGCCGTCGGCGTCGAACACCTGCGCGATGGGCTCGCGGGCGTTGTTCCAGACCGTCTCGTCGATGTCGGTCTGGCTGTCGCCGACGGTCTCGACCGACGCGGTCTTGTAGATGATCGCGTTGGTGATGAAGTCGGTCTCGGTGTTCGCGAGCGCGGCTGGCGTCGGCACGAAGTCCCACACCTCGCTTCCCGCGGCCTCGTTGAGTCCGTCGACGAGGTCGGCGGTTGCGGTGTCGACCGGCTTGCCGAGCTTGGCCGAGTTCTCGATCTCCTGGAGCGCGACGACGTCGGCATCCAGTTCGGTGATGGCCGCGACGATCTTGCTCTTCTGCGCCGCGAACAGTTCGGCCGTGGCCGCTCCTCGCGCGTTGCGGTTCTCGGAGGTGAGGGTCGTGAAGTAGTTCAGCACGTTGAATGCCGCGACCTGGATGTCGCCACCGACCTCGGGCGCGGATTCCTCGCGCGGGTTGTCAGCGGTGAAGGTCGGCAGCGGGGCGCCGACGGTGTCACTCGAGATGGGCTCGGTGGGCTGCAGGCGCCAGGAGTCGAATCCGTAGCCGAGCACGTATGCCTCGGTCGGGAAGACGACGCCGTCGCCGTTGCGCACGACCGTCTCCTCCTCGAGGTACGGCTGGGTTCCGGGGTGCGCCGCGTTGCTGGTCTGGATGCTGTATCCGTCGTCGAGCAGCAGGCGCTCGTCGATGTTGGCCTGGGCGATCGCGTCGGCCTCGGCGCCGGGGCGCACGACCTCGGTGCTCTTGACCGGCAGGGTGGTGCCTGGCGAGAGCCACAGGGTGCCGTAGTTGAAGACCTCGTGGGTCGACGACAGCTGGAAGGAGCCGGTCGGGGTGACGAGCATTCCCTCGTACGCCTCGCGTGCGCCACCGAGAACGGTGTCGGCGAGCGGCGTCGCGGTCGGCAGTGCGGCGTTCGACGAGACGATCGTCGACGAGCCAGCGGTGATCTGCGTCAGGCCGAAGTATTCGCTGACCGCTCCGGTGACCTCGACGACGTCGCCGATGGCCCAGTCGGTGCCCGAGGTGCCGTTGAAGACGAAGATGCCGTCGGACGCAGTGCGCGCCGACGTTCCGCCCGTTCCGGCGGTCTGGATGTAGTAGCCGTTGTAGCCGCCGACCGAGTGGTCTGCGGTCACGACACCGGTCGTGGTGACCGTGGTGCCCACCAGCGGGCTGGCGGCTCCGGTGCCCTGGATCGCCGAGATGGCGATCGGGGTGGTCGGGGTCGGGGGTACTTCTGGTTCTTCCTCGACCGGGGGCTCCTCCTCGACCGGTGCTGCGGCGGTCTCGCCTGCGGCGTTGGTCGGGGTCGGGGCCGCGGTGGTGACGTCGGCGAGGTTGCTGTCGGTGTCGCCAGCCACACCCGGGGCGCGGTTGAGAGACGTAGTTGTGGAGGCAGCCGTTGTCTTGGCGGTCTCGAACGTCGTGGACGTTCCGTAACCCAGCAGATCGACGATCGCGTCAGTCTCGGAGACTACTGAGCCCGTGCCGAATGCGGGGAGCAGCTCGGTTTGGCTCGCGAGGATGAGCGTGCCGCCAGTTCCGCCCGCGAACGAGTTCGACATGACGGCGTTTGCTGCAGGCAGGGGTTCGCCATTTGCAGCGTTCGAGCCACCCTGAATCAGGTAGTAGCCACCCGCCGGAATGGAACCCGTCAGGGGCTGCACTGCGTTGGGAGCGCCCGCTCCGGTCGCGGAGCGGTACTGCAGCGACATCCCGTCAAGGGTGATGGCGGCCGCAGTCGGGTTGTGCAGCTCGACGAACTTGTTCAGATAGCTGGCCCCTGTGCTGCCGCCGTTCAGGTACGCCTCGTTGATGACGATTGACGACCCGTCTGGTGCTGCCTGGGCGCTGACCACGGCGAGCGGTGACGCCACCATGGCCAATCCGACGGCGCACGCGACGCCCGCCCTCGTTCGATTCCTCGGTGAACCAAGCATGGAAGTGCCCCGATCTTTGATGTTGGTGTGCCCCGATCTAATGCGGAGAAAGTAACCGGGACGTTAACGGGAGGTTTCCCCACCTCCCTTTGACTACACAAACATGTACCCCTGACGTCCGCCACCCCGCCCGGTTGGCTTTCATCATTCAGGAACGCCCGCGGCGGGGGTCGCATCATCCAGGAGTTCAGGGGTCCGGAGACCGAAAAAGGGCCGGAATGACGAGTGGATGCAGCATCCACTGGTCACACCGGCCCAGGACTCCTGAATGATGAAAGCCTGATCAGCGAGGTAATCGCAGTACCGGATCGCAGCGCCCGAGAGCGGAACCGCGGCGACGATCAGTCGAGCAGGTCGTGCCTCGCGATGATCGCGTCGCGGCCGGGGCCGACGCCGATCGCGGAGATGCGGCATCCACTCATCGCCTCGACGGCCAGGACATAGGCCTGCGCGTTGGCCGGAAGGTCCCCGAACTCGCGCACGCCGGTGATGTCCTCAGACCAGCCGGGGAACTCTTCGTAGATCGGCACGGCGTGGTGGAAGTCGGACTGCGACACCGGAACCTCGTCGACACGTACCCCATCGACCTCGTATGCGACGCACACCGGAATCTTCTCGAGACCGGTGAGAACGTCGAGCTTGGTCATCACGTAGTCGGTCACGCCGTTGATGCGTGCAGAGTAGCGCGCGATCGGCGCGTCGTACCAGCCGCAGCGGCGCGGGCGCCCTGTGGTGGTGCCGAACTCGAATCCCTGCGCGCGCAGGAACTCGCCGGACTCGTCGAACAGCTCGGTCGGGAACGGTCCGGCACCGACACGGGTCGTGTAGGCCTTGACGATGCCGATGACGCGTTCGATGCGCCCGGGGCCGATGCCCGATCCGGTCGATGCGCCGCCCGCGGTGGAGTTGCTCGACGTCACGAAGGGATACGTTCCGTGGTCGACGTCGAGCATGGTGGCCTGGCCGCCCTCGAAGAGCACGGTCTTGCCCTCATCCAGGGCCCTGTTCAGTTCGAGCGCGGTGTCGGTGACCATCGGGCGCAGGCGCTCGGTGTAGGACAGCAGGTTCTCGATGATCTCGTCGGCGCTGATCGCACGCCGGTTGTAGACCTTGACCAGCAGGTGGTTCTTCTGGTCGAGGGCCGCCTCGACCTTCTGGCGCAGGATGTTCTCGTCGAAGAGATCCTGGATGCGGATGCCGACGCGGTTGATCTTGTCGGCGTAGCTGGGGCCGATACCGCGACCCGTCGTGCCGATCTGCTTCTTGCCGAGGAAGCGCTCGGTCACCTTGTCGAGGGTGCGGTGGTAGTGCGTGATGATGTGCGCGTTGGCGCTCACCCTCAGCCGCGAGACGTCGACGCCGCGCGCGATGAGAGCGTCGAGTTCGTGGAACAGCACCTCGATGTCGATCACGACACCGTTGGCGATCACCGGGATGACGCCCTCGCTGAGGATGCCGGACGGCAGCAGGTGCAGCGCGTACTTCTGGTTGCCGATCACCACGGTGTGGCCGGCGTTGTTGCCGCCGTTGAACTTGACGACATAGTCGATGCGGCTGCCGAGGAGGTCGGTGGCCTTGCCTTTGCCTTCGTCGCCCCACTGGGCGCCGATGATCACGATTGCGGGCACGGGGCCGCTCCTTCGGTTTGCGAAAGGGGTACGCGTAATTCTATCGGGCGGCGACACCCGGCCCGCGTTGGCCGCGCCCGCACTGTGTATGGCGCACTGTGGAGGGCGCACGGCGGAGGGCGTGCTGCGTAGGCGGGCCCGACGTCTCTCCCTTACTGAACTTGCACAACCCTGTGCACGTTCGTATTCTTTTCGGATGTCTTCGACTCCGCGCCTCCCCCGCCGCGATGCCCGCGAGAATCGCGCCTTGCTGCTCGATGCCGCCCTGCGCGTGCTGACCGTCGACCCGGATGCCCCGCTCGACGCCATCGCCGCCGAGGCAGGCCTCACCCGCCGCGCCGTCTACGGGCACTTCACCTCCCGCGACGAGCTCGTCGAGGAGGCCCTCGCTGCCGGTGCCTCCCGGGTCACGGCGACCCTGCAGCCGGTCGACGACTCCGATCCGCTGCTCGCCATCGCGACCATCGCGTCGTCGCTGTGGGGCCAGGTGTCCCAGGTGCGGGCGCGCGCGCAGCTCGCCGTGCGCGGGCCGTACCGGGCCCGCATCGACGAGATCCTGCGCCCGCTGCGCGACCTGCTCGAGCACATCACGCACTACGGAATCCAGGGCGGCACGATGCGGTCCGACGTGTCAGCCGCGACGCTCGCCCGGCTGATCGAGGGCGCGGTGCTGAGCGTGCTCGACGAGGCGACCCGCACCGGCCTCGACGCCGAGGAGGGCGACCGCCTCGTCATCATCGCGGCGCTCTCGACCGCCGGGCTGTCATACGTGGATGCCGCGGCCTACGTTCCCCGCGTGCACGCCGAACTCGCCCCGGCGGCCCGCTGAGCCGCGTCAGCCGCGTCAGCCGCGTTAGTCGCGCGCGCAGGACTCAGTGGTGTTCTTCGATGGACAGCGCCGCGGTCGGGTCCGAATCGTCGAGCAGCTGCCCGAGTCGTTCGACCTCGCTGGTCTCGCCGATCGCCTCGGCCGCGCGACGCAGCGCGTAGAACGCGCGCAGCACCCCGCGGTTCGGGGCGTGCGACCACGGAACGGGGCCGTGTCCCTTCCAACCGGCCTTGCGCAGGGCATCCAGGCCGCGGTGGTAGCCGACCCTGGCGAACGCGTACGACTCCAGTGTCTTTCCCGCGTTGAAGGCGTTGTTCGAGAGCAGTGCCCAGGCGAGGGGCGACGAGGGGTGGGCGATGACGACGTCGGAGGCGTCGAGCCCGGAGTTGGCGACGTCGGCGAGTACGTCGGGTTCGGCCGCGAGCAGTGTCGGGTCAGGCCCGAGGAGGTTGTTGGTCATGCCCCAACGCTACGCCCGTCGCCCGACAGCGGTCAGGTGCGCTGCACGTCACTGTCGCGAGAAGTCGACGTGCTGGGTGACCCAGGCATGCATCGTGACGGCCGCGGCTGCCGATGCGTTGATGCTGCGGGTCGATCCGAACTGGCTGATCTCGACGATGGCGGATGCCGCGGCGATCGCCTCCGCCGACAGCCCCGGCCCCTCCTGGCCGAAGAGCAGCACGCATCGCTGCGGAAACGGGAACGTCTCGATGATGACCGAGCCCGGAACATTGTCGATCGCGATGACGGGCAGCGCGGCATCCATCGCCCATGCCGCGAATGACTCGACGGTGTCGTGGTGCAGCACGTGCTGGTAGCGGTCTGTGACCATTGCGCCGCGCTTGTTCCAGCGGCGGCGGCCGATGATGTGCACGGTGTCGGCGGCGAACGCGTTGGCGCTGCGCACGATCGACCCGATGTTCATGTCGTGCTGCCAGTTCTCGATGGCGACGTGGAATGGATGCCGGTGCTGGTCGAGATCGGCGACGATGGCGTCCATGCGCCAGTAGCGATACCGGTCGATCACGTTGCGCGAATCCCCGCGGGCGAGCAGCTCGGGGTCGAAGTGCGGATCGTCCGGCAACTCGCCCACCCACGGCCCGACGCCGTTCGTGGTCAGCTCGACCGACGGGTTGGTCGCGGTCTCGTCTGGCACAGATGCAAGGCTAGACCCACCGCTCGCTGGGTCGGCTCGGTACTATGACGGCATGGGCAACCGCGACGAAATCGAATGCTGGCTGACCGACATGGACGGCGTTCTCGTGCACGAGAACAAGGCCCTCCCCGGCGCCGCCGACCTGCTGCGGCAGTGGCGAGACAAGGGCAATCCCTTCCTCGTCCTCACCAACAATTCGATCTTCACCCCGCGCGATCTGAGCGCGCGGCTGCGGTCATCGGGCCTCGACGTGCCGGAGGAATTCCTCTGGACCTCCGCGCTCGCGACCGCCGACTTCCTCCGGTCGCAGATGCCAGGCGGCTCGGCTTTCGTCATCGGCGAGGCCGGCATCACCACGGCTCTGCACGAGGCGGGCTTCATCATGACCGAGAGCGACCCCGACTACGTGGTGGTCGGCGAGACCCGCAACTACTCCTTCGACGCGATCACCAAGGCCATCCGCCTGATCGGTGCCGGGTCGCGGTTCATCGTCACGAATCCGGATGCCACGGGCCCGAGCGCCGACGGACCGATGCCGGCCACCGGTGCCGTCGCGGCCCTCATCACGAAGGCCACCGGACGTGAGCCCTACATCGTGGGCAAGCCCAACCCGATGATGTTCCGGTCGGCGATGAACAAGATCGGAGCGCACTCCGAGAACACCGCCATGATCGGCGACCGGATGGACACCGACATCATCGCGGGCATCGAGGCCGGGCTGCACACGATCCTCGTGCTCACGGGCATCAGCGACAACGCCGAGATCGAGCGCTACCCGTTCCGGCCGGACGAGGTGCTCGGCGGGGTCGTCGAGCTGGTGGACACCGAGCCCTACACAGCCGACATCGACTGAGCGGCGGCCGGCGCCGTAGCCGCCTGGGGTGCACCCAGGGTCGCGACCGCGCGTGCGCCCAGGATGACCATCAGCACGACCACCGCGAGCGCGACGACCACGATCAGCGCGACTATGGCTCGACGCTGGCCCTGGGGCATCGACGACAGCGGCCCGGTGCCTGTCGCCGTGCCCGAGGGGCGGTCGACGGGCGCGGGCAGCATGACGGGCAGGCCCTCCGTCGTGAGGTCGGGGGCGACGGCGAGTTCCGGCGGCAGCGAGATGGGGGCCTGCCGGGCCGCGGCCTCGCGCGCGGCCCGGCGCGGGGAGGCAGCAGCGAAGACGTCGTCGGAGACCGCGCTGGACGGAGTCACGGCTGCGGCTGCGGTCGCGGCTGCCGACTGGGCGGGCGCGTCATTCCACGACGGACGGAGCGCTGGCAGCCGGTCACCCGGCGCAGGACGTTCGGGCGTGGATGCTTCGGGCTCGGGTACGTCGGTCGCTGCGACGTGAGCGGGGCCGTCGCCAGCAGGCTCGACGTCAGCCGACTCGACGCCAGCAGGCTCGACGCCAGCAGGCTCGACATCAGCAGGTTCGACTCCATCCGACGCGTCGTATGGGCCGTCGAACTGCGCTTCGACCCAGGCAGCCGGGTCCGCTTCGACGAGCTCGTCGGTCTCGTCAATCTCGTCGGTCTCGTCGAGGACTTCGGCCCCGTCGCGCTGCTCCGTACGTTCCGGCTGCGCTGCTTCTGGCTCCGTGCCGCCTGGCGTCACGGGAGCAGCCCGAGGTCGGCGAGCCCGATCGCCGAGAAGTACGGGTATCCCGCGGATTCGATGACCTCTTTGGCCCCGGTGTCGCGGTCGACGACGACGGCGACCGCGGCGACGATCGCCCCGATGCGCTCGAGTGCGGCGATGGCCGCAAGCGGGGAGCCACCGGTGGTCGAGGTGTCTTCGAGCACGATGACGCGCTTGCCCTCGAGGTCGGGGCCCTCCACCTGCTTGCCGCGCCCGTGGTCCTTGGGCTCCTTGCGCACGACGAACGCGTCGTAGGAGAGTCCGCGTGCGGCGCCCTGGTGCAGCACCGCGGCGGCGACGGGGTCTGCTCCCATGGTCATTCCGCCGACGGCGACGACGTCGGGAACCTCGGCGATGAGGTCGAGCATGACCTGCCCGATGAGCGGGGCGACGCGGTGGTCGAGGCTGACCTTGCGCAGGTCGACGTAGTAGGTGGCCTTCTTGCCGCTCGTCAGGACGAAGTCACCGTGAAAGACGGCGTCGTCGGAGATGTACTGGATGAGCTGGCTGCGGGCGTCGGTCACGTCATTCACTGTAGGCCAGCGAATACGGGGCGGCGACTGGCTCGCTGGCCCTCGTTCGGCCGCCTGACGGTTGCCGCGGCCCAGGGTCAGGCCTAGGGCCAGATGCGTTCGAGCCCCGGGATGATGACGTCCTCGAGCGCGTCGCGCAGGTTGGGGTCGCCGAGCCGCGGCTGCTGCCTCTGCTGCGATCCCGCCGCGGGGTCGTCGACCGGTGCGGCGGGGTCGGGCAGGGGAATGGGCTCGGGGGCCGGGTCCGCGGGCGGCGCGGGTTCTGGCTCCGGCTCGGGTTCTGGCGCGGGTGCCGGTTCCGGCTCGGGGGCCGGTGTAGGCGTCTCGGGTGCCGGGGCGGGCGGGGTGGTCACGGGCGGGTTCGTCGCGGGCGGCGGCGTCGCCGGCGGAGTCGTGGGCGGCGCAGGCTGGGCGGGAGCGGGTGTCGGTGTGCTGGGGTTCGCCGGAGGGGTGTTGTTACCCCCGCCGTTGCCCGAGTTGCCGTTGTTGCCCCCGCCATTGCCGGAGCCGCCATTGCCGCCGCCCCCGCCGGTGCCCGGCCGCGGAGTGGTACCGCCGGGCGTGGGCGTCGTGTCGCGGGGCGGGGCGCTGCTGACCGGAAGGAGCGGGGGGAGGGTGGGCGAGGTCGACGGCAGGGTCCACGGGGAGCGCCCGCCGGTTCCCGTGCCCGGCGATGCCGCCCCCGGCGCCGCGAGGATCGGGGCCGCCGCATTCGGGGCCACGAGGTTCGGCGCGGTCGACTGGGTGCCGTCGGCGACCGCGGGCGGGGTGGTGAACGGCGACACGGGTGCCGCGAGCAGCGGCGGGCGCGCGGGCGCGGTGACGCTGCGGGCGAGCGGCGCCTCGGGAGCGACGACGCCGGCCGGTTGCTCGGTGGCGGAGTCGGCCGCGGTGTCGAAGGGGGCGGTGTCGGTGGATGCGGCGGCGTCTGCCTCCGCGGTGGCGGCGGGCGCGGCATCCATCGACCGCGCATCGCCCGACGGGGTGCGGGTCAGTCCGATGGTCGCGACGCCGATGACGACGACCAACGCGACGGCCCCCACGAGGCTCGGCAGCAGCTGCGACCGGCGCCGGAGCGCGGCGAGCGCACCGGCCGATTCGCCAGCCGGTTCGCCTGCCGGATGCTCGTCGGAAGCGTCACCGAAAGCGGCGGCGAGTGCGTCGTCGGGGGTGTCGTCGGGGGTCGGGTTGCGGTCCACCGTCTCACCGTACGCGGGCGGGCCCCCGAATGGGGGGTTTTGTTCGGGGATGTGGACCGGGCGCCCCACCCCGACTTGCTAGCGTTGCACCATGCGTGTCGCCACCTGGAACGTCAATTCGATCAGAGCTCGTGTCGGCAGGGTCGTCGACTGGTTGGTGCGAGAACACATCGACGTTCTCGGCATGCAGGAGATCAAGTGCAAGGAGGGGCAGTTTCCCTTCGACGAATTCCTCGAAGCCGGGTACGAGGTCGAGATGCACGGGCTCAACCAGTGGAACGGCGTCGCATTCGCCAGCCGCCTGCCGATGGACGACGTCACCCGCGGGTTCGAGGGCGCACCGCGGTTCGGCAAGCCGGACGCGAACGGCGTGGTGCCGGTGGAGGCCCGCGCCATGGGGGTGACGGTCAACGGCGTGCGGCTGTGGAGCCTTTACGTGCCCAACGGTCGCGAGCTCGACGATCCGCACTACGCCTACAAGCTCGAATGGCTGGCGAACCTCGAGAGGGAGACCGCCGCCTGGCTGGCCGCGGCGCCAGGGCAGCCGCTCGCCCTGATGGGTGACTTCAACATCGCACCGTTCGACAAGGACGTCTGGGATATCGGGGTCTTCGAGGGGCACACCCACGTCAGTGCGCCTGAGCGGGCCGCGTTCGCCGCGTTCGAGAGCGCGGGGCTCGTCGACGCGCTGCGCTCGCGCGACATCGAGGGCTACACCTACTGGGACTACCAGCAGCTGCGATTCCCCCGCAATGAGGGCATGCGCATCGACTTCATCCTCGGTTCAGCGCCGTTCGACGCGCTCGTGACCGAGGCCGGCATCTACCGCAACGAGCGCAAGGGCGACGCCCCGAGCGACCACGTTCCCGTGGTGGTCGACCTCGATATCGCGATCGATGACGACGACGATCGGCCGATGATCTTCTAGGTCGGGGCCCTCAGCTCAGGAAGGCCGCGACGACCAGCAGCACCGGCAGCGATCCGATGGTGGTGCTGAGCACGGTGTCGCGGGCGACGATCTCGCCGCGCTCGTAGCGCTGCGCGTAGTTGAAGACGTTCTGCGCGGTGGGCAGTGACGCCATCACCACGACGGCGAACAGCTGCATGCCCTCGAGGCCGAACGCGAACTGGCCGAGCGCCCACGCGATGAGCGGCATGATGGCGATCTTGATGGCGGAGGCGAGGAGAACGTCGCGGCGTCCGGAGCCAGGGGCGAGCGCGCGCTGGCCGCGCAGCGACATTCCGAACGCGATGAGCACGACGGGCACGGCCGCGGCGCCGACCAGCTCGAACGGCTCGAGTACCGGCTGCGGGATCTCGAGCCCGGTGGCCGACACGATGGCACCGAGCGCCGACCCGATGATGATCGGGTTGCGGATGGGCTGCATGAGCACACGGCCGAGCGACGTCGTGCCGCTCGTGCGCAGGTCGAGGATCGTGAGGACGATGGGAGTGAAGATGATCAGCTGAAACATGATCACCGGCGCGACGTAGGCCGGGTCGCCGATCACGTAGACGGCGACCGGGATGCCGATGTTGTTGGCGTTGACCCAGCCCGACGCGGCCGTGCCGATGAGCGCCTCAGGAACCGGGCGGCGCCAGATGCCGAACGCGACGATCGCGTAGAGCGCAAAGCAGCAGAGCGCTGCCAGCGCCGAGACCACGAGCAGCCGGGAGAACAACACCGTGACATCGGCCTCGGCCAGCACGGTGAACAGCAGGCAGGGCGACAAAACGAAGAACACGATGCGATTGAGGACGAAGCCGGCGCGGGGCCCGAGGATGCCGAGCCGCTCGACGACGTAGCCGACGGCGATCACCGAACCGATGATCGCGAAGCCCGTGAGTACGCCCGCCATCGATCCATTCATCAGTCCAGTCTCACCCCTGGGGGCGGCGGCTCCCGACGCGGGCCGCGGGGCACGCGCCGTCAAAACACGATTGATTGTCAGGATTGCGTAACGCTTTGCGCCGGGGACGGGGCGGCTTCCCCCGCGGCACACCCCTGCTCCCTAGGCTGTGCACAGGCACGGAGGGCGCGGGGACCACGCCGCTCGCCTGCCTCGACCAGCCAGGGGATCCGATGCACTCACCGTCACGTACCGCGCTCACGATCCTCGCCGTCGCCACGGTGATCGCTACGGCAGGGTGCTCGGTGGATGCCGCGGCCCCGACCCCCGCCGCGAAGCCCATCCCCTCGGCATCCACCGAGGCGGCACCGCCCGCAGCGGACGATACGGCCACCGCGCCCCCCGCTGCCGACGGCACCGGCGACGCACCCGCAACCGGCACCGATGCCGCACCCGTCGACTCATCCGACACCTCCGACGCCTCCGACGCCTCCGACCCGACATCGTGGACGATCGACTTCACCGGGGTCGGTCCCCTCCAGCTCGGAGCAGAATTCGACGCGGCGAGGGCCGGGATGGCGCAGTTCGTCTACGACGTCGACCTCGAGAACTGCCCGGGGGTCGGCGACTTCACGCCGGAGGCGGCCGGTATCGCCTCGTTCATCACGCAGTCGGTCGACGGCGCGATCGTGAGCGTCACCCTGGTGGGCAGGACCGGCGACTCGACCATGGTTCCGGCGACCGCGGAGGGAATCGGCGTCGGCTCGTCACTCGACGACCTGACCGCGGCCTACCCGGAGCTCGAGCAGGGCGAGTTCGAGGGCACCGAGAACACGTACGCCGTCGCGGGCGATGCCGGCACCTACATCGCGTTCGAGGTCAACCCCGACGACGACGCAGTGCGCGTGATCAGCGTCTCCGACAGCCCCCTCACGCCCGCCGAGTACTGCGGCTGATCCGCGGCCACAGGCCAGCGGGGCACACTGGGATCCTCACCGACCGAATTCCAGGAGGAACCGGTGCTCGAGCTCCACTCCATCTCGCGCTCGTTCGGCGACCGCGCCGTGCTCAGCGACGTGTCGTTCACCGTCGGCAACGGCCGGATGACGGGATTCGTCGGGGCCAACGGGGCGGGCAAGACCACGGCGATGCGGGTCATCCTGGGGGTCCTGACTCCCGATGCCGGCACGGTCACGATCGACGGGGCGCCCGTCACCGCAGCTGACCGCACGCGCTTTGGGTACATGCCGGAGGAGCGCGGGCTCTACCCGAAGATGCGGGTGGCCGAGCAGCTCGTCTACCTCGCCCTGCTGCACGGCCTCGGCCCGCGCGAGGCGAAGGCGAACACGGCGGAGCTGCTGGGGCAGCTCGGCCTCGAGCAGCGCGCGAACGACACCGTCGAGTCGCTCTCGCTCGGCAACCAGCAGCGGGCGCAGATCGCCGCGGCCCTCGTGCACTCCCCCGACGTGCTCGTTCTCGACGAGCCGTTCTCCGGCCTCGACCCGGTCGCCGTCGAGACCGTGCTCGGCGTGCTGTCGGCGCGCGCGGCCGCCGGGGCGCCCGTACTGTTCTCCTCGCACCAGCTCGACATCGTCGAGCGGCTCTGCGACGACCTGGTGGTGATCGCCGATGGCACCATCCGCGCGCGCGGCTCGCGCGAGCAGCTGCGGGCCGAGCGGGGCGGCCACCGCTACGAGCTCACCGTCGCCGGCGACGTGTCGTGGGTGCGCGACGTCGCCGGGGTGACCGCGGTCGACATCGACGGCACCCGCGCGGTGTTCGACGTCGACAGCGAGGCGACCGGCCAGGCCGTGCTGCACCACGCCGCGGGCCTCGGCGCCGTGCACGGGTTCCAGCGGCAGCAACCGTCGCTCGCCCAGATCTTTCGGGAGGTCATCCAGTGAGCAGGCCACCACGCCCGGCGCCAGAGTCGGCACCCCAGCCGGCACGAGAGCCCGTGGCCCGCCCGGTTCCCACTTCCCCCTCGGGCGCCCGCCCGATCGCTGCGACGCGGGCCGTGCGCCTCGTCGCCGGGCGCGAGATCACCACGCGGCTGCGCAGCAGGAGCTTTCTCGTCTCGAGCGCGATCCTGATGCTGACCGTGCTCGCCTCGATCATCATCGGCGGGGTGCTCACCGCCACGGCCGACCTGCCCAAAGTCGCCGTGCAGCGATCGGTGGTCAACGCGCTGCCCACCGTCATGAGCTACGAGACCGTACTCGTGCAGACGGTCGCCGAGGCAGAGCAGCTGCTGCGCGACGGAGAGGTCGAGGCCGCCGTGCTCTCCGGCTCCACCGAATCCGACCTCGGGTTCACCGTCGTCGGGCTCGACCAGGCGCCGACCGCCGTCATCGCATCGCTGAGCACGCAGCCCGACGTGCGCATCCTCGACCCGGGCAGCCAGGATCCGTTCCTGGTCTACCTGGTGGCCCTCGGCTTCGGGCTGGTGTTCTTCGCGTCGTCGATCACCTTCGGCACGACGATCGCGCAGAGCGTCGTCGAGGAGAAGCAGACCCGCATCGTCGAGATCCTGCTCGCCACCATCTCGGCGCGGTTACTGCTCGCCGGCAAGGTGATCGGCAACTCGCTGCTCGCGTTCGGGCAGATCATCCTCATCACCACCGTCGCGTCCATCGGGCTGCTGGTCACCGGGCAGCAGTCGCTGCTCGGCCAGGTCGGCCCGGCGGTGGGCTGGTTCGTGCTGTTCTTCGTGTTCGGGTTCGTGCTCCTGGCCGCCCTGTTCGCGGCCAGCGGGTCACTCGTCTCGCGCGTCGAAGACGTGGGTACGGTCATCTCGCCGGTGATGACGCTCGTGATGATCCCGTACCTCGGCGTCATTCTGTTCAACGACAACGCCCTGGTGCTGGCGGTCATGTCGTACGTGCCGTTCTCCGCCCCGGTCGGCATGCCCATGCGCCTGTTCCTCGGCACAGCCGAATGGTGGGAACCGCTCCTGTCGCTCGCCATCCTCATCCTCACCACCGCGGGCGCGATCGCGCTCGGCGCGCGCATCTACTCGAACGCGCTGCTGCGCACCGGCAGCAGGGTCAGGCTGCGAGACGCCATCGCCGGCTGACGGCCGCACCTCGAAACTGAGCAAGACTGGATGGATGACACAGCTGCACGACCCAACCAGCCGCAGTTTCGCCTCCGACAACTACGCCGGCATCCACCCCGAGGTGCTGCAGGCCATCGCAGACGCGAACGGTGGACACCAGGTGTCGTACGGCGAAGACGCCTACACCGCGCGGTTGCAGGAGGTCATGAGGCAGCACTTCGGCGAGCGCGCCGAGGCGTTCCCGGTGTTCAACGGCACCGGGGCCAACGTGCTCAGCCTGCAGTCGATGCTGCCCCGCTGGGGCGCCGTGGTCTGCTCGGAGCACGCGCACATCGACCGCGACGAGAACGCAGCACCCGAGCGCATCGCCGGCCTCAAGCTGCTCACCGTCGCCGCCCCCGACGGCAAGCTCACCCCGGCCGCGATCGACACCCAGGCGTGGGGGTGGGGCGACGAGCACCGCGCGCAGCCGCTCGCCGTGAGCATCACCCAGTCGACCGAGCTCGGCACCGTCTACACGCCGGACGAGGTGCGCGCGATCACCGAGCACGCGCACGCCCGCGGCATGACCGTGCACATGGACGGCGCGCGCCTCGCGAATGCGGCGGCGAGCCTCGGTGTGCCGCTTCGCGCGTTCACGACCGACGCCGGCGTCGACCTGGTGAGCTTCGGAGGCACCAAGAACGGCCTGATGTATGGCGAGGCCGTCGTGGTGCTCAGCCCAGAGGCATCCACTGGCCTGCGCTTTCTGCGCAAGATGGACATGCAGCTGTCGTCGAAGATGCGGTTCGCGTCTGCCCAGCTGCTCGCGCTGCTCGAGGGAGACCTGTGGCTGCGGTCGGCGCAGCACGCGAACGCGATGGCCGAGCGCCTGCGCACCGCGATCGATACGCTGCCCGGTATCACGGTGACCCAGCCCACCCAGGCGAACGCGGTGTTCGCGATCCTGCCGGCGGGTGTCGCCGACCGGGTGCGCGAGTCGTTCCGCTTCTACGACTGGGATGCCGCGCGCGGCGAGGTGCGCTGGATGTGCGCGTTCGACACCACCGAGAGCGACGTCGACGCGTTCGTCGCAGCCATCCGGGCCGCGCTCGACCAGCACGGTCCGGTGGCGCCCTCACCCGGGTAGCCCGCCGCCCCGCCCGCAACTAGCGTTATCCACGACCACGCAACCCGAAAGGCACGACATGTCGACGACCGACCCCGTCACCCCGCCCGTTCAGGAACGACCGGAGTGGGAGGCGCTGGCGCAGCACCGTGAGGCGATGGCCTCCGAGACCATCCGCGACCTGTTCGCCGCCGACCCCCAGCGCGCCGAGGCGCTGACCGTCGACGACAACGACCTGGTCGTCGACTTCTCGAAGAACATCGTGACCGGCGAGACCATCGGCCTGCTCACCGACCTCGCGCGCGCGGTCGGGCTGCCCCAGCGCATCGACGACATGTTCACCGGCAAGCCCATCAACACCACGGAGCACCGCTCGGTGCTGCACGTCGCCCTGCGCGCCAGCCGCGACGACTCGATCGTGGTCGACGGCACCGACGTGGTGCCCGAGGTGCACGAGGTGCTCGACCGCATGGGCGACTTCGCCGACAGCATTCGCGACGGCAGCTTCACCGGCCACACCGGCAAGCGCATCCGCTCGGTCGTCAACATCGGCATCGGCGGATCCGACCTCGGCCCCGCCATGGCCTTCGAGGCCCTCGCCGCCTACAGTGACCGCGACCTGACCATGAAGTTCGTCTCCAACGTCGACGGCGCGGACATCGACGAGGCCCTGCGCGGGCTCGACCCGCAGGAGACGCTGTTCATCGTCTGCTCCAAGACGTTCACCACCCTCGAGACGCTCACCAACGCGCGCACCGCCCGCGACTGGCTGCTCGACTCGCTCACCGACGAGGCGGCGATCGGCAAGCACTTCGTCGCGGTATCGACCAACGCCGAGAAGGTCGCCGAATTCGGCATCGACACCGCCAACATGTTCGGCTTCTGGGACTGGGTCGGCGGGCGCTACTCGATGGATTCCGCCGTCGGCCTGTCGTTGATGGTCGCCATCGGCCGTGACCAGTTCAGCGACATGCTCTCCGGGTTCCGCGCCATGGACACGCACTTTCGCACCGCGCCGCTCGATCGCAACCTGCCGGTGCTGCTCGGCCTCATCGGCATCTGGTACAACAACTTCTGGAACGCCGAGACCCAGGCGGTGCTGCCGTACAGCCAGTACCTGAACCGGTTTCCGGCCTACCTGCAGCAGCTCGAGATGGAGAGCAACGGGAAGTCCGTCGACCTCGAGGGGCGCACCGTCGACGGCCAGACCGGCGCGATCTCGTGGGGACAGCCCGGCACGAACGGGCAGC
Organism: Marisediminicola senii; assembly: GCF_011057645.1. Taxonomy (GTDB): domain Bacteria; phylum Actinomycetota; class Actinomycetes; order Actinomycetales; family Microbacteriaceae; genus Marisediminicola; species Marisediminicola senii. Next base: position 102,282 of record NZ_JAALGE010000001.1, on the reverse strand, counting down.
ACGCGTTCTTCCAGCTCATCCACCAGGGCACCAAGATGATCCCCTCCGACTTCATCGGCTATCTCACGCCCGTGCGCGAGGTCGGCGACCACCACCTGCTGCTGATGGCCAACATGTTCGCGCAGACCGAAGCCCTCGCCTTCGGCAAGACGCTCGACGAGGTGCTCGAGTCGGGAGTAGATGTGGATGTCGCGCCGCACCGTGTCTTTCCGGGCAACCGCCCGACGACCACCATCCTCGCCCCGACGCTCACCCCGTTCGTGCTCGGGCAGCTCGTCGCGCTCTACGAGCACAAGGTGTTCACGCAGGGCACCGTGTGGGGCATCAACTCGTTCGACCAGTGGGGCGTCGAGCTCGGCAAGGTGCTCGCCACCCGCATCGCCGACGACCTGTCGGCGGGCGACGACGCCGACCTCGACCACGACGCGTCGACCTCGGCGGCAATCCGCCGGTTCCGCGAGGCGAACCGGTAGGCAGCAGCCAGCACGAGCGCCACGCGCTCGCCGGCACGCGGAAGGGGCCCGTTCTCGAACGGGCCCCTTCCGGGTCTGCTGGCGGGTGCTCCCGCGCGTCAGTCGACCGCGGTGAGCTCCGGCAGGTCGTCGCCGATCGGCCAGCTGATCGGCACTGTCGCGGTAATGACGCTGCCGTCTGCGCGGCGCTCGCCCTCGATGCGCTTCGAGCTCGGGGTGCCCTTGAGCCGCGGCCCCTGGTGTGCGAGCGACACCACGACGGGAGAGCCCGCCTCGACGGTGTGGTGCACGCCGCGCACCGCAATGCTCACCTCGGTTCCCTCCTCGATCGTCAGGGTCACGCTCTCCTGCACGAGGTCGACGCGCATGCGCGATCCCTTGACCGTGAGCCGGAACGTGATGCCGTCCCAGTCCGCGGGCAGGCGCGGGTCGAGGGTGAGGTTGCCGTTGTGGTCGCGCAACCCGCCGAATCCGAAGACCAGCGCGCTCCACATTCCACCGGTCGACGCGACGTGCACGCCGTCGGAGGTGTTGTGGTGCAGGTCGGCGAGGTCGACGAAGAGCCCGGCCATGAAGTACTTCATGGCGAGTTCCTGGTAGCCCACCTCGGCCGCGATGATCGACTGCACGACGGCGGAGAGCGTCGAATCGCCGGTCGTCAGCGGGTCGTAGTAGTCGAAGTCGGCGAGCTTCTGCTCGTCGGTGAACAGGTCTCCCTGCAGGAACAGCGCGAGCACGACATCGGCCTGCTTGAGCACCTGGAAGCGGTAGATCACCAGGGGGTGGTAGTGCAGCAGCAGCGGGCGCTTGTCCGGCGGGGTGTTGGGGAGGTCCCACACCTCCTTCTCGAGGAACTGCGCGTCCTGCGGGTGGATGCCCACCGTCTTGTCGAACGGGATGTACATTCGCTCGGCGGCGCGCAGCCACTCGTCGACCTCGCCGTCGTGGAGCGCGAGCCGCTTGGCCATGCGCGAGTGCGCGACCGGGTCGTCACGGCGCAGGGTGCGCACCGCGTGCGCTGCCGCGCCGAGGTTCGAGCGGGCCATCACGTTCGTGTAGAGGTTGTCGTTCACGACGGTCGTGTACTCGTCGGGCCCTGTAACGCCGTGGATGTGGAACGCACTGTCGCCGTTGGTGCGCCAGAAGCCGAGGTCGGCCCACATGCGCGCGGTCTCGACCAGGATGTCGATCGCCCCGCGCGCGAGGAAGTCGCGGTCGCCGGTGGCGAGCAGGTACTGGCTGAGCGCATACGAGATGTCGGCGTCGATGTGGTACTGCGCGGTGCCCGCCGCGTAGTACGCGGAGGACTCCTGCCCGCTGATGGTGCGCCACGGGAACAGCGCGCCGTGCTGGTTGAGCTCCTTGGCGCGCGTGCGCGACTCGCCGAGGATGGACTGCCTAAAGCGCAGGGCGTTACGTGCCGCGATGGGCGAGGTGTAGCTGAGCACCGGCAGAACGTAGATCTCGGTGTCCCAGAAGTAGTGTCCGCCGTACCCGGTGCCGCTGACGCCCTTGGCCGCCACGCCCTGGCCGTCGGCGCGTGCCGATGCCTGCGCCAGCTGGAACAGGTTCCAGCGCATGGCCTGCTGCAGTTCCGGCTGGCCGTGCAGCTCCACGTCGGTGCGCTGCCAGTAGTCGTCGAGCCAGGAGCGCTGGCGGGCGACGGCGGTCTCGGCGCCCTCGGCACGAGCGCGGTCGAGGGTGCGGTCGCAGCGGTCGGCGAGTTCGCGCGTCGGCACGCCGCGCGAGCTGTGGTAGCTCACCATCTTGGTGATGCGGATGGGCTTGTTGGCCTTCGCCTTGATGCGGTAGACGTGCTTGGCGAGGTCGTCGGCGATATGCGAGGACTCCTCCCAGGCGTTCTCCGTCTCGATGGAGTGGTCGGCACCGCAGACCAGCGTCATGTTCGAGTTCGTCGTGCGGTACCCGAGCATGTAGCGGCCGCCGTCGGCGCGCTTGAACCGCGGCTGCAGCACGCGCTCGGTGAGCGACTCCGCCTTGCGCGGGTCGAACTGCTCGGGGGCGGTGGTCGACTTGGCCCTGTCGTATTCGTCGGTGCCGTCCTGCCGGTTGAGGATCTGGCTCGAGACGACGACGGATGCATCGGCATCGAGCAGCGTGACGTCGTACTGGATCACGGCCAGGTGGCGGTCGCTGAACGACACCATGCGGCTGGCCTGGATGAGCACGCGCTTGCCCGACGGGGTGCGCCAGACCAGGTCGCGGGAGAGCACGCCGGTGCGAAAGTCGAGTCGACGGCTGTAGTCGAGCACTTCGGCTTCGGAGATGAGGAACGGCTCGTCGTCGACGTAGACGCGCATGATCTTGGCATCGGGGGCGTTGACGATGGTCTGGCCGACGCGGGCGAAGCCGTAGGCCTCCTCGGCGTGGCGGATCGGCCAGGTCTCGTGGAGCCCGTTGATGAAGGTGCCATGGGTGTGGCCTTCGCGACCCTCGGTCACATTGCCGCGCATGCCGAAGTACCCGTTGCCGACGGCGAACAGGGTCTCGGTGCGGCCCATGTCGGCCGGGCTGAACTCGGTCTCGACGAGCGCCCACTCGTCGACGGGGTACCGCTGGCGGTCGAGGGGGTTGGTCATGTCGGTCATGCGGTTGCCGCCGTTTCGATTCCGTCGAGGGGGAGGAGGTCGGCCAGGTCGGCGACGACGAGGTCGGCCCCGGAGTCGAGGAGGCCCTGGGCGCCGACGCCGCGGTCGACGCCGATCACCAGGCCGAAGTTGCCAGCGCGGCCGGCCTGCACGCCGGAGTGCGCGTCTTCGACGACCACGCATTCCGCGGCGGTGCGGCCGAGCAGCTCGGCGGCGCGCAGGTAGGTGTCGGGGGCGGGCTTGCCCGCGATCGATTCGGCGGAGGCGACGAGTCCGTCGACGATCACCTCGAACCTGTCGACGAGACCGGCTGCCGTGAGCACGACCACGGCGTTGCGGCTGCTCGACACCACCGCGACCTCGAGTGCGGCATCCGTCACCGCATCGAGAAAGCGCACGGACCCGGGATATGCCTGAACGCCGGCCTGGGTGAGCACCTCGGTGAAGGTCACGTTCTTGCGGTTGCCGAGGCCTGCGACCGTATCGAGCGCCGCATCGTCGGTCGGGGTGCCCTCGTCGAGGTGGATGCCGCGGGAGTCGAGCAGCGAGCGAACGCCGTCGTAGCGCTGCTTTCCGTCGATGTACTCGAAGTAATCCGCGTCCGAATACCCCGGGGTGATACCGCGCGCCTCGAGGAACGGGGTGAACAACCGCGACCAGGCCGCCATGTGCACGTCGGCGGTCGGGGTGAGCACACCGTCGAGGTCGAAGAGCACGGCCGTCATGCCCGTGAACAGCCCGCCGGACGGGGTTGCGGTGCCGGTCGTACTCTCAGCCATGGCGGTCTTCTCTCGATGTCGTCGGGCGGCGGCGCCAGTGGGCCGGTACGACCTTATGCCCTTATACGCGCGCATGCATACTCGCGGCGCGACACGAGTTGCAGGCCGGGCGCCGCGCCGCTCTCCGGGCTCCCCGAGGCGCTCCGCGACGCACGGCCAAGCGCCCTCCCGGTGCCCTCCCGCGCGCTCTCCTCGGCGCGCTCTCCCCCGCGCGTCGATCAGACGTCTGCGGTCTCTGCCTTCGAGACCGCCAGGCCGTCCCCATCGAGCGAGACCAGCACGGTGTCGCCGTCGAGGATGTCCCCCGACAGCAGCGAGGTGGCGAGACGGTCGTCGATCTCGCGCTGCATCAGGCGGCGCAGCGGGCGCGCACCGTAGATGGGGTCGTACCCGCGTTCGGCGAGCCAGGCCCGCGCGTCTGGCGTGACCGCGAGTTCGAGCCGGCGTTCCGCCAGCCGGCGCGAGAGGCGGTCGATGTAGAGCTCGACGATCTGCCCGAGGTCCTCCATGGTGAGGGCCGAGAAGATGACGATGTCGTCGAGCCGGTTCACGAACTCGGGCTTGAACGCCTGGCGAACCAGCGCGCCGACCGCCTCGTTCTTCTGCTCGACGGTCAGCGACGGATCGACGAGGAACTGGCTGCCGAGGTTGGAGGTGAGGATCAGGATGGTGTTGCGAAAGTCCACGGTTCGGCCCTGGCCGTCGGTCAGCCTGCCGTCGTCGAGCACCTGAAGCAGCACGTCGAAGACCTCGGGGTGCGCCTTCTCCACCTCGTCCATCAGCACGACCGAATACGGCCGGCGACGCACAGCCTCGGTCAGCTGCCCGCCCTGCTCGTAGCCGACGTACCCCGGAGGGGCACCGAGCAGCCGCGAGACGGAGTGCTTCTCGCCGTACTCGCTCATGTCGATGCGGATCATGGCCTTCTCGTCGTCGAACAGGAATTCGGCGAGCGCCTTGGCGAGCTCGGTCTTGCCGACACCGGTCGGCCCGAGGAAGAGGAACGACCCGGTGGGCCGGTCGGCGTCGGAGATTCCCGCCCTGGTGCGCCGGACGGCGTCGGCGACCGCACGCACGGCCTCCTTCTGGCCGATCAGGCGTTTGCCCAGCTCGGCCTCGAGGTGCAGCAGTTTCTCGGTCTCGCCCTGCAGCAGGCGGCCCATCGGAATACCGGTCCAGGCGGCGATGACCGCGGCGATGTCGAGGGCGGTGACCTCTTCTCCCACCATGGGCTCGTGCTCCGGCACGTAGGCCTCGGCTTCGGCGAGTTCTCGTTCGATCACCGGGATCTCGCCGTAGAGCAGGCGGCTGGCCTCGGCGAGGTTGCCGTCGCGCTGGGCGCGGTCGGCCTGCACCTGCAGGGCGTCCGCGCGCTTCTTCAGGGTTCCGATGCGATTGATCGCCGACTTCTCGGTGTTCCAGCGGGCTTCGAGCTGCTTCAGGTCGGCGGCGCGCACGGCGAGGTCGGCCTGCAGCTTCTGCAGGCGTGCTTTCGACGCGTCATCCTTCTCGCGCTTGAGGGCGAGCTCCTCGATGCGCAGGCGGTCGACGCTGCGACGCAGCTCGTCGATCTCGACGGGCGCCGAGTCGATCTCCATTCGTAGCCGGCTGGCGGCCTCGTCGATGAGGTCGATCGCCTTGTCCGGCAGCTGGCGACCAGAGATGTAGCGATTGGAGAGGGATGCTGCGGCAACGAGCGCCGCGTCGGAGATGGGGACCTCGTGGTGGCTCTCGTAGCGCGGGTTGAGCCCGCGGAGGATCGCGATGGTGTCTTCGACCGTCGGTTCGCCGACGAACACCTGCTGGAAGCGGCGTTCGAGCGCGGCATCCTTCTCGATGTACTGCCGGTACTCGTCGAGGGTGGTGGCGCCGATGAGGCGCAGTTCGCCGCGGGCGAGCATGGGCTTGAGCATGTTGGATGCCGCGACCGAGCCTTCTCCGCCGCCGGCACCCATCAGGGTGTGGAGCTCGTCGACGAACGTGATGATCTGCCCGTCAGCGGCGTTGATCTCCGCGAGCACGGCCTTGAGGCGCTCCTCGAATTCGCCGCGGTACTTGGCTCCCGCGACGAGGGCGGCAAGGTCCAGGCTCACGAGCCGCTTGTTCTTGAGGGAGTCGGCGACGTCACCCGCGACGATGCGCTGGGCGAGTCCCTCGACGACCGCGGTCTTGCCGACGCCGGGCTCGCCGATGAGCACGGGGTTGTTCTTGGTGCGCCTGGTCAGCACTTGGCTGACGCGGCGGATCTCGGCGTCCCGGCCGATGACCGGGTCGAGCCTGCCCTGCCTGGCGATCTCGGTCAGGTCGACGCCGTACTGCTCGAGCGCGCTCTTCTGGTCCTGCTGCGTGCCGGGGGCACCCTGCAAATTTGCCATTGCGTTCCTTTCGCCACACCAGTCTGTCAGCAGACTTGAGTCTTCGCGGCTCAAGTTTACGCCCTGCTACTGGCAATGAGGCGGGTTCGGGTATCGCCCGCAGCGAAACCGCGCACGACGGCGGAGTGGCTACGCCTTGGTGGACACCGTGACGGTGAACTTCGCGTTACGGCCGGCCTGCCGGGTCTCGCCGACCGAGCGCACCAGCGCGGGCCGGTAGGTCAGGTGCGAGTTGAACACGGTCCACAGCTCGCCGCCCGGCTTGAGCACGCGGGCGGCCTCGTCGAACAGCTTCAGGGCGACACCCGGGTGCACGGCCGATCCGGCATGGAACGGCGGGTTCAGCACGATGAGGTCGGCGCACGCATCCGGCTGGTTCGACAGCCCGTCGTCGCGCGCCACCGTGATCGCCAGGCCGTTGGCCTCGGCGGTCGCCCTGGTGGATGCCACGGCGGCGGCCGACTCGTCGGTGGCGAGTATCGCGAGCCCGGGGCGCGCGGTGGCCAGCGCACTGGCGAGGATGCCCGACCCGCTTCCGAGGTCGACGGCGGTCACGGCATCCGGCTTCATCTCCCGCAGGAAGCTCAGCAGGTAGCGCGTGCCGATGTCGAGCTTGGTGCCGGCGAAGGTCGCCCCGTGGGCGCAGATCCAGAGCCCGAGCTCGTCGTGGAACTCGCGCACGGGATACGCGGGCGGGCCCGGCTGCGGCGTGCGCGCGAGGATGACGCGCGACTTCTGGCGGCCGAGAGATGCGCGCACGTCGGCGAAGTGCCGGCCGAGGATGTCGTTCATGGCGATCGACATGTGCTTGAGCCGGCCGCCCGCGATCACGACGACGTCGGGGTCGGCGAAGCGGGCGATGGCGCCGGCGATCTCGTCGAGCGCGGTCAGGCTGCGCGGCAGCTGCAGCAGCACGACGCGCGCGCCAGCGAGCAGGGACTCGTCGAGCTGCTCATGCGTCGTGAAGACGTCGTCGAGGCCGAACGCGATGGCGTTGTGGGCGAGGGCGAGTTCGCCTGAGAGCGGATCCTGGTGGACGCGCAGCTGCGTGGCCCCGTGGATCGCCGCAGCACCGAGGGTCAGCGCACCGAAGTGATCGCCGATGACGACGACCTCGCCGGTGCCAGCCGCCGCGACATCCACCGATGCCTCATCGAGGATCAGCCGGTCGCTCGCATCGACGGCGAACAGGTTGTCGGCTTCGACATCGGGGTAGCGCCGCAGGGCATCGAACGAGAACTCAGGCACGCACCAACCCTACGGCCCGGGCGGCTTTCATCATTCAGGACCGGGTTTCAGGATTCAGGAGCGTAGGGGGGTGGATGCTGCGGCTCAGGCCACTTCTCGGCCCTACAGGACCCCCAACTCCTGAATGGTGAACGCTTCGGCACAACCGCTCCTGAATAATGAAAGGAACGAGCGGCCCCATTAGTCGCGGGGGTACGGCCGCCAGACCACGAGCTCGGTGCTGCGCTGGGCGCGGGTACCGGCCCGCAGTGAGATGACGTCGCCCGACTCGCGGGCCGCGAACACGCGGCGCCCGGGGCGGTTGAGCATCTCGTCGGCGAGCGCCGTCTCGAGTTCGCGAACACGCGTCACCAGCGTGGCGACCTGGTTCTCGAGGTCGAGGATGCGGCGGATCCCCTCGAGGTTGAGCCCCTCCGCGCTCAGCCGCGCGACCTCGCGCAGTTGCACGACGTCGCGCATCGAGTAGCGGCGCGACTTGCCGGCGGTGCGGCCGGGGTTGACCAGGCCGAGACGGTCGTACTGGCGGAGCGTCTGTGGATGCAGCCCCGAGAGCTCCGCCGCCATGGCGATGGCGAAGATCGGGGTCTGCTCGTCCATTGGTCGCTATCCTCTCGCGCGGTCCAGCAGGTCGGCGCGCGGGTTGTCGTGCGGCAGGGCCGCGGCGAACTCTTCGAGGGCCTTCTCCGCGGCGGGGGTGAGGTGCGAGGGAACCGCGACCTGCACGGTGGCGAGCAGGTCGCCGGTGCCCTTGTCGGTCTCGACCCCGCGCCCCTTCACCCTGAGCACGCGTCCGCTGGGCGTTCCGGCGGCGACCTTGAGCTTGACGGGCGCGCCGCCGAGGGTCGGAACCTCGATGGTCGCGCCGAGCGTCGCCTCGATGAAGGTCACCGGAACGTCAACGCGCAGGTTGAGGCCGTCGCGCTCGAACACCGGGTGCTTGCGCACCGAGACGGTGAGCACGAGGTCGCCCGTCGCGCCGCCGTCGGGGCTCTGCTCGCCCTTGCCGCGCAGCCGGATCTTCTGGCCGTCCGAGACGCCGGCGGGAATCCGCACGCTCATCGGGCGTCCGTCGGCCGGTTGCAGCTTGACGGTGTCGCCCTTAATCGCGGTGAGGAACTCGAGCGTCGTGGTCGCGGTCAGGTCGCGGCCCTTGGTCGGGGCGCCAGAGCCGCGGAATCCGCCGCTCGGCGATCCGAAGCCGCCCTGGCCGAAGCCACCGCCGCCACCTCCGAAGATGCCGCTGAACAGGTCGTCGAAGCCCGCCTGGCCCTGGGCGCTCGGGCGCTGGCTCGCGCCGGTACCCCCGCCGGTGAACATGCCACCGAAGACGTCCTCGAAGCCGCCGGGCTGCCCGCCGCCCCCCGCCGTGAAACGCGGGCGACCGGCGCCCATGGCGCGCACCTGGTCGTATTCCTTGCGCTGCTCGGGGTCGCTCAGTACGGAGTTGGCTTCGCTGATCTCCTTGAATCGGGCCTCGGCGGCAGGATCACCCGGGTTTGCGTCCGGGTGATGCTGCCGCGCGAGCTTGCGGTAGGCCTTCTTGACCTCGGCGGCCGACGCATCCTTCGATACGCCGAGCTCCGAGTAGAAGTCCTTGTCGAACCAGTCCTGGCTTGCCATCGAGTACCTTGTCCGGCCTACTCGGCAGGAACGTGGACAGCGACCTTGGCGGCGCGGATCAGGCGGTCGCCGAGCGCGTAACCCGGTTCGATGACGTCGGCGATGGTGTTGACCGTGACGTCCGGCGATGGCAGCTGCACGAGCGCCTCGTGGAAGTTCGGGTCGAACGGCTCGCCCGTCTCGCCGACGAGTCGCAGCCCGTACTTCTCGAACCCGCCGCGCAGCTTCTGCGCGACGAGGGCGAGCGGGCTGCCCTCGAGGTCGCCGTGCTTCTCGGCGCGGGTGAGGTCGTCCATCGCCGGAAGCAGCGTGCGCACGACCTCGGCGATGACGCCCTCGCGGTTCGCGGCCCTGTCACGTTCGACGCGGGTGCGAAAGTTCACGAGGTCGGCCTTCGCCCGCAGCATCTCGTTGCGCATCTCGCCGACGAGGTCGGCCTGTGCTGCATCGAGAACGCTCTGGTCGGAGTCGCTCAGCGCCTCGGCGCCGGGCGGCGGGGGCGTCGACATCGAGGTCTCGACGTCGGCGTCCTCCGCCTCCATCATGGGCTCGGGCGCCACCGGCGCGTCGCTCGACGGTGCGGTGGATGCCGCATCCGCCGGCACGCCGGTCGAGGCATCCGTGCCCTCGCCCGACGATGCGCCGGTGTCGGGCTCGCCGTCGGGGTTCTGGTTACGGCTGTCGTCGGCCATCGGTTACTTCTTCTCCGAGTCGGGAGTCTCGTCATCGACGACCTCGGCATCGACGATGTCCTCGTCGTCTGCCTTGGCGTCGCCGGCCGGGGTCTCGTCGGGCGCTGCCTGCTCACCCTCGGGGGCGGCCTGCGATGCGGCGTAGATGGCCTGGCCGATCTTCTGCTGCGACTCGGACAGCTTGTCGAACGCGGTCTTGATGGCCGCGTCGTCTTCGCCGGCGAGAGCCGTCTTCAGGGCGTCGACATCGGCCTGCACCTCGGACTTGACGTCGTCGGGCAGCTTGTCGTCGTTGTCCTTGATGAGCTTGTCGGTCGAGTAGGCGAGCTGCTCCGCGGTGTTGCGGGTCTCGGCGGCCTCGCGGCGCACCTTGTCCTCCGCGGCGTGCTCCTCGGCCTCGCGCACCATGCGGTCGATGTCGTCCTTGGGCAGCGACGAGCCGCCGGTGATCGTCATCGACTGCTCCTTGCCGGTTCCCTTGTCCTTCGCCGACACGTGCACGATGCCGTTGGCGTCGATGTCGAAGGTGACCTCGACCTGCGGGATTCCGCGGGGGGCCGGGGCGATTCCGGTGAGCTCGAAGGTTCCGAGGTTCTTGTTGTCGCGGGTGAACTCACGCTCGCCCTGGAAGACCTGGATCGCGACGGACGGCTGGTTGTCGTCGGCCGTGGTGAAGGTCTCGCTGCGCTTGGTCGGGATGGCCGTGTTGCGCTCGATGAGCTTGGTCATGATGCCGCCCTTGGTCTCGATACCGAGGCTCAGGGGGGTGACGTCGATGAGCAGCACGTCCTTGCGCTCACCCTTCAGCACGCCGGCCTGCAGCGCTGCGCCCACGGCGACGACCTCGTCGGGGTTCACGCCCTTGTTGGCGTCCTTACCGCCCAGCAGCTTCTTGACCATCTCGGCGACGGCCGGCATGCGGGTGGATCCACCGACGAGCACGACGTGTGCGACGTCGGCGACGTTGATGCCGGCTTCCTTGATGACGTCCTCGAACGGCTTGCGGGTGCGGTCGAGCAGGTCGGAGGTGAGCTCCTCGAACTTCGCGCGGCTCAGCGTCTCGTCGAGGTTGGCAGGGCCGTTCTCGGTGAGGGAGAGGTAGGGAAGCTGGATGCTGGTGCTCATCGACGACGAGAGCTCCTTCTTCGCCTGCTCCGAGGCCTCCTTGAGGCGCTGCAGCGCGATCTTGTCCTTCGAGACGTCGACGCCGGTCGAGTCCTTGAAGCGCTTCGCGAGGTAGTCGACGACGCGCTGGTCCCAGTCGTCTCCACCGAGGCGGTTGTCACCCGAGGTGGAACGCACCTGGATGGTCGAGAAGTCGTCGTCCTTGCCCACTTCGAGCAGGCTGACGTCGAACGTTCCGCCACCGAGGTCGAAGACCAGGATGAGCTCGTCTTCCTTGCCGCGGTCAAGGCCGTAGGCGAGGGCGGCTGCGGTGGGCTCGTTGATGATGCGCAGCACGTTGAGGCCCGCGATCTCGCCGGCGTCCTTGGTGGCCTGGCGCTCGGCGTCGTTGAAGTACGCCGGCACGGTGATGACGGCGTCGGTGACGGCCTCGCCGAGGTACTGCTCGGCGTCGCGCTTGAGCTTGCCGAGGATGCGGGCCGAGATCTCCTGCGGGGTGTACTTCTTGCCGTCGATGGCGGCGGTCCAGTCGGTGCCCATGTGGCGCTTCACGCTGGAGATGGTGCGGTCGACGTTGGTGACGTTCTGGCGCTTGGCGGTCTCACCGACGAGTACTTCGCCGTCCTTGGTGAATGCCACGACGGACGGGGTGGTGCGGAAGCCTTCGGCGTTCGCGATGACGGTGGGTTCTCCACCTTCGAGGACGGAAACGACGGAGTTGGTCGTTCCCAGGTCGATGCCTACTGCACGAGCCATGTGTTCAGTGCTCCTTCTCAAGATGGTGCGGGCCCAGTACTTGAGCCTCGCTGTGTCAAGTTTGGACGCCGCACTGCGCCATGTCAAATTTCCCGGCGAGAACTTGAGTCGTACTGGCTCAACTCCCAGTTCGGAGCCGTGTGGGCTTGACTGGGCTCATGACAAACGACTCCACAATCCATAAGGCCGAACTGCTGCGATCCCTGCACGTTCCTGGCACGCCCCTGATCGTCACCAACGTGTGGGACTCGATCACTGCCCGCATCGTCGCGGGCGCCCCTGGCGTCAGGGCACTCGCCACCGCCAGCCACTCGATCTCCGAGGCGCACGGCGTGCACGATGGCGAGGGCCTCAGCGTCGAGGAAGCGATCGCCGCGACATCCATCATCATTCGCTCGGTCGAGCTGCCGGTGAGCGTCGACTTCGAGAAGGGGTATTCCGACGACGCCGCGGGAGTGCAGGACAACGTCGTGCGACTGATCGAGGCGGGTGCGGCGGGAATCAACATCGAAGACAGCGTCGGGCAGCCCAAGGCGCCCCTGTTCGACATCGCCACCGCGGCAGCGCGGGTCGCCGCCGCGCGCTCCGCTGCCGAGGAGACGGGCGTTCCGCTCGTGATCAACGCCAGGGTCGACGCCCTCGCCGGCAACCCCGACGACTGGAACGACGCCATCACGCGGGCCAACGCCTACCTCGCGGCGGGCGCTGACGTGGCCTTCGTGCTCGGGCTCGGCACCGAGGACCAGGTCGCCCGCGCCATCGACGAGGTCGACGGGCTGGTGTCGGTGATCGCGAACCCGTCGTCGGTGCCGCTCGCCAGGCTGGCCGAACTCGGCGTCGCGCGGGTCAGCTTCGGTCCGGGGACCCTCGGCCTCACGCTCGCGCACCTGCAGGCCACCGCGACGACGCTGACGGCGCTCGGCGACTACCCGGGCGAACTCGGCTTCGCCTTCTGATCGTGAGCCCCGGGCTGGCGTTCCTCATCGCGTTCATCGCGCTCGACCTCGTGGTGCTCGCAATCTGCGTGCTCGTCGCGCGGCCCGGTCGGCGTCGACCGCGGGAGTGACGCCGGCCGGGGCAAACCGGGGGCGCCCCGGCTACGAATAGCATCGCAGTGGGGTCCTTCGTCGACGAAGTCTGTTGCCGTGGCGCATCCATCGAGAACCAGTCGAGCCGAGCGAAAGAGATACCGATGAAGGCAGCCCAGTCGCTCAGGAAGTTCGAGCTCGCAACGCGCCCGATCCACCCGCACACGCGCATCGCGCTCGATCGGCGGTGGGCCGAACTGCCGGAGCACGTCAAGACCGACAACCAGCTGCTCGGCCGGTGTGCCGTCGGGTGCGAGGGCACCCACGGCGTATTCCCGAAGTGCGACCTGACCTGCTCCCCCTGTTACCACTCCGCCGACGCCAACAAGGTGCGCATCGACGGCGAGCACACCCTGTCGGAGGTGCACCAGCAGATGGAGTTCCTGCACCAGGTGCGCGGACCGCGCGCGCACGCGCAGCTGATCGGCGGCGAGGTGAGCCTGCTCCCGGCCAAGGACCACGCCGAGGCCTTGCTGACCATGCGCAAGTTCGGCCGCGAGCCGATGTCGATGACCCACGGCGACTTCTCCTACGAGTACCTGCTCGACGTGGTGCTCGACGAGAACGGACAGCCGCGTTTCGACAAGGTGTCGTTCGCCGCGCACTTCGACTCGCTCATGCGCGGCCGCCGCGGTGCGGTGCGCCCGCGCAACGAGGCCGAGCTGAACCCGTTCCGCGAGAAGTTCGCGCGCATGTTCATCGACCTCAAGCGCGAGCACGGGGTGAAGTCCTACCTCGCCCACAACATGACGGTGACCCCGTCGAACGTCGGGGAGGTCGCGAGCGTCACCCGCGACGTGCTCGAGATGCCGTACGACATGATGTCGTTCCAGCCCGCCGCCTTCATCGGCGACGACCGCCGGTGGAAGGAGGACTTCACCGAGGTCACCATCGATTCGGTCTGGGACCAGATCGAGGAGGGGGCCGGTCACCGCATCCCGTGGAAGGCGACCCAGTTCGGCGACCCGCGCTGCAACCGCTCGACGGTCGGGATGCGCGTCGACGGGCGCTTCGCCGTGCTCCTCGACGCCGACGACCCGCGCGATATCGCCGCGCGCGACCGCTTTCTCGACCACTTCGGCGGCATGATCTTCGGAGACATCCCCCGTCACGTGCTGACCATCAAGATCATCCGCGCGATCGCCGGGCACCCAGGCGACATCCCACCGCTCATCGGCCTCGCGAGGCGCGTCGTGAAGCGCGCGGGCGGGGTCGCCCGCATGATCCGCGCGGCACGCAAGGGCAAGCTCGGCTTCAAGACGTTCGTCGTGCACAACTTCATGGACGCCGACGTCGTCGCCCCGGCCTGGGAGCTGATGGAGAAGGGCATCGTCAGCGACGACCCGAAGATCCTCGAGACCCAGGAGCGACTCGGCTCGTGCATGTACGCGATGAGCCACCCCGAAGACGGCCGTACCGTTCCGGCGTGCACGCAGCACTCGGTGCTCGACCCGATCGAGAACATCGGCCTCCGCAAACTGCTGCCGCTGATCGGCCGCGGTGCGGCGGATCCGGCGATCGTCGCGCGTCCGGACGGCCTCACCGCCGTGCGGTCGACGGGCAGGCAGGCGACGGCCGCGCCCACCCGCGTGGACTAGTCCGGCACCGTCGACACGACGGCGCGCGGCAGCGTGACCCCGACCGGGGAGCCGACGCCGACCGCCTGCCCCGGCGGCAACTCGGCGCTCAGTTCGACGGCACCACCGGCCAGGGCGATCGTGAGCAGGCGCCGAGGCCCCAGGTGCCTGATACCCGCGACCACTCCTGCGAACTCCGTCACGCCGGGCAGCGCGGGGTGCACGTCGTCGGTCGCCCTCACGGCCAGCGCCTCCTGCCGCACGACCAGGGTGGCACGCCCGTCGGGCGTCCGACGCGCGTCGTCCAGCGGCACCGCACCCATCGCCGATACGTGTGCGCCGCCGATCACCTCGCCTGGCACCTCGTTGAGGCCACCCATCAACCGGGAGACCCGCAGGGAGCGCGGCCGGTTGTAGATGGCGTCGACGGTGTCGTGCTGCAGCAGCTCACCCTCGTGCAGCACGGCGATGTGGTCCGCCACCGCCGACGCTTCGTCGCGATCGTGGGTGACGAGCACGATCGTCGGAGAGATGGCCGCACGAATCTCGTCGATGAGCCGGTGCATGTCGGCGCGCAGTTCAGGGTCGAGCGCGCTGAACGGTTCGTCGAGCAGGAGCACGCGGGGCCGAGCGGCGAGTGCGCGTGCGATGGCGACCCGCTGCTCCTGGCCGCCCGACAGCTCCCGCACGGAGCGGCGGCCGTATCCGCCGAGCTGTACCATCTCGAGGTAGCGTTCGGCGTTGCGCCGCCCCGCGGCCCGGCCGGTACCGGCGACGCGATCGGCGAAGGCGACGTTGTCGAGCACGCTGAGGTGCGGAAAGAGCAGGGGGCGCTGGAACACCATGCCCATGCCGCGGCGTTCGGGGGCGAGGCCTCCCACGTCCACCCCGTCGACGAACACCTGCCCGGAGGAGACGGGGTCGAGGCCGGCCATGACCCGCAGGATCGTGCTCTTGCCCGAGCCGCTCGGGCCGAGGATCGCGGTGCACGACCCCGCGGCGACATCGAGGGTCACGGCGTCGAGCGCCGGTGCCTGGTCGTGGGAGAACTGCTTCGACACGTCGCTGAGCAGCAGGTGGGAGGTCATCGTGCTCCTGGTTCTGCGGGGTGCGGGCGGGCGAGCGCCACGCGGATGGGGTGCGAGCCGGGGTGGACTTCGGCGAAAGCCACGCGCTGTGCATGGGTGCGCGGGCGACCGGCGAACGCCAGCACCGCGAGGAGCGCGAGCGGCGGCACCACCGCGGCGAGCGAGAGGATGGCGACGGTCGAGTCGTTGCCGATGCCCGCCGCACTCGATGCGATCACCAGCGGGAGGCTCACGACGGCACCGCCCCCGATGATCACCGTGACGACGTAGTCGCTCCATCCGACCAGGAACGCGAGGAACGCAGCCCGGGCGAGAGCGGGGGCGACCAGCGGGATGTGCACGAGCCAGAGCACCCGCCATGGCGAGGCACCGAGGGTGCGCGCCTCCTCTTCGTAGCGAACGTCGTGTGCCGCGTAGGCGACGCGCATCGCGAACGTCGTGTACGGAAGGGCGATGACGACGAGCACGAGTACCAGCCCGACCAGCGGCGGCACGTAGGCGCGCAGCAGCACGACGTTCAGCCCCATCACCGCGGCGAACGGGGGTAGCGCGACGGGCGCCAGCAGGATCAGGCCGACGATACGCGGCCAGCGCACGGTCCCGAGCGTCAGGGCCCGCGCGGCCATCGCGCCCAGCGGGGTGGCGATGGCGGCGACGACCAGGCCAAGCGCGATCGATCGCCACAGCGCGGGCACCGCGCCCTGCGCGATCGCCGATTCGACACCGGAGGTTCCCCACGCCGTCGGCAGCACGGAGGGGAAGGACCAGCGGTCGGCGAATGCCCACAGCGCTAATGGCAGCAGCGGCGCGACGAACCATGCCCCGAGAAGGGTCGCGGCGAGCACCCGGCCGGCACGCCTGGCACCGCGCGAGTCGGTGAGCCGCGTGCCGGGATCGCCGGGCAGGCGCAGCCCGCCCGACGGCGTCGGTGCGGGCTGCGCGCTGAGGGAACTGGCGTGGATGCTCATGGTCGCCTCATCGCCACATCGCCGTTCTCCGAAGGGCGAGGAAGGCGAGGCCGACCGCGGCCAGGGAGATCGCGGTGGTGACCACGGCGACCGCCGCGGCCTCCGGTCGTGCGGTGAGGGTAATCGAGTCGAACAGGCGCAGGGCCATGACGGGAAGCGGCTCCGGGTAGGTACGGCCCAGCAGCCAGGCGACCTCGTACGAACCGAGCGTGTAGACGAAGACGATGGTCGACGAGACGACGAGCGCCGGAAGGCAGAGCGGGATCATGACGAACCGCAGGCGCCCCAGCCGCCCGGCGCCGAGCAGCGCGGCTGTCTCGTCGTAGCGCGCCACCCGGGTGGCGAGCGTGCCAGCGACCACCAGGGCCACGAACGCGGATTCCTTCCACGAGTACTCGGCGATCACGGCCACCCACCACGGCCCGCCGACCAGGCGCGGCCAGCCTCCGGGCTCGATGCCGAGCAGCCGGGGCAGGAGGCCGGAGTCGGCGAGCAGCAGTCCGATCGCGGCGGCACCGACCAGGTGCGGCACCGTCACCGTTGCGGCCCCGATCGCCGCGACGATGCGCCCGCCCCACCGCCCCGAGACGATGACGAGGGCGGCAGCGAGACCCACGACCGCCGCGATCCCGGTCGATGCGGTGGCGATGCCGAGCGACACCGCGATGGATTCCGGCAGCGACGACGACTGCGCCGAGTAGGCGTCGAAGCTCAGCCGAACCGGTCCGACCAGCGGCATCAGCCCGAGGCTCTGCAGCACGGCCGCGCCGATTCCCCCCACCAGCACGACGAGCGCCAGCGAGACCGCGGGCAGTACGAGCATGGCCCCGATAATCCCCCGACGCCCGGATACGGGCGCACGGGTGGGCAGCGGCGCGAGGCTCACGCCGGGCTCATCACACGGGGGCTCATGTCGCGGGGCTCATGGCTCGGTGCTCGCCGCCGGCCTACTGGGCGCCGAGCACGTCGGTGCGCCACCCGTCGTCGAGTGGGGGCACCCACTCGGCCGACAATTCAGGGTTCGCGCTGCGCGACAGAACGTCGTACGAGGGGACGACGGCAGACTCGGGGAGCGCATCGAAGAGCCGCTGCTCGTCTGCGGTCAGCGTGTCGTAGTCGAGCACCGTGAACTGTCCCCACGCCTCGGGGTCGGCCTTGGCCACCTGCTGTTCCACCGAGAGGGTGGTGTTCGCCACGACCATCGCTCCCGCGGCCGACTCCGAGTTGGATGGCAACCCGAGAAAGCTCGCGTTGCCGACGGTGCCCTCGTCGAGGGTCAGGATCCTGGTGCCCGCCGGATATACGCCGGTGGCCACGAGATCGGTCAGGGTGGCTGGCCCGTACGTCATGGTCATGTCGACCTGGCCGTCGGCATACAACTGGTTCAGCTCGTCGCCACTCGCCGGATAGGTGTCGCCCTCACGCCACAGCGACGGGGCGAGGTCGGCCAGCTCGGCGTAGAGGGCGGGGGTGAGCTCGTCGAAGCTCTCGTCGTCGTAGGCGAGCGGCACGGCATCCGAGCCACCCGAGACGCTCGACAGCACCTCGCGCACGAAGACCGAACCGGTGAAGTCGGGCGGGGCGGGGTAGGTGAAGCGGCCCGGGTTCGCCCTCGCCCAGTCGAGCACGCCCTGCAGCGTGGTCGGGGGGTCGGTCACCACGTCTGCGTTGTAGGCGAGCGTGAACTGCGCCTTGTGCCACGGCACCTCGCACCCGTCGACGGGGGTGCCGAAGTCGTCGCTGAGCAGCGGGTCGTCGGCCGCGGTCTTCTCCATGTTCGGCAGCAGTCCGGTCCAATCACACAGCCAGGCCCCCGCCTGCTTGCCGGTGGAGAAGTTCGCACCGTTGACCCAGATCAGGTCGACGGTGCCATCGTCGGTGCGGCCAGCCTGTAGCTCGGTGAGCACCCGATTGAGCGCGTCTGCGGTGTCGCTCACGGGCACGCGCTCGAGCGTGACGCCCTGTTCGGCCACGGCGGGTGCCAGCACGTCGTCGACGTAGGCGTTGCCCTGCTCGTCTCCCCCATACATCCACAGCTGCACGGTCTGGCCCTGGGCTTCGTCGACGACGTCGTCCCAACTGTCGAAACCGCTGGTGGCCGCCTCCGGTGACGGCGCGGAACACCCGGCCAGGGCGAGCATGGCGGTGGCCGCGGCGACCGCGATGGCGACGCCGGGCCGGCGACGGGGACACGGGTGATCTGAACGCAATGCGGGGTACTCCTCGGCGGTGAAGGTGGTGTTCGAACGGTTCACTCGTGGCGCGAGGCGAAACGGATCACTCGGCTAGGGTAAGCCTCCGAGAGCTACCTCTCGTGTCAGGGGAGGTGCGTCGTGAGCGACGGTGTTCAGGTGCGTTCGCGCCGCCGGGCTCTCGTGAAGCTCGGCGTTCTCGTGGTGTTCGTAGCCGTCGCCGTTCTGGTGGGGATTCTCGTTCCGCTGCCGAGCCTCGACGAGATCCGGACCGCGGCAGAAACCGCCGGCTTGCCGGGTGCGTTCGCGTTCGTCATCGCCTACGGGCTCGTCACCCTCACCCCGGTTCCGAAGAACGTCGTCGGCGTCGCGGCTGGCGTCATCTGGGGGTTCGCCCTCGGCTCCCTGCTGGTCTACCTCGGTGCCCTCATCGGGGCGGCCCTCGCGTTCGCGATCGGCCGTGCCCTCGGACGCGATGCCGTCGAGCGATTCACCGGCGCTCGGGTCGACAGGGTCGATACCGTCCTGCGTCGCCGCGGCCTGGCCAGCGTGATCGGGGTACGACTGATCCCCCTCCTGCCGTTCACGGTCATCAATTACACGGCGAGCCTGACTGCGGTGCGGGTGCGCGACTATGCGATCGGTACCGCCGTGGGAATCATCCCCGGCACCCTCGCATATGTGGCGATCGGGGCGTTCGGCTTCGAACCGGGGCCGGCGCTCTACATCGCGCTCGGCGCCCTCGGGGTGCTCACGCTCGGCGGCGTGGTCGTCGGGGCGCGCCTGCGTCGGCGCGGCGCGGTGGTCGACGGTGCTTGACTCGCGGGCCAGACGCCTGCTCGCGGCCCCGCTCGGCCGCATCGCCGCGGCGATCGACCGGCCGTGGGTCACTCCTGACCGACTCACCGTCGCGGGCCTCGCGGTCGGCCTGGCGAGTGCGCTCGCCGCGGCGGGCGCGTGGTGGTGGCTCGCGCTGGTGCTGTGGCTGCTCTCGCGCATCCTCGACGGTCTCGATGGCACCCTCGCCCGGCGCCGCAGGGCCAGGGAGTCCACGGGCGGGCGCACGAGCGGGGGCTCGAGCGAGGCGGGCGGGTTCCTCGACATCGTGTGCGACTTCGTGGTCTACGGCTGCACGGTCTTCGGCGTCGCGGTGGGCGCGAGCACGGAGTTCGGGTCGCCGTGGTGGCCGTTCGCGCTCGTGCTCGTCGCCTACTACGTGAACGGGGCGGCGTTCCTGGCCTTCTCCTCGATCGCCGAGCGCACCGGGCGCCGCATCGACGACGGCCGCTCGCTGTCGTTCCTCGGCAAGCTGGCGGAGGGCACAGAGACGATCATCGTGCACAGCGTGTGGCTCATCCTGCCGATGATCGCGTGGCATATCGCCGCGGTCTGGGCGGTCTTCGTCGCGGCGAGCGCCGCACAACGCATCGTGGTCGGCTACCGCGCGCTGCGCTGAGTGACCGGCTGCCGCGCGCTGCGCTGGGTGCCGGACGACCGCGCGCTGCGCACAGTGACCGGCGCGGTCATCGCAGCCGTCGAGCCCGTGTCGCGCGCAGCACCCTCGTCGCCCTGGCGGTGAGTCCGCTCCCCAGCCGGGCGCGCACGTCGGCGACGGCCGCATTCCACAATGCGTCGCTGAAGGTCGGGTAGGCGTGGGTGGTTCCGGCGATGTCGCTGGTGCTCATGCCGTTCTTCACCGCCAGGCTCGCCTCGCCGAGGCTCTCCCCCGCCCGCGGACCGACGATCGTCGCGCCGCGCACCCTCCCTCGCCGGTCGACGAGCAGGCTCGTGTAGCCGGTCGTGGCTCCTTCGGCGACGGCCCGGTCGACGTGGTGGTGGTCGATGGAGCGGGTGATGAGTCCCTTCGCCGCCGCATCCGATGCGAGCAATCCGACTGTGGCGACCTCCGGGTGGGTGAAGGTGACCCGCGGCACGGCCACCGTGTCGATGGAGCGCGTGAGGCCGAGCACGGCGTTGGATGCCGCGATGCTGCCGTTGACGCCGGCGGTGTGCGTGAAGTGCGCAAGCGCCGTCACGTCGCCGGCAGCCCATACCCGGGGATTCGAGGTGCGCAGCCGGGCGTTGACCTCGACGTGCCCAGAGCCGTCGAGTCGCACCCCTCCCGTGGCGGCGTCGAGCGACCCGGTATTGGGGCGCCGACCGACCGCGGCGAGGATCGCGTCGAACGGCACGGACTGTCCGTCGTCGAGCGTGACGGTGCCGCCGAGTCGCGTGCCGTCACCGGCCAGCGCGGTGCTGCCGCGCGAGGTGAGCACGGTGACGCCGTCTCGTCGCAGGGCGGCGGTGACGATCGCGCTCGCCCGCTCCTCCTCCTTGGGCAGCAGTCGCGGGCCGCGGTGCACGATCGTGACCTGGGAGCCGAGCCTGGCCATCGCCTGCGCGATCTCGCACCCGATCGCCCCACCCCCGATCACGACGAGGCGACGTGGCAGTTCGGTGAGCTCCCAGATGCTCTCGCTCGTCAGGAGCTCGAGGTCGTCGGCGCCCGCGATCCCGGGTACCGCAGGCGAGCCCCCGGTCGCGATCATGGCCTGCACGAACCCGATCCGCCGCCCGTCCACGTCGAGCGCGCGGGGCCCGGTGAAGCGAGCGTGTCCCCGCAGCACCTCGACGCCGTCCTTCGCGAGCGCCTCGGGCGAGTCGACGGGCGCGATCTCATGCATCGCGCCGCGAACGTGTCGCATGACGGCAGCGAAGTCGATGGATGCCTCGGCCGACGCCACCCCGAGGTGCGCAGAATCCCGCGCGGCCGTCGCTGCGGCTGCCGACGCGATCAGAGACTTCGACGGCACGCACCCCGTCCACAGGCAGTCGCCACCGAGCCGCGCACCCTCGATCAGCAGGGTCTTCGCGCCGAAGCTCGCCGCGGTGCGGCTGGCCACCAGCCCCGCCGATCCCCCGCCGATGACCACGAAATCCCAGTTGCCGCTATCCGCCATGAAAGCGAGCGTAGGCGGTGGGGATGCGCGCAGCGCGCGTGCCCCCATCGCGCAGCGCGCCACCGTAGGCTGGGCGCAGGGGGTCTCATGGTCGAGCGATACAGCGCGGGGGCTCGGTTCTACGACGTGCTGTCGGGGGAGCTCTTCGTCTACCGTTCGGGTCGGATCGCCGGCATCGCCGCCCTTGGCCTCAGTCGCGGCGACATCGTTCTCGACCTCGGCTGCGGCACCGGACTCAACTTCCCCCTGCTCCTCGACGCGGTGGGCCACACCGGACTCGTGATCGGCATCGACCGGAGCCCGTCGATGCTGCGCGTCGCCGCCGCGCGCGTCGCCAGGCGCGGGTGGGCCAACGTGCGGTTCATCGAGGCCGACCTGATGACGGTCGACGTCGCCTCCATTGCGTCGATAGCGGCGGCCGAGCGGGGACGACCCATGGTGGATGCCGCGTTCGCCAGTTACTCCCTGAGCGTCGTCGACGATCGGGTGCCGGTCTGGCTGCGCATCCGGCAGTCCCTCCGCCCCGGCGGCCGCGTCGGGATCGTCGACATGGCACTGCCCACCGGCGCCGCTGCCGTCTTCGCTCCGCTCGCCAGGCTCGCCTGCGCGGCAGGCGGCGCCGACCTCTCGGCCGCCCCGTGGCGCGAACTCGAGCGCACCGGCACGGAGCTTGCGCACACCGTGCACCGCGGTGGCCACATCCACGCGGTCACCGGAACGCTGGCATGATGCGCAGGCGCGCGAGACCACGGCGGGTCGCGCGAGGTACCGGCGGCTCGTCCAGACCGCCCGGCCTGTCCGGAGCGCCCGGCCCGACACTGGCCGCGCAGGCCGACCGGATCAACCCGCTGCCGAGCCGCGACTCGAGCAATGCCCTGCTCGCCGTGCTGCACGACGGCCACTGGCGCCCGCGCGCCTGGGGCCGCTTCATCGCACTGGCCACCATCCGCTCGGTGCACCAGGCCAGCCGACACCCCAGGCCACTGCTCGAATCGACCCTCATCCACGCCGCGATGGCGGTGCTCTCCGGCCGTCGCGGGCTGGTCTGGATCGGTACCAGCTGGGTCATGGCCGTCACCCACCTCGGCATGCTGGAGGGGCATCGCTCGATCGGTGTGCCGAACGCGTTGACGCTGGTGCGGGCCACCCTCCCGGCGATCGAACATCGCCTCGGGCGCGCCGTGCCGGTGGTCTCGCTGCTCACGGACTTCGCCGACGGCAAGATCGCCAGGGCCACCGGAACCGTCACGAGCTTCGGGACGCAGGCCGACTTTCTCGCGGACACCGCATTCTGGACGTGGTTCATCGTGCGCCACGAGCCGAGCCGGGTCATCCGCGGCCTGACGTTCGCGGCGTGGACCGTGCCCGTCATCGCGATCGCGACCGCGAGCATCACCGCGGGGCGCATGCTCGACGTGCCACGATCCGCGTGGTTCCGGCCGGCGGCCGCCATGGAGGTCGTCATCGGCGTCCGCGCCGTGTGGCGCGCCTACGGCCATCGTGACGGTTCCTCGTTGTTCACCTGGGGGCACTAGCCTCTGAGCATGACGGACTCCACTCCCGACGACGGGGCAGGCAACGCGGCGACGGTCGCGAACACACTGCAGGACGAGACGCCGGTACCGAAGAGTCAGGTTCGGGCCTGGGCGCTGTGGGACTGGGGGTCGGCGTCGTTCAACGCGGTCGTCACCACGTTCGTGTTCAGCACCTACCTCGCCAGCACCCTGTTCGTCGATCCCGCGATCGTCGCTGCCGCCGGAGGCAACGACAACGACGCCGCCCTCACGCTCGCGCGTGCCGAGAACGCGACCGTCATCTCGTGGGCCCTCACCATCGCCGGCGTGCTCATCGCGCTCATCGCGCCGATCCTCGGGCAGCGCTCCGACGGCAGCGGGCGACGCAAGCTCTGGCTCGGCATCAACACCGGGCTGGTCGTTGCGGCCATGCTCGCGATGTTCTTCGTCGAGCCGGTTCCCGGCTACATCTACCTCGGCGCCGCCCTCCTCGCGGTCGGCAACATCTTCTTCGAGTTCGCCGGCGTCAACTACAACGCCATGCTCGTGCAGGTGTCGACACCCTCGACCATCGGCCGGGTCTCCGGGTTCGGCTGGGGCATGGGATACGTCGGCGGCATCGTGCTGCTCATCATCCTGCTCGTGCTGTTCATCCAGAGCTTCGGCAGCGACACCGGCAACGGGCTGCTGAACGTGCCTTTCGGAACGGATGGCGGAGCCCTCGACATCCGCTTCGCCGTCGTCGTCTCGGCCCTGTGGTTCGCGGCCTTCGCGATTCCCGTGCTGTTGCGGGTCCCAGAGATCCCCGCACGCGTGCGGGCCAGCGAGAAGCCGAGCATCCTCGGCAGCTACCGCGCGCTGTTCCGCACCATCGCGACGCTCGCCAGAAAGAGCCCGCAGGTGCTGTTGTTCCTGCTCGCGAGCGCCATCTTCCGCGACGGGCTCGCCGCGGTCTTCACCTTCGGTGCCATCATCGCCGCGCAGGTCTTTGGCTTCACATCATCCGAGGTCATCTATTTCGCGGTCGCCGCGAACATCTCCGCCGGCATCGGAACGTTCATCGGCGGCTACCTCGACGACCGCATCGGTGCGAAGAAGATCATCGTGTTCTCGCTCGCGGGCCTCGTGGTCGCGGCGACCACCGTGCTCTTCATCGGCGACGCGAAGTCCGGATTCTGGATCGCCGGACTCGCGCTGTGCCTGTTCGTCGGGCCGGTGCAGTCGTCGAGTCGCAGCTTCCTCGCGCGCATCACCCCTCCCGGTCGCGAGGGCGAGATCTTCGGCCTCTATGCCACGACCGGCCGCGCGGTCAGCTTCCTCGCTCCCGGACTGTTCACGCTCGCCGTGACCCTCACCGGCGACACCCGCTACGGCATCGTCGGCATCGCGATCGTGCTGCTCGCGGGCCTGCTGCTCATGCTCCCCGTCAAGGCCGTGCAGAGCCGAATCGAGTAGTTCGCTCGCGAATCGCGCCCCCCGCCCCCGAAATTGAGGCTTCCCCACGGCTCGGCGATGATGGAGGATGAGACCCGGCACTAGGAACGGGGCTCTCCATCGCGACGCAGCAGCATTCCGACTCGGAGTTCGCCGACCTGCACGAGCTGCTGGGCGGCGAACGCGAGTTCGTGAACGGGCGTGATCCGCGGGATGCCGAGCGACACCGCATCCGACGCCGCCGGGCCCTGGTCGCGGTCGCCCTGGTACTC
This sequence comes from Marisediminicola senii, assembly GCF_011057645.1. Lineage (GTDB taxonomy): Bacteria > Actinomycetota > Actinomycetes > Actinomycetales > Microbacteriaceae > Marisediminicola > Marisediminicola senii. The sequence continues at coordinate 77,512 of NZ_JAALGE010000001.1, read as the reverse complement.
GTACTCGCGCTGGGCGCGGCCGGCAGCTATGTCTGGTGGGCGCTGACCGCGCCAGTCAGCGCGCCCGCCGTGACGTCCGAGACGCCGGAGGTCGTCGCGCCCGCTGCCGCGCAACTGGCCATCCCCACCGAGGTCGCGTCGGCGATCAGCATCTCGGGGGCCGACGCGTACCTCGGAGCCGAGGCGAACGGCATCTGGGCCGCCGGCGGATCCGGTGAAGCCCGCTCCATCGCGAGCATCAGCAAGCTCATCACCGCGCTGGTCATCCTCGACGAGAGGCCCCTCGCGGGCGCCGATGACCCGGGGCCGACCATCACCTTCGACGAGGCCGACAACGACCTCTACGACAAGTACTACTCGCTCGGGGCGACCACCGTGGGCATGCCCACCGGCAGCTCGATGTCGCAGAACCAGGCACTCGCGACCATGCTGATCCCGTCGGCGAGCAACTACGCCGAGGCGCTGTCCACCTGGGCCTTCGGGTCGCAGGACGCCTTCGTCGGCGCCACCCGGCGATGGCTGGCCGCCCACGGCCTCACCGGCACCACGATCGTGGAGCCCACCGGCATCAACCCCCGCAACGCGAGCACGCCCGGTGACCTCGTCGCCATCGGCAAGCTGGCCGCGGCGAACCCCGTGATCGCGCGGATCGCGGCGACGGAATCCATCACGGTTCCCGACACTGGCAGGGTCTCCAACACCAACTACCTGCTCGGCAACCTCGGGATCACGGGCCTCAAGACCGGCAGCCTCGGCGAGAACAACAGCACCCTGCTGTACACCGCATCGCTCGACGTCGGTGCGGCCGAGCCCCTCGGCGTGACAGGAGTCGTGCTCGGCGGGTACTCCGGCGAGACGGTCGGCTCCAGCGTCCTCACCCTGCTCGCGAGCATTCGCGACGGCTTTCACGACGTGCCGGTCGCGACCGCCGGCCAGAACGTCGGTTCGCTGTCGACCCCGTGGGGTTCCACCGCCCAACTGGTCATCGGCACCGACGCGTCGATCTTCACCTGGTCGGACACCCCGATCTCGGCGACGATGGAGCTCACGACACCGGTCGCCTACACCGACGGCGAGGTCGTCGGCAGCATCACCTTCACCGCGGGGCCGAACACCGCGACCGCTCCCGTGCGACTCGACGGCTCCATCGAACCGCCGACGGACTGGTGGCGCCTCACCCACCCCGGCGAGCTCGGGCAGCCCTAGGGCCGCCAGCGATCAGAACCCGTCGACGATCGACATGAAGCCCGCGAAGGCGAAGATGGCGGGTACCGCATAGAGGAACGCCAGGGTCGCGTACCAGCCGATCGCGCCGAGTACGGACCACACGCCCGTGTCGCGCCCGTGGGTGGTGAGTCGCTGTCCATCGGGTCCGATCTGGGGCTGGGGTTCCACCCAACGGAGGCTGGGACGGAGGCGTTCCTCGCGGTAGGCGGTGAGCATGAATGGCACCTCCTGCCCCGGCACCCGGTCGTCGAGGTAGCGCTGGGCCTTCACGACGATTCGCGGTGTCACGGTCGTGAGCATCGCGTGCAGGGACTCCCAGTGGGCGGCCTCGCCGTAGTCCGCAGCCGCCGGCGCGTAGAACGACAGGGTCCTGTCGACGATCTCCACGTTGTAGCCGGGTGCGTGGTCGATGAGGTCCGCCATCACGTCGGGCGTCAGTACGTACAGGGCATCCCGGTGGTAGCCGGATGGCGTGTACACGCGAAACCACCGCTCGAACCCGCCCTCGAGCGTCAGCGACTGGCCGCGCGCGACGTTCGCCGGGAGGTCGCTGGTCACTCCGTCGTTCGCCGTCGCGTCGAGCACGAGGTGCGGCAGCGGCGCGGGCAGTCTGACCGCGAGGTATCGCCACTTCCGTGTCCGACCCTGGCGTCGCGTCAGGTTGCCGAACTCGATGCCCGACGCGACGAACCGCGGGTACTCCCGCACCCCGCGGTCCGCACCCGTGATGAGCGAGGGGAATGTCGCGACGGGGCTCGGCCGCGGCTCGAACCCGTTGGCGAGCGCCGTGAGGGTCTGCCTCCACTCCGCCAGCCGCGCGCGAGGCGACGGGGGCATGGCCGCCCACCGGTACAGGCGCCACGTGCCGAACAGCCAGGCCGCGAGCACCGCCGCCGTGATCACGAACTGCCCGATATCGCTCGCGAGCACCCGCCCGTCCTGGTAGACGTCGACGCGAATGCCGAATGTCATCAGCACGAAGAAGAGGTACCAGAGCAGCAGGCAGTGGTTCACGTGAACGAGCACCTGCCGCCTGGTGGGCATCCACCGCGGCCGCGAACCGCGACGCACCCTGGCCATCGCCGAGGCGACCTCGTCGGCGGGCGCGGTCAGCCAGCGCAGGTCAACGGTCATGAGTCCCCCTCGACGCCCACGCTACGACACGACCGACGCCTAGACTCGCTCTGACGCCTAGACCCGCGCAGACGCCCAGACCCGCGCAGACGCCGAGGACCAGGTAAATGAACACTCCCCACTCGCTCGCCTTTCCCGATGGCCCGCGCACCGATCTCGACGCGGCGCTCTCCGCGCTCATGTCGAGCGCCCAGAAGGTCGCCGACACGCAGGGCCGCCTTCGCGAACTGCTCAAGGCCAACCGGCTCGTCGTCGGACAGCTCGACCTTCCCACCGTGCTCACCTCGCTGATCGGCGCCGCGGTCGGCCTCGTCGACGCGCGCTACGGCGCCCTGGGTGTGCGGTCGGCCGACGGCGGACTCGAACAGTTCGTGCACGTCGGCATGACCGAAGAGCAGGTGGCACGCATCGGACGTCTGCCAGAGGGGCACGGGATGCTGGGCGCCGTGCTCACCGACGGAGCCCCCGTTCGCACGGCTCATATCCACGACGACCCGCGATCGGTCGGCTTTCCGGCCGCGCACCCCGCCATGGAGTCGTTCCTCGGAGTGCCCATCCGCGTGCGCGGCGAACTTTTCGGCAGCCTGTACTTCGCCGAGAAGCGCACCGGCGAGTTCACGGCAGAAGACCAGGAGCTGCTGACCTCGCTCGCGGCCACCGCGGGCATCGCGATCGACAACGCGCGAATGTTCGACGAGACCGCCCGCCGGCAGGCCTGGAGCGCCGCATCCACCGAGGTGGCCACCTCGCTGCTCTCCGACGACGCCGAGTCGCCCCTGCACCTCATCGCCGATCGCGTGGTCACCCTCGCCGACGCCGACCTCGCCTGCATCGTGCTGCCCGCGACGGCCACGACCGTGATCGTCGACACGGCGCGCGGTCGGCTCGCGGGCGACCTGCAGGGCCTCGTCGTTCCCGCCGACGGCACCCTCTCCGGCCGGGCCCTGCAGTCGCACGAGATCCTCGTCACCGCCAACCTGCAGACCCTCACCGAGGTCTCGGGCGTGCCGCTGCAGCTCGGCCCGACCATCGCGGTTCCGCTCGAGACCCCTGACACCGTGCACGGCGCGCTCACCGTGTCTCGCTCCCCCGGCCGCGCCGGATTCTCCGCCGCCGACATCGAGATGATCACCGACTTCGCCCGCCAGGCCACGCTCGCGATCGACGTCGCCGCGGTGCGCTCCGACCGCCACCGGCTCGAGCGCGCCGAAGACCGCGGACGCATCGCCCGTGACCTGCACGACCACGTGATCCAGCGCCTGTATGCGGCGGGACTCGACATGCAGGCGTCGGCGCGGTCCGACGTCGGCGACGACACCCGCGCGCGTCTCGAGCGCCACATCGACATGCTCGACGCGGCGATCGTCGAGATCAGGACGGCCATCTTCGCGCTGGCCCCGCAGACCAGGGCCGGGCGGACGACCCTCAAGTTCCGGGTGATCGACCTTCTCGCCGAACTCGGCGACGTGTTCACGGTGACCCCGCGGCTCGCCTTCGCGGGCCCGCTCGACCTCCTGGGGTCCGATGGTGCCGCCGACGACCTCATCGACGACGTGCTCGCGGTCGTGCGCGAAGGGTTGAGCAACGTGGCGCGCCATGCCGACGCGACGGCTGTCGCGGTGCGGGTGTCGGCCGCCGAAGGTCGGGTCGAAGTGCAGATAGTGGATGACGGGGTCGGAATGCCGCACGAGAGAAACGAGAGCGGGCTCGCGAACCTCGCGGTGCGTGCCGCGAGATGGCGGGGTTCCCTGCGGGTGGAGCCGGGTGACGGCGACGGCACGGGCGCGGAGAGTGGCACAAGCACAAGCACAGGCATCGGCACCCGGTTGCGCTGGTCTGCCGAGATACCCACGTCGCCCGGGCCCGCACTCCACAGGGGAGGCACCGAATGACCCGGGTGTTCCTCGTCGACGACCACGAGATCGTGCGCGGCGGCGTCGCGGCCCTCATCGACTCGCACGACGACCTCGAGGTGGTCGGCGAAGCATCGACGGCCGCGCAAGCCAGGGCGCGCATCGCGGCGACCCTGCCCGATGTCGCCGTGCTCGACGTTCGACTGCCCGACAGCAGCGGAATCGACCTGTGCCGGCACATCCGCGCCACGCATCCCGAGATCCACTGCCTCATGCTCACCGCGTTCGACGACGACGAGGCGAGCGTCGCCGCCGTGCTCGCCGGGGCGGCGGGCTACGTGCTGAAGGACATCCGGGGGCAGCGTCTGATCGAGTCGATCCGGCTCGTGGCCGCGGGCCGCCGGCTCGTCGACCTGCAGATGTCACGCCGGGTGGTGGCATCCATCACCGGCGGGGCACGCAGCCCGGATATCGCGCTCTCCCCGCGCGAAGCGGATGTGCTGGCCCTGATCGCCGAGGGGATGACGAACCGGCAGATCGGGCTCGAGCTCGGGTTGGCCGAGAAGACCGTGAAGAACTACGTCACCGGCCTGCTGCGCACCCTCGGCATGGAGCGTCGCACGCAGGCTGCCGTCTACGGGGCGGCACGCCGGGAGCCCTGACCGGCGCTACTGCCCCGGTGCCGAGGACGCGGCCTCGACGTGCGCCGGGGCCTCCTCGCCCGTGTCTCCGCGGACGACGACGGTGGGCACCGCGGCGGCGCGCACGATGGCGCGGCTGACCGATCCGAGCAGGAACCGCGCGATGCGGGAGCGCCCGTTGATTCCGACGACGAGCATCCTCCTGCCGCTCGCGGCGTCGAGCAGCACGGTGGCCGCGTCGCCCTGCACTACCCGCTCGCGCACGGCGAGCGTCGGGTGCTCGCGGGTGACCGCGGTGACCGAGTCACGGAGTAGCGCCTCGTGCTGCGACCGCAGCAGTGCCGTGCGCGCGGCGTCGTCGGAGGCCCTCGCCGCGTCGGCCTTGGCGATGATCCGCGAGTCGAGCCAGGCGTGCACGACGTCGAGGGGCTCCCCGGAGCGGGCGGCCTCGGCGGCTGCGAACGCGAGTGCCGCGAGGGACGCGTCGGTGCCGTCGACCCCGACGACGATGCCGTGGCGGGCGATCTCGGCCGTGCTGGCCGGCACCGCGGGGATCACCGCGACGGGGCCGTTCGTGGTCGCCACGAGCCGGTCGACCACGAACGACTCGTGCCGGCGCCGCGACGAACTGCCGATCACCAGCAGGTTCGCCGATGACGACATCTGCCGCAGGATCTCACCGGGATCGCCGTAGACCACGTCGGTGGTGAGGTCGAGGGTGGGGTGGCAGGCGCGCAGGCGGGCACACTCGACCTGCACGTCGGCGCGTTCGGCTGCCACGCGACGGTCGACGTCGGTGGCCAGCTCGTGGCGTATCGGCTCGACGACGCGCACCAGTGCCATGGGAGACTCTGAGCGTTGCGCCCGGTCGGCAGCCCAGTCGGCGGCCGCCGAGGCCGTGTCGCCGCCGTCGGTCGCGGCGATCGTCGCACCGGTCACCAGGCGTGCGGTCATGGGATGCCCTCCGTATGGTGGCGACCAGCAAGGCCCCCTCATACAGAGTCGTTCGCGGCGCCCGGCCCGACCAGAGTCGAAGGTCCCGCACCGCACCCGCAGCGTCTACGTGGTCGCGCACCACCAGATGAGCAGCAGCGTCACCACGAACCCGCTGGCGAAGTTGAACCCGAGAAACCGCTTCCAGCCGCGGTTGGCCGACTCGGCGTTCTCGTCGCTGATCGACCAGAACGGCAGCACGCTGAGCGCGTACGGCAGCGCGAGCACCGACGCGATGGCACCGGGCAACCCGAGGAACAGCAGCAGCACCCCCGCGAGCACGTAGGCCACGAACGCGAGCCGCACGGTGGCGCGGCCGCCGATCTCGGTCGCGATCGACGAGATGCGGCCCTCCCGGTCGGCGACGATGTCCTGCACCGCCCCGAACGCGTGTGAGGCGGCGCCCCAGAGAAAGAACGACACCAGGATCGCGATGAGCCCTGTGGTGACCTGTGCTCCAGCGAGGGTGAGGCCGAATACCGCGGGCGAGACGAAGTGCACGCTCGACGTGATCGAGTCGACGAACGGGCGCTCCTTGAACCGCAGCCCGGGCGCCGAGTACGCGACGACGGCGAATACGCTGATCACGAGGACGACGGCCGACAGCGGCGACCCGACCGCGAACAGGTACACGAGGAACGGCACGTTGCTCGCGGCGGCCGCGATGAGCGTCGCGCGATGCACGCCGGGGTCGAGCAGCGCCCCCTCGACCCCGCCCTTGCGCGGGTTGCGCAGGTCGGATTCGTAGTCGAAGACGTCGTTGATGCCGTACATCGCCACGTTGTAGGGAATCAGAAAGTACAGCGCGCCGATCACGAGCACGAGGTCGACGTCGCGTGTGGTGACGAAGTACGCAGCGGCGAACGGGAACGCGGTGTTCACCCAGCTCAGCGGCCGCGATGCCACGAACAGGCTGCGAACGAGGCTCACGAGGCATCCACTCGGCTGGTCGGTCCGACCGCAGACCCGCCGCCAGACCCGCCGCCCGCACCGTCAGCGTCACCCGCACCAAGACCGGCGGGCCTGCGCCCCAGGATGATCCACAGCGACGGCAGCAGGATCACGGCGGCGATCGCGTAGGCGAAGTCCTCGAGCGGGGCGATGCCGATGAACTGGCCGGAGATCTTGTCTGCGTCGTAGGCCACCAGCCCGACCCCGATCATCACGTTGTCGAAGATCGCGGTCATGACGAGCACGATACCCATCGCGATGCCGATCGACGCCCAGCGCACCCCGGTGCGGAAGCCGGTGGCGGCGAGCGCGACGGCGACGATGCCCACCCCGGCGACGATCGCGAGGAAGACCGCGTTCATGGCCCAGTAGGTCATCTCGTCGCCCGCTTCTCGAGCAGCCGGCCGGCAGCACCGACCAGGTTCATCGTGAGGTAGCAGAGCAGGGTGAGGAAGAAGATCTCTTCGATCGGCAGCTCGGTGAACACCAGCAGCCCGGTCATGAACTCTGTCTGGCCGCGAAAGAAGATGCCGGAGGTGATGCCCACGACATCCCACGCGAGAAAGAACACGACGCCGACAACGAGCACGATGGCAGCTCTGCGCGGGTCACGCCAGAAGAATAACGAGTACCCCCGGTCGAGCACGACCATTCCGGCGAGCGAGACCAGCAGCGCCGCCAGGTACAGCAGCCCCACTAGCTTCGCTCGGCTGGCATCTCGGCTGGTGCGTCAGAGGTGGATGCCGCGGCCGTCGCCCCGGTCGTCGGCTCCGTCGCCGTCGCGGCCGGCGATGCGGCTGACGCGACGCCACCGCGCGCGACGCGGGCACCCGCGGTGCCGGTAGTCCCAGCCCCAGCGGGTGCAGCGGCACCCGCGGCGACCGTCGGGCGCAGCGGCTCGGGCATCGGCTCGGTCGACACGTCGCCCCGCAGCCGCTTGACGAGGATCTCGGCGCTGATCAGGCACATCGGCAGGCCGATGCCGGGGATGGTCGAGCCGCCGGCGTAGTAGAGCCCGTCGACGCGCTTGCTGATGTTGCCGGCGCGGAACAGCGCGCTCTGCTTGAGGGTGTGCGCCGGCCCGAGCAGCGTGCCGCTCCACGAGTTGAGGTCGGTCGCGAAGTCGCCGGGGCCCATGGTGCGGCGCACGACGATGCGGTCGGCGAGGTCGGGGATGCCGGCCCAGTTGGCGATCTGCGCGATCACGTGGTCGGCTGCCGCTTCGACCCTGGGGTCGCCGTCGCCGTCGATCTCGCCGCGCCCGATCGTCGGGTCGGACGGGATGGGCACGAGTACGAAGACGTTCTCGAAGCCATCGGGGGCGACCGACGGGTCGATGCCGCTGGGCTTGCAGACGTAGAGGGACGCGGGGTTGGGGATGGACGGGTTCTCGCCGAAGATGGCGTCGAACCCCTCCTTCCACTCCTCGGTGAAGAGCAGGTTGTGGTGCTCGAGCTGCGGCAGTTCGCCTTCGACGCCCAGGTAGAGCAGCAGCGCGCCGGGGCCGGGGGTGCGCTTGTCCCAGTACTCCTGGGGGTAGGTCTGCAGCTCACGGGGAAGCATCGTCGTCTCGGTGTGGTGGAGATCGGCAGCGCTCACCACGATGTCGGCGTCGATGGTGTGGGCCTTGCCCGCGGCATCCACGTATTCGACCCCGGTGGTGCGCGGCTTGCGGTCGTCGGTGACGAGGATGCGGGTGACGCGCGCGTCGGTCACGACGGTGACGCCCTCGGCGCGGGCGAGCTTCTCGATGCTGTCGATGAGGGTGATGAACCCGCCCATCGGGTAGAGAACGCCGTCGTCGAGGTCGAGGTGGCTCATCAGGTGGTACATGCTCGGCGTGATGAACGGCGACGAGCCGAGGAACACCGCGGGGAACCCGAGGATCTGCCGGAGGCGCGGGTCGGTGACGGTCTTCGCGGCGAGCGTCGACAGCGGCTGGAGCAGCAGGCGGGCGAGCTTCGGCAGCCGGCTGATGACGTCGCGGCGCAGCAGCGGGCGGAGGTCGGCGAACGACGTGTAGAGAAAGCGGCGCTTGGCCATCTCGTACGTGTCGAGAGCCGAGGCGAGGTACTTCTGCATGCGCTCGCGCGATCCGGGCTCGATGCGCTCGAAGATCTCGAGGTTCTCCTCCGGGTCGGCGACGATGTCGATCGATTCGGCGTTCTCGAACAGCACCCGGTAGCCGGGGTCGAGGGTCACGAGCTTGAGCTGCTCATCTGCGCTGGTGCCGAGCAGCTTGTAGAAGTGGTCGAACACCTCCGGCATCAGGTACCAGCTGGGCCCGAGGTCGAAGCGGAACCCGCGGTGCTCCCACGATCCGGCCCTGCCGCCGACCGACGGGCGGCCCTCGAGAACCGTCACATCGTGGCCATCCCGGGCGAGCAGGGCGGCCGAGGCCAGCCCGCTGATACCTGCACCGATCACGACGACGCGACTCATGCTGCATTCCTCCTGCTGAATGGTGTTGCGGTCATGCTGCTCATCCCGTTCTTCTGGGGATGCGACCGGATGCCGCGGCTGCGGCGATGCGCAGCTTGACCGGGTTCGGCACGCGAACGCGCGAGCGGACGAGCTGGTCGGCGGGCGTGGCTCGCAGGCGCGTCGACAATTCGGAGAATAGCCCCTGCGCCAGAGCAACTGCCTTACGCGACGATGGGGGAAGCATGGGAATGACGGCGGCGGATGCTTCGAGGTCGGCGTCGATGTCGTCGAGCAGGCGCACCTTGTCCCGTTCGGTGAACGAGCCCACGTTCACGCCGGGAAAGTAGCTGCGCCCGAGGCCCTGGAAGTCTGCCGCGAGGTCGCGGAGGAAGTTGACCTTCTGGAACGCGGCACCGAGGCGGCGGGCGCCGGTGACGAGCGCCGCGTCATCCGTCTCGCTCACCGGGTGCCCCAGCATGAACGCGCGGAGGCACATCAGCCCGACGACCTCGGCCGACCCGTAGACGTAGGCGTCGAAGCTCTGCTGGTCGTGCTCGACCTCGGTGAGGTCGGCGCGCATCGAGTCGAAGAAGGGGCCCACGAGTTCTGCCCCGAAGCCGGTCTCGCGCGCGGTGAGGGCGAACGCGTGCACGATGAGGTTGGAGCTGTACCCGATCGCCATCGCCTCGTTGGTGGCGACCTCGAGTTCGCTGAGAATGCGGGCGACCGCGAGGGAGTCGACCCCCGCGCCCGCCGCGCTGCCGTCGACGATCTCGTCGGCGATGCGCACCAGCGCGTAGATGTTCTCGACGTGCTGGCGAACGTCGGCACCGAGCAGCCGCGACGCGAGCCCGAACGAGGTCGAGTAGCGGCGGATGACGATGCCGGCGGTCTCCTCGGCTACCCGGTCGTAGAGCGAATCGCGGGCCCCCTGCCGGGGCGTCACCTGACCCGGCCCAGCACGGTGTCGACGACCGCGACGAGTTCGGTGGTGAGGGCGTCTGCCATGTCGTGCTCCCGGAGGTTGGCGACGGCACGGTGCGCGTGCTGCCGGGCGAGGTCGGCGGTGTACTGCCTGCTGCCGCACTCTTCGAGGACGCGCCGAACCTCGGCGGCCTCGGCGGTGGTGATGTCGGGCTTGCCGACCAGGTGACGGATGCTCGACCACTCGGGCTGCGCCATCGCGTGCGCGATGAGCACGGTGCGCTTGCCTTCGCGCAGGTCGCCGATGGTGCTCTTGCCGGTCTCGCTCTCGTGGCCGAACACCCCGAGCAGGTCGTCGACGATCTGGTAGGCGATGCCGATCTCGCGACCGAACCGGCCGAGCTCCTCGACGACGGTCTCGGGTGCCCCGGCGAGCACGGCCCCGGCCTGCAGCGGGCACTCGAACGAGTACACCGCGGTCTTGAGCCGCTCCATCGTGAGCACGTCTTCGACGTCGGGGATACCGGCGCCGACGCTCAAGTCGACGTCGATCAGTTCTCCCGCCGCTGAGGCGAAGAGCGCGTCATCCATGATCTCGAGAAGGCGCTCGCGCACGTCGCCCGTGACTCCGCTGCGGTCGATGAGCCGGTAGGCGTTGAACAGCGCCAGGTCGCCGGCGATGACCGCGACCGACAGACCGCGGTGCTCGGCGGCGGGGATCGCGACGCCCGCGGTGGTGGCGATGTCGCGGTAGCTGCCAGAGACGTTGGGGATGCCGCGGCGCGTGAAATCGCGGTCGATCACGTCGTCGTGCACGATGAGCGCGGTGTGCAGCAGCTCGAAGGCGGCGCCGACATACGCGGCGGCCTCCGGATCGTCTCCGCCGAGCCCCTCGTACGAGGTCATGACCATGCGGGGGCGGAACCTCTTGCCGCCGGATGCGCTGGACTCGAGGGTCGTCCAGAGGCGCACGTACTCGGTGCCGAAAACGGCCGCCCGGTTCTTGGCTAAACTGAAGAATCGATCCAGCACGGCATCGACTCGAGCTTGCCTTTCCGCCGAAAGTGCGTCGAGCTGCTGTGCGTTCACTCGCTAAGGGTAGCTGACCGGTATGACTGCAGTGACTGAACTGGTAGTACTCCTCGACGATCATGGCAATGCCATCGGCACCGCGGACAAGGCGGCGGTGCATACCACCGATACCGCTCTCCATCAGGCGTTTTCGTGCCACCTGCACGATGCGTCCGGTCGCGTTCTGGTGACTCGCCGGGCCCTCGCGAAGCGCACCTGGCCCGGCGTCTGGACCAACTCGTTCTGCGGTCATCCCGCCCCCGGCGAGGACATCGAGCACGCACTCGCGCGCCGTGCCATGCAGGAACTGGGCGTCACGGTGCAGTCGGTGAGCGTGGTGCTCGACGACTTTCGGTATCGCGCGGTCGATGCATCCGGCATCGTCGAGAACGAGATCTGCCCGGTCTACACGGCCGTGACGACCGACGAGATCCGGCCCAACCCCGACGAGGTGTCGGAGTGGGCGTGGCTCACGCCAGAAGACCTGCGGTCGGCCGTCGAGTCGGCGCCGTTCGCGTTCAGCCCCTGGCTCGGCTGGCAGTTGGAGCGACTGCCGGCGTAGGGCTCGCGGTCGCGCGCCGCCGTTCGACATTGCGCGCAGTCCGCTTCTGCGCCTCGGGCGTGTCGGGCATACCGCGCGTCCTGCGCCTGCCAGGCAGGATCGCGGCTGCCAGGGCGAGCGCCGCAGCGACCAGGAACGCGACGGTGAATCCCGCGGCGGTGATGACGAGCCCCAGGGCGGATGCCCCTACCGCCTGCCCCAGCACGAGCACGACGAACATCAGCGAGGTGCCCGCCGCAGCGCGGGTCTCGTCGATGCGGCTGGTCCACGCGATGAGCGCACCGGAGCCGGCGATGTATCCCCAGCCGAACAGCGCGAACGCCACCAGCGCCACGGCGGTCGAGCCAGGGAACAGGGCGAGCGCGGCGGTGGCCGCGGTGATCGTGAGCGTCGTGATGGTCCACGCGGCGCGCGGGGTGCGGGCGGCCATCACCCTGGCCGTCGCGATCACGGCAACCCCGCCGAACCCGAGGGCGATCCAGGCCACGGCAGACATGCTGTCGCCGGCGCCGGCGTCGACCATGAGCGTCCTGCCGTAGTTCCAGGCGGCAGCCGACCCTGCGCCCATGAGCAACGCGGCCACGATGATGCTGGCGTGGGCGGCGAACCACGTCGTCGTGACGGCGGGCTGCGGCATCCGCGAGTCATCGTCTTGTGCGCCGTCATCGCGGTTTACGTCGCCATCGTCCCCTGAGCCGTCGTCGTCTTCCACACCGTCGTCGCCTGACCCGTGCCGTCGGTCGAGCAGCAGCACCGCCGCCGCGACCGCGAGGCTGAACACGGCGGCGAGGGCCCAGGCCAGTCGCCAGTCGGGCAGCAGGACCAGCGCGAGCACGCCGGCCGCGACGAGCCCGGGACCGGTGCCCGCGTTCACGATCGCCTGGCTCGAGTCGCGCGATTCCCGCCGCACGGCGCGGGTGACGAGCTGGATCAACCCGGGCGACGCGACACCGGCAGCCACCGCCCCCACGATCGCGAACACCGCGAAGAGGCCGACGTTCGTCGACGCCGCCATGCCAGCGGGCCCGACCGTGCCGGCGATACCGGCCGTGACGACAAGTAGCCGGGGGTGCCGCGCGGCGACGAACATCCCCGCCACCGCACCCACGCAGTAGCCGACCGACGCCCCGGACGAGATGAAACCGGCGACCGCCGCGTCGAACCCGAGGTCGGCCTGGATGTCGGGCAGGAACAGGCCGTACGCCAGGCGCACCAGACCATAGGTGGCCGCGATCAGGCCGGATCCGGCCGCGACGAGCGCGAAGGCGCGGAACCCAGCGACATAGCTTAACAAAAACGGGCGTTTCATATTGGGGAGTCTAGGGTGCTGTCATGGGTATCCGCGCATCGACCGAGAAGAAGCTGTTGGATGCCGCCGACGAACTGTTCTTCACTGCCGGCATCAGTGCCACGCCCATCGATGCGGTGCTCGCGCGCGCCGGAGTGTCGGCGGCCACCCTGTACCGCGGCTACCCGAGCAAGGAAGCACTGGTCGCCGCGGCCCTCGACCGGCGGCACGCCTCATGGCTCGAGGTATGGGATCGCGCGATCGGTGGCCAGCAGACCTGGCGAGGCCGTGTTCTCGCGATCTTCGATGCGCTCGACGAGTTTCGCGGTCGCGCCGACGGGGCGCGCTGGTGCGCCTTCCTCGGGTCGGCCGCCGAGTACGCCGACGCGCCAGATGAAATCTCGGCTGCGGTCACGCGCGACACCGACTCGATGCGCGCACGCCTGCACGACCTCGCGGCTCCTGCTGGCGAGCCTCGAGCGACCGAGATCGCCGACCAGCTGCTGCTGATCGTCACCGGCGAACTCGCGATGCGCCTGCGCGACGCCCACCACGACAGCGCGATCGCCCGCACCATTGCGACCTCCATCGCCCGTTCCGACTAGCGGCCGCGCGGGTCACCCTCTAGTCGAGTTGGCTCTCGTCGCGCCGCGTGTCGGTGCGGTGGAAGTTCTGGAACGAGCGCGACGCCGTCGGCCCGCGCTGGCCCTGGTAGCGCGAGCTGTACGCGGCGGAGCCGTACGGGCGCTCGGCGGGCGACGACAGCCGGATGAAGCAGAGCTGCCCGATCTTCATGCCGGGCCAGAGCTTGATCGGCAGCGTGGCGACATTGCTCAGTTCGAGGGTCACGTGGCCGCTGAATCCGGGATCCACGAAGCCGGCCGTGGAGTGGGTCAGCAGTCCGAGGCGGCCGAGCGAGCTCTTACCTTCGAGACGCGCGGCGAGGTCGTCGGGAAGCGAGACGCGCTCGAACGTCGACCCGAGCACGAACTCGCCGGGGTGCAGGATGAACGGCTCGGCATCCTTTGCCTCGACGAGGCGGGTGAGGTCGGGCTGGTCTTCTGCCGGGTCGATGAACGGGTACTTGTGGTTGTCGAACAGGCGAAAGAACCGGTCGAGTCGCACGTCGATGCTCGAGGGCTGGATCATCTCGGGCGCCCAGGGGTCGAGCGCAACCCGCCCAGCGTCGATTTCGGCCCGGATGTCGCGGTCTGAGAGCAGCATGCCGCCATCGTATCTGCGGCGTGCGACCGCCAGACTCCGCCCTCCGGTACGGCGCGCGTTCCCCGGCGCCGGGCGCTGCGCACCGACGCGACCTGCGCCTACAATCGAAACCGGTTCCGTTGCATCTCAGGCGAGCGGACCGCGCGAGTGTAGTTCAATGGCAGAACTCCAGCTTCCCAAGCTGGTAGTGCGGGTTCGATTCCCGTCACTCGCTCCAACGGTGAATCACCAGGAAGTACAGCTCGACGCGCTGAAAACGGTAATTGGCGCGCACGCCGGCGGTGACCGCCTATCGTGGCCAGAGCTGAGTGGCCCCTGAATGGGGTGCGCCAGCCTACGAAGGAGTAGTCATGAGTGCATCCATTCCCCCGTCGGTCAATCGGCGAAAGGCGGTGGGTGTCGTCGTCGGTGGAGCCGTGATCGCCTCGCTCGGCCTCGGCGCACTGCCGATGACGGCGGCGACAGCATCCACCATCGAGACCGCTGCAGCACCCGACCAACCGACGCTCGAGTCGCGAACTACCGCGATCATCGAGGTCGATGGCCTGCAGTTTCGCGACCTCGACAAGAGCGGTGACCTGACGCCATACGAGGATTGGCGCCTCACCTCGGAGGAGCGCGCCGCCGACCTGGTCGGACGGCTGACGCTCGAGCAGCGGGCTGGCCTGCTGATGCACGCGAGCCTCACCGGCAATGGCACGTACGACCGGGAGGCGTTCGATCCGCTACTCGAGACGGGGCATATCAGCACCTATATCTCGCGACTGAGCGTGCCATCCGCCATCCTGGCCGACCAGCACAACCAGTTGCAGGAGGCCGCGGAGTCGCAGCCGTTCGGCATTCCGCTGAAGATCAGCACCGATCCGCGCAGCGGCTTCAGCGTGACCGAGGGCCAGACCGTATCGAACGGCGACTTCACCCCGTTCCCCGACGCGATCGGCCTGGGCGCCGTCGGTGACCCGACGGTCACCCTCGAGATGGCCGAAATCATCTCAGCCGAGTATCGCTCCGTTGGTATCTCTGAGGCGCTCTCGCCCCAGGCCGACCTCAGCACCGAACCGCGCTGGACGCGTCAGAACGGAACGTTCGGCTCCGTCGGTGCCACCGTGAAGGACCAGGTGCGGGCCTACGTGCAGGGACTGCAGGGCGGGTCCGACGGCCTCACCCCCGACGGCGTCGCGACCGTCGTCAAGCACTGGGTCGGCTACGGCGCCCAAGTGAACGGGTATGACAGCCACTACTACTACGGGCGCTACGCCGCATTCCCCGGCGACAACTTCGACGAGCACGTCCTGCCGTACGAGGGCGCATTCGACGTGAACGCCGCGGGAATCATGCCCACCTATTCGATTCTGCAGAACCTCGAGATCGACGGCGAGGAGATCGAACAGGTCGGCGCCAACCACAACGAGTTCCTCTTGCAGGACCTGCTGCGCGGCCAGTACGGCTTCGACGGCGTCGTCACCTCTGACTGGGGCATCGCGAACGACTGCCCGCAGGTGTGCCGCGATACGCAGCCACCCGCACCGTTCTTCGGATCGTGGGGCGTCGGCATGCCGTGGGGCGTCGAAGACCTCAGCCTGCCCGCGCGCTATGCGAGCGCGATCAACGCCGGCGTCGACATCATCGGTGGCAGCGACCAGCCGCAGTACATCATCCAGGCGGTTCAGGATGGCCTGCTCAGCCCGGAGCGGGTCATCGACGCCGCCTCCGGCGTGCTCGCGCAGAAGTTCGAGCTCGGCCTGTTCGAGGACCCGTATGTCGACCCGACCGCCGCCCAGGCATTCGTCGGTAGCGCCGAATCCCGTGCGGTCGGAACCGACATCCAGCAGAAGTCGCTGACCCTGCTCGCCAACGACGACGAGACCCTTCCGCTGACGGTAGCTCCCGGCACGTCGGTCTACCTTTACGGGGTCGCCCCCGAGGCTGCCGTCGCCGCTGGCATGACCGTGGTCGAGAACGCTGCCGATGCGGATGTCGCGATCATTCGTCTCGTCGACCCCACGGGTGGTGACGACCTGACCGACTTGGACTTCACCGGCGCCGAGGAGGATTTCGTTGCACTCAAGGCCGCGCACGACGCGGGTGCGATCACGATCGCCGTACCGCAGCTGTCGCGCCCTCTGGTGCTCGGCAACGTGGTCGAGAACTCCGATGCCGTTATCGGCGCGTACGGTGCCTCCGACGAGGCGCTGCTGAATGTCATCACGGGTGCGGCGCAGCCGGAAGGCACGCTGCCGTTCGAACTCCCCAGTTCGATGGAGCAGGTCGCTGCCCAGCTATCTGACGTGCCCAACGACACGGCCGACCCACTGTTCGAATACGGCTTCGGCCTGAGCTACGCCGCCGTGGTCGCCCCCGACCCGACGACGCCCCCGGCGACACCTGTCGCACCGGCGCCTGCTCCGTCTGCAACGGCACCCGACACCCTGGCGGCGACCGGAACGGATGCTTCGCTCGTTTTTCTCGCAGGTGCCTCGCTCCTCGCCCTCGGCGTCGGACTCCTCGTCGCGGCACGACGCCGCATCGCGAGCCGCGGTTGACCGGGTAGTTCGTAGGTAGTCACAGCAGTGGGGCGGCGGGGATACTCCCGTCGCCCCACTGCACGAAAACGGCCACCCCTCGGGGCGGCCGTTTCGGTCTAACGCGATGCAACCCCTGCTGACCTAGTTGTCTGAGGCGTCCTTTGCCTTCTCGGTCTGCAGACGGTCTTCGCCCATGGCCTGGTCCTTCTGGCCCTGTGCGGTCAGTTCTGCGTCATCGGTCTTCTTGCCGACGAATTCTTCTGCCTTGCCCGCAGTCTTCTGAACGGCGTCTTTTGCCTTGTCGCCAATGGACATGACGTTCCCTTCTGATGGTGGTCACCGGTTGGTCCGGGGGCTCAGGGCGATCGTATGCGCCGAGGCCGGGAGAAGCCTTCGCCCGTCACGGCATGGCGCCTGAGCACGTCACGGCCGCGGGTCCTCCTGGGCCCCCGTCGGCGAGAGCACGAACTCGTTGATGCAGACGTGGGCCGGAGCATCGAGAACGAATTGCACGGCAGATGCGACGTCGTCGGGGGTCAGCATCGTTCCCCTTGCTTCGGCGTCTGGCACCGCAGGTCGCATCGCAAGGAAGTCGGTGTCGGTGTCACTGGGGCAGAAGTGACATGCCCGCACCCCGTGCCGGTTCTCCTCGACGTTCAGCGAGTGGGCGAGCGCAGAGACCGCGGTCTTACTCGCGCTGTAGGCGACTCCGGAACCAGGGTTGAATCGCCATGCCGCGAACGACGACACGAACACGACCACCCCGTCGCGAGCCTGCCGCATCGATGGGAGCACCGCACTTGCGACTCCGGTCGCGGCGACCAGGTTGGTCTGCACGATTCTCGAGAAGTCCGTCATGGACTGGTCCCGCCAGAAGCGCTGCGGCGTGTTCAGCCCGGCCGAGAGCACGAGGTGGCTGACTCGCCCCCAGTGGTCGACGATTCGCTCGTGCGCGCGCAGCACGCTCTCCTGGTCGGTGACGTCGAGCGGAACGGCGAGCGCAGAACCGCCTTCGCTCGCGATCAGCGTCGATGTCTCGTCGAGCGGTTCGGGTCGGCGGCCACTGAGCGCGACCCGGTAGCCCGCTCGTGCTGCCGATCTCGCAACCGCACGCCCCATGCCGCTCCCGGCCCCGGTCACCCACAGTGTGCGGTCGCTGGTTTCGATGTTCTTCACGTCGTCAAACGTATGCTCATCGCTGGGGACACGCTGTTCGGCACTGTCACGGAATGGACGGATCAATGCAGATCGACTTCTCGGGCCAGGTAGTGGTCATCACCGGCGGGGCGCGCGGAATCGGCCGAGTCATCGCCGAGTACTTCGCGCGCGAGGGGGCCACGGTCGTCGCGCTGGACGTGAACCGTGTAGAACTCGACGCCGTTGCGCAGCGCTTCGACGACGAGGGGTGGTCGGGGGCGCAGTTCGAATGCGACGTGCGCAACGACGCCGACGTGCGTGACGTCATCGGCCGGGTAGTCGAGCGATTCGGTCGAATCGACGTGCTCATCAACAACGCGGGCATCAACGCCGTCGGGCTCGTCGAAGACCTCGATGTCGACCTGTGGGACCAGTGCTTCGCCGTCAACGTTCGCGGCACGTTCAACGTCTGCAAGGCCGTACTCCCCACGATGAAAACGCAGAAATCCGGACGCATCCTGAACGCGGCATCGTTCGCCGCCATCATCCCGAGCATCGGCGCCTCCGCCTATGGAGCATCGAAGGCTGCGGTCGTGCAGTTCACGCGAACGCTCGCCGGGGAGGTCGGCCCGTTCAACATCACCGCGAATTCCTATGCGCCCGGGATGATCCCCACCTCCATGAACGGATTCGCCGACATGACGGACGCGGAGCAGAACGAGAAGCTCGGCACCCTGACCATCCGGCGCTGGGGCGAGCCCGAAGACGTCGCGAAGCTGCTCTTCTTCATGGCCAGCGATCTCGCGAGCTACATCACGGGCACGCTGATCGACGTCAGCGGCGGCAAGTTCGCCACGCAGGTTCCCGGGGCGGCTTACGAATCCCTCACGTCGGACTGAGGTCGCGCCGCCCCGGCCGCGTGGTAACCGGGGTGGTCATCCGCGAATGTACGGGACGCAGCGTCCGTTGACATGCAAGCAACTACTTGCCTATGCTCGTTCCGTGTCGGAGATCTACAGGGCCCTGGCCGACGAGACCCGGCGGCTTCTCCTCGACGAACTCCTCACGCGCGACGAGCAGACCCTGTTTGAACTCTGCACGAAACTTGCGATGAACCACGACCTCACCCCGTCTCGCCAGGCCGTCTCACAGCACCTCGACGTGCTCGAAGCGGCCGGCCTCGTGCGCACCGAACGCCGCGGCCGCTACAAACTCCACACGATCGACACCACACCACTCGCCGAGATCGCGGAACGATGGCCCCTCCGAAAGGACCAGCAATGAAGCTCCAGACCGTCAGCATCTTCGTGAACGACCAGCAGCGGGCACTCGACTTCTACACCCAGAAACTCGGCTTCGCGATCGCAGCTGACGTTCCCATCGGCGAACACCGGTGGCTCACCGTCGTCGATCGAGATCGGGTGGATGCCACGCAGATCTCCCTCGAACCCAAGGCGCACCCCGCGGCCGTCGCCTACACCGACGCGCTTCTCGCCGATGGCATCCCCTTCTGCGTTCTCGGTGTCGATGACGTGCAGGCTGAGTACGACCGGCTCATCGGCGACGGCGTCACGTTCACCCAGCCCCCGACGAACATGGGGCCTGTCACGATCGCCGTGCTCGACGACACCTGCGGCAACCTGCTGCAGATCGCCCAGTTCACCGGCTGACGAACGCGGCGATCGCGGCAGCTTCACGAGCCCACGAAGCATCCGCGAGGGGTGGATCGTCAGGCCGTGGCACCTGAACGCCCCGACGGGTAAGAACGAGGGGGTCGCTGTTCGGGCGACCACACGAGGAGGCACCGTGATCGACCGCACCGGCCTGGCGACATTCCTGCTCCGACGGCGGGAGTCGCTGCAGCCAGAAGACGTGGGCCTCTCGCGGGGCCAGCGCAGGCGCACCCGTGGGCTGCGACGCGAAGAGGTCGCCGCGCTCAGTCACATGTCGACCGACTACTACGCCCGGCTGGAACGCGGCACGGGTCCTCACCCGTCGGAGCAGATGGTGGCGTCCATCGCGCAGGGCCTGCACCTCACCCTCGCCGAACGCGACCACCTGTTCCGTCTCGCCGGCCACAACCCTCCCGCGCGCGGCACCGCCACCGATCACGTGAGTCCAGGCCTGCTGCGCATTCTCGATCGATTGGATGACACGCCAGCCGAGATCATCACCGAGCTGGGTGAGACCCTCCGACAGACCCCGCTCGGCGTGGCCCTCACCGGTGACGCGTCCCTCCGCACCGGTGCCGCGCGCAGCATCGGGTACCGCTGGTTCACCGACGCAGCAGCCCGCGAGGTCTACCCGCCGGCGGATCGGCCCGTGATGTCGCGCCTCTACGCCTCCGGACTGCGCGAGATCGTGACGCTGCGTGGGCCCGAATCGCGGGCCGCCCAGTTGGCCGCGCGCATCTCCGCCGAGAGCGACGAGTTTCGCGCGCTGTGGGCGGAACACGAAGTGGGCCTGCGCCCACCCACGACGAAGCATTTTCTCCACCCGTCGGTCGGGCCGCTCGAGCTCGAGTGCCAGACCCTGCTCGACCCGGAGCAATCGCACCGCCTGCTCGTCTACACCGCGGTGCCGGGCAGCGAGAGTTACGAAAAGCTGCAGCTGCTGTCGGTCGTCGGCGCGCAGAGCATGGCCTGACCGGCACGACTGAGCCACCCGGGGCACGACTGAGCCATGTCTGCGCTCGGTCAGAGCCGGCCCGCCCGAAGGGTGGTCCCGCGGTCAGTGGCTCATCAGGCACTGAATGCATTTCGCGCACGGTCGCAGTGTTGGTGTCACACCACTCATCGCGGTGGTGAACCGCAGACCAGAGGAGCCCCCATGCCACGCATCGACGACACGTTCATCCCCGACCTGACCGGCACGCTCGCCGTCGTCACCGGCGCGAGCGACGGGATCGGCCGCGTCATCGCCGGGCGCCTCGCGCGGGCCGGCGCCGAGGTCATTCTGCCGGTGCGCACGCGCTCGAAGGGAGAGGCGGCGGTTCGCGGCATCCATGACGCTGTTCCCGGCGCGAAGGTCACGCTGCGCGACCTCGACCTGTCGTCGCTGGACTCCGTGGCCGCCCTGACCGGCGAACTCCGCGCGGAGGGTCGGCCGATCGACCTGCTCATCAACAACGCGGGCGTCATGCAGCCGCCGCAGCGCCAGGAGACCCGCGACGGGTTCGAGCTGCAGCTCGGTACCAACCATCTCGGACACTTCGCCCTCACGCTGGGCCTCCTTCCGCTGCTGCGAGACGGCGGCGCGCGGGTGACGCATCAGACGAGCATTGCGGCGCGAAGCGGTGGGATGCAGTGGGACGACCTCAACTGGCAGCGGAGCTACGACGTGATGAAGGCCTACGTCCAGTCGAAGATCGCAGTGGCGCTGTTCGCCCGCGAGCTCGACGCCCGCAGCCGCGAGAGTGGCTGGGGTATCAGCAGCAACCTGTCGCACCCCGGTGTCTCGCCCACGAATCTGCTCGCCGCGCAGCCCGGCCTGGGCCGTCCACGCGAGACCGGCAGCCGCCGCGTCATCCGGGCCATGTCACGGCTCGGCGTCACCGGAACGGTCGAGACCGCCGCGATGCCCGCGCTGCGGGCGGCTGTCGGCGCCGACTCGCGCGGCGACCAGTTCTTCGGCCCGAAGCGCTTGATCGGCGGCCCGGCCGTAGCGCAGCAGTTCTGGGCGCCGATGCTCGACATGAACGACGCCCGCCGGGTGTGGGAGGAGTCGGAGCGGCTGGTCGGGGTGCGCTTCACGGTCTGACGGGCGTTGCCAGGGTCGGCGCACTGCACTGTCGCCGGGGCGCCGACCCTCGACCGTTAGCGTTTCCCGATTGCCGCGGGCGACTCCCACCCTTCGAGGATCGCGCGCACGGCATCGTTCCGTTCGTTCGCCTTCGCGTCGGCGAGTGCCGCGGTGATCACGTCGTCGATGAGCACCCGCTGGTGGGTCTCGGCCGACGTGACCGCGGCCTCGACCATCGCGAGGCTGTAGATGTTCGAGTGGATCTCGCCCGACGGCGTCTCGCCGGTGCGCAGTGCGCTGACGAACTCGGCGAGCGAACCCGCAATCTCTTCTGGGCCCGCCGCCGCGGCATCCGCACTCTCCGAGACGGCAGTCGCAGTAGGAGCATCATCAGCAGACGACGCCGACACCCGCTCCACCGTCGGCTGGCCCTCGCCGTCCCACGTCGCCGTGCCGCCGGCGCCGCTGACGCGCCACGACCCGTTCCACGACGTCTCGAGCCCGTCGCTGCACCAGCTGCCGGTATAGACGTAGCGCGTGCCGCCGCTCAGCTCGAAGACCGCGGTGGCCGCGGCATCCGCCCGGTACCAGCTCCAGCTCGGGTTGAACTCGTCGCAGTACACGGCGACCGGATCCTGCTCGACCAGGTACCGCGCCACGTCGAACGCGTGGATCGCCATGTCGACGAGCAGCACGTGCTGCATCTCGTCGCGAAAGCCGCCGAACCGGGGTGCCTTGAAGAACTCGGTCGTCACCATGCCGATGTCGCCGAGGCCGCCGACCTCCGACCGGAACGCCGCGAGGCTCTGGTAGTACCGCCGGGACTGGCTGATCATCAGCAGTTGTCCGGCGGCCTCCGCCGACGCGGCGAGCGACAGCGCGAGGCTCACCGTCGGGGCCGCCGGCTTCTCGCACAGCACGGGCAGTCCGGCGAACATGGCCTCGACGTTCACGGGGTGGTGCGCGACCGGCACGGTCACGTTCACCACCGCGTGCGCGCCGGTCTCGGCGGCCAGCGCGGAGACGCTGGTGCCGACGGGGGTGCCGTCGAGCCCGGCCGCATCGAGGGCCGCTCGCGCAGCATCCATATCGAGGTCGACGACGCCGACCAGGTCGACGTCGGCGTTCGCGGTGAGCGCGGCGATCCACTGCTTGCCCATGCCGCCGGCGCCGACCAGCACCATGCGCACCGGCTCGGTCGCGCTGGCGAGCGTCTGGAACGCCGCCATCACTCCACCTTTTCGCTGTTGTTCATCGCGCCGGTGTAGTCGCGGCCGGTGTAGAAGTCCTCGGTCTCGTAGCGCAGCAGCACCGGAACCGCGCGCTCGGGGCGCACCGTCCTCGCCCACTCGACGCCGTTGGCGATGACCCGGCGAACGTCGCTGTGGTGGTAGACCGGAAAGTCCTGATCGCCGGGGCTGAAGAAGAAGATCTTGCCGAAACCGCGTTTGAACGTGCAGCCCGACCGAAAGACCTCCCCTCCGGAGAACGTGCTGAGGAACACCAGCTCGTCGGGCGCGGGGATGTCGAAGAACTCCCCGTACATCTCCTGCTGCGGAATGATGAATGGATGCGGGATGCCCCGCGAGATCGGGTGGGTCGGGTCGACCGTCCAGACGATCTCGCGGTCGGCCTCAGACCGCCAACGCAGCGTGCAGCTGGTGCCCATGAGCTTGCCGAAGATCTTCGACCAGTGCCCGGAGTGCAGCACGAGCAGCCCCATTCCGGCGAGCACGTGCGAGTGCACGCGTTCGACGACCTCGTCACTCACCTCGTCGTGAGCGGCGTGCCCCCACCAGACGAGAACGTCGGTGGCGGCGAGCACCTCTTCGGTGAGTCCGTGCTCGGGGTCGTCGAGGGTCGCCGTCGTGACGGTCGCACTCGCGCCGAGGTTCTCCTCGATGCCTTCGCGGATGGTTTCGTGCATTCCATTCGGATAGATCTCGGCGACGTGCGGCTCGACTTTCTCGTGGCGGTTCTCGCCCCAGACGACGACGCGGACGGGGGTGGATGCTGCGGACTGCTCGGTCACGGTGATTCCTTCGATCTACATCTGTTGATGGGGTGGTTCGGGCCGCGGTGGCCCCTCGTATACAGCCGGTTCCTATTTCACGGCACCTCCCACGGCACCGGCGGCAATGAACCGCTGCGCGATGACCAGGAGCACGATCGCGGGCAGCGACGACAGAACGGCGGTCGCCATCACGGCGCTCCAGTTGCCGACCTGCGAACCGAGGTACTGGTAGATGCCGAGGGTCACCGGGCGCACTTCGTCGGTCGTCGTGAGCGTCAGCGCGAAGAGGAAGTCGCTCCACGTGAAGAGGAACGCGAACAACCCCGCGGTGATCAACCCGTTGCGGCTGATCGGGATCACGATCGACACGAAGGCCCGAAAGAACCCGGCCCCGTCGACTCGCGCCGCCTCGATGATCGAGGCCGGAATGCTCAGCATCGACGCGCGCAGGATGAGGATCGCGAACGGGATGGCGTGCGTGGCATCGGCGAGGATCAGCCCGGGGATCGAGTTGAGCAGCCCGAGGTCGTTGTATGCGGTGTACAGCGCATTGGCGATCACGATTCCCGGGATCATCTGCGAGATCAGGATGGCCAGCAGCGCGGCCCCCACCCAGCGGAACCGAAACTGCGCGAGCGCGTAGGCCGCGGGCGCGGCGACGGCGAGGCTGAAGACCACGGTGCCGAGCGAGACGATCAGGCTGGTCAGCAGGTTCGCCCCCTGGTCGGCGATCGCCGTCTGGTAGCCGGCGAAGCTCGGATTGACCGGAAACCACTCGCCGGAGAGCGTGTTGCCCGATGGCTGCAGCGACGCGTTGACCATCCAGTAGATGGGGAACAGCATCACGGCGAGGAAGAAGATGCCGAGCACCGTGAATACGGCCGACGGAACCTTTCGAACGCCACGCCGCTCGCTCAGGCTCGGCTGCGGCCGCGGTGCGTCGACGGGGGTGGAGATTATCGAGGTCATCGCGAGCTCCTATTCGTCGACGGCGCGTCGGTTGGCGCGCAGGTAGATGAGGGCGAACAGCAGCGACACGATGATCAGCACGTTGCTGTATGCGGCGCCGACCCCGAACTCGAAGCTCACGAACGACTCCTGGTACGAGCGGATCGAGAGGGTCTGGGTCGAGTTCGCCGGGCCACCGTCGGTGAGGCCCAGGATGATGTCGAGCACCTTGATCGTGTAGACCACCCCGAGCACGAGCACCACGCTCACCACCGGTCGCAGGTTCGGCCAGGTGATGTACCGGAACGCAGCCCAGCCGGTGGCGCCGTCGAGGGCCCCCGCCTCATACAGCTCCTCGGGGATGTCCTGCAGCCCTCCGTAGAGGATGGTCACGTTGAACGGGATGCCGATCCAGATGTTCACCAGGATCACGGCGATCAGGGCGACGCCGGGCGACGTGAGCCACGGCACCGGTTCGACGCCGAACACGCCGATGAACTGGTTGAGCACCCCGCTGTCCTGGTCGAGGATCGACCGCCAGGTCGCGCTGGCGACGATGAGCGGCAGGAGCCACGGCAGCAGCAGCATCGAGCGGAGGAAGTTGCTCAGCGGAAAACGGCGCTTGAAGAACACGGCCAGGGCGAGGCCGATCGCGAACTGCCCCGCGATCGACCCCACCGTGAACAACGCCGTGTTCACCATCGACGGCACGAACAGGTTGCTCGTGAAGATCGTCACGTAGTTCGCGAATCCGACCCACGGGGCCTCACCGGTGAAGAAGGTGCGCGACGTGTATTCCTGCAGGCTCATCGTGACGTTCTTGACCACGGGGTAGCCGAAGAACAGCAGCAGGAACAGGCCGGCCGGCACGACGAAGAGGATCTTCGTCACCTTCTCCATCGTCCACCGCCGACGACGGTGCACGGGCGGTTCAGAGGCCTCGATAGTGGATGACGCTCTCGGCGACGTTTCCAGTCGGGTCATGGCCTAACCCGCAGCCGCTTCCTCGAACGCATCCGTCGGGGTGGCCTGATCGGTCAGGGCGAGCTGGATCGCGGTGTAGATCACGGTCGCCGCGTCTGGCCACTCTTCGCCGAGCTGACCGGTGCGCGACCGGGCGTTGGCCACCTGTTCGGTGAATGATGCCATCTCCGGCACGTTCTCGACGTACTGCTCCGCGAGGGCGGTCTTCGTCGGAACGGTGTAGCGGGCTTCGGCGAGGGTCAGCTGGTTCTCGTCGTTGCTCATGCACGAGACGAACTCGGCAGCCTTGGCCTGCTTCGCGTCATCGCCGGTGACCGGGACCGTCCAGACCTCGCCGCCGAGGGGCGCGATAGGCGTCTGGCCCTCTTCGCGCACGGGAATCTGCACGGTGCCCCAGTTGATCTCCGGCGTCTCCTGCAGGGCGGGGATCTGCCACGGCCCGTTGATCATCATGGCCGCGTTGCCCGCGGCGAACTGGTCCTTCACATCGGCCTGCGACCAGTTGAGAACGCTGCTCGATGCCGAGCCGGACTGCACGAGGTCGACCTGCAGCTGCAGGGCCTCCGCGACCTCGGGGGTGGTGAGGTCGGTCTCGTCACCACCGTTGGTCCACATGAACGGCAGGAATTGCCAGCTGCCCTCGTAGGTGGCGATCGCCGAGAAGGCGATGCCGTACTGGTCGCCGGTGGTGAGGGCGGCGGCCGCGGTCTTCAGCTCGTCCCAGGTGGTCGGCGGCTCGATGCCCGCCGCCTCGAGCAGGTCGGCGTTGTAGAAGAGGCCGATGGTGTTGGCGGTGGGGGCGAGTCCGTAGACCTCGCCTTCGTAGGTGGCCGCTTCGAGCATCCCCTCGGCGAATCCCGACGTGTCGACGTCGTAGTCGCTGAGCGGCGACAGCCCGCCCGTTGCCGCGATCTCCTGCAGGTCGGGATTGTCGAGCATCAGAACGTCGGGGAGGGTTCTCGACGACGCCTGCTGAAGCACCGTCTGGATGAGGTCGGCACCGGGCACGGTGCGTCGGTCGATCTCGACGCCGATCTCCTCACCGCAGTTGTCGATGGCCGTCTGGATCAGGGTGCTGTCCGGCTCGTTGTTGTAGTAGTCGAGGATCGAGAGGCTCTCCACCTCGCCGCCGCCGGATCCCGAGTCGCCCCCGCCGCTGCAGGATGCGAGCACGAGCGGGGTGATGGCGGCGACCGCGAACACGGCGGTCATCCTCGAGCGAAAGCGCCTCGTACCTGCCCGATTCGCTGGGGCGGCAGAGGGGCCGAAGGTCATTCTGGGGCTGCGTGCAGTCGTCATCGTGTGGCTCCTTTGCCGTGGTGATGGTCGTTACCGGTGCGTCCACGAACCGGTAAACCGCTTTACCGCCACAGTCTGTTTCGCCGCTACCGACATGTCAAGGAAAATATCTAACCGCTTTACTACGAGACTGGGACGACCCCGGAATCGTGGGAGACTTCCTGCAAACGCCGAAACTCCCGAGCGCACGGCAACGGAACATTCGAAAGAAGGCACGCGTGGTCACGATGCGCGATGTAGCCCGCCTGGCCGACGTGTCGGTGGCCACGGTGTCGTTCACGCTCAACAACACGAAACCCGTCGCCCCGGCGACCCGCGAGCGGGTCGAGCAGGCGATCCGCGACCTCGGCTTTCGGCGCAACGAGGTGGCTCGCGCCCTCGCCAGCAAGCGGTCGCGCGTGCTCGCCGTGCTCTACCCGGCGCTGCAGCACCGGTTCGGCGGCACCGTCGTGCACTTCTTCACCAGCGCCGCCCGTCGCGCGAGCGAGCTCGGCTACAACCTGATCCTGTCGCCCATCGACAATGACGCCGGTCAGCTCGGCGACCTCACCGCAGGGGGCCTCGTCGACGGGGTGCTGCTGATGGAGGTGCAGCTCGACGACCCGCGCGTGACGTCGCTGCTGCAGACGGGCACCCCGTTCGCCATCATCGGACGCACGCGCGAACCCGATCTGCTCACGTATGTCGACATCGACTTCGAAACAACGATGGCAGCATCCATCGAATATCTATCGAACCTGGGGCACACCCGCATTGCCCTCGTCACCGGCAGCGTCGGAAGCAGCCTGCTGACCGACTACGGGCCCGTCGTGCGCACCGAGGCAACATACGGCGCGATCATGGCCACCCGTGATGGCGATGCCGTGATGATCTCGTGCGACGAGACGCCCGCGGCCGGCCGCGACGCCGCCAGCAGGCTCATCGAGGCGAGTCCCGACCTCACCGCGGTCATCGTCATGAACGAGCAGGCGGCGTTCGGGCTCGTCAGCGGCTTTCGCAACCTGGGCTTTCGGGTGCCAGAAGACATCTCGGTGATTTCGATGAGTTCGTCGGCAGAGATGGCGGCGATGTCCGATCCCACCCTGACCCTGATGGCCGCCCCGGGTGTCGAGCTCGGGCGAATGGGCGTCGACGCCCTGGTCGACAAGCTGGAGGGACGGGCGGCGAACGGCGAGACACAGGTGCTCCTGCCCTGCGTGCTCGTCGAGGGCGAGTCGACCGCGCGGGTGCGCGAGGGCGGGTAGTCGCGGGCGCCAAGACCACCTGACCGATGAGGGCGCGGCCACCATCGCGAAGCTCGTCAGGGCCGCGGCGGTCTCGCGTCCCGCGGGTCGCTGAACAGCCGTCAGGCCCGCTCGGGAAACTCGCTGATGTCGCGGCCCCAGTCGGAAGCGGCGTCGGCGAGCGCGGTCAGTCGCACCCTGATGTCGAGTGCGGCGGCCTCGTCTTCCGGTGCGCCGAGGCCCCCGGGCGGACGGGCCTCGGCGTCGAGGAACACCCGCACGGTGACCGAATCGCCGGCGTATGCCACGACGCCGAAGGCGATGTTCGGTTCGACGAAGGTCAGCGTGGGCAGCACGGGCGGAGTGGACTGACTCCACGGCAGCGACGGGAGGGGCAGCACGGCGGGAGCCATCGGTCTTTCTGCGCCCCGGCTGACCCCCACGAGCCAGTCCTGCAGTGCCTGCGCCTCGGTCACCAGCAGCGACGGGTCTTCGAACTCCGAGGTCGCTGCGGGAGTGATTACCGCCCCGCGCACGACGAGCCAGTTGTCATCCCATTCGTCACCGGTCGCCTCGGCGAATTCGTAGCGCACCGGTGCCAGCGTGAATGCGGACTCGCCCGCGTCGTCAGCGATGCGCATCGGAGGGGTTCTCGGAATGACCGCCGGTTCCTGCCCGCCCGCCCGATACCTGTGCCAATTGCTCGCGCAGCACGCGCACCCTGGAACGCCGCGCCCGGGCTTCCAGCGGCGTCCAGACGACCAGGCCCGCAAACAGAACGACGCTCGCCCACATGGCGACCGCTGTGGGCCCCGTGGCATTCAGTGCAAGCACCACGTACAGCACGGCCAGCGCGGCAAAGAAGATGGCGAAATACTTGGCCTTGTTCGCGCTTGCATCGTGCCGATCCAGCAGGGTCGACCACAGGTGCGGATCGGCACCCGTGGGAAGCGTCCGTGACCGGAAGGCGCGCCGCAGCGCTCTCGTCGCAGCTTCCCCTCCGTTTTGCCGCACCGTCGAGGCGAAGATGCATCCCATTGCGACCCCGAACACGACGCCGCCCAGCGCGCCGGAAACCGGGGAGAGGTTGCCCGTCATTGCCCAGGTGAGGAGGGTGAACAGCACGGCGAAAATCACGCCGGAGGTCAATCCCCCTGCTCCTACGCGCTGTCGCTCATCGGGAGTCAATCGCTGCCGCTCGTTCGCGCTCATGCGACAAGGATAAATCCTCGCGAATGTGAGCCGGAAGGCGGCATCCACCATCGCTCTATGTTTACGAGCGAAGACTCACCCGACGGTCCGCGGCGTGCGCCCAGATGAGCACGGGAATGAGCAGGAGCGCGAGCACCCCGCCGGCGAGCGACAGGGTGGCGAAACTGGTGCCGGCCATCACGATGCTCGACATGATGCCCGCCCCCGCACCGGCCAGCGCGATGAGCACGTCGAGCGTGCCCTGCACCCGCGCGCGATTGGCCGGCACGGTGTTGTCGACCACCAGCGCGGTGCCGGCGATGAGCCCGAAGTTCCAGCCCAGCCCGAGCAGCGCGAGCGCCACAATGAGCAGGGCCAGGTCGTCGGCGGGCGCGACCGCGGCGGTGACCCCGGCGGCGAGCAGGGTAACCCCGGCTGCGATCGCCATGGGCGTTCGGCCGACCCGGTCGACGAGGGCCCCGGTCAGCAGCGACGGCAGGTACATCGCGCCGATGTGCACGCTGATCACCAGTCCGATGTCGCCCAGATCGTGATCATGGGCCCGCATGTGCACCGGCGTCATCGTCATGATCGCGACCATCGCGATCTGCGTCAGCACCATGACGGCGGCGCCGATGTACGCACCGGTTCCGGGACGGGGAACGGTCGACGCGTCCTCCTGGCCAACTGCAGAATTGGATGCCTCGGCGGCCGCCCCCGCGGCGAGCTCCCGCGCCAGCACGAAGGGATCCGGGCGCAGCAGAACGAACAGCACGGCGCCCGCCCCCAGGTACGCGGCCGCCGCGAGCAGGAACGGCCCCGCCAGCGCGGGGATACCGAGCCCTAGCGCCAACTCACCGAGTGGTTGCACCAGGTTCGGACCGGCGACGGCGCCCGCTGTGGTGGAGACCAGCGCGATACTCACCGCGCGTCCGCGCACCGCGGGGAGTGCGAGGTCGGTGCCCGCATACCGCGCCTGCAGGTTGGTGGCGGTGCCAGCGCCGTAGACGAGGAACGATGCAAAGAGCAGCGCGGGGCTGTCGATCACGGCGGCGATGACGACGCCGATCGCTCCCGCCCCGCCCGCCGCGAAGCCGGCACTGAGCCCGATGCGACGTCCCGATCGCTGGGTGACGCGCCCGACGATGTATGCCGTCAGCGCTGCTCCCAGCGTGAACAGGGCGGCCGAGACGCCGGCGAAGCTGTCGGAGCCGAGCATGTCCTGCGCGAGCAGGGCGCCGACGGTGACCCCCGCGGCGAGACCGGCACCGCCGAGGATCTGGCTCAGCACCACGACGGTCAGGGTGCGTCGCTGCACCCGCGCGCGGTCGACCTCGGCGCTCACAGCGCCCCCACGGCGATCGCGGCGGCTTCCGCCACCAGCCGGTCGTCGTACTCGGCCCCCTCGACGCCGCGCGTCGACATCACCGCAATCACGATCGCCTCTCCCGTCGACGGCCAGACGACGGCGATGTCGTTGCGGGTTCCGAATCCCCCGGCTCCCGACTTGTCGCCGATCGTCCAGTCACCTGGCAGGTCGGCGCCCACCAGCGAACCACCGGTCTGGCTGGCCACGAGCCACTCCGTCAGCTGCGCGCGCTCGGCCTCGGGCAGGGCGTCGCCGAGCACGTATTCGCGCAGGCTCCCCGCCATGGCCCGCGGGGTGCTGGTGTCCCGCTCGTCGCCCGGCGCGGCTTCGTTGAGCTGCGGCTCGATGCGCGACACCGTGGTCGTATCGTCCCCGAGCACGGCGAGCGCGCGGTCGAGCTCACCGGGCCCGCCGAGGGCCTCGAACAGGTAGTTGCCCGCCGTGTTGTCGCTGAGCGTGACCGCGGCGTCGGCGATCTCGGCGAGGGTCATGCTTCCACCGACACGGGTCTCGGTCACCGGCGAGTACGACACGAGGTCGCTCGACGCGATGGCGACCGGCTGCTGCATCCCATCGATACCGAATCGGCCGAGAGCGGCTGCGGCGGCAAGCGCCTTGATCGTGGATGCGTAGGCGAACCTGTCGTCGGCCCGCCACTCGACCTCGACACCCGTGCCGGTGTCGACGGCGAAGACCCCGAGCGTCGCGTCATAGCGTGCCTCGAGTTCGTCGAACTCCGCGATGAAATCGACCGGTGCAGGGGCGGTGGTGGATGCCGCGGCGCTCGGGCCCGTCGTCGCGCCCGCGTTCCCCGCCGTCGATGCGCTGCCGCACCCCACGAGCACCGCGCCCGCGAGCGCGACCAGGGCGATGGTTCGTGTCGATCGGCCCAGTACGACAGGCATGAGCTCCCTCTGCGCCGGGTGTCCCTCACCGCAGCAGCGATTCCCAGTCTGCCGGAACCCGGTCGCGCGGCCCGGGGGCGGCCTGGTCGGGACGGTAGGTGTTGTTGCCGCGGGGCCGAGGTCTACAGACGGATGTCGCTGAGGAATACTGCGTCGCGGTCGTACTCTGCCGCCTCGGCGAGCAGGTGCGGCTTGCCGAGCTCGTCGGCCTTCGCGATGGACATGGCCGCGAGGTCGTGCAGCCGGATGACGGCGACCCGCAGTACGTCGCTGATCGTGGCATCCGACCCATACGCATCGAGGATGAGCTGCACGCGTCGCCCCGCGTCGCCCATGCCGGGGGCGTTCGGCGGGGTCACGGCACCGAGGGGAACGGCCCTGGTCGCGAAGTAGGCGATGTCCCAGAGCCGCGGCCCGGGCGAGCCCATGTCGAAGTCGATGGCACCGATGATTACGCCGTCGCGAAAGGCGAGGTTGTGGGGCGCGAAGTCGTTGTGGCAGATGACCTCAGAGGGGATCTTCGACGGCGACTGCCAGACCGAGCCATCGATACCAAAGCCGATACTCGCGTCGTGGAGCTGCCGCAGCATGCGGGCGCCCTGCTCGAGAACGGCATCGGCGAACACCCACCCGGGCAGCGGATAGAGGGGCACGTCGCCGTCGATGAACGAGAGGCGCTCGCGGTCGTCCTCGATGGCGAGCGGCCGTGGAGCCCAGTCGACGCCCGCGATGCGGAGGTAGTCGAGGTAGCGGTGCACGGTCGGGGTCCACGGGCCGGCGGTGCGCAGCACACTGTCGCCGTGTCGCTCGACCGCGTTCATGTTGCCGCCGGGCAGGGGTCCGTCCATCGGATCAGCCTATATGCGGTGGGGTTCGGTGCGGGTGCGGGCGGTTCGGGCGCTGCCGGCGGGGGTCGGGGCGGGCGCTGCCGGCGGCGGTCGGGTCGGTCCTCCGTTCAGGCGCTGCCCGTGCCGGCGCGGGAGAATGGATGCATGTCCTCCGTCAACCCGAACGACGACCCCACCCGCATCCGCAGCCAGGCATCCCTCACGACCTCGAACGGGCGCAGCTGGCTCGTCCTCGGCGGCCTCCTCGCCGCGATCGCGGTGGGTGTGCTCATCGCGCTGATGGACCGCCCGCCGACCGGTCTCGCGCTGGGGGCCGCGATCACCGTGGTAGTGCTCTATGCGGCGATGGTCGTGGTGCGCCTGGTCACGGCGCCCGGCCGACGCCGCCTCGCACTGCTCGCCACGGGCATGCTCTCTATCGCTGCGGTCGCCCTGGTGGCGGTCGCGATCATCGCGAACTCGGCGAGGGTCGTCTGAGCGTCGACGTGCGACTCGCTCGCATCGCCGACGACCGGTTCGCTGAGTGGATGCGTCGAGCCAGCGCTGCCTACATCGAAGCGCGCGTGCGCGCCGGCGAGACGCACGAGATGGCCCGCGCGAAGGCCGACGCCGACTGGGAGGCACTCTTCCCGGGCGGCCAGCCACAGGCCCAGCACCACGTCATGGACATCGTCGAGGACGAGGCGCCCGCAGGCTGGATCTGGGTGGGTCCAGCGAACCCGGGTGCGGGAGTCGATTGGTGGCTGTGGGACATCTTCGTCAAGCAGGATCGGCGCGGGCGGGGCCTCGCAGCCGCCGCAATCCACCAGGCCGAGGAACTGGCGCGCGAGCACGGGGTCACCTCGATAGGCCTGAATGTCTTCGGCTACAACGACACTGCCCGCGAACTCTACGCCCGGCTGGGGTACGCGACCGTCGCAACCCAGATGAAGAAGCTGCTGTAGTCGGTGGCGTGTCGCCTTCTTCTAGGCTCCCCCACCTCGCTTGGTTCGCCGACCTCGCCCGCCCCGCCCGACTGACCGAACCCCACCCGACGACACCGCAGAATGGAGCGGTGACTGAGCCAGCCGATTTCATCGACTCCCGGCTCGAGTTCGAGGGCGACTACTACCGCGCAGAGGCCGAACGCGTCCGGCTCGGCATCGACCTCCGCTTCTATGGCGCGTCTGTCGGGGCCGTTCGCGGCACGGTCCGCGACTCCCTGCTGCGCTACCCGGCACTCACCCGCGATGACATCACCGCACTGTCGACCGAACTGTGGAGCGAGCCGGTCTTCGAGCGACGGCTGGCCGCGGTCGTGCTGCTGCAGACGCGCGTGCAGCAGCTCGACAATTCCGACCTGACCCGCATCGAGGGCTTCATCCGTGCCGCCCGCCATCGTGCACTGGTCGACCCGCTGGCGACCGACGTGGTCGGCCCGCTGACCGAGCAGCTCGATGGGAGTCGCCTCGACAGGGCGCAGACCGCACTGCTGCGGTGGGCGGGTGACCCCGACGAGTGGGTGCGGCGTGCCGCCCTGCTTGCGCCCCTGCGCGGGTTGCGTTCCAGCGGGTCAGGGTCGGCAGAAGATCGAGTGGATGCCGCAGCGCGACGCCTGCGCGCGGCGAGCGCCGTGGCATCCAATGACCGCGGGGTTGCCCTCGA
Organism: Marisediminicola senii; assembly: GCF_011057645.1. Lineage (GTDB taxonomy): Bacteria > Actinomycetota > Actinomycetes > Actinomycetales > Microbacteriaceae > Marisediminicola > Marisediminicola senii. The sequence goes on along the minus strand of NZ_JAALGE010000001.1, from coordinate 43,392 downwards.
GGCAGCAGACCGCCTGCGAGCCGCGCTGGGCTGAGGTGACTGCCTTCCGGCCGCCCTCATGTGAGGATGACTCCGTGACCTCGGACAACGCCCCATCGACCGGCACTCCCTACTGGCGCGCACGCACCAATCCCGAGTACCGCGCTGCCGTGCGCGCGGCATACACCGGCCACACCGATCTCGACGATGCGCTGTGGTGGTACTCGGCGCCGACGGAGCCCACCCCCGGCGGAATCCCGTCGCCCCTTCTGCACCTGCGCGAACTCGAGTACGCGGTGTACTCCGTGCCGGAGACGTCGGAACAGTGGAACGAGAAGACTGCGGCCCTGCTCGCCCTGCATCAGCGCATCGATGTCGAGCGGACGGCGATCACGAGCGCGGTTGCCGCCGCCGAGGCCGCCGAGGCTGCCGAGGCCGCCGCCGCTGCAGCCGCTGCAGCCACTGCCGTTCAGTCCACTGGAAGCCGCGGGCCGGCCCCGACGGAGGAGTCGGAGACCGAAGCGCCGAAAGCTCGAGGCGATGGCGCCGAACCCGCAACACATCAGACTGGTGACCACCCGGCAGGGGCGGCGAAGCGACGCACGCGATGGCGGCGAGCGCTGGTCGCGCTGGCGATTGCGCTAGCCTTCGCCGCGGGTTTCGCGAGTGCGGAGTTCAGTATGCCCCTGGCCGCTCCCGTGCCATTCGACGACGCCGAGCGGGAGGTCGTCGCCCTCGAGATCTTCGACGAGCCGCAGGACGACGAAGACCGCGCCGGCATCGTCAGCTACGCGGCCGCCATCGACCCCGAGACCGTTCGGGCGTACGAGCTCGTCGAGGGGCCCGACCTGTACGTGGCCCGCGATGAACTGAACCGAGTCTGCCTCTCGGTCAGCCGCGATCCCAGCGAGATCACCTTCCAGTGCACTTCGGAGGGGATGTTCGCGACCACGGGACTCGCGGTCCACGACGAATTCGTCGAAGACGGCGAGTTCAGCGCGTTGACGTACTTCTGGGATCCACGAGGTGGCCTGTCGATTACCTCGTCCGTCGGCTGAACCGCCGCCCACGGGGTTCGTCTCTCATGCCGCTGCCCCGCGCCCCGTGGCATCCACCCCTCACCAACCCCTAGAGCAGCCGCTTCTCCCCCGGCCGCACCACGCGCCACCACTGGTAGCCGTACCCGCCGAGGTCGACGGAGAGTTGCGCGTCGGCCAGCGGGCGCGGGGCGGGGTCATCGGAGAGCATGTCGACGACGAGCCAGTCGTCTCCCGCACCGTCGATGGCGAGGGTGAAGCTGCGGCCGTCCGGCGCGAAGTTGTGCGCGGCGACGAACAGGCCGAGCTCGCTCTCGATGGAGTGCGCGAGCACCGAGGTGTGCGGCTGGTCGAGCACCGCGAACGTGCCCCACCCGATCTCGGGGGCACCCCGGTAGGCCGTGGTCAGCCGCTTGATGAACGACAGCAGCGACGTCGGGTCGTGGCGCTGCTGCGAGACGTTCACGTGCTCGGGCGAGTTACCTCCGCTCACGACGACGGGAACCAGGGCTTCCGCCGCCGCGTTCGAGAATCCGCCGTTCGCGTCTGGCGACCACTGCATCGCGGTGCGCACCGCCGCGCGACTGCGGGTGATGCTCGGCTCCTCGCCCATGCCGATCTCCTCGCCGTAGTACAGCACCGGCGACCCCGGCAGCGAGAACAGCAGGCTGTAGACCATGCGGATGTGGCGCGGATCCCCGTCGAGCATCGGCGGCAGCCGGCGCACGATGCCGCGGCCGTGGATGCGCTGGCCCTCCTCGGGCGCGAACGCCTCGAACACCTCGGCGCGTTCGCTCTCGCTGAGCTGGTCGAGCGTGAGCTCGTCGTGGTTGCGCACGAAATTGCCCCACTGGTTGCCGCGGGCGAGCGCCGGACGGGCCAGCAGCGCCTCGGTCAGCGGAGCCGCGTCGCCCCGGGCCAGCGCCAGGTAGAGCCGCTGGTTCGCGACGAAGTCGAACTGCATCGTCAGCTCGTCGCCGTCGGCATCCCCGAAGAACTTGAGCTGCTCGTCGTATGGCAGGTTCACTTCGCCGAGCAGAACGCCGGTTCCGTTTCGCCGCGACACGAAACGGCGGATCGCCCGCAGGTACTCGTGCTCCGCGCCATCCTCCGTGTCGATCAGGTAGGGCACGGCATCGACGCGGAATCCGTCGATACCCAGCTGCAGCCAGAACCCGATGACCTTCGCGATCTCGTCACGAACGACCTGCGTGTCGGTGGCGAGGTCGGGCTGGTGCCGGTAGAACGTGTGTCGGTAGTACTGGCCGGCGACGTCGTCCCAGAACCACACGCCGTCTTCGACATCGGGAAACAGGTTCTGCGGCTGCTCGGCCGGCTCGTCGTCGCGCCACTGGTAGAACTCGCGGAACCGGCTCGTGCGGTCGTTGCGAGCAGCCTGAAACCATGGATGCTGGTCGCTCGTGTGATTCACGACGAGGTCGACGATGACCCGCATGCCCCGGTCCTTTGCCGTGCGCACCAGTTCGATGAAGTCACCGAAGTGGCCGTAGCGGGAATCCACGCCGTAGTAGTCGGAGATGTCGTAGCCGTTGTCGCGCCGCGGCGACGTATAGAAGGGAGCGAGCCACAGGCAGGTGACGCCCAGTTCGGCGAGGTGGTCGAGGCGGTGCGCGACGCCCTGAAAGTCGCCGATGCCGTCGTCGTTCCAGTCGAGGAAGGTCTTGACGTCGAGGTTGTAGAAGATCGCGGTCTTCCACCACAGGTCGCTGGTGTCGGTCAGTCTCATGGGTGGCTCCTGTCGGCGTGCGGCGGGGGTCGTGGCTCGAGGCGACGCGTGCGTGGCTCGAGGTCGTGAAGACGTACCCCACGAGCGTACCGATCGGTGGTTGGGAGGGCGCTTGTGGCCGGGGTCGAGGCCGTGCTTCGGGTGGTCTCGGGTGATTTCTGGTGGTTTCTGGCGGTTTTCTCGCGCTTTCTGGCACCTCTCGAAGGCTTCTGGCGCTGGACTTCTCCTCCCCACGTTTTCTTTGCGCGACCTTTGCACAGCACCCCTCCGAAGGCGTGATTTCGGCCACGGTTTGTCGGTGGCCGGGTATGGCCTTGAGTCATGGAAAGACCAATGGATGCCTCGGCGCCAGGCACAGCCCAAGCAGGCGCCCCACCTCCCACCGCCGTTCCCGTCGACGTACCCCTCGAGGTCCGCGCCAAGATGGCCGACACCCGCGGCGACATCGTCGACGACATCGGTTCGATCACCGGTCTGATCGCCGCCGCCACCGCGCTGCGCGCCGAGATGATCGACCAGGCCCGGCAGTGGAGCGAGACGACCGAGCTCGCATCGATGCCCTCCCAGGGCTCTGGATCGACTCCTTCCGGTCCCATCTGGTCGGGGGTCGAGATCGCGCGACGCGAACTGGTGACTGAGCTCGCGTGCACGCTGCGCATGCCGGAGAGCACCGTCGAGAAACTGGTGAACGAGTCGCAGTACCTGTGCGAGCACCTGCCTGCGACGCTCAACAGCCTGCGGCTCGGGCGCATCAGCTACCGACACGCGCAGACCGTCATCGACCACGCCTCCTCCCTCCCCGACGACGCGGGCGGAGGGTTCGAAGAGCAGCTGGTGCCCGTCGCCGAGACGTCGACGGTTCCCCGCCTCGAGCGGGTCGCCCGCGCCCTGCGCGAGAGGCGTCATCCCGAGAGCATCGAGCGACGCCGCATGCGCGCCGCAGAAGACCGCTCAGTGCGGGTCGATCCGGGTCGCGACGGAATGGCGAGCATCGAGGCGCAGCTTCCCGCCGACACGGCGTTCGCGATCAGCGACCGGATCGGGCGCATCGCCGCCGGACTCAAGGCCGCGGGCGACACCCGCACACTCACGCAGTTGCGCGCCGATGTGTTCGCGGGCCTGCTGATCGACGGAGACACCTGCGAAGGCATGGGGCGCGGCATCCAGGCGACGGTGATCGTCACCGTTCCGGTGCTCACCCTTCTCGGGCACAGCGACGAGCCCGCCATCCTCGAGGGGTACGGACCCATCGACATCGAGACCGCGAAGCAGCTCGCCTCGAACGCACCGTCGCTGATCCGGGTGCTGACCCACCCCGAGACCGGCGCGGTGCTTTCGGTGGGTCGCGACCGTTACACGGTGCCGGCCGACCTCAGAACCTGGTTGCGGGTGCGTGACGAGACCTGCCGATTCCCCGGCTGTGGCCGCATGGCAACCGGATGCGACATCGACCACACCATCGACTGGCAGCACGGCGGACCGACCGCCCACGACAATCTCGCGTTCCTCTGCCGCAAGCACCACCTGACGAAGCACCACACTCGGTGGACCGTCAAGCAGAAGCCCGGCGCGACCCTCGAGTGGACCTCACCCCAGAACCGCACCTACACGACCGACGCCGCCACCCGTATCGAGCCGGTACCTCCCGAGCGCCGGTAGCTCAACCCAGCCGCACCTCGGCACCGGCGCCAGCCTGAGCACCAGCACCAGCACCAGCACCGGCGCCGGCACCAGCACCGGCGCCGGCCTCGGCACCAGCGTCCTTCGCGAGAGCGAACGTTCCGCTGAGCCCCGCGCTGGTCACGGCGTACTCCCCTGCGAACCCATCGACACGCACGCGGTCCTCGGCATCGGTGCGCAGGGTGCTCGGCGCATGCCACCACTCCCCCATGATGAGGTCGCGCAGCGCGCCATACGACGGCTTCTCGGTGCCATCGGCCCGCACGAGGCCGACCGGGGCGCCGAGCCATGCCTCGTGGTCGGTGATACCCCAGTAGTTGATGACCTCGACGGCCGGGTGGGAGACGAGCGAGCGGTAGTGGCGCACGATCTCGTCCGCCTGGCGCGCTTCGCCGTCGGGGGTCGACGGCCAGGAGTCCACGACGTAGTCGTTGAGGTCTTCGATGTGGGGCGGCATGATCTCGCCCGACAGCAGGGTGCTCTCGGTGAAGTGCAACGGCAATCCGAAGCGCGCGAACCGGTCCGCGATCTCGAGGATCTGCTGCTCTCCGCGGTAGCCCTGGTGCATGTGGGTCTGCAGCCCGATCGCGTCGACCTGGATCCCGGCCTCGAGCACCTGCTCGATGAGTAGCTCGTAGGCGGGCGACAGGTCGAAGTCGTTGATGAGCAGGGTCGCCGACGGATTCGCAGCGCGCGCCTCCTCGAAGGCGAGCCTGATCATCGGCAGCTGGCCGATCGACTGGGCGAGCTTGGTGATCCCGTTGTCGCCGTTCTCGAACACCGGCATGATCACGGCCTCGTTGATGGCATCCCAGACATCGACGACCCCGGCGAACGCGGCGACGTCACGACGCACCCGCTCGCGCTGCACCCGCTCGATCTCGTCCACGGGAAGTTCGAGGAGCCACGGTGCGGTCACGGTATGCCAGACCAGTGGATGACCCTTCACGGTGACACCACGATCGGCGAACCACTGCGCGGCTCGCATCATGCGCTCCGTGTCGGGCGCACCGCGCTCCGGCTCGAACCGGCCCCAGTAGAACGGCAGGGTGGCCTGGTTGAACACGCCCAGGAACTGCTCGCCGAGGCGCTCGAGGTCGACCGGGCCGTCATCGCCTTCCGGAAACGGTTCGGTATTGGCCAGCGGGATCAGGTCGAATCCGATGTTGCCGAATCCGAAGGCGTGGCTACGCTGCTCGACGACGACGTCGGTGTCGGCGGCCGGGCGGCCATCCGCTCCGATCACGGTCACCGTCCGCGACAGTCGCCGGTCGGCGAGACCCCGTTCGATGCGGTCGTTCACGGCACTGTCATCCACCGCACCGCCATTCGCAACATTGCCGTTTACGGCATTGCCGTTTACAACACTGCCGTCCACGGCACTGCCGTTTATCGCACTGCCATCCACGGCGCTCACCAGTCGCTCGGGGTCGTGCCGAGGGCGACGACGTCGGGTCGGGGGGCGGTGCTCTTCAGGTCGATGACCTGTCCGTCGCGTGACGATGCCATGACGGCATCCATGATCTCGAGAACATGGAAGGCGAGCTCGCCCGACGCCCGGTGCGGACGGTCGGTCTCGATCGCGTGCGCCATGTCGGCGAGGCCGACACCGCGACCAGCGTCCTGGTATCCCGCGGCGGCCGGGGCCTCGGTCCACTCTGGATTCTCGGTGGTCCAGATCTCGGTCGACTTCGAGAACCAGTTCGGGTCGGCGACCGAGATGGTGCCGTCGGTTCCGAAGACCTCGAACAGAGGAGCGCGGGTCGCCCATACCTCGAAGCTCACGAAGAGGGTGGAGGTGAGTCCGTTCGCGTGCACGAGCGTCGCGTTGATGTGGGTGTCGATCGATACATCGATGGTGTTGCCGGCGCGCGGGCCCTGCGCCACCGTGCGGGTGCGGTCCGATCGCGTGGCCGTTCCGAACACCCGCGCCACCGGGCCGAACAGGCTCACGAGGCTGGTGAGGTAGTACGGACCCATGTCGAACAGGGGGCCGCCACCCGGCTGGTAGTAGAACTCGGGGGCTGGATGCCACGCCTCGTGCCCCGGCGCGGACCAATGCGCCGCGGCTCCCACCGGCTCGCCGATGCGACCGGAATCGAGCAGTTCCCGCGCCGTCTGCACGCCGGTGCCCAGCACGGTGTCGGGGGCGGAGCCGACCCGCAGCCCTCGCTGCGTCGCGAGCTCCAGCATCCCGACCGCCTCATCGGGGGCGAGGGCGAGCGGCTTCTCGGCGTAGACGTGCTTGCCCGCTTCGAGGGCGCGCGTGCCGATCTCGACGTGCGCCGCGGGGATGGTGAGGTTCAGGATCGCGTCGATGCGCGGGTCGAGCAGGATCTCATCGACGGTGAGGGCTTCGACGCCCTGTTCGGCGGCGACGGCCTTCGCACGTGCGAGGTCGAGGTCGGCGACGGCGACGAGCTCGAGACCCGGCAGTTTCGGAAACTCGGCGAAGTACTGCTCGCTGATCTTCCCGACGCCGACGACTCCGATTTTCAGCGGGTTGCCCACAGCATTCCCCTTTCGATGATGGTGCGAACGGTCGGGTTCTCGAGGATCTCGAGGCGGTGGCCGGGGGTGCAGACGAAGATGCGGCCCTCGCCCCACTGCCGGGTCCAGATCGCGGGTGAAGTCACCGGTCGCTTCCACGGGTTCCACGGGTTGGCGGCGAGCGTCGTGGTCGCGAGCACATCGATGTAGTCGTCGTTCAGCACCCAGTACTGCTCGGTGACGAGGTCGAAGTCGTCGATGCCGCGGGTGATCTCGTGCTCGGCGGCGACCGGGAGCATGGTGATGGTGTGCGGGATGTAGTTGTCCGACTGCTCGCCCGTGCGCTCGTCGGGGTGCTTGCCAGGGTGCGTCGCGAACTGCCCCCCGACGAAGTGCATGTAATCCGACGAATTGCGGTACGAGTCGGCGATGCCCCCGTGCCACCCGGCGTAACCGGCTCCCCGCTCGACGGCACCGATGAGTCCTGCCAGCTGGTCGGCCTCGATCGAGTTCATGGTGTTGTTCTGCACGATGAGGTCGACCGTGGCCATGTAGTCGGCGTCGGCGTAGACGGCGGGTGATTCCTCGATCCGTACCTCGAAGCCACTGGCCTCGAGGAACGGCACCATGGCGTCGGTGGTCTCGATGGGCTGGTGGCCGTCCCAGCCTCCGCGAACGATGAGTGCCTGCTTCATTCTGTGACTCCTGTAGTGGTGACCGGTGCTCCCGTGGTGGAGCCCGGTGCTGGTTCTGGTGCCGTCCAGGCGCTGCCCGCGCCCGCGCTGGTCTCGATCGCGTCGAGTACCCGCTGGATCTGCAGGCCCTCCGAGAACGAAGGTTCGGCGGGGCGACCCTCGGCGATGCTGGTGAGGAAGTCCCGCACCTGGTGACTGAAGGCGTGCTCGTAGCCGATGGTGTGTCCGGTGGGCCACCATGCGGCCATGTACGGGTGCTCCGGTTCGGTGACGAGGATGCGGCGGAATCCGAGTTCCGTGGCCGGAAGGGTCGCATCGTAGAAGTCGAGCTCGTTCATGCGTTCCAGGTCGAAGGCGACAGAGCCGAGCGAGCCGTTGATCTCGACGCGGACGGCGTTCTTGCGTCCCGTCGCGAACCGCGTCGCCTCGAAGGTGGCGAGCGCGGCGGGCGCCGCGCCCGGGGCCTCGAGCCGCGCGGTGAACAGGGCGACGTCGTCGACCGTGACCGGGCCACGCTCGGTGGAGGCCGTGCCGCTCAGGCCGGAGCCCTCACCAAGCAGGGGTCGCTCGGTCACGAAGGTGTGGAGGATTCCGCTGACCTCGGCGACGGACTGTGCGGTGATGTACTGCACGAGGTCGATGGCGTGCGCTCCGATGTCGCCGAGCGAGCCCGATCCGGCGAGCTCCTTATTGAGGCGCCAGGTGAGCGGCGCCTCGGCATCGGCGAGCCAGTCCTGCAGGTACTGCGCGCGGGCCTGGCGCACCTCGCCGATGCGGCCGTCGGCGACCAGTTGGCGGGCGAAGGCCACGGCGGGAACCCGGCGGTAGCTGAAGCCGACCATGGAGCGGACGCCCCGGGCGTCGGCGTCGGCTGCGGCGGCCGTCATCCTCTCGGCGTCGGCCACGGAGTTGGCGAGGGGCTTCTCGCACATGACGTGCTTGCCGGCGGCGAGGGCCGCGAGCGCGATCTCGGCGTGGGTGTCGCCGGGCGTGCCGATGTCGACGATGTCGATGTCGTCGCTCTCGACGACGCGGCGCCAGTCGGTGTCGGTGTTGTCCCAGCCGAACTTGTCGGCCGCGGCGGCGACGCGCTCGGGGTCGCGCCCCACGAGGGTGTGCATCCTCGGCTCGATGGCGAGGTCGTAGAACCTCGGGGCGGTGCGCCATGCCTGCGAATGGGCGGCGCCCATGAATCCGTGGCCGATCATGGCGACGTTGAGTGTCGTGCGGGGGGCTGTCATCGGTGGCTCCTGCGTCATTGGGAAGGCTTCGAAACTGTTGCGACCGGCAGCCGAACTGTTCAATCGACGCTAACAGACGATGTGAGCGCTCACGCAAACGAAATCGCCACTCGGTTCGCCGAGATCTCGTTCACCGGGCGTCTTCGAGCGAAATGCGGAAACCCGACAAAAGTGCTGGAGTTTCCACAGATCCAGCTGAGGCCGCCCCGGCGTGATCCGAAAGCCGTATGCTCGAAACCTTTCGAAGGGGTCTCATGGCATCTCGCAGCAAGACCGGCACGTCCGGCACCACTGGCAGCACCGGCAGCAGCACCAGCACCGACGGCACCGGCCGCACGACCCTGTCCGGCGCGACCGACGACATCGACGCCGACCGCCGCGCCGCAGACCCCCGCGCCGCCGAGCCCGCGCCCACCGCCGACAGCGGCAGCGACATCCATTCGACGCACTCAACCACCCACCGCAACGCCCGCAGCGGCGCTCGGGGCACCCCCCGCATCACCCTCCGCCAGGTGGCGGAACGTGCCGGCGTCTCGCAGGCCACAGCGTCGAAGGTGCTGAATGGACGGAGCGACGTCTCCGATGCCACCCGCGACCGCGTACTGCGCATCATCGACGATGCCGGTTACCGCCGCACCGTGGCACGCCCCTCGGAACCCGGTCGTTCCCGCATCACCGCGGTGTTCGATTCCCTGACGTCGCAGTACTCGTCACTGATCCTGCAGGGCCTCGTGCTGGCCGCCGCAGAGAGCGACACCGACGTCGTCGTGCGCATCCTCCCCACCGGGTTCGCGAGCGCGACGCCGGCCGCGGCCAGGACCTGGGTGCAGGAGAACGCGTCGACCCGCGGACTCATCGCCGTCACGTCCGCGCTCCCCGCCGAAGTCGCCGTCACCGCCACGCGCATCGCCCTGCCGCTGGTGACCATCGACCCCGTCGATTCCAAGGACGACGAGGTGGTGAGCATCAGCTCCACCGACTGGACGGGCAGCCGTTCCGTCACCGAACACATCATCGAGCTGGGCCACCGCCGCATCGGCTGGGTCGGCGGTCCGGCTGGATCCACCCCGACCATCGACCGCCTGCGCGGATTCCGCTTCGCCCTCGAGGGCGCGGGGCTCCCCGACGACCGCGAGTTGCACCGCAACGGTCCCTACGGGTTCGAGGCCGGCGTGCAGCTCGGCGGCGAACTGCTCGACCTCGCAGAACCACCGACCGCGATCCTCTGCGGCAGCGACACGATCGCGTTCGGCGTGATGGAGGCCGCCCGCCGCCGCGGACTCGACCTGCCCACCGACCTCTCCGTCGCCGGCTTCGACGACATCCCGGAGGCGGAGTGGGCGAATCCCAAGCTCACGTCGGTGCGCGCCCCGCTGGTCGGCATGGGCCGCATGGCCGCCGAGACCGTCATCGCACTGGCCACCGGCAAGGAACCCGCGTCGCACCACATCGAGCTCGCGACGAGGCTCGTCGTGCGCGAGTCGACGGCAGCGCCGCGCTGACTGTCACCAGCTGAGAATCGCCCCGAAACTGACCGGTTCCTGCCAATGCTGGCGTGCCCCCGACCGCCGTCTTGACACCTACGACGACCCCGGGTTTGGTTGATTTCCGGCGTCCGACTCGACTCACGTTTCGGGCGTTGTCGTCGACACGATCGTGATCGACGCAGACGTCGCGGCCACCCCCAGAAGTACGGCCGCTCCCCAGGCAAGGACGCTCCATGGACATCAGCAGACGACAGATTCTGGGCCTCGCCGGTGCACTCGGCGGCGTCGCCGCACTGAGCGCCTGCGCGGGATTCTCCCGACCGGCCGGCCAGGCGTCGGGCAGCAACGAGCTGACCTTCACGACCTGGGGAACAGAGGCAGAACTCGGCGGCTTCGAGCGGGCAATCGCCGCGTTCGAGGAGGCGACCCCGGGCGCGACTGTGCGACTCAATGTCGTGCCGTACCAGCAGATGTTCGAGAACATCGACGCGCAACTGCAGTCGGGCACCGAGCCGGACATCTTCCGCGCGGTCTACACGAACCTGGGCACCTACGCGGGGCGTGACCAGCTGCTCGACCTCAGCCAGTACCTCGACTCCGACTTCGGCGACCAGTTCACCGACCCGCTGTGGGAGGCAGTTCAGTACGACGGCATCCCCTACGCGGTGCCGCACATCACCGACACTTCCACCATCCTCTTCAACAAGGAGGCGTTCGCGGCCGCCGGCATCACGTCGGTGCCCGACACGCTCGAGAGCGCGTGGACCTGGGAAGAGTTTGACGCCGTACTCGTCCAATTGCGTTCGCAGTTGCCGGAGGACCGCTATCCCCTGGCCTACAACTGGCAGTCCGCGAGCGTCACCCGGTGGTTCAGCTGGTTGTTCCAGGCCGGCGGCCGCTTCCTCGAAGAGGACCTCGTCACCCCGGCCGTCGATTCGGACGCGGGCCGCGCCGCCGTCGACTTCACCAAGAGCTTCTTCGAGCGAAACCTCGTCCCCCAGAACAACTCGGTCAAGTCCGCCACCTTCGCGAGCGAGACCTTCTTCTCGGAGACCGCCGCGATGGCGTTCGGCGGAACATTCCTGCTGCCGGATGCCGCCTCCCTCGCGCCCTTCGAGGTCGGCGCGACATTCCAGCCCCGCAACGCCCGGGGTGGCAGTGACCTCGGAGGCAACCCCCTCGTCGCCACCGCGAACACCTCGAAGCCGGAGCTCGCCGCCGAGTTCCTCGCCTTCCTCACCGGGCGCGAGACGCAGCTCGACTTCTGCACGGCCTCCAGCCTGCTGCCGACCCGCAAGGACCTCGTCGGCGAGGATCTCGAATTCGAGGCCCTCCCGGAGCTCGGGCGCTTCTTCGTGGGGCAGGCGTCGACGGTGCAGCCGGAGGACGCGGCGCAGTTCGCCTCGCCCTCGGTCGATGCGATCCGAACCGTGCTGAGCGACCAGCTCGAGCAGGCATTCATCGGCGGCCAAGGCACCGACGACACCATCCGCAATTTGTCCGACGGTATCGCTGCGGCGACTGCGCGGTGACGATGTCGACCCCGGGCGTCGAGACGGCGACCGACGCCACCGAGGCGCCCGACCCGTTGGAGCACCCGCAGCCACAGCGGGGTGGCCAGCGGTCGCCCGGCAGGCGGCGCGCTGGATTACGTCGAGCAGCCCTCGATGCGGCAGAGGGATACAGCTTTCTCGGGCCGAACCTCGTGCTGCTCGGCGTGTTCCTGTTCCTCCCGGTGGTGTGGGCGGGCTGGATCAGCCTGCAGGACACCAATGGCTTCGGCGACGGCGTGTTCGTCGCGCTCGACAACTACGGCCGGTTGCTGGCCGACCCGATCTTCTGGCAGTCGGCCGCGAACACGCTGCTGTTCACCGTGCTGGTCGTTCCGTTGAGCATGGCGCTCGGGCTGGGGCTAGCCGTTCTGATGAACTCGGTGATGCCAGCCCGTGGCATCTTCCGCACCATCATCGTGCTACCGATGGTCATCTCCGGGGTGGCCACCGCACTCATCGGCGTCCTCATCTTCGACCAGAACAACGGGATCGTGAACAAGATCATGCGCGCGACCGGACTCGGCGCGATCTCCTGGCAGTCGGAGGGCATCCCCGCCATGATGTCCGTCGTGCTCGTGAGCCTGTGGTGGCGGGTCGGCTTCAACATGATCATCTACCTCGCCGGGCTGCAGGCTGTCGAACCGGAGCTGTACGAGTCCGCACGCATCGACGGCGCAGGTGGCTGGAACCAGTTCCGCTACATCACGGTTCCCATGGTCGGCCCGTCGACGTTCTTCCTCCTGGTGATGAACGTCATCTACTCCTTCCAGGTCTTCGACATCGTCTTCGTGCTCACCGGCGGTGGCCCTGGCTACTCCACCTCGGTACTCGTCACCTACGCCTACGAGAACGGGTTCGTCACCCGCGACCAGGGCTACGCGGCCGCGATCGGCATCGTGCTGCTCGTGATGACCCTCATTTTCACCGCCCTGCAATGGCGGTTCAACCGGTCGCGCGACCAGGTCGGGTAGGAGAACGACATGACACTCTCGACACCGGTCGATCAGGCGGGCGCGGCAGCCGCGGGTTCCGCGACGGGCGGCACGGCACCCATTCGGCGCCGCAAGCCAAGCACCGCCCAGCGGAGGGGCAAGGCCCTGCGGGTGGCGCTCGCAATCATGAGCTGCGGCATCCTGCTGTTTCCGCTCTACTGGATGGTCGTGGTGGCATTCTCGCCGCGCACCGAACTGCTCACTCGCGAGCTGCGCCTGTGGCCACAGGACTTCACCCTCGCCAACTTCGACACGGTGTTCACGACATTCCCGGTAGCCACCTGGTTCGGCAACTCGATCGCGATCGCGATCGTCGTGACGGCGATCACCGTGGCCGTGAACCTCATGTCGGGGTATGCATTCGCACACCTGAAATTCCCCGGCAGCAACCTGATGTTCCTGCTCGCACTGTCGACCCTCATGCTGCCGGTGCAGGTGATCATGGTGTCGCAGTTCAGGCTGGTCACCGGGCTCGGGCTGTACGGAACGTACTGGGCCGTCATCCTGCCGTCGGCTGCCACCGCATTCGGTATCTTCCTCGCCCGGCAGTTCATCATCGGCATCCCACGCGAGATCATCGAGGCGGCCAAGATGGACGGCGCAGGGGGCATCAGGGTGTTCGCGCAGATCGTGCTCCCGCTGTGCAAGCCGCTGATCGCCGTGCTCGTGCTGCTGACGTTCCTCTCGACGTGGAACGACTTCGCGTGGCCGCTGATCGCGCTCAAGGAGAGCGAGCTGTTCACGCTGCCGATCGGCATGCTCTTTCTGCAGGGAGCGTTCGGCTCCGACTATGGGGCCATCATGGCGTTCGCCCTGCTGTCTGTGTTGCCCATGATCGTGCTGTTCCTCGCGTTCCAGCGATACTTCGTGCAGGGATTCGCGCGCAGCGGCATCCGCTAGACCGTCAGCGCCACCATCTCGGCACTGCGTTCCCAGAAGGCCGCGGCGAGCTTCTCGTCGAGCACCTGCGGGTTCGTCGTCGAGAGCACGCGCTTCTCGTAGTACTCTCCGGAGACCCAGTCGACCCCGGGGGTCGTCTCGGCGAGCCACACCGTGTTGTCCGCGCCCTGCTCCGGGCTGATCAGGCCGGCGAGCAAGCCGAGCGGCGTTCGGTAGATGAACCGCATCAGGCTCGTGGTGTTCGACGCGAACGCGGTCTTCACGTTGCCGGGGTGGAAGGCGACGGCAGAGAGCCCGTCGGCCGAATACCGGCGGTGCAGTTCCTTGGTGAACAGGATGTTGGCGAGTTTCGCATCGCCGTATGCCTTGTTCGACGAGAACTTGCGCTCGTTGTTGAGGTCGTCGATGTCCATCTTGCCGAACAGGCTGGCCGCGATGCTCGAGGTGTTCAGCACGCTCGCGCCGCTGCTGATCAGCGTCGGCATGAGCAGCGTGGTGAGCAGGAACGGCGCGAGGTGGTTGACCTGCAGGGTCTTCTCATAGCCGTCCGGGGTGCGATTGCGTTCCCCGAAGATGCCGCCGGCATTGTTCACCAGCACGTCGATACGGGGTACGGAGAGCTCGAGCTGCGCGGCGAGTTGCCGCACCTCGGCCAGGCGCGTGAAGTCCGCGACGTAGTAGGGCGCACCCAGCTCGTCGGCGACGCGCTTCGTCTTCTCCGGCGACCGACCGACGAGGACCAGCGAGTGGCCGTCGCGGGTCAGGCGGCGCGCGGCCGCCTCGCCGATGCCGTCGCTTGCGCCGGTGATGACGATGGTCTTGGATGCCACGCTGTCTCCTTCTGGGGCACGACAACGTTGCAGTTCCCGTGATGCGGAATACCGACTGTAGCCCTGCGACTCGGGGCGGTTGCTGCGTACCGCGCGGGACGAGCACGGGAAAGGCCGCGCACAGGCTGGGGACGGGCGGGGTACCGACGCCCCCAAACGGGGGGGGTCCGAGGTCCGGAGATAACACGAGACATTCTTGAGTCTGCGTGTTAGCTTGACGACAGCCAACCCCCTCTGAGGAGAATTCGTGTCTATCACTCTGCCCTGGCGCAAGGTACTCGCAGTACCTGCCGTCATCTCGCTCGCCCTGGGGGGTGCGCTGCTGTCGGCCTCCGCCGCCTCCGCAGCCCCCGCCAATATCAGCATCACCAGCCCCGCCGAAGGTGCGACAGTGCAGTCGCGCACGGTCACGATCACGGGAACGGCTCCCGCCGGCACCACGATCGCCGCCCTTGCTACGGTGAGCGGCCCGCAGCTGGGCTCGACCACGACAGCCGCTGATGGCGGTGTTGGCGCTCCGACTGCGTTCACGATCGCGCTTCCCGAGTACGCCGCCGACGCGCCGGTAGCCCAGTCAGTGACCCTCGTAGGCGGCGGCAGCCGCGGTGAACTGTTCGGACCCGTCGTCGTGAACTTCACGCTGCCGACCGCGGCCGTCGATCCCGAACCGACACCGACTCCCACCCCGGAGCCGACACCGACTCCGGAGCCGACGCCGACTCCCACGCCTGAGCCGACCCCCACGCCCGAACCCACCCCGACCCCCACCCCGACGCCGACGCCGACGTTCTCGGTGATCACGCCGGCACCGGGTGAAGAGCAGATCCTGCGCTCGCTCGTGATCTTCTCCGGCACCGGAACCGACGGCGCAACCGTCGAGGTTCGCGACAGCACCGGAGCGCTCGCCGCCGGCACCACGCCGGTCGTCGTCGAAGACGGCATCTGGGCCGTGACCGGCGCCTACGCCGATGACGCCGCGACGCAGCAGTCCGTCACCATCACGGAGACCCTCGCGGGAGTGGTCACCGGAACCGCCACGGTGAGCTTCACGCTGCCAGCACCGCTTCTCGACGCTCCCGTGATCACCAGCCCCACTGCTGGCCAGGTCATCGTGGGCGACACCGTCACCTTCACCGGTACCGGAGTCGCGGGCGAGAACATCCTGCTCCTGGCCGTTCCCTCCGCCCTCGTCGACGAGATCGCCGACGAACTGGAGAACCTGGGCTCGCTCGCCGCCCCCGTCGAGCCCACCGCACCGGCTGAGCCCGCCGCACCGGCCGACCCGATCATCGTGGACGCCGACGGCAACTGGACAGTGACCCTCGCGGCCACGCCCGAGACCTACACCGCGACCGCCGCACACGCCGAGGTCGACGACAACGGCGAACTGGTCGCGCTGCGGTCGCTGCCGTCGGAGACCGTCGAGTTCTCCGTAGTCGCCGCCGTAGCACCGGCTGCGGTTCCGCCCATCACGGTCACGGTTCCCGCCACCGGCTCGCAGCTTGCCGCTACGGGTGCGACGACCGCCGAGTTCGTGGGACTGGGCGCGCTGCTGACGCTCGCCGGGGCATCCATTCTGCTCATGCGTCGTCGGCGCGAACTCGCGAGCTAATACCGCTGGCAGTACCGACGAGACCCCCGGGCCTTCATCTCGCGATGGAGACCCGGGGGTCTTGTCGTTGCGGCAGGGTGAGGGGCCGAGCCGAGCTGCAGATCAGAGGGCAGACCTGGTCGATCGGAGGGCAGAGCTGCAGATCAGAGGGCCGAGCTGCACGATCGGGGACCGGCCCGCAGCAGCTCAGATGCGACTCAGAGGGCCGGCTGCGCGTGCTCCCCGTGGTCGGGCATCAGCACCGACTTGTCACCGCGGATCATCGTCGCGGCGATGATGCTCGCGACGACCATCGCGATGGCGGCGCCGATGAAGACGGCGGAGTGCCCGTCTGCCATGGCGACGAGCGGGTTTCCGTTCGACTGCGCCTGCGCGCTGACCGAGACGTAGACAGCGGTGAAGACCGAGAGCCCGACCGAGCCGCCGATCTGCACGGCGGAGTTGGCGGTGGCCGATGCGGCTCCGGCATCGTGCGGTTCGACGCCCGCGAGCGCGAGGTTCTGGATCGGCACGAACACCATCGCCATTCCCACGCCCATCACGATGAGCCCGGGGAGCACCTGGGTGAGGTAGCTGCCGTCGGCCGTCACGCCGCTGAGCAGCACGAGGCCGCCCGCGGTGATGAGCGGTCCGAACACGAGCAGGGGGCGCGGACCGATGGCGGGGAGCAGCTTGGTCGCAATGGGGGCGACCA
The DNA here is from genome assembly GCF_011057645.1 of Marisediminicola senii. Taxonomy (GTDB): domain Bacteria; phylum Actinomycetota; class Actinomycetes; order Actinomycetales; family Microbacteriaceae; genus Marisediminicola; species Marisediminicola senii. The sequence continues at coordinate 26,455 of NZ_JAALGE010000001.1, read as the reverse complement.
CCATGATCACGAGCGTGAGGGGCAGGTTGGCGAGACCGGCTTCGAGCGGCTGGAAGCCGAGCACGAGCTGCAGGTGCAGTGCGAGGTAGAGGGTGGAGCCGATCATCACGATGCCGACGACCGCCTGGATGAGGAAGGCGCCTCCGCGCACCCGGTCGGTCACGATGCGCAACGGCAGCAGGGGCTGCGCCACGCGGGACTCGATGACGACGAACGCGACGAGCAGCCCGGCGCCGAGTGCGAGGAACCCGATGGTGTCGGCCGAACCCCATCCACCCTCGGCGAGGCTGAATCCGTAGACGACGGCGCCGAGGCCGAGGGTGACGGTCACGGCTCCCGCGAGGTCGTACTTGTTGTCGCCGGCGGCCTTGCTCTCGGCGAGGATGCGGATTCCGCCGACGAGCGCGATCAGCACGAAGACGACATTGATATAGAGGCACCAGCGCCAGTCGGCGAACTCGGTGAGCACGCCGCCCAGCACGAGGCCGACCGCCGCACCCGTGCCGGCGATGGTTCCGAACACGGCGAACGCGGTGTTGCGGTCCTTGCCGTACGGAAAGGTGACCGTGAGCAGGGCCAGGGCAGCGGGGGCGAGCAGGGCGGCGAATGCCCCCTGCAGGCCGCGAGCGAGGATGAGCAGTTCACCGGTCTGCGCGAGGCCGCCGAGCAGCGATGCGATACCGAAGCCGACCATGCCGACCAGGTAGGTGCGCTTGCGCCCCCAGTAGTCGGCGACGCGGCCACCGAGCAGCAGCAGCGCACCGAACGCGAGGGCGTAGGCGGTCACGACCCACTGGCGCTGGCTGTCGGAGAGGTCGAGCTCGAACTGGGCCTGGGGCAGCGCGACATTCACGATCGTGCCGTCGAGAACGACGACGAGCTGGGTGAGCGACAGGATGGCCAGCGAGGCCCACTTGTTGGGGGTGCGACCTGCGGCACGACCACGGGGGCGACCGGGCATGCCGTCGGCGGCGGGGGTGGCGGCGCGATTGTCGGCGCGATTGGACATAGGAATCCTCCGGAATGACGGGGTGGGGGATGCAGGAGGTTTCGAGCCTCGGACCACATCTCGCGACGGAGAATGACCACTCCAGCGACGGAGCCGGACAGGCTGTCGACTTTACCAGCCGTTGCAACCGACGCAGCCGGAAAACCAGGGGTTCAACAGCCCGACACCCCACGTTCGACCCCGGGTCAACCGCGGTCGCGATGCTGGAGCATGGCCACCATGCCGACAGCGCATTCGGGCGCAGTGCATCCCGGCGCTGCGCTTTCGGGCGCAGTGCACTCGGGCGCAGTGCATCCCAGCGCTGCGCGTTCGACTGCACCGCACCAGCGCACGCGCCCGCGTCATCGCCCAGTGCTCATCGTCCTGGCCGCCTACGCGCTCTCCCGGGCGCTGACGACGCTGCTGCTGGTCGCCGCCTACGCGATCGCGATCCGGCAGGGCCGCCCGATCGCCCAGTTCCCCGGCGATACTGACTTCCTCGACCTCCTGCAGTCATGGGACGGTCTGAACTATCGCGAGATCGCCCTGGACGGCTACCCGTCGACCCTCCCCGAGAACGACGACGGGCTCGTGCAGAAGAACGTGTGGGCGTTCCTGCCGCTGTATCCGCTCCTCATTCGCAGCCTGCTGTTCACGGGACTCGACGCCGGCGTCATCGCGGTCGCGCTCTCGATCGCGTTCGGCGGGGCTGCCGCCATTGCGCTGTTCACGGTGCTCTCGTTCCGGTTCGACGAGAGCACGGCGTTGTGGGGCGCGGTTCTGCTGTGCTTCTCGCCGCTGTCGTTCGTGCTGCAGGTCGCCTATGCCGAGAGCATGTTCCTGCTCCTGATGTTCGGTGCCCTCGCGGCGATGCAGCGCGATCGCTGGTGGCTCGTCGCTGCCTGCGGGGTGGCTGCGGCATTCACCCACCCGGGCGCGCTGGCGATCGCCTGCGCGGTGGTCGTGGCTGGCGGCATCCACCTGGTCCGTCGCGAACGACCGCTGCGGTCGACGGTGGCCCCCGGACTCGCCGCGGTCGTGATCGCCGCGGCGGGCTTCTCGTGGCCGGTCATCGTCGACGCGGCCACGGGCGAGACCGACGCCTACTTTCGCACCGAGCTGGCGTGGTGGCGGTTCCACATCGGCGACGTGGAGTTCGTGCCGTTCTCGCCGTGGTTCCTGATGGCGGGCCGCTACCTGGGGCCGGCCGGAATCGTCGCCGTCATCGCCCTCATGCTGCTCGTCGCCGTGCTGCTGCGTCGCCCGGGGGCGCGCCGGTGCGGCACCGCCATGCTCGCCTACCTCGGCAGCTACGCGGCATACCTGTTCGCCGTGTTCCTCCCCCAGCAGAGCCTGTTCCGGATGCTGCTGCCGCTCGCCCCGGCCCTCGCCGCCCCGCTGCTGACCGCCACCCGATCCCGGCGGATCGCCGCACTCGCGGTCGCCGTGGTGCTGCAGCCCGTGGCGATCCAGTTGCTATGGGTGATCCAGCCGCCGTGACTGGACGTACCCGAGTCAACACGAATAGCCCGATTCGGCGGATTCCCACGGGGAGCTCTCCCCACGGCCCTAGAGTGATGCCGAACTGCAGCGCCGTGCTGCGGATCAGGCGGGGGCCACCGTGCGCGGATATGCGATCATCAGGCCGCTGGTGAAGCTCTGGTACATCATGACGCTGGCCGAGGGCGGGGTGTTCCCCCGTCCGCGCGACGAGGCCCGCGTGCAGACCGGTGACGCCTCCGCCGACCGGGTGCTGCTGTTCGGCAACGGACCCTGCCACGGCTGGGGAGTGAGCACCCACGAGCTGTCCCTGGTCGGACAACTGGGGTCCGCCCTCCGCGCGCGCACCGGCCGCCCGGCCGACATCGACTACGTCGGTGAGGAGGCGATGAACGCGGCATCGGCCATGGCCTGGCTCGGCGCCACCGACCTGTCGGCCTACGACGCGGTGATCGTCGTGATGGGAATGAACGACGCCGTGCGCCTCACCCCCGAGCCGCTGTGGGAGGAGACCGTCGGCGCGCTCCTCGACCGCCTCACGAGTGAGACCCCCGAGTACGCGACGATCCTGGTGGCCGGCATTCAGCCGGTGCGATCGATACCGGTCTACGACAACCCATTCGGCCGGATAGCGCAGTGGCACGCGAACCACCTCAACGCCATCACCCGGCGTCTCGTCGATGCGCGGCCGCGCGCCGCCTACTTCGCACTGGGCGTGCCGACACCGAATCCCGACCGTCCGCTCGGCAGTCGCGACGCCTATCGCGAATGGGCAGAGATGCTGACCGACGAGGTGGCGCCGGAGTTGGATGCCGCAGCCGACGGCGCTCGCAGCCGCCGCCCCGACCCCGACCGCCCGGTGCGCGGCCGCGCGTTCACGTGGCAGGGATCCGCACGCACCATCGAGGCGGCCAGGTCAGACGGCACGCCAGAACTGCAGCGGATCGCCGCCGTCGCCAAGTCGACCTTCGGGGTCGACATCGCCGTGACGAGCATCCTCGAGGGCGACCGCCTCTGGTACGCAAACCCGGCGGGGCTCCCGTCGTCGATCCCGCGCGAGCTCGCCTACTGCAACGTCGCGTCGAAGGGCGGCGCGCCCATGGTCGTGCCCGACTCCCGCAAGGACGACCGCTTTCGCAGCAATCCCCTCATCGACCTCGGGCACCTCGTGTTCTACGCCGGCGTTCCGCTGGTGTCGAGGGCCGGATCGCCGATCGGCACGTTCTGCATCATGAATTCGACGCCGAAGAAGGCAGCATCCATCTCACTGCCCGCCCTCGAGTCGCTGGCGGGTGAGGCGCAGGCCGAGCTGTGGCGCATCGAGGCCGAAGCCGCGGGCTGAGTGGTGGTCCGAGTGCAGGGGCCACGGACCAGGTACAGACACAGGCACGGACTCGGGTCACAACGGCGGGCCGAGCCTGCCGTCCTGCGTGACCACGACTACTCGGCGGGGCCTGCGCTCAGGCGCTCGAGGTAGCCGGCGAACTGGCGCAGGTCGGCCACCGACCAGTCGGCGAGCGCGGCGTGCAGGAGCGTCGTGCCCGTCGCGCCGACCGCCTCGAGCCGGGTGACGGCGACGGGGGTGACCGAGAGAAACCGGGCACGTCCGTCGTGCGGGTCGACCGCGGTCTCGACCAGGCCGAGCTCCTCGAGCTGACGCGCCTGGCGGCTGATCACGCTGCGGTCGACGTCGAGCTGTTCGGCGGCGATGCTCGCCTGGGTGGGACCAGAGCGCGCGAGGAGCCGCATGAGCTTCAGCCCGAACGGTGACAGCGCGGGGTCGATAGCCGTCGCGGCCTGCTTGAAGCTCGCGCGCACCTGACGGGCGAGCTGGCCCAGCTGCTCCTCCACGGCGTTCCGCGCGTCGTCGGCGGAGTCGACAGCGAGCTCGTCCGTCACTTCGCGTCCCGTGCGCCGACGGCAGCGGTCGACGCGGTCGCGGGGTGCGCCTCACCGACGGGTGTGAGCGCGGCGGATCCCGCGGATACGTCGATTGCGGCATCCTCGCCGTTCTCGAGTCGCTCGCCATTCTTCATCTGCACGGCGTTCAGGCTACCGAGGGGCTTATTCGGCAGGAAGCACACCGCGATGAGCGTGATGACCGCGAGCGGAACGCTCACCATGAAGACGGTTCCGACCCCCGAGCCGTATGCGCTCTCGACGAGCACCCGGATGGCCTGGGGCAGCGCGGCGACCTGCGGGATGGTTCCATCGCCGAGGGTTGCGGCCGCGGCGGCCTGGTCGGCGGGGCTGAGCTCGCCGATGCCGTCGGTGATCTGCTGCGAGACCACGGTGCCGAGCACCGAACCGAGCACCGAGACGCCCACGGTGCCGCCCAGGCTGCGGAAGAACGTCACGGCGCTGGTCGCCACCCCGAGGTTCTGCACCTCGATGGAGTTCTGCACCACGAGCACGAGGTTCTGCATCAGCATTCCGAGACCGGCGCCGAGGGTGAACATGAACACGCCGACGAACACGATGCTCGTGTCGTAGTGCAGGGTCCCTAGCAGTGCGGTGCCCGCGACCACGAGCACGCCGCCGGAGACCTTGATCGCCTTCCACTTGCCGCGGCGGCTGATGAGCCCACCGAACACGGTGGAGGAGATGAGCAGCCCGGCCATCATCGGGATGGTGAGCAGGCCGGATTCGGTCGGCGTGGCCCCGCGGGCCAGCTGCATGTACTGCGCGAGGAAGACCGAGGTGCCGAACATCGAGACGCCGACCGAGATGCTCGCGATGACCGAGAGGGAGAACGTGCGGTTGCGGAACATCGACAGCGGGATGATCGGCTCGGCGACCTTGAGCTCGACGACCACGGCGGCGATCAGCAGCAGGGCGGCGCCAGCGACCATCACGAAGGAGGGCACGGAGGCCCATTCGAAGTCGTTTCCGGCCAGCGACACCCAGATCAGCAGCAGCGAGACACCACCGGCGATGAGCACGGCACCGAGGTAGTCGATGCGCACCTTGCGCGGCGGGTGCTTCGGCAGGTGCAGGGTCAGCTGCAGCATCACGATCGCGACGATGGCGACCGGCAGGGCGATGAAGAAGTTCCAGCGCCATCCGAACGCGTCGGTCACGACGCCGCCGAGCAGCGGTCCGCCGACGGTGCCGACGGCCATCACGGCGCCGAACAGGCCGGCGTACTTGCCACGCTCCCGGGGGCTGATGATGTCGGCCATGATGATCTGGCTCAGGGCTGCGAGTCCGCCGGCGCCGAGGCCCTGAAGAACGCGGAACACGATGAGCGTGTCGGTGTTCTGCGAGAACCCGGCGAGCGCAGACCCGACCACGAAGACCGTGAGGGCCAGCTGGATCAGCAGCTTGCGGTTGAACAGGTCAGCGAACTTTCCCCACAGCGGGGTGCTCACCGTGGTGGCGAGCAGGGTCGCGGTGACGACCCAGGTGTACGCCGACTGATCGCCCTCGAGGTCGGAGATGATCACGGGCAGCGACGTCGCGACCACGGTTCCGGCGAGGATCGCCACGAACATTCCGAGCAACAGCCCGGAGAGGGATTCCAGCACCTGGCGCTGCGTCATCGTGCCGTCGGCAGAGACGGTGCGCTTCGGCGGTCGGGATGCTGGCGTACGAGATGCGGCTGAATGGCGGGACATGCTACTCCTGTGGTGATTGACGACGGTCAACTATATGTCGATGATGGATGCTCGTCAACTATCTGCCGCACAGAAAGTGCTAGCCACCCCACTCCCCCGGGCTGGCTGGGAAGTCAACCCATAGAGAGATGTTTGCCAGTGCAGGAGTGTTGTTCGTTCACGACTACCTCAGGAGCTCAACTTTGTCTGAACGAAACACCGTCATCCGTTCCCTCCACGACCTCGGACTCGCCGCATGGTTCGGCGGCACGCTGATGGGAGCCGTCGGCCTCAACGGCGCGACCGCCAAGGCGAAGAACCCGCAGGAGCGCCTCGAGCTCTCCTCGCTCGGCTGGGCCAAGTGGACCCCCGTGCAGGGCGCAGCCCTCGTCGCACACGCCATCGGCGGCGCCGGCCTCATCTTCGCGAACAAGGGCCGCGTGCTCGCCCAGCCCGACACCCGCACCAACACCATCGTCAAGCTGGTGCTGACCGGAGTCGCCATCGGCACCACGGTGTACTCGGGCATCCAGGGCGTCAAGATCGCGGACCGCGCCAACGAAGGCGGCACGGGCGTCACCGAGCCCGGCGCCGGCGCATCCGAATCCCTCGCCTCGGCCCAGAAGCAGCAGAAGGTGCTGCAGTGGCTGAACCCGGCGCTCACCGGAATCCTCATCGTGCTCGCCGCCCAGCAGGGTGAGCAGCAGCGCCCGATCGCGGGTCTGCTGCAGAGCAAGATCAACGCGATCCGCAACCACTAGAACGCATCACGAAGGGCCGGCGGCGAGAGCTGCCGGCCCTTCGTCGTTAACCGGCGCAGTGATCGCAGCGCGGCGGCGACCGCACAGCTACCGCAGCGCAGCATCCGGGCGCAGCGTCACAGCGCAGCGCGGACCACGATCGTGACGACGACCGCGATCACGACGCAGGCCAGTTGGGGCGCCCGCCAGTACCAGGCGACGACCGCCGCAGCGAGCCCGGGTACCACGGTGACGTCGGCCGAACTCCAGCGGTCGCCGAGCAGGTGCACGACGAGCAGCCCGGCCAGCATGGCAGCCGGGAGCGCGTCGACGATACGCTGCACCACCCCCGGAAACTCGCGGTCGCCGAGGATCGCGGGCCCGACGGCCTTGTAAGCGAAGTTGATCAGGGCGAGCCCGATCACGACCAGGATCATCGACGTCACTGCTGGCTCCCGTCGCCCGGCGCGCTGCCCGCACCGCCGCCGCCAGGAGCCCCGCCGGCGCTATCTGCCCCGCCCGCGCTGGCCGCTCCGCCGGTACCCGACGCACGCACTCCCGCGATCCCTGCGGCGATCCCGCACAGCAGCAGGGCCACCCCGCCCGGCACGAACCAGATCGCTGCGACACCGATGGCTACGGCGACGATTGCGACCAGCGCGTGACGGGGCTTGCCGCGCAGGGAGTCGAGCAGCAGCACGAGAAAGAAGCACGGAAAGATCACGTCGAGCCCGTAGTCGCGAAAGAACTCGGTCGACGGAGCGAACAACGCCCCGACCACGGTGCCCCCGACCCACGCCGGCCACTGCACGGCCGTCGCGGTAAACATGGTGGCCCGGTCGAGGGTGCCGTCCGGGCGCTGGGCCGCAACCCACGAACCGTCGACGATGGTCTGCCCCTCCATCGCCCGCCGCCAGGGACCCCCGCGCAACGACCGGGCAGAGGCCGCCGCCATCGGAATGAACCGGGTGTTGATGAGCGCCGCCGCCCCGAGTGCCGACACCACGCCGCCGCCACCGGTCATCGCGGTGACGGCGGCGAATTGCGCGCCTCCCGAGAAGACCACGATGGACATGACGATCACGAGCCACGCCGGCCAGCCGCTCGAGACCGCGAACGCCCCGAAGCTCAGGGCGAGCGCGAATGCCCCGACACTGAGACCCAGCCCCACACGCAGCCCGGCACGCCAACCGCCACTGGCCGGAGGGTCGACGCGAATAGTCACTCGCCCCACGCTAGCGATCCGGAGCGGTCGGCGTCGCCCTGGTGGACCGCCGGGCAGCGGGTCAGCGGGCCAGCCGGTCAGCAGGACGGCCGGTCAGCGCGGGGGTTGCGGCGCGCGAGGGGTGGATGCCGCAGCTGCTGTGCGCTCGGCCTCCAGCCGATCCGCATCCGCCCCGCCGACGGCTTCGCCCCTTGCCACCATGCCGGCCACGTCAGACAGCGGGATCTGCTTCAGCGTGATAGCGAGAACGAGCGCGATCACCAGGAACGGGATTAGGTACCAGAACACCGGTGCCAGCGAGTCCGCATAGGCGGCGACGATCTGTTCCTGTACCGCGGGCGGGAGGGCGTCGAGCGCCGCGGGGTCGAGCGTCGCCGTGGCTTCAGCCGCCGCATCCACCCCCGCCCCAGTGCCGGCGAAGATCTCGGTGAGCGACTCCGACAGCCGGTTCGTGAACATCACGCCGAAGACGGCGACACCGAGCGAGCCGCCCACCTCGCGAAAGTAGTTGTTCGTGCTGGTGGCCGTGCCGACCATGTCGGACGACACCGAGTTCTGCACCACGAGGATAACGACCTGCATAATGAGGCCGAGCCCGGCGCCGAAGAAGAACAGCTGCACGCAGATCATCCAGATGGGCGTCGTCTCGCTCAGCGTGGTCATCCACAGCATCGCGAGGATCACCACGATGGTGCCGGCGATCGGGTATGCCTTGTACTTTCCGGTGCGGCTGATCGCGAGCCCCGAGTAGATCGACGTGCCCATGAGACCGGCGACCATGGGCAGGAGCAGCAGGCCGGATGCCGCAGCCGACGTTCCCGACGACATCTGCAGGAACGTGGGAATGAACGCGAGCGCCGCGAACATGCCAAGGCCGAGCGTGAACCCGATCGCGGTGCTGTTGATGAAGATCGGGTTGCGAAACAGGCTGAGCGGAATGATCGGGTCGTCTGCCCGGCGCTCGACCATGACGAAGCTGATCGCGGCGACGAGCAGGCCGGCGCCGAACGCCCAGGTGCGCCAGTCGTCCCACCCGTGGTCGGTGCTGCCCCCGAAGTCGGTGAAGAAGATGAGGCACGCGGTCGCGATCGACAGCAACACGACCCCGGGGATGTCGAGGCGCCGAGTGGCCTTCTTGCTGGGCAGCGAGAGCGCGAGGAAGGTGATGACGAACGCCGCGATCCCGATCGGGATGTTGATGTAGAACGCCCACTGCCAGGTGAGGTGGTCGACGAAGAAGCCCCCGAGCAGCGGTCCGGCGATGGCGGAGATACCGAATATGCCGCCGAGCGGCCCCATGTACTTGCCCCGGTCGCTGGCGGGCACGATGTCGGCGATGATCGCCTGCGAGAGGATCATCAACCCTCCGCCGCCGACGCCCTGCAGCGCGCGGAAGATCACGAAGGTCCAGAAGTCGCCGGCGAAGGCGCATCCGACCGAGGCGAGGGTGAAGATCACGATCGCGATGAGAAAGAGGTTGCGGCGCCCGAAGACGTCACCGAACTTGCCGTAGACCGGCATCACGATGGTGGTCGCGAGCAGGTAGGCCGTGGTGATCCAGGTCTGGTGCTCGACCCCGCCGAGCTGCCCGACGATGGTGGGCATCGCGGTCGACACGATGGTCTGGTCGAGGCTCGCGAGCAGCATGCCCGCGACGAGTGCGGAGAAGATGATCCAGATGCGGCGTTGGGTCAGCAGGACCGGCTGCGCCGGGGCTGTGGATGCTCGAGACATGGGGTCCTTCAAAAATGGCGGCGGGTACGACGGGGCTGGTGATGCGGAACTGAATGAAACGGTGGGGCGACCGGGGTCAGCTGCGCAGGAGCATGCGGGCGGCGGCGACGTTGCCGACGAGGATCTCGCGGTAGCTGCGCGGTGTCTCGGTGCCGAAGTACTCGCGCCCCGACTGCTGCATGACGGCACCCATCACGGCGGCGGCGGTCACGACGCGAACGTCGGTCGGGGGCAGGGATTCCCGGGCGGCGATGAGTTCGCGCAGCATGCCCTCCCGCTCCTCGGCCCGGCCGACGAGGATGGCGAGCAGGTTGGGATCGCGCCGCACCGCGGCGAGCACCAACTGGAACTCCTCGCGCCCGAGTGGCGCCTCCTCGAGCACCGCGCACGACAGCTCGACGAGGTCGTCCATCAGGTTCGGCGAGACTTCGCCGTGGGGGGTCCCGACGCGGCTGTCGATGAACCGGGCGGCGAGCGCCTCGGGAACCCCGGCCTCGTGGAGGCCCAGCAGGGCGTCTTCCTTCGACGGAAAGTAGTTGAAGAAGGTACGCCGCGAGATGCCGACAGCGTCGCACACCTGCTCGACCGTGACGTGCGAGAAACCACGTTCCGCGGCGAGGGCACGGGTGGCGTTGCCGATCGCGGCGGCGGTGGCTCGCCGCTTGCGCTCGCGCAGGCCGAGATCGGGCGCCGCGGTGGCGCCGCCGTCGATAAGTGCACTCCCCGTCATGGAGTAAATATTTGCACAGAAGCGCCGACCGTGCAATTAGTCATGAAGGGGTCCGGGAGGTGTCATGCAAAAACACCGCGTTAAACGAGAGGCGCCGGTCGCGGCCTCCCCCCGGAGACCCACCGGCACTTCGGCCTGAACGCGATGCGCCCTACCGAAGAGACCAGAGGCATGGCCTCCGGTGCGTCGACTTCGTGTTCCCGAAACACTGTCGACAGAAGCCAATCTAAGCGGCAACCGAAGAGGGTACAAGTCGGCACAAAGGTGGACACGGTGCAGTGAATGCAATCATTCCAACGCACCCCCGCGCGCGCATCCCCCACAGCCCGGGGCATCCAGCGAGTGCCGGTAGCGTTACCCCCATGAATGACCGCGCCCCCAGCTATGTCAAACCCGGCGAATCTTTCGACCGAGACACGAATTACATCGAAGATCGCATCACCCGCGACGGTCGCGACGGCTGGCCGGTCGAAGCGGGGCGCTACCACCTCGTTGCCGCGCGGGCATGCCCCTGGGCCAACCGCACCACGATCGTGCGCCGCCTGCTCGGGCTCGAGAACGCCATCTCGCTCGGCCTGCCCGGTCCGACCCACGACATGGACAGCTGGACGTTCGACCTCGACACCGACGGCAGGGACCCGGTACTCGGCGTCGAACGCCTGCAGCAGTCCTACTTCACGAGGTTCGCGGACTACCCGCGCGGAATCACCGTTCCCGCGCTCGTCGACATCCCCTCCGGTGGCGTGGTGACGAACAACTACCCCCAGATCACGATCGACTTCGAGACCGAATGGGTCGACCACCACCGCCAGGGCGCTCCCGACCTCTACCCCGAGCACCTCAGGGCCGAGATCGACGAGGTCGCCGAGCTGATCTTCCACGACGTGAACAACGGCGTGTACAAGTGCGGGTTCGCGGGGAGCCAGAAGTCCTACGACCGGGCTTTCGCCACCCTGTTCTCGCGGCTCGACTGGCTTGAGGAACGCCTCACCAGCAGGCGGTTCCTCGTCGGCGACACCATCACCGAGGCCGACGTTCGCCTGTTCACGACACTGGTGCGTTTCGACGTCGTCTACTACGGCCACTTCAAGTGCAACCGCAACCTGCTCTCCGAGATGCCGGCACTGTGGGCGTACGCGCGCGACCTGTTCCAGACTCCGGGCTTCGGCGACACCATCGACTTCCTGCAGATCAAGCAGCACTACTACCTCACCCACGTCGACATCAACCCGACCGGAATCCTCCCCGGCGGTCCCGACACCAGCCGGTGGCTCGACCCGCACGGGCGCGAGTCCCTCGGCGGTCGCCCGTTCGGCGACGGCACCCCTCCCGGAGCCCCGCGCGCCGACGAGCGGGTTCCCGCTCCCTGACTGCAGGCCAACGCAGGGCGGGCAGGCCGACACCGGGCGGGCAGTCGTAAGGTGTGAGCATGCCCGAGCTCGTGTCGATCCCCTCCCCCGGTGCGGCACTCGAATACGGCACACCGGGTGACCCGCTGGTCGTCGTGGTGCATGACTGGTTCGGGCGGCTCCCGGGCCTCGAGTTCTACGCAGAAGCGCTCGTGCGCCAGGGCTTCCGCGTCGTCGTGCCCGACCTCTACGACGGGGTGGCCACCACCGACGAGCACACCGCCCACCTCCTCATGGACAGCCTCGACATCGGCAGGGCACTGGCCATCGTCGACGAGGCGGTCACCACCGGGCGCACCCAGGGATCGTCGCACGTCGGGGTCGTCGGCTTCTCTGTGGGCGGGTGGATCGCGCTGCTGCACGCCCAGGGCGGCGCCGTCGACGCCGTGGTCGCCTACTACGCGAGCCTCGAGGCCAAGGACCACGGCGTCATCCCCAGCCCCGTGCAGCTGCACCTCGCCGAGACCGATTCCTGGAGCGCCGGGCAGGAACCCGAGTCCTTCGTCGACCGCCTGCGCGAGCACGGCACCCCGGTGACCCAGTTCACCTACGCCGGCACGGTGCACGGTTTCGCGAACGCCACGATCCATTCGACCCTGGATGCCAGGGCCGCCGCCCTCGCCTACGCGCGGGTCGCCCGGTTCCTCGAGAGCCACCTCCTCGAGTAGCCCGCGGCGTCCGCGCAGCGCAATCGCACGCCGCGCGACTGACCCGTCGACGTCGGACCAATCGGCCGGGGCATGGAGTACGAATAGGTACTACAGCTGCCCGACACCCGTCTGGCTATGGAATGAGAGGCCTGCATCATGACCAGATCACCCAACCGCCTTCTGGCCACCGTCTTCGGCGCCGTCTACCTGCTCGTCGGGCTCCTCGGCTTCACCGTCACCGGCGGGGTCGGTATGTTCTCCACCGACGGCGGCCTCCTGCTCGGACTCTTCGAGGTCAACGTCTTCCACAACGTGGCCCACCTCGTGATCGGCGCCGCGCTCCTCATCGCCGGCCTCTCCACCGTGCCCGCCGCTCGCGCGACGAACCTCACCATCGGTGCCGCCTACCTGCTGCTCGGCATCGTCGGCCTGTTCATCATCGAGAGCGCCGCGAACATCCTCGCGATCAACGCCGCAGACAACGTGCTGCACTTCGCCAGCGCCGCCGTGCTGCTCGCCGTCGGACTCGGCGCCGACAAGGGCGTCCGCGCCGCCCGCGCGTAACCCCGCACAGCACCAGCACCAGCACCAGCCGCAAGACCAGCACCAGCACGTCCTGCACCCATCGACCCGGCCGAACGCGGCTCATACCCACAGAGGGGGTAACGCAATGTCGACCATCACACGCACCTGGCTGGCATTCGCCGCGTTCGGCGCGGGGTTGATCCATCTCGCCATGGTGGTCGGATCCCCGATCGCCATCGGCATCACCCTGGCCGCGCTCGGTATCGCCGAGTTCGGCTGGGGCATCCTCATCCTGGCCCTCGACCGCGTGGTCGTGCCGCGCACGGCGCTCGTCGTCGCCGCGGCACCGGTCGCCGTACTGGGCATCCTGGTCGCCGCCCCGGTCGCGATCGACGGCCTGGAGTTCACCGCCCTGCCCATGCTCCCCCTGCTCGCCGCGACCGTGCTCGGCCTCGTCGCCGCGGGAATCCTCGCGGTGCACCTGCGCACGAGGGGGGCGATGGATGCCGCGGCGCCCGAACCGGGAGTGGCCCGGTACCTGCTCTCCCTCGGTGCCGGAGCCCTCGTCGTCGCGGCACTGACGACACCCGCCCTCGCCGCAACCGAGGCCGGACGATACGCGCAACCCCACGGCGAGCACCAGAACGGCTTCGTGCCCCCCGCGGACGACAGCGGCGATGACGGCAGCGATGACAGCGACCTCGACCAGCTCAACCTGCCTGAGCACGACGCGCATTGACGTGCGTTCGCACGCATTACGTCGTAACCGTAGCCAGCCGCACGACCTCCTCACTAAGATAAGGGTCACCTAACTTCGACCCAGGGGAGCGTGCCACGATGACGGTGACCTCGTTCACGCAGGCGCTCCGCGAACGCACCTGGAGCGGCACCGACGTGCAGCGCGCCGGCGCCGATGGAGCGGGGTTCATGACCGACCTGATGACCGGCAAGGGCACCCGCGACGACTACATCGCGCTGGTCGCCCAGAACTACTTCGTCTACGCCGCCCTCGAGTCCGCCGCCGAGGCGATGGCCGGTGACCCGGTAGCCGCCCGGTTCATCAGCCCGCAGCTGACGAGGCTCCCGGCCATCGAGCACGACCTGCGCTTCCTGCTCGGCGACGGGTGGCGCGCGTCGATCGTGCCGCTGCCGACGACCGCGCGATACGTGCGGCGCATCGACGAGGTCGCGACGAGCCGGTGGACCGGCGGTTTCATCGCCCACCACTACACGCGCTACCTCGGCGACCTGTCCGGCGGGCGCATCATCCGCTCGCTGATGCAGCGCTCGTTCGGCTTCGACACCAACGGGGTCGGCTTCTACCTGTTCGACCAGATCGCCGAGCCTCGCGCCTTCAAGTGCACCTACCGCGACCAGCTCGACGCCGCGGACTGGTCGGAGCAGGAGCGCGACCGGGTCATCGCCGAGGTGCTGGTCGCCTATCGGTTCACCACCGACCTGTTCGTCGACCTCGCCGCGGCCAAGTCGTACGCGGCGTAGTCGTTCGCCGTCTAGGCGTTCGCCGCCTAGGTGTTCGCCGCCAAGTCCTACGACGCCTAGGCGCGAATGGCCGGGATGGCCTGCGCGCGCTCCATGAACCGGCGAACGTCCTGGTCGACGATGATGTCCGACGGCCGCAGCGGCCTGCTGAGGTAGAGGCCGTCGAGCTGCGAGATGCGGCTCAGCGCGACGTAGGTCTGCCCTGGTGCGAACGAGCGCTGCCCGAGGTCGACGATGGCACGGTCGTAGGTCTTGCCCTGCGACTTGTGGATGGTGACCGCCCAGGCCAGCCGCAGGGGAAACTGCTGGAACTCGGCCACGATATCGCGCTTCAGTTCTTTGGTGGCTGGCGAATAGGAGTACTTGAACTTCTCCCAGATGGCCGGCTGCACCTCGTGCACCTCGCCATCGACCTCCACGAACACCGTCGAGGCGATGCGGGTGACCGTACCGACCGACCCGTTGACCCAGCGCTGGTCGCCGTCGTTGCGCAGGAACATCACGCGAGCTCCGACCTTCAGCTGCAGCGCCTCGTCGGCGGGATAGGCCCGTCCCCCGAACTCCCCCGTCACCTCGGCCTTCGCGGTGAGCGCCCGCCCCGGCAGTCGCGCGAGGGCGAGCGCGTTGATCGAGTTGACGGCGTCGTTGCGCGTCGCCAGGGTGATGGCGCCATCCGTCGGCGGCGTTCGCGCGCCGGTCTCGTTGAGCCGCCCGGCGATCTCTGCGGTCACCACGCCGTGGCGCACCGCATTGAGCATGCCCTTGAACTCCTCTTCATGCTGGCGATGGATGACGCTCAACTCATAGATGCGCAGGTCTGCGTCATTCCACACCTGCGCGTCGAAGAACCACATCGACGCGTACCGGTCGGTGAAGTATGCCCGCTCGTCGGCGTCGCCCGGCACCGGTGCGAGTTGGTACGGATCGCCGAACAGCACCAGCTGCACGCCGCCGAACGCCTCGTGCGGGCGCTGCCTGGCCTGGCGCAACGACCGGTCGACCGCGTCGATGAGGTCGGCGTTGACCATCGAGACCTCGTCGATGACCAGGGTCTCGATCGTGGTGAGGAGCTTGCGAACGTCGGCGTTCTGCTGGATCGGCCGATCGGCGATGACGCCGATCGGCAGCCGGAACAGGGAGTGGATGGTCTGGCCGCCCACGTTGAGCGCTGCAACGCCCGTGGGGGCAGACACCACGAGCTGCTTGGAGGTGTTGGCCGACAGGTAGTTGAGCAGCGTGGACTTTCCGGTGCCTGCCCGCCCGGTGACGAAGATGTGCTCGCGCGTGGTCTCGATGGCGTCGAACAGTGCCTGCTGTTCGGCAGAGAGCCGGAAGGCCGCGGCGCGCGCGCTCATGAGGATTCCGGAACGCCGACCATTCGCCCCAATCTACCGTGCGCCCCGCATCGGCGCGGGCGGCGGGCGCGGACGGCGCACCCGCCGGGGTTGTGCAGTGACGGTCGGCCTAGGATGGCTGCATGGCGGTCGAGGGTGGGGACGCACGCAGCCCCGACGTACCGATCGGCCGGTTCCTCGTGCGGTGGGGCATCGTGGTCGGCGTGCTGTTCGGCCTGTTCGTCGGCACCATCGTGATCCTCAATTCGACGCTGTACAGCGCCGAGGGCTTCGTGCGGTCGTACCTCGGTGCGATCGAGCGCCGCGACGTCGCCGCCGCGCTCCGCACGCCGGGTGTCGACGTGGGCGACGATGCCGCCACCGAGCTACTCGTGCCCGACGCGCTGGGTGACGTCGGCGGCGTACGGGTACTCTCCGACACCATCACGACCGCGGGCGAGCACGACGTCGAGGTCGAGCTGGAGCTGAGCGGCGAGCGCGCAACGAGCGTGTTCACGGTCGAGCGCGCCGGCACGCGATTCGGCGTATTCAACCGGTGGACGTTCGTGGTGAGTCCGACCGCGACGCTCGAGATCACGCCGGAGCAGGTGTCGACCTTCACCGTCAACGAGCGGGCCGTCACCACCGAGAACGAGCCGGGCACGCCCGCCAGGTACACGGTGCTCGCGCCCGGCGAATTCACGCTCGGCCACGCATCCACCTATCTCGTCGCCGACCCCGAGGACATCCTGGTGCTGCAGCCGGGGTCATCGGCCGCGGCGCGCATACCGGTGCGGGCCAACGACGACTTCGTGGCCATGATCCAGACCCAGCTCGACGACCTGCTCGACGACTGCGCGACCCAGAAGGTGCTGCAGCCGACCGGGTGCCCGTTCGGCGAGACCGTGCGCAACCGCATCGTCACCGAGCCGCAGTGGTCGATCGCCCGCTACCCAGAGGTGCGGATCCAGCCCGGCCCCACGGCAGACACCTGGCGGGTGCCCGCGGTCGAGGGCGCCGCACACCTCGAAGTCGACGTGCGGTCGCTGTTCGACGGGACCATCTCGACCATCGACGAAGACGTGACGTTCTCGGTCGGATACCTGATCACCCTCGGCGACAACGACCAGGTGTCGATCGTCGCCGAATAGTCGCGTCTGGCAGGTGCAAGGGTAGGTGTGGGGCGCGGGTCAGCGGCGGCGGTCGAGGCCGGCGAGCATGTCGTTGTAGTCCTGCAGCTCGACGCCGCCGTCGCGCTCGGCCTTGCGGTCGAGCCGCTTGGCCTCCTTCGTGTCGTCGCGCGACCACATGAACGCCACCGCGATCGCGAGGATGACCGTCGGGATCTCGCCGACGCTCCACGCGACTCCGCCGCCCGCCTGCTGGTCGGCGAGGGCCGAGACCCCCCACGGACGACCCATCGCGCCGTACCAGTCCGCGAGCAGGAGCCCGGTGCCGGTGATGAGCGACAGACCGAAGAAGGCGTGGAAAGCCATGGTGCCGAGCAGCAGGATGAGCCGCAGCGGGTAGGGCGCCTTGTACGGAACGGGGTCGGAGCCGATGAGCGACTGCACGAACAGGTAGCCGGTGGCGAGGAAGTGCACGATCATCCACTGGTGGCCGATGTGGTCTTCGGTTGCCCAACGGAACAGCGGCGAGTAGTAGAACAACCAGAGCGACCCGGTGAACAGCACCGCCGTCACTATCGGGTTGGCGAGCACCGCCGCGTACTTCGAGTGCACGCCGAGCATGATCCACTCGCGCACGCCCCGACTGCCGTCGGAGCGCTTACGGATGGTGCGCAGCGCCAGGGTGACGGGGGCGCCTGGCACGAGCAGCACCGGGATCATCATGCCGAGCAGCATGTGCGCGAGCATGTGCGCGCTGAACAGGTAGGACTCGTAGACATTGAGCCCGCCGTTGGTGACGTAGAACAACAGGGCGACGCCAGCGAGCCACAGCACCGTGCGGTACACCGGCCAGCTGTCGCCGCGGCGGCGCAGCCGCCACACGCCGGCGAGGTAGAAGAACGCGAGGAACGCCGTGGCGAGCACCCAGATCACGTCGAAGCGCCACTCGGTGAAGTAGCGGGAGAAGGTGAGCTCGGGCGGCAGGGCCTCCCCGGTGAGGATGAATGCCGGGGTGGCCGTGATCGGCACCTCTGGCACCAGCGGATCGGTGCGCGCGAGGGCCACGGCGACACCCGAGGCCACACCCATGAAGGCGAGCTCCGCCGTGATGAGCCACCAGAACGGGCCGGTCGCGGAATCGGGCGAGCGCTGCATCCGGCCGATCACCCACCGGCGGTGCACGGCACCGAAGAGTCCGAGCGAGATGAGCGCCGCGACCTTGACCAGCACGAGCACGCCGTAGGGCTTGAGCAGGCCGTCGAGGCTGCCGACCCGCAGGGCCGCATTGACGTAGCCCGAGACGGCGACGATGACGAAGCTGACGAGGGCGAAGCTGGAGTAGCGGCTGATGACGGCGACGAGGCGGTCGTGGGTGAGCGTGGGGCGGATGACGATGAGGCTCAGGAGACCGCCGAGCCAGATGGCGGCGAAGACGAGGTGCAGGCCGAGCGACGAGATGGCCGCCCCGTGGCCGGACGCCCCGGCGGCGTGCCCCTGCTGGGCCATGGGAACAAGGGCGACCACCGAGAAGACGGTCACGAAGACCAGTGCGGTGTGGTTGCGCACGGCAAAGCACAGCACGGTGGTGGCGGCGGCGATCAGGGTGGTGGCGAGCCAGGCCTGCCCGAATTCGACCTCGGTGAAGAAGTCGCCGAGCAGCTGGCCGAACTGCGCGTCGAGCGAGACCGGCTGAAGGTAGACGCTGAGGAAGGTGAAGAATCCGGTGGCGGCGGAGGCGACGGCCCAGAAGGCGGATGCCGCGGCCGCGAAGTCGAGTGCACGACCGAACTCGGGTCGTTTCGCGCTGAGCACGAACACCACCATCACGAGCGTGCCGATGGTTCCGGCGGCACCCACGTTGACCATGAGCTTCGAGATGGGCAATCCGTAGCGAACGACGGCACCGGGATCGGCCAGCAGCGGAGCGGCGGCACCCCCACCGAAGGCGAGGCCGCCGAGAAGGCACAGCATTGCGACCACCAGCAGCAGAGCCGGCCCTGCTATACGAACGAGCCGAGACACGCTGATAACCCTAGGCGAGCAAGCTGGGGGCGGGCGACGAGCGAGCGCCCCGGGTGCCGGTTTCGTCGGTTTCGCCGGGTTCGGCTCCCTCGCCTGGCGCCGACGCCCAGGTGTTTCGCCGGTTAACGAGCAATGAGGATGGCACCCTCGCGGGCGCCATCCTCATCGGACGTGGTGAGAAGGCGGTTACTTGACCGCAGCCTTCAGCTTGCTGCCAGCGCTGACCTTGACGCCGTATCCGGCAGCGATCTCGATCGCCTCGCCGGTGGAGGGGTTGCGCCCCGCGCGGGCGGCGCGGTGGGTGCGCTCGACGGCGATCCAACCCGGGATGGTGACCTTCGTGCCGTCGCTGACGGACGAGGCGAGGGTGGAGAAGAGCGCGTCGAGAACGCCGTTGACGGCGGCCTGGCTCTGGCCGGACTCTGCAGCTACTGCCGCGACGAGCTCGGTACGGTTCAATGTGTCAGCCATTCGGTGTCCTCCTCGGACGATCGGTACAGCACGCGCCTGCGCCATTCGGCGTGATGCCATTCGGCACTGGCGGGAGCTGAAGGATAGTTCTCCGGTTTCCGGGTAGGAACCCGGCGAACCGCCTGTAATTTACCAGCTTGACTTGGTGATTCCGGGCAATTCGCCCCGGTGCGCCATGTCGCGGAAGCGCACACGCGAGATACCGAACTGCTTGAGGTATCCACGGGGGCGTCCGTCGATCGCGTCGCGGCCGCGCAGGCGCACGGGCGAAGCGTCGCGGGGAAGCTTCTGCAGGCCGAGGCGGGCCTCTTCGCGCTGGGCGTCCGTCGACGCGGGGTCAACGAGTGCCTTCTTCAGCTCGAGGCGCTTGGCCGCGTAGCGGTTGACGATGACGAGACGCTGCTCGTTCTTTGCGATCTTGCTCTTCTTCGCCATGGTTAGCGCTCCTCGCGGAATTCGACGTGCCTGCGCACAACGGGGTCGTACTTCTTCAGCACGAGTCGATCGGGGTCGTTACGGCGGTTCTTCTTCGTAACGTAGGTGTATCCGGTGCCGGCCGTCGAACGGAGCTTGATGATCGGGCGTACGTCATGCTGCTTCGCCATTAGATCTTCACCCCGCGTCCGAGGATGTCCTTCACGACGGACTCGATGCCACGGGCATCGATGACCTTGATTCCCTTGGCGCTGAGCGTCAGGGTGACATTGCGGCGAAGCGACGGCACGTAGTACGTCTTCTTCTGCACGTTCGGGTCGAAGCGGCGCTTCGTGCGCCGGTGCGAGTGCGAGATGTTGTGACCGAAGCCGGGAATGGCTCCTGTCACCTGGCAGGTTGCTGCCATGGTTTCCTCCATCGATACCGTAGGGCGCGAACGCCCTACCCAAGGTCTCTTGTCGGCACGCACCATCCGACCGGCACCTCGCGAGAGGCGGATTCGCTCCGTGAGGAGCGATTCAGAGGGGATGTGCGTACAGGGCGAGCGGAGATCCCGCGCGCCAACCGCCAATCATAACGGGCTCGCGGGCGCGGGGGCAACCTGCGCGGCGGCTGCCTGTGCGGTGCACGTGGCGCAGAGACCGAATACGTCGACGACGTGGCTGGCCTGGGTGAAACCGTTGTCGGCGGCGACCCTGTGTGCCCACGCCTCGACAGCGTCTGCCTCGATCTCGACGGTGAGCCCGCAGTTGCGGCAGATCAGGTGGTGGTGGTGCTGCCCCGGCGTGCACGCCCGGTACAGGCTTTCTCCCTGGTCGGACTGCAGCGAGTCGGCTTCGCCCTCGACTGCGAGATCGGCGAGCGCCCGGTAGACGGTGGCGAGGCCGATGGACGACCCGGTCTCGCGCAGCGTGGAATGCAGGCTCTGCGCGCTGACGAATCCCTCGTTGGTGCCGAGGGCCTCGCGCACCGCCTCGCGCTGCCAGGTGTTGCGTTTCATTCCGAAAGCCTAACCGTTGGGCCTGCGGCCCTCCCGGGCGAGACGGTGCGCTCCCCGCGTGATCCCGACCGCTGCTGCTGCCAGCCGATGACACGACAGAGGACGTAGATGAGGAACGAGATGGTGGTCACGAAGGGGCTGATCGGCAACCCGCCACCGATGGCGAGCAGGATGCCGCCGACCATCGACACCACGGCGAACAGCACGGCCAGCAGCGGGGTGAGGAACGGGGATGCCGTCACCCGCATGGCGGCGGCGGCCGGGGTCACCAGCAGCGCGAGCACCAGCAGGGCGCCGACGATCTGGATCGAGACCGCAACCGCCAGCCCGAGCAGCACCATGAAGGCGATCGAGATGGCGGCCACCGGAAGGCCGCGGGCACGGGCGACATCGGCGTCGACGCTGGCGAAGCTGAGCGGGCGCCACATCACGAACAGCCCGATGATGACGACGATCGAGATGGTGACCAACAGGCCGAGCTGCTCGTTATCGACCGAGACGATCTGGCCGGTCAGCAGGCCGAACTGGTTCGCGCTCCGGCCGGGATACAGGGCCAGGAAGAGGATGCCGAGCCCCAGCCCGAACGGCATGAGCACGGCCACGATCGAATTGCGCTCCCGCGCCCTCACCCCCAGCACGCCGATGAGCAGGGCGGCGATGAGCGACCCGAGGATCGAGCCGGCCACCACGTTGACCCCGAAGAGCAGGGCGGCGGATGCCCCGGCGAACGACAGCTCGCTGATGCCGTGCACCGCGAACTGCAGGTCGCGCTGCATCACGAACACCCCGATGAGGCCCCCGACGATGCCGAGCAGCGCACCGGCATAGATCGAGTTGCGCACCAGCACGAGCAGTTCGCCGTAGTTCTCGAAGTTGAAGAGGGTTCCCGAGAGGTCGTCCATCAGTGATGGCCGCCGTCTCCGTGCACATGGTGATTCTCGTGGTCGTGTGCGCCGTAGCCGTCTGGGGCGCCGATCACGATGACGCGGCCGCGACTGCGGATCACCTCGACCGGGGTGTCGTACATGTACGACAGCACCTCGGAGCGCAGCACCTCGTCGGGGGTGCCGACCCTGAACTGGCCTCCCGCGAGGTAGAGCACCCGGTCGACCATGTTCAGAATCGGGTTGACATCGTGGGTGACGAAGACGACCGCGGTGTTCAGCTCGCGGCGTTTCTCGTCGATGAGCTCGCTGACCGCGCGCTGGTACTGCAGGTCGAGCGACAGCAGGGGTTCGTCGCACAGCAACAGGCGCGGGTTGCCGGCGATGGCCTGGCCGACTCTGATGCGCTGCTGCTCTCCCCCGGAGAGGCTCGCGACGGAGGCATTCGCAAGGTCGGATGCGCCCACCGATTCGAGCACCTCGTCGACGCGGCGGCGCATGGCGCGGCTCGAGACAGGGAGCCCCCAGCGATGCCCGTTGATGCCGAAGCCCACGAGGTCGCGCGCACGCAGCGGCGTTCCGGCGTCGAGCAGCTTCTGCTGCGGGATGTAGCCGATGTCGCGGCTGCCCCGCCCGACCGGTCCGCCGAGCAGCTCGACGGTGCCGGAGGTGAGCTGCTGCTGGCCGAGGATGGTGCGCAGCAGGCTGGTCTTGCCGGTGCCGTTCGGGCCGAGCACCGCGAGGAACTCACCGGCCTTGAGCTCGAGGTTGAGTCCCCGCCACAGTGGGCGGTCACCGAACGACAGCGTCGCCTGGCGCAGGCTCAGAATGGATGCGTCGGGCGACGGTGTCACGCGGGGCTCCGTTCTGGGCAGGTGGTTGCGGGCTGTGTGGTTCGGGTGGGGTGCGGGACCTACCCGCTGCGCCGGGCCCGCGGGCGGCGCGTTGATTCTGATTCTCATTATGGACCGCTGGAGTGTCGGGGGCGACTCGTAGGCTGCGACCATGCCAGAGGGTGACAGTGTCTACCGCCTGGCGGCCCGCCTTCGACCTCCCCTCGACGGGCAGCTGGTGGAGGCCGGCGAGACGCGATCGGGCACCGCTGCAGGCACGTCGCTCGCGGGGTGGCGGGTGCTCGGCCACGACACCCACGGTAAGCACCTGCTAACCCGTTTCGACAGCGGCATGACGCTGCACACCCATCTGCGGATGCAGGGCTCGTGGACCGTGACGGGCGCGGGGCGCAGCATCCCCCGGCGCCTCATCCCCCAGGTGCGGGTGCGCATGCAGACCGCAGCCGGCCCGACCGCGTGGGGTCTCGACGTGCCGGTCGTCGACCTGCTGCCTACCCGCGACGAGAAATCCGTGGTCGGGCACCTCGGGTCCGACCCATTGCGAGCCGATTGGGATGCGGATGACGCCGCCCGGCGCCTGCTGCTCGATCCGGGCCGGCCGGTCATCGCGGCACTGCTCGACCAACGCGTGATGGCCGGGCTCGGAAACCTGTGGGCGAACGAGGTGTGCTTTCTGCGCGGCCACTACCCGTGGACGCCGGTGGGAGAAGTCGACGTGCCGCGCCTGGTCGCCGTCGCCGCGCGGTCGCTGCGGGCATCGGTGCACATCGCCGGAATGTTCCAGGTCACGACCGGCATCACGGCCCGCGGCGAGCGGCACTGGGTCGTCGGGCGCGCCGGTCGCCCGTGCCTGCGGTGCGGCACACCGGTGTCGGTGCGGGCCGAGGTCACGGGTGACCCGGAGCGACGGCGCACCTGGTGGTGTGCACGGTGCCAGGCCGCGCCCGCGGCGTCCAGCACGGAGGCGTCCGGCCCTGAGACGTTTCGCCCCGGGACGACCGGGGCCTAGCCGAGGGCGGCCTCGATCTGGTCGATGTTGGACGACATCCAGGAGAGGTAGTCCTCGCCGTCGGGCAGCGTCTCGGTCAGGTCGACGATCGCTATACCGGCCTCGTCGGCAGCGTCGCGCACCTGCTCGGTCTCGGGGCCCGCGGTCTGGGAGTTGTAGGCGAGCAGTGCCACCGCATCGTCGGAGAACAGCGCGAGGGTCTGCTGCAGAACGGCGGGCGCGACATCCGTCCCCTCTTCGATAGCCTCGGAGAATTCATCGGGCGTCATGTTCTCGAAGCCCATGTCGGCGAGCAGGTACGACGGCACCGGTTCGGTGATCGCGACGCCCCGGCCGGCGGCGACGGCCTCGAACTCGTGCGCGCGCTCGTGCAGGGCGTCGAGCTCGGTGGCGAATTCTCCGTACTGGGTCTCGTAGGCATCGGCATTGTCGGCGTCGATCGCGGCCAGCTGGTCGGCGATCTCACGCGCGACCGCCTCGACGGCCGAGAAGCTGTACCAGACGTGCTCGTTGAACCCCTCGACGTGGCCGTGACCGTCGTCTTCGGCATGCTCCTCGCCGGCGTGGTCGTCTGCCGCGTGCTCCTCACCAGCATGCTCGTCGTCGGCGTGGTCGTCCTCGGTGTGGCCGTCATCGACCGCCGCAGCATCGCCTTCCGCAGCGGCGTCGTCGGCGTGCTCGTCGCCCGCGTGCTCGTCCTCGGTGTGTCCGTCATCGTCGAGGAGGCCAGACGCGTCGGTGGCCGTGACCACGACGACGTCGTCGCTGCCCGACGCGCCCAGCATGGTGTCGATGAACGGGTCGTAGCCGCCGCCGTTCTCGACAACGAGCTGGGCGTTCGAGAGGGCGAGCTGGTCGCGCGCGGTGGCCTCGTAGCTGTGCGGATCCTGCGCGGCGCCGGAGATGATCGAGGTCACCTCGACGTGGTCGCCGCCGATCCGCGATGCGATGTCGCCGTAGACGTCGGTCGAGGCGACAACCTGCACGAGGTCACTGCCGGCTGCGGCATCCGTCGAATCGGGGTCTTGGCCGGTCGGGGCGCACCCGGTGACGGTCAGGGCGATCGCGGCGATGCCGCCGACGATGGCGACGCGACGTCCGGCGGAAAGGGCTACACGGGGGGATCGGGTGAGGCGCATGAGGGCTTTCCAGAGAGGCGGTAATGAGTTTCGTTATCAATAGACTAGTGGATGCCGCTGGCCGGGCGCCACGTCGCCGTGAAGACGTGACCAATAGCCACGGTCGGGGGCAGCCGTTAGCGTGGGGCCGTGCGACGGCTTTCGAACGAGGTGGCAGGTACCCGAGCGGTGCCCGCCTCTCCGGGGTTACCCCGGGGCACGCAGGCCGAGATGGAACGAGCGCCGCGGGCGCGGCCCTGCGCTTCGCGCAGCCGTGCGCCCGCACGAACGGACGAGTCGTCCGAAAGCCGTCGCACTTATCCGTCCGGTGGCACGTCCATCCCCCGCTGGCTGCCCTGTGCCAGGCGGGCCAATCGGGTCAGCCGAGCCACTCGGGCCAGGCAGGCGAACCAGGGCGGGCCCACGCCGTGATCCGCGGGCACACGCCGCACTCGTCGACGGCAGACGTCGCTTCGGCCCTCGCCGGTGCATTCCTGGCCGCGGATGCGTGGACAGAGCGCGACCTCGTCGCCGCGGGTGCCCACGTGCTCGGGGCGCGCCGCCGCTGGTTGCCGCCCCTGGTCCGCGAGACCCTCGCGGCCTACCGGCGCCCACCGGTCGACGCCCCCCGCGAACTCGGTGACTTCGTCGAGATGACAGCGGCATTCGGCCTCGCCGTCGTCGCCGCCCACGACCGCCGTACGCCGATCCGGATCGAGCACCGCGTGCTGGTCGCCGCCCGGGCCGTGCCCGCGACGCCCGCGGTTCCGCGCGTCGACGGGCTCGACGACCTCGCCGACCTGCTCGGCCTCACGCCGGGGGAGCTCGACTGGTTCGCCGACCGACGGCACTACACCCGGCGCGCGACCGACACCCGCCTGCAGCACTACCGGCACGAGTGGCGGACACGACCGCAGCGCACCCCACGTTTGCTCGAGGTGCCGGGGTCACGCCTGGTCGCCGTCCAGCGCACGGTACTCGCCGAGCTGCTGGGCCCCCTGCCGGTCCATGGCGCGGCGCACGGGTTCGTTCCGGGGCGCAGCGCGATCACCGGCGCCGCCCGCCACACCGGCGCCGCGGTGGTGATCGCCCTCGACCTCTCGACGTTCTTCTCCCGCGTCACCGCCGGCCGCGTCTACGCGACCCTCCGCCGCGCCGGGTACCCCGAAGCGGTCGCGCACGCCATCACCGGCCTCTGCACGCACGCGGTGCCACCACGGGTCATCGCGGCCATGCCTTCCGGAGGCGACGCCGACGAGAGGTTCGCGGCGCGACGTGCCCTCGCGGCGGCACACCTCCCGCAGGGCGCCCCGACCTCCCCGATGCTCGCCAACCTCAGCGTTCGCCGACTCGACGCGCGCCTGTCGGCGTGGGCAGAGAGAGTGGATGCCACCTACACGCGCTATGCCGACGACCTCGCGTTCAGCGGACCACCGGCCCTCGCCCGCCGTTCCGACGCATTCATCGGCGGGGGCGAGCGCATCGTGACCGCCGAGGGGCACCCGCCCAACGCACGCAAGACACCGGGGCGCCCCGCCCGCCCCCCCCCGCGCGGCCCGGGCAACGCGGGCACCGACCCCCCCCACACGCCCCGCACAGGA